>JAFWYB010000047.1 GCA_017517865.1 Clostridia bacterium | reverse complement strand
TGCCGAGTCCAACAAGTTTGCCGAACGGCTTTCGATTTCCTTCGGTCACTCTATGCCTATGATACCAATGGAGAGAGGATATATTGCCCGTCATATTGATGATGCCGAGTATGGAAACCAACAACCCTAAACCTGCGATAGTTATAAATGCTATCATAATGCTCTCCTTTACTCCACCCTCATCATTCTGTACCCGACGCCAATGTGCGTTTGGATATACTGTGGTGAGTCGGGGGTTGCTTCGATCTTTTTGCGGAGCGTTGCCATAAAGACACGGAGAGAGGCTACGTTATTCTCCCACGCCGCGCCCCATATTTTTTGTGTAATGAAGGTATGCGTTAAGACCTTCCCGACGTTTGCTGCAAGCAGGCACAGTATTTTGTATTCGATGGGAGTAAGATGTAATTCTTCCTCACCGAGATATGCACAGCCTGCGGCATAGTCGATTCGCAAAGCACCGTTTATAAACACCGAGCTTGCGCCTTCGTTACGGTTCGCGGCTAATCTTCTTTGCGTAACACGAAGCCTTGCCAAAAGTTCCTCTACGGAGAATGGCTTTGTTAAGTAATCGTCCGCACCTGCATCAAGGGCATCAATTTTGTCTTTATCCTCACTTCTTGCACTGATCACTATGATAGGCATATCCGACCACGTGCGTATTCTCTCTATAACCTCAACGCCATCTATATCGGGGAGTCCGAGATCAAGCAAAACAATATCGGGATTATGCGATGAAGCCTCCATAATAGCGTTGTTTCCGTTCTGTGCCGTTATAAATTTATAGTCGTGCGCCTTTAAGGTCGTTGTGATAAGATTACGAACGGGCGCATCATCCTCGACTACGAGTATTAAGGGTTTATTCATTGATCTCCACATCCTCCTTTGGCAGTGTAAAGGTAAATACCGCACCGTGCGGCTTGTTGTCACTTACTGTAATCTCACCGCCGTGAGCGTTTACAATGGATTTGCAGAGTGCCAGTCCAAGACCCAGACTTCTGCGACTATCGGCAATTTTTTCAGCACCTGTGTAGAACATATCGAACACACGGGGCTTTATCTCGTCTGCAATTCCGTGTCCGTTATCCGCTACGGTAATTGCAATTTCATTGTCCTTTTCGACTGCCGAGATCTCTATTTCAGATCCGCTTGGCGTATATTTTATCGCATTGTCGATCAGATTGATCAAGACCTGAACGATAAGTCTTGCATCCATCCGCGCAAGCAGTATTCCGTCGCTTTCCTTGACGGTGAGCTTATGCTCGCTTGCATTTTTCTCGGTGCGTCTGACCGCTTCATCAATAACATCGGACACAAGCTCGGCGGACATCCGTATGTCGCTCTTTCCGTCTCCCATACGGGATACCGACAGAAGATTTTCCACAAGGCTGATGAGCCACTCGGAATCCTCACGAATATCGGTATAGATCTGTCGGCGTGTTTCCGCATCAAATGCTTCGTCATTTGCGAGCAGATTGTCTGCGTTGCCGGATATTGAGGTCAGAGGTGTACGAAGGTCGTGAGATATGGTGCGGAGCAGATTTGCGCGTAGCTTCTCTTGCTCTGCAAGGATAGCAGAGGCTTCCTTCTCTCGCGCGTTTCTTTCGCTCTCAAGTGCCAAGGCACATTCTCCAAGGATCGAAAGCAGAATACTGTTTTCAAAGGCATCGACCGTTTTGGTGCTTTGTATGTTCGTAAGTTTTATTTATATTGATTAATTCGAGCTTTTTCACGTTTTTATACTTTTCCTCTTCACTACAAACTGAATACAATGTTTAACTGTATGGCCGATTATCAATACGGGGTTCGGCGTGTTTTTTTGTTTTTAAAATTGTTTTTTTTTCCGTTTGGGTTATTGGGGGTTGCTCGCTGCTCTGCTTTTTTGGAGGGGACCGATCGCGTAGAACTTTTACTTTGAGGGATACTCATAGGAGCCACTCTCCCTTTTTTGTTATGTTCACTAACTAATTGACCGCACGCAGCCTTTATTTTTCCGCCTCTTGATTCACGAAGCTTCACCTCTAAGCCTTCACGTTCCAACAAATTTTTAAATGCAACCAATTGTTGTTTGTTTGGACTCTTCATATCAAAGCATTTAGTGTTATTGTATTGTAACAAGTTAATTAAAACGTTTTTTCCACGAAACCACCGACTTAATTGACGAACATCCGAAGGCCTGTCATTAACTCCAGGTAATAACAGATACGCTATCGTAATCTTTCTATTATGGCGTTCTGAATAAGACAGGACCGCTTCCACTACATCTTCAATTTTGTTTCCGCTCATGTGCGGTATAACCTTGTCTCTTGTCGTTTGATTAGTTGCGTGAAGTGAAAGCGTTAATTGAATTTTTAGGTGTTCTTCTCTCAACTTTTTCAATTGTTTCAAAGGGCCTACAGTTGAAACTGTAATTCCGTCTGTGGGGAAGTTGTATCCGTTTCGATCACGTAAAATATGAATGGATTTTATAAGAGAATTGTAGTTAAACAATGGTTCTCCCATCCCCATATAGACGATTCTATTGACTTTTTCTTTCAGCAGAACAACTTGCTGAACAATTTCTGAGGGCGTTAAATTTCTAATAAATCCATTGCTACCAGATTCGCAAAATATACAACCAACAGGGCAGCCAACCATTGTACTCACGCAAACTGTTGTTCCTGTTTTTCTTTTAATGCAAACAGTTTCAATGCGGTAACCATCTGTTAGCTCAAAAGCGTATTTACTTGTGTCACCACCCTGTTGAATTTCCTTTATCTTAACTGTCTGATACTTTGGATTTGGCTTCTTTTTATACAGCAAATTGAATAAATTTTGTGCTTCTTGTTCTCCCAAAACATCGGTCATCTCCTTGAGAGTAAAGCCGTAGGGATCATTCAGTATTTCCTCGGATGTATATGTCATCTCATCATTATGGTTCTTTTTCATGATAGACCTCCTTAGTCTTAATTTAGTGTAATGAGTCTTGTTCAGTTTTCATCTCCATTGAAGTACCGTCCGAAAATTTAATTTTTTGCTCATACTCAATGTTTAGTTCTAGCAAGATTTTTGATAATTCATCATCTGAAACAGTATTACGTAATAATTTTTTACTGAAATTCTGCGGTGTTTGCCCAATTCGTCTTGCTAGTTCTGAAAGGCTGATATTGTTTTTTTGACAAATAATTTTAATCAGTTCTGATCTTGTCATAGTATTCCTTCCAAAAACATATTTGTGTATAATATTATAAACCATTTGGTTGTAGTTGTCAAGGTTATAATTGTAAATAATAGTAGTTTTGTGAAAATTACATTACATGGTTGTATGGATGCAAATTATTTTAATGTCTCTATAGCAATTTGCATTCCTAATCTGAATGCATACTCGAAGATGGCTGCTTCGGCAAGGCTTGCGTACTTGCTCCAGCAATCGTGGTACTTTTCGAAGATTTTCTTCTGCTCGTCCGTCATGGATTTGAGCAGGTCATCGTTGTGTCTGCTGATATATTCCAGCAGCTGTTGCATCTCGGGAGTGTTGTGTCTGCCGTCCTCGGGCGGCATGACGTTTCCTCGCCATAATTCCTTTATGATACTTTTCATGGTCTGCACCTCCTGTCAGCACACAAAAATACCACAGAAGGGGAGGAAAGTCCAGACCTTTTTTGAAACAATTTCAACTTTTTTCGCAAGGTCTTTTCTTTGACTACTGCACCGCAAATTCTGCATTTTGAGCAGGGTCTTGCAATAGTTTCGAATGTATGCTATACTATTGGCAGAAAGAACGATGAACTACTTTCTCGGTTAGGTGCGCGAGTTCTCGTAAAAATCTGCTCTGACCACACCTTTGACCATCTACGGACTTGGACTGTGTGGACGCAGTGTGTTGGGTAGCCTTGGAAAGCACCGATTTCCGATACAAAAGCACTAAAAATCACCCGAAAGCCCTTATTATACAAGGCTTTTACGGTTCGGGACCAAGAGGCCATGGGTTCAAGTCCCGTCACTCCGACCATTTTCCGAAAAGCACTCACTTTGTTGTGGGTGCTTTTTTATTTGGCCGATTGGACCCGAACCAACGTGAGGGACCAGGCACAGAGCCCGACCACCGCCGGTGGCGGAATAAGAGAGGGCGACTGTGGCGCAGCGGTCAAAATCGCTCGGCGCACCAAGCAGAAAAGCGATTTTGGGAACCGCAAGAGGTAGCCATGGGTTCAAGTTCTCGGCTGCCGCCTCGGTCGGTGCTTCTGCGCTACGCACAGAGGTGTCCACCGGACACCCGCACCCCGTCACTCCGACCATTTTCCGAAAAGCACTCACTTTGTTGTGGGTGCTTTTTTATTGGCTGACATTTATAAACACAAAACGCCATTCGTTTAAGAATGGCGTTTTGTATCTTTTATTTATCAGCGATATTATAACTCTTTAAAAAGCTCGGGCAGATTGCCGATATCTGAGAAGACCATAACAAGAACTCTTAAAATCCACATGATTTTATGAATGAATTCGTTGCCTTCGGGCTTTGTTACCTCAAGCTCCTGAGTGTTTTCAACAAAGTCAGCAGTTTTGATAAATGTGAAATCACACTCTGCTGCCGAGTGGTCAGAAACAACCTTGCCGCTGTCGTCCTTAACCTCAACATATCTGAAATCGTTTACGACAACATCAACACCGCCGCCGGGTCTGTACATAAATCTTTCAACTGAGTCCCAGTTGCCCCATGCGGGAAGACCTGTGATGTGCCACTCGTACATATTGAAATATTCACCGTTGTTGTGATATTCAACCCAAGCGTCCTTGAATCCGCACTGCTCGTAAAAAATCTTATAGATAGCAGCGTCGTCTTCCTTTGTGTGAATGTGGTTATTGAAGTCACCGGTAATGATTACCGGTCTGTCGTTTTCTTCCGAGCGTGCCTGAATGAACTCTGCAAGCTGCTTGTACTGGCTTGTTCTTGCCGCGATTGAGCCCTCTCCGACGTAAGCGTCAGCGTGAATATTATAGTAGTCAACATAAATGCCGTTACCGATATCAATTACGGAATATACAAAGCCTTTAGGAGTAAGCTCGTCAGAGCCGTCTGAAAGTATACCGCAGGACTCATTCCATGTAACACGTGTTTCATTGTAAATAGGCATATCCTTAGTGAAAATGTTGAGTCCGTCACCACCGGGAACGCCGCCCGTATGGTTGGTTTCATAGTTGAAGCCGCTCATTGAGTTTACGAGGGTATTATGATAACCGAAGTCCTCCTGTACGGCAACGATATCAAAGCTGTTTTCTGAAAGATACTTAGCAGCGACCTTTTGGTTGGCAGCAACGTTTTCGCCTGAAAGTGCTGCAAAGGGAAGGCCTGCAACGTTAAAGTTTACTGCTTTGAGTGAATACTTTTCAGAGCTGTCGTAATCATAAAGTCTGATGTCGAAATACTCCTTGAATTCTTCACCGTCGCAGGTATAGTTGAGCTGCCAGTAAATTCTGTCGTAATTTTTGAAGCCTTCAACACCTGTATCCTTAAGATAGTCTCTGTAAAGAATGCCGTACTCGTCCTGCTCAGCGGTTACTTCGTTACGTCTGAAGGTGAGGGGCTTGCTGTAATCGATTGAGCCGTCCTCATTCTTTTCCCAATAGTTGGGGTTTTCTTCAGCGTTTATTCTGAAGCCGCGCCAATCGGTTTCACCGTTGAGAGATACCATACACTCAATTCTTGTGGTGCCTGCAGGGAAAGTAAAGGTGTAGGAAAGGTCGTTGAGCTCACGTGAGATAGCGTAATCGCCCTCGTTGCTCTTTTCCTTTATGTCATATCCAAGGTGGCTGGGGTATTCCATCTGATAAAGTACCGATTTATAAAGGAACGGTGCGATTTCAACCTGCACATTGTTTTCGGTTTCAAAGCTTGCTGCACCTACGGGCAAAGCAGCTCCACCGAAGCAGCTTAATGAAAGTATGATTGCGAGAATAAGACTAAGTGCTTTTTTCACATCTATCTCTCCTTTGATTATAATTATTAAAAGCAATTTTATAATATCATAATTCACTTTGAATATGTTATCAGATTGTGAACAAAGGCTCATCGGACAGCTCGTTTATTGATAAAATTAAATAGTTTTCCGTTCCGTTTTTTACATTCTGCGTCGCTCCGGTATATTTTTCTTGCTTTTATAAAACATTTGTTGTATAATCAGAATACAGAAGTTTAATTTTCTGTAATTCATCAAAGGAGAAAACAATATGCTTACTTTTATCAAAAGAATTATCGGCTTTTTTACTGCACTTGCAACCGTTATAGTCGGCTTCTTCGGCTACGAAGGGGGACTGGGCAACAAGGTAGACGATTTCAGGGTTACTACATATATCAGAGCTGACGCTCTTATGTATTGGGGCGGAGAGTTATATGAAGAGGACTTTGACATTGTCACAGATGTTATTCTTTTCGAGTGTGCCACCTTCAACAGCGAGGGCGTGGTTGAATATGACGAAGAAAAAATGGAAACCGTGCTTGCTGCGGTACGCGCTGCAATAGGAAACAGAGATGTTCACCTTACACTCAACCTTATCGGTCCGTGGGGAAATACTGATTCTGATGTATGGGAAGACCAGATGGAGGCTCAGAGCGACGAGCACAACAAGGCCTTTGAAAGCGGAGTCTTAGAAGACAACATTATTGCTGTGCTGGAAAAATACAACCTTGACGGTGTTCATTTTGATTATGAGTATCCTATATCCTTAAAGGCTTGGCATTATTATAACAAGTTCCTTGTTTCGCTTGATAAGGCACTGGGTGACGAATATACCCTCGGTGTTGCGGGTAATGCTTGGAATATCAAATTTACCAATGCTGCAATTGATGCTATAGATACCTTTGAGCTTATGAGCTACGACAATCTTGACGAAGAAGGTAAGCATTCCACCTATGAGGATACCGTAGAGCAGTTAAGGCAGCTTGGCCTGAAAGGTATACCTGCCGAAAAGGTAAACGTAGGAATTCCCTTCTATTCAAGACCCACAGACCTGTCATCTTATTGGTACGGTTATAACGGCTGTTATGAAAACATAAAAGAGGACGGCTGGTATCACTGTGATGAAACGGACAAGAATTTCTGGTTTAACACACCTGACGTTGTTTCCGCAAAGACAGAATACTGTATCAACAACGGCTTCGGTGGTGTTATGATATGGCACTATAACTGCGACCTTCCCTCAACACATGAGGATTCGCTTCTCAGGGCTGTTGGTGAAACAGTAAAAGCTAATTATTAATTAACAACGGAGCCTCACTGAAAATGTGAGGCTCTTATACGGAGTAGGGTATTATGAAAATAACAGATATAAAAAGTATTTTTGATTATAGTGATGAGGCTCAACGATATATCAGCGTTACCCCTTCCGCAAGACAGCTTGAGTTTATGAAGCTGGAATATTATAACTTTATCCATTTCGGTGTGAATACAATGAATAACAGAGAGTGGGGTAACGGTAAGGAGGATATTTCTCAATTCAATCCCAAAAAGCTTGACACTGACCAATGGTGCAGTGTGCTTAAGGCTACGGGCAGTAAGGGTATAATAATAACCGCTAAGCACCACGACGGCTTCTGCCTTTTTAATACAAAGCTGACAAGCCATAACGTTATGAATACACCCTTCGGTAAGGATATTGTGAAAATGCTTTCGGAAAGCTGTAAAAGGTACGGACTTAAGCTCGGCATTTATCTTTCTCCCTGGGACAGACACGAAAAGAGCTACGGAACTGATAAATATAACGATTTTTTTGTCGGTCAGCTTACGGAGCTCTGTGAAAACTACGGTGAAATTTTCTGCTTCTGGTTTGACGGAGCCTGCGGTGAAGGACAAAACGGAAGGAAGCAGGTTTATGACTGGGACAGATATTATGCGGTGATAAGAAAATACCATCCGGATGCGGTTATATCAATCTGCGGACCTGATGTGCGCTGGATAGGCAACGAGGGCGGCAGAGTCAGAAAAAGCGAGTGGAGTATTGTTCCCGGAGAAAAGGAAAGCAACGAGGCTGTTGCCGAAAATTCGCAGACAGATGAAGCTCAGACAAAGCATATGGCTGAAAGGCTTGATGAAACTGCTGAAGATTTAGGCTCGGGAGCGGTGCTCAGAAAATATGATAAGCTGATTTTCAAGCCTGCCGAAGCCGATGTTTCAATAAATCTCGGCTGGTTCTGGCATAATAACCTATATTATCTTTTGAAAAAGCAGAGAACGGCACGGGATCTTGCAGAGATTTATTTCAATACGGTCGGCGGAAATGCATCAATGCTTCTTAACGTGCCGCCCGATAAGGACGGTCTTATAAATAAGCGTGAAATAAGAACTCTTGAAAAATTCACCCGACTTATTACCGAACCCTTCAGCAATGAAATATCAGACGTGAAAATTTCAGTCTGTACAGATGAAGGTAAGGCCAGGGAGACGGAAGCAAATTACGCGGCTCTTTCAAAAGGGGAGAAGGGGGTTATTCTTACACTGCCCGAAAAAAAGGAAATAAAGCTTATATCTCTGCGTGAAGAGCTCAGCTTCAGTCAACGTATTGAAGAATACAGGGTTCTGGCGAAAAACGAAAAGGGCGACTATTATTGCATATATGACGGTACGGTTATAGGTTCAAGAAAGCTTATAAGGCTGCGAGGAGCGATAAACACGGATGAAATAGCTATAATAATAAGCCGCTCAAGGTCAACCCCCGTGCTCAGAGATATAAGAATTTACGGATAAATTATAGCTTTTCAGCCTTGAATTTTATCTGAGCAGGTAGTATAATATAATACGATAAAGCCGTGCTGTGGCTTAAAGGAGGAAAAAATATGAAAAAAAGTAACGCTCTGCAGGCTGTGAAGTTTGCACTCTTCTCGGCTTCTGCGGGTATAATTCAGGTGGGATCCTTCACACTGCTCAACGAGCTTGTGTTGCCCAACATCAACATTCAGAATGAAAAGCTTATGGCAATTCTCAGTGCGGAATACGGTGTGTGCTATCTTATAGCTCTTGTACTTTCGGTTCTGTGGAATTTCACACTCAACCGCCGATACACCTTCCGCTCTGCGGCAAACATTCCCGTTGCTATGGCTAAGATAGCAGGCTTCTATCTTGTATTCACACCCGTTTCAACAATTCTCGGCAACCTTGCCGCCGATAAGGGAGTAAATGAATACATAGTTCTTGCTCTTACAATGGCTTCCAATTTCGTACTTGAATATCTTTTCTGCAAGTTTGTTGTTTACCGCAATCAGGAAAACACACTTCCCGAAAAGACAAAGAAGGCTGAATAAAATAACCGAAATACCGTCTGCAGGCTTTGCTCTTCAGACGGCATTTTTGCACGTAAAAAGGAGTTCCCACACGGGAACTCCTTTTCATTTTATTTATTCAGCGGGAACAACTTTTCGTCTTCAAACGCTTACAGCGCAATTCCGAATTCCGCATTCCGAATTCCGCATTTCTCTTAGTACATTCCGCCGCCCTGAGCCATAGCCGCTGCTGCAGCTGCATCTGCTGCCGGGTCGGGGATATCAGAGATAAGAGACTCTGTTGTGAGCACCATAGCGGCAACTGAGGAAGCATTCTGAAGTGCTGAACGGGTAACCTTGGTGGGGTCGAGAATACCTGCTTCAGCCATATTTACATACACTTCCTTTGCAAAGTCAAAGCCGTAACCTACCTTGCCGCTTGAAATGATTTCGTTTACAATAACCGAGCCCTCAAGACCTGCATTCTTTGCAATCTGACGAACGGGCTCCTCAAGAGCCTTGAGCACTATGCGTACACCTGTCTTTTCGTCGGGGTCCTCTGTTTCTTCAAGAAGCTTTGTAACAGCGGGTACTGTGTTGAGAAGTGCAACACCGCCGCCTGCAACTGAGCCTTCCTCAACGGCTGCCTTTGTAGCGGCAAGAGCGTCGTCAATACGGAGCTTCTTTTCCTTCATTTCGGTTTCCGTTGCGGCACCTACGCGGATAACAGCAACACCGCCTGCAAGCTTTGCAAGTCTTTCCTGAAGCTTTTCGGTGTCGAACTCAGATGTAGAAACCTCAATCTGAGCCTTGATCTGGTTGATACGTGCCTTTATCTGGGCCTTGTCACCTGCACCGTCAACGATGGTGGTGTTTTCCTTTGTAATCTTAACCTGCTTGGCTGAGCCGAGCATATCGGGAGTAGCTGTCTGTAATTCAAGGCCGAGGTCTGAGGTGATAACCTGACCACCGGTGAGAATGGCGATATCCTGAAGCATTTCCTTTCTTCTGTCGCCGAAGCCGGGAGCCTTTACTGCAACGCAGGTGAAGGTGCCTCTGAGCTTGTTGACAAGAAGGGTAGCAAGAGCCTCGCCCTCAACATCTTCAGCGATGATGACGAGCTTTCTGCCCATTTTGAGCACCTGCTCGAGAAGGGGGAGAACCTCCTGAATGTTTGAGATTTTCTTATCTGTGATAAGGATTGCGGCATCGTCGATGATAGCTTCCATCTTGTCAACATCTGTTGCCATATAAGGAGAAATGTAGCCGCGGTCAAACTGCATACCTTCAACAACTTCTTTCATTGTTTCAGCAGTCTTTGATTCCTCAACAGTGATAACGCCGTCAGTTGTAACGATTTCCATAGCCTCTGCAATGAGAGTACCGATTGACTCGTCAGCTGAGGAGATTGTAGCAATTCTTGCAATATCTTCGAAGGTTGTAACAGGGCTGGAATTAGCTTTGACTGCTTCAACTGCAACGTCAACCGCTTTTTTGATACCCTTTTTAACAACCATTGGGTTTGCGCCTGCAGCAACGTTTTTCATACCTTCACGAACAAGAGCCTGAGCGAGGAGTGTAGCTGTTGTTGTACCGTCACCTGCAACGTCGTTTGTCTTTGTTGCAACCTCTTTGATGAGCTGAGCACCCATATTTTCGAAAGCGTCCTCAAGCTCAATTTCCTTGGCGATTGTAACACCGTCGTTTGTGATAAGGGGAGCGCCGTACTTCTTGTCGATTACAACGTTTCTGCCCTTGGGGCCGAGTGTGATTTTTACGGTATCTGCAAGCTTGTCAATACCGTTCTGAAGAGCCTTTCTTGCCTCTTCACCGTAAATTACCTGTTTAGCCATTGTATGTTACCTCCAAAAGACTGTTATTCAATAATTGCAAGAATGTCGTTCTGACGTACGATTGTATATTCCTCACCGTCAACCTTGACCTCTGTGCCTGCGTATTTGCCGGTGATAACCTTGTCACCGACCTTGACGAGCATAGTAATTTCCTTGCCGTCAACAATTCCGCCGGGGCCAACTGCAACTACCTCGGAAAACTGAGGCTTTTCCTGAGATGCTGTTGTAAGGATAAAGCCGCTCTGAGTGGTTTCTTCAACTTCTGTTGCTTTAAGCACAACTCTGTCAAGAAGTGGTCTGATATTCATAATTCAATCCTCCTGAATTTATTTGTGTATGTTTGATTTTAGCACTCTTGACTACCGAGTGCTAAAATATATTTTACACTTTTAAACGCAAAAGTCAATACCTTTGAAAAAACTAATGGTAATTATTAGTAAAAATTCTGCGTCAATAATCGGCAGAATAACTGTAATAATAGTAAAAGGTGATAAATATGGAAAAAAGAATGATATCTCTTTTTACATTTTTCTGTCTGTGCTTTACGGGGCTTATGACAAAGGTGGCTTCTATAAACTTTTCCGCCTATTCGTTTGCGGGTACCTCGTCGGGGCAGAAAACGGTTTTTGTGGGCAGTACCAGAGGCAAGATCTACGACCGTAATCTGAATAAGCTTGTAGACAAAACAGAAAAGCTTATAGCCGTTGTAACACCTACTGTCGGTTCGTCGGAATATCTCGATTTTATGTCGGATATGGATTCCTTTAACGAAAGCATACGAAGCGGCAGTCCCTTTGCAGTCGAGGTTGAACAAGAGATAAACAATGATTTTCTGCGCACCTTCAGCGTACCCGTCAGATACGGTGAAGAAGCGACTGCAGTGCATCTTATCGGTTACGTTTCGGCAGACGGTAAAAGCGGCGTGAGCGGTATTGAAAGAGCATATGACGGTTTCCTTTCGGAAAATTCGGGCAGTCTGACCGTTTCCTTTGAGGTCGATGCCAAGGGCAGAGTGCTTGCAGGTATGGATAAATATGTCAACGACAGAAATTTCAATTCTCAGGCGGGAATTATTCTCACTCTGGACAGCCGTATTCAGAAGCTTACCGAAGCGGCACTCGGTGAAAGCGGCATCGGAAGCGGCTGTGCAGTTGTTATGAAGATAAACAGCGGTGAAATACTTGCACTTTCAAGCGTACCGGTCTATGACCCCGAAAACGTTGCTGCCTCTCTGGGCGCAGAGGGGTCGCCGCTTATAAATAAAGCACTTCAGCAATACAGTGTAGGCTCGGTTTTCAAGCCCGTTGTGGCGGCTGCTGCCCTCGAAAACGGAATATCGCAGGAAACGGAATACGAATGTAACGGCACCTATACTGTCGGCGACAAGGTCTTCAGCTGTTATAATTCTACTGCACACGGTAAGGTAAATATGCAGACTGCTCTTGAGAATTCCTGCAACTGCTACTTTATTAACCTTATAAATCAGATTGATACCGATTATCTTCTCAAGCTCTGCTCCGATATCGGCATAGGTAAAGCAGACAGTATTGCTGACGGATTATCTGCTGCGTCGGGCAGTCTTCCTGAAGCAGACGTGCTAAAAATAAAAGGTGAGCTTGCAAATTTTGCTTTCGGTCAGGGTGAGCTTATGATGACGCCAATACAGATGCTCAGGGCTTATCACACTCTTGCTACCGGTAACGTTGTTGCTCCGACGGTTATATACGGCACCCTTGATGCATCGGGTAATGTAAGCGCACAGACGGGCGCAGTGCCGCAGAAGCTTCTTACCGACGTTACGGTGAATACGCTCAGAAAAATGCTCTTATCTGTTACCGAAAACGGCAACGCCTACAATGCGAAAAGCAAACAGACTGACCTTGCGGGTAAAACGGGTACGGCTCAGAGCGGAATTTACAGAAACGGCAAAGAAATATGCCGCACCTGGTTTGCGGGCTTCTTCCCTGCTGAAAATCCCGAATACGTGGTTGTTGTGCTCAACGAAAACGGAACGGCGGGTAACAGCGACTGCGGCCCGGTTTTTAAAAGAATTTGCGAAGGAATAATAAACTGAAAGTAAATTTGCAACAGATTTTGAAAAATGTTGTAATTCTGTAAAAGAAATTGACAAAAGCTATAATACGTGATAGAATAACAAAAACAAAAATTACCGTATTGTAACGGAGATATGATTATGGATTTTAAAGAATTTGTCAGAGAAGCAAAGCACGGTCCCGAGCCGGAAGACAGAATAGAGTATTTCAACATCAAGGCGAAGGTTTCGGCTAACGTGCTTACCAACGCGCAGGATATGCCGACTCCCGGATATACCTATGATGCAGACGTAACAGAGTTCTGGAAGGAGTTTCGTGAATTCAAAAAGGAATGCGATTATAATCTTACCTTCAATGACCTTCTTATGAGGGCTATGGTTGAAGGTCTTAAGGTTGCCCCCAGACTTAACTCATATATTGAATATAACCGCCTTTGCACAACGGGTAAAATCATTATCAAAAAGCATATTGATATTGCTCTTCCCGTTCTTCTGGACAGTGGTGAAACCTTCCCTGTAAAGGTTAGTGCCTGTGAAGAAAAAAGCCTCAAGGAGATTTCACAGCGCACAGCAGAGCTTGTGAATATGCTCAAGACTCAGGATGTTGACAGAGTTATTTTTGATATGATTGTTAAGCGTACAGCAGGCTTTATTCTTGACGGTAAAATCATTTCTACCGTTGCTCAGACGGTTGCCGGTTATGTCGGCAAGGGTAGGGTTGCCAATCTGAAAGGACTTTTCGAGCACGCTCCCAGGGAGGAGGGCTATCTTACTCCCAATGATATCAACGAAGGTACCGTATGCCTAACAAACCTCGGTGCAGTAAATAAGACTCTCAACGGCAGAGTTACCAATGCACCTCTTCTTTTCCCGCAGGTTTTCCTTATGGCAGTCGGTGTTGCAAGAGACGAAAATTACGTGTTCAGAAATGAAAAAGGCGAAATAGATATGGGTACAAAGACAATGCTTCCCATTACAATCACCTTCGACCACAGAGTCGGCGGCTTCGGTGATATTCTTCCCTTTATTCAGAAGCTTGACGAAATCTTTGCAAACCCGAAGGTTATCAGAGAGTGGTAATGCAGTTCAGAGATATTTCCGTAATTTCTGCGGAAATATCTTTTTTTCTTGCAAATAAAAAATATATATGATAAACTTTATCCGTAATACACTTAAGGAGAAAAGCTATGCGTTCATCATCTGTTAAGCGGCTGAAGGCAGCCTGCTATATGTCGAATATGTCAATGTCGGTGGTGGCAAATCTGTCGCCTCTGCTTTTTCTTACCTTCCGCACAATGTACGGAATATCCTTTTCGTTGCTCGGTCTGCTTGTGCTTATAAACTTTTTCACTCAACTTACCATTGATCTTATATTTTCTTTTTTCTCACATAAATTCAATATGCGCAAGACACTTGTTGTAATGCCTGCGCTTTGTGTGACCGGTTTTATAATATACGCGCTCTGGCCTTTTGTATTTCCGGAGCAGGTATATGCGGGCCTTGTTATCGGTACTGTTGTATTTTCACTCGGCTGCGGTCTTGCCGAGGTGCTTCTGAGCCCTGTTATAGCGGCGTTGCCTTCTGATGACCCGGACAGAGAAATGAGTAAGCTCCACTCAATATATGCCTGGGGTGTTGTGGGTGTTGTTATATTTGCAACTGTTTTTCTTTCGCTGTTTTCTCAAAGAAGCTGGCAGTATCTTGCTTTGATTTTTGCACTTATACCCTTTACCTCCTTCGTTTTGTTTCTCACGTCTGAAATACCTGATATGGAAACCCCTGAAAAGACCTCGGGTGCTGTAAAGCTTCTGAAAAACAAAGGGTTGTGGCTTTGTGTTATTGCACTGTTTCTCGGCGGTGCGGCTGAGTGTACTATGGCGCAGTGGGTGTCGGGTTACCTTGAAAGAGCGTTAGGTATAGAAAAGCTTTGGGGCGATATTTTCGGTGTTGCCCTTTTTGCCGCTATGCTTGGTCTTGGCAGAACTCTTTATGCGAAAAAAGGCAAAAACATTACGTCGGTGCTTTTCATAAGCGCAATAGGCGCTTCTTTGTGTTATCTTACTGCAGTTGTTTCGTCATCGGCTGTTATAGGTCTTGTTGCCTGCGTCGTGACCGGACTTTGTGTTGCGATGCTTTGGCCGGGTACTCTTGTTGTGGCTACGGAGAGATTTCCGAAGGGCGGAGTATTTGTTTTTGCGCTGATGGCGGCAGGCGGCGACCTCGGCGGCTCGGTCGGACCTCAGCTTGTGGGTGTTATAACTGATATAGTTATAGCAGACGGCAATACAGCGGCAGTAGCCGAAGCTCTTTCGGTTTCTCCGGAGCAGCTCGGTATGAAGGCGGGTATGCTGGTAGGGTTTTTCTTCTCACTTTGCGCAATACCGGTGTATTATGCGATAAAAAGAAATAAAAAGTAAAAATAAAGGCATGCCTGATGTGTTTTTTTAGGTGTGCCTTAAAATTTTTTAAAATAACTGTCAGAAAATAATTGCTTTTGGGTAGTTGTATTTATGAAGGAATGTGAAGAAAATGGAAGACAGACAAATAATCGATATGCTTTTTAAGCGTAATGACATTGCCTTAAAGGAGCTTTGCCTTAAATATGACAAGCTGCTTTTTCGTATTGCAGATAATATCCTCCACTGCAAAGAAGATGCAAGGGAGAGTGTCAACGATACATATCTTGCCGTTTGGAATACGATTCCGCCGAATAATCCTGACCCTTTTATTTCTTTTATCTGCAGAATTACCCGAAATATTTCACTTAAAAAACTGAGAAGCAAAACTGCATTGAAGCGAAGTGCAGAGGTTTTGCCTATAAGTGAACTGGAATACGAGCTTACTGACTTGTCATTTGAGCAAAAAATCGATGCAAGAGTACTCGGCAGACTGATTGATCGTTTTCTTGATAGTATTGACGAAGAAAGCAGAGTTGCCTTTATTAAGCGTTACTGGTTTTCTGATGAAATCGGAGAAATCGCAAAGGCAATGAGATTAAGTGAAGCAGCAGTTTATCAGAAGCTTTCCCGTACGCGAAAAAAACTGAAAGCTTATCTTGAAAAGGAGGGTGTGTTATGACTGTCGATTTTCTTTCAGATGCGATGAACGAAATAAGTGATGAACATATAGCGGAAGCAGTGTCCTATGGGCCGAAGGTTAAGCTTATTTCACGGAAAAATGTTCTTGTTGCCGCTTGTATAATTGCAGTTACAGTATCGGCTTTGTTTGCTTACAATCACTTACAAAAACCACCTTCAGAAATAGGCGTAGAGATAACCGCCGAAACAGAAATTTCCGATAACGGTACAACCTCTCAGGATGTAACAAAAACCACATTTGCTTCGGCTTCTGTAATACAAGGAGCACCGCCTTCGGATTATGATAACTGGGAAAATGAAGACCTGCCGGGATATTTTTCGGGAGTAAGAATTAACGGTGTGCAATATAACTGTCACAGTAGTTACTGTGAGCCTGTTGATAAAAGTATACTTCTCAGAGAGCTTGGCAGAATAAATGTGTATGATTATGTTAAGGAGGATGCTGAATATATTGATCTGATTGTTTATGAGGTTAAAGGAATCAGCAAGGATTATGCGGTTGCAGTAGGCCGTGAAGACGGTCTTATGCGAGGAACATTTCTTTACATAGAAAACGGGGTTCTTTATTCTGATACAATCGGTGAAATAATTGATAAGCTGACACTTACCGAGGATATTATTACTATACCGAAAATAGAGGGCGTTCATTTTCAATATTACAACTACAACGGCAGCAATCAATATATTGAACCTGACAGAATAATACTTGATGAAAATCAGGTTGACGGTTTCTGCAGAGAGTTTTTTGCGTTGTTGAAAAACAGTCGGTATTGCAAGAGAGAAGACGAAAATTGGGGAGAGGCTCCCACTCTGAGCTTTCACGTGAGAATTTTAGAAGGATTTACTTTGTCGGTCAATATAACCACAGACGGTTACATTGCAATAAATGATTATGACTTCTTTAAAATAAGTAAAGAGCAATGTGAGAGTTTTATTTCTTCCGTCACGAAGCTGGGCTTACCGCAGGATTTCGACATTGAAAAGGAACTGGAAGGCTGTCAGACACTCGGCGAACTCACCGACATATATTCTCTTTCTGTACAGTCCTCATATTTGTTGACTTATTGCGAGACGGGCAAGGATTTTATCATGTATTCGCTGTCTGTAGCATCCCGCAATCTTATTGATGAGCTGGTCAGGAGTAACTCGGATGCTGCAGCGGTTTCCCGCGTAAGCGATAGTGGAGATAAGCTCGTGTTTGACACAGCGGTTAACGGCGGTGTTAAGCCTGAAATTTATCTTTGCAGTGACGGGTATTTGTATGTTTCCTGCAAATCAGTAAAAAAAGCTTTTTACATAGGTGTGGAAGAGTATAATGCCTTTATGACCGAATTTAAAAAATCGTCCTGTATTTTTTATCCCGAAGAGCCTGTTACAATGGGCTGAGTTCATATTTTGAAGAAATACCGCCTTATCTGGCATCGGCGTATTGACAAACCTTCTTAATAATGTTAAAATTAAGAGGAATATTTTGAAGAGGATCTTTATCTATTCCGTGATAAAGGTCCTTTTTTATGCGTAAAGAATATTTTTGGAGGAAACTGAAATGAATATGAAAAAAGACGTTGTAATTATCGGTGCAGGTCCTGCGGGTATTTTCACCGCTATTGAAATGCTCAAGAAGGGCTCAGAAAAGAGCATTGTTATAGTTGAAAAGGGTCAGCCTGTTGAAAAAAGGCACTGTCCCAAAGACAAAACAAAGAAATGCGTTAACTGTAAGCCCTACTGTCACATCACAACGGGATTTTCGGGTGCAGGTGCTTTCTCAGACGGTAAGCTTTCACTCTGCTATGAGGTCGGCGGTGACCTTCCTCAGCTTATAGGTGAAATGAAGGCTCAGGAAACCATTGACTATACCGATAAAATATATCTTGAATTCGGTGCAGATACACACGTTGAAGGAATCAGCAACTCTCAGGAGGTAAAGGAAATCCGTATGCGTGCAATTCAGGCAGGCCTTAAGCTCGTTGACTGTCCCATCCGTCATATGGGTACGGAAAAGGCGCAGGATATCTACCTTGCCATTGAAAAGTACCTTCAGTCAAACGGTGTGGAGATTATCTTCGGCTACGAATGCTACGATATCATCCTCGAGGACGGTACCTGTAAGGGTGTACATCTGAGAAACAGCAAGGGCGACGAAATGACAATTGAGGGTGACCATACCGTAATCGCAACCGGCAGAAGGGGAGCTGACTGGCTTGAGAAAATCTGTGCAGAGTACGATATAGCCCATCAGCCCGGCACTGTTGATATCGGTGTACGTGTTGAGGTAAGAAATGAGATTATCGAAAAGGTAAACGAGGTGCTTTACGAGTCAAAGCTTATCGGTTATCCCGGTCCCTTTAAAAATAAGGTGCGTACCTTCTGTCAGAATCCCGGCGGCTTTGTAAGTCAGGAGAATTATGATAATGACCTTGCCGTTGTAAACGGTCACAGCTATAAGGATTTAAAGAGCAACAATACAAACCTTGCAATTCTTGTTTCGCACAATTTCAGCTATCCCTTCAACCAGCCCATTGAGTACGCAAAAAAGGTGGGCGAGCTTACAAATATGCTCGGAGCGGGACACATTATGGTTCAGCGCTTCGGTGATATTCTTGACGGTAAGAGAACCTGGGAAAAGGAGCTTTCACAGTCCAATGTAAGACCTACTCTTCCCGATGCGGTTGCCGGTGACATCACAGCCGCTATGCCGTACCGTGCTATGATGAACATAATCAATTTTATCAAGGCCATGGATCACGTTGTACCGGGCTTTGCTTCAACCGAAACACTTCTTTATTCACCAGAGCTTAAATTTTATTCCAATCGCGTTAAGATGGACGACAGATTCAACACTAACGTAAAGGGGCTTCACTGCCTCGGCGACTCCTCAGGCTGGACAAGAGGTCTTATGATGGCATCGGTTATGGGTGTGCTTATGGGCAGAGAGCTTATTTGAGTCCAGAATGCATATTGGTTAAAATAGCAAAAACACTATATCTGCAAAGATATATCAACAGGGTTTCAGGTCGTATGAAGCCCTGTTTTTGCATAACTGATTATACAAAATAAATAAAAATATATTTATTTGTTGAAAACTATTGACGAATTGATGAAAATGATATATAATGAAGCCACAAGATAAAGAAAGGGGTGTTACCAATGTACTGTTTAATGTAAACCGTACGATTTGATAACATAAAAATAAAATTAAATGAGTCAAGCGTTTCAGTGTAAAGAAATTGAAGCGGTAATTTCCGAAGTAAGTTTTGCTAAGGAACATAAAATGATATCAGGTCGCTACGATGCGGATTTAAATATAATATATAAAGAATAAAGGCTTCTGGAGAAATTTCTTTTAATAATACCGGAAGAAATTGAAGCCGAAGAAAACAAGTATCTCATACCTGATCAGGAGTAAGATTCTCGGAAAAAGGAATAAAAGAGAATACAGGTAAAAAAGCTGATGTGACGAAAATAAAGAGGGCAGAGGTTGCCAGATGCCAACCTGCCGAAACGTTCGTTGTTTAGAAAACTCATATTAGGCTGAATAAATAGAGATACATATAAGACAGATAGTTAAAATTAAAAATATAATCTCCGATGTACAACAGTATGTCGGAGATATTTTTATGTCATAACATGTTATTATTTATACTTTCTTATTGAAATTGATTTTACTATGTGCTAATATATAACATAGATTATTGTGCAAAAGTTTAAATAACAGGAGTGACATATATGAAGTGCAGTTTTTGTTCAAGCAATATACCCGACGGCAGTGAGCTTTGCCCCGAATGCGGTATGATTATCAGCCTTGACGGCTCAGAACAGGAAGAGGTAAGCATACCCGGTTATATGCCCAATATTTTCGGCTCAGAGCCAATAAAGGCTCCTGAAGTGCCCGTAAAGGAAATTCTTGTTGAAGAGCCCGTTATAGAGGTGCCCGAATACGATCCGGAAAAAATAGTTCTTGTTCAGCAAGAGCCTGCAGCAGAGGAAATTGAAGCAGAGGTAACAGTAGCTGAAACGGATGCTGCACAGGCAGAAGAGCAAGAAGCAGCAGATACAGAGCCTATAGCTGAAGCAGAGTCAGCCGCAGCAGAAGAACCCGAAGCAGAGTCGGATGAAGCTGAAGAACCTGAGGCAGAGTCAGCTCCTGCAACAGCGGAAGATATTTCTGCAGAGGAATTTCTTCCTCCCGAATACGAACCCGAAGCTCAGAGCGGATACTCAGAGGAGCCCGAATATGAAGATCTTTCCTCCGTATCGGCTGAAGCTGCAGAAGAATATGAAGATTATATCGATGAGGAGGATACAGAGGAAGCCTTTATTGCTTATGAGGAGCAGGAGGATGTAGAGGTCATAACACCCGTTATTCTCCCCGCCGAGGATGAGCAGGAAGCTTACGTTCAGCAGGAAAAGGAAGAAAAGTCCGAGGAAGAGCTCGAAGAGGTTGCCGATGACGATAACGACACCTATATAGGAAACGGCAAAAAGGGTGCAGCCGCCAGGGTTGTTGTTCTTTGTCTTCTTCTTATCTGTCTTGTCGTTGCAGGCGGATACATCGTTAAAAAGGTTATTCCTGAAAAACCCGACACCACTACCGATAAAAACGTTGCGGTTGTAAATACAACCAATCCTTCAGCCAAGGATGATGGCGAAACCAATGCCGCTGATGAAACAACAGAGGCAGACCAAACCTCTGAGGAGGATCTGACAGATGATGTGCTTACAACTGTACCGGCAGAGGATGAAGTAACCGAGCCCTCAACTGAAGGTGTAACTGAGCCCTCAACCGAAGGTACTACAGAGCCCACAGCAGAGGGTACAACAAAGCCCTCTACAACAAAGCCCTCCACCACAAGACCTTCAACCACAAGGCCGACCACTACAAGCCCCTCCACCACAAAGCCTGACACTACCGTAAATCCATACGGAATAAACGGTGATGCAAAGATTCAGAAGCCTTCAAAGTATCTTTCGGAGAGCTATCTCGGCTATACAACCAAAAAGGTCGATATGATGGGTGGCCCCTCTGCTTCGTCAGACTGGGTCCAGGCTCTCGGAAAGGGCGCAGAGGTTAAGGTGCTTGCAAAGGAAAAAGGATATTGCTATGTTTATTCAACACGCTTTGGTACCTACGGCTGGGTAGTAAGCAGCAATATTGAGGATGAGCGCCCCATTGAGGATACTACAAAGGTAAATAAAAATACCGTTCAGCCCGATAAGAGCGGCAGCGGTGAAACAAAATATACAACCTATTCTCTCAATCTGAGAAAGGGACCCGGTAAGGACTACGATGTTATAAAGACCGTTCCCATTAACTATCCCGTGAAAATTATCGGCTATAAATCCGGTGTTTCGGGCTGGGCTTATGTAACAGACCTGACTTCAGGTATAAACGGCTGGGTAGCAACCGAATATCTTAAATAAGAAAAAAATTAAACCGGAGGAAATATTATTATGATGACATTAAAAACACGTTGGGCAGATGCAGCTATGTGTGATATGCCGCTTCCCGAATATCCCAGACCTCAGATGGTCAGAGATTGCTGGATGAACCTTAACGGCTTCTTTGATTTTGCAATTACAGACGAGGATAAGGATTGGTGTGATGAATACACCGACAGAATCCGCGTACCCTTTGCTGTTGAAAGCTGTCTTTCGGGTATATGCAAAAGAGTAAGCAAGAATAATCTTCTCTGGTACAGAAAGAAATTTACACTTTCCGATGAATTCAGCGGAAAGAGGATTCTTCTTCACTTTGAAGCTGTTGACTGGAAGGCAAAGGTATATGTAAACGGCGAAAAGGTCGGTAAGCATATCGGTGGCTATAACCCCTTCTGTTTTGATATTACTGATTATCTTAAAGACGGTGAAAACGAGCTTGTTGTTAAGGTGTGGGATCCCACAGATGACGGTTGGCAGAACAGAGGTAAGCAGGCAAGTGAATCACACGGCTTCTGGTATACCTCAACCTCGGGTATATGGCAGACAGTTTGGCTTGAGGGCGTGAACGAAAGCTATATTTCATCATATAAGCTCACCCCTGATATTGACGAGGGCGTTATTGCTGTCAAGACCGATGTTAAGGGTGAGGGCACTCTTAATATAAAGATTTTCGACGGTGAAAATCTTGTTTCAGAAGCTGAAATCGGCACCGATGCAAGAATAGCTGTGCCCGAAGCAAAGCTCTGGAGCCCCGAAAGCCCCTTCCTTTACGATTTCGTGCTTACTCTTACTAAAGACGGCACAGAGGTTGACTCGGTAAAGGGCTATTTCGGTATGAGAAAGTTCTCAATCGGTGAATACGGCGGATATGCACGTCTGTTCCTTAATAATGAGCCCTATTTTCAGAAGGGGCTTCTTGACCAGGGTTATTGGAGTGACGGCCAGATGACTCCTCCCACCGAGGAAGCAATGATTTACGACATTCAGAAGATGAAGGATTTAGGCTTCAATATGCTTCGTAAGCATATCAAGGTTGAAAGTCACAGATGGTATTATCTCTGCGATAAAATCGGTATGCTTGTATGGCAGGATATGGTAAGCGGCGGCAAGGCTCTTAACCTTTTCCATGCCGGTGTACTTCCCAACATCCACGGCACACTCAACCCTCTTGTTTATATGACAAAGAAGGATAATGCATATAAGACCTTCAACAGAGACAAAATTGAGTGGAGAACTCAGTTCGAGGAAGAATATGAGGAGATGATTGACAACCTTTACAATTTCACCTCAATCTGCTGTTGGGTTCCCTTCAATGAAGGCTGGGGACAGTTTGATGCCAAGAGAATAGGCGACTGGACCAAGGAAAAGGATCCCTCACGCTTCTGCGACCACGCAAGCGGTTGGTACGACCAGAAGGGTGCGGATTTCAGAAGTATGCATAAATACATCCTTCCCGTTATTCTTCCTAAGTACGACGGCAGACCTATTGTACTGAGTGAATACGGCGGATATAGCCACAATATTGAGGGCCACGTATGGAATTACTCAAAGAGCTTCGGCTATCAGATGTATAAGAGTAAGGATGCTCTTACCGAGGCTTACAGAAAGCTTCACGAAAAGCAGATTATCCCTCAGATTAAAAATGGACTTTCCGCTACGGTTTATACCCAGGTTTCAGATGTTGAATTTGAGGTTAACGGTATGCTTTCCTATGACCGTGAGCTTGTAAAGCTTCATGAGGACGTAGTTAAGGACCTCAATGCAAAAATGACCTACTGATAATATCATCCGATTGTAAATAAGCACTGCACCCTCTGATGCGGTGCTTATTTTGAATAAGAGAGGTGCACATATGGCAGACAAGGGCTATACAAAGCTTAAGCTTTTATACATAAAGGATTATCTTGAAAAAGTAAGTGATGAGGAAAATCCCGTAAGTGTTGAACAGATAATTGAAATGCTCGCCGAAAAGGGGATAAGCTGTGAAAGAAAGTCGGTTTACGGTGACGTTAAGGCACTAAGGGAATACGGTCTTGATATAAGTGCGGAGCGTATTCCCAGAGTAGGCTACAGCGTGCTTTCAAGAGAGTTTGAGCTTCCGGAGCTGAGACTCCTTATTGATGCTGTTCAGGCTGCAAACTTTATTACACAGAAAAAGTCAAAGGAGCTTATCAAGAAGATAGGCACTCTTTGCAGCGAAGGTCAGAGAAGACTGATTGAGGGCCAGGTGTATATTGATAACCGCGTAAAATGCACCAATGAAGAGATTTATTACAATATCGACATTCTCAACAGAGCGATTCAGAAGAGAAAGCAGGTAAGCTTCATTTACCAGAAAAGAACGATGAACGAAAGTGAGGATGCGTATACCGTAACGGAAAGAGAGCATTGTGTGAGTCCCTATGCACTTATATGGAGCAATGACCACTATTATCTTGTTGCAAACAATGAAAAATATGATAACCTCATGCATACGAGAATTGACAGAATGAAAAAGGTTGAGATTACTGATATCCCCGCAAGAGATTTCAGTGAGGTTTCACCCTACAAGCATTTTTTCGATTCTGCCGATTATTCGGGTAAGATTTTTAATATGTTCAGCGGTGACACTCAGCGACTTGAGCTTTGCTGTGATAATTCTATAATCGAAGAAATACTTGACCGTTTCGGCTCAGAGGCAAAATTGAAGAAATCTAACCGAGAGGGTCGTTTTATGCTTACCGCCAAATGTGTTGTAAGTGAGGGCCTTGTTTCGTGGTTGATGCAGTTTGGCTCTAAGGTAGAGGTTATTGCACCTAAAAAACTGCGAGAAGATGTAAGAGATAAGGCTGAAGAAATACTGAGCATTTACAGAATTTAATATAAGAGTCCTCTTTGAAATGATTTTAAAGAGGATTTTTTTATTTAAACTATTGACAAGCGAAAAAAGGAGTGATAATATTGTAGTAATTTAAAACTGCAAAGCTTTAAAGTGGTAAAGTGAACAGCTTATATTACAGACAAAATGAGGTTTTTTTATTGACCGGATTTAATTAATGATGTATAATAACTTTTCAAGCTTCGTTAAAGAGGTAATAAACATAAGGATAACAGGTGATATTTATGGTATCAATGGAGATGTATGAATTAGGGGCAAAAAGCTCAGTTATACGAGAAATTTTTGAATACGGAAAAAAGCGAAAGGCAGAAATCGGTGCAGAAAATGTTTACGACTACAGTCTGGGAAACCCCAGTGTTCCTGCCCCTGACGTTGTCAACGAAACAATTCGCGAGCTTACGGAAAATATGCTTTCAACAGATCTTCACGGCTACACCTCGGCAGTGGGTGATAATGAAACCAGAAAAGCAATTGCTGACGACCTTAACAGCCGTTTCGGTACAGCCTTCACAATGAACAACCTTTATATGACCTGCGGTGCTGCCGCATCTCTTTGCATTACCTTCAGAGCAATTATTCAAAGGGACGACGAGATAATTATTTTCGCGCCCTATTTCCCGGAATATAAGGTGTTTATTACATCGCAGGGCGGAAAGCCCGTTGAAGTAAAATGCAACGATGAGTTGCAGATTGATCTTGACTCCTTTGAAAAGTCTATAACGGCAAAAACAAAGGCAGTTGTTGTAAATTCGCCCAACAACCCCTCAGGCGTAGTTTTAAGTGAAGCCACGGTAAAGGGTATGTGTGAAATTCTTGAAAAAAAGCAGAAGGAATACGGCAAAGTGATTTTTCTTATTTCCGATGAGCCTTACCGAGAACTCGTTTACGGTGATGTTACCGTGCCCTTCCTTACAAAGTATTATAAAAACACAATTGTCTGTTATTCATACAGTAAGTCACTTTCCCTTCCCGGAGACAGAATCGGTTATATTCTCGTTCCCGATGAGGTTGAAGATTTCAGCCTTGTTTATAAAGCCGTGTGCGGTGCGGGACGCTCTCTCGGTTACGTCTGCGCTCCCTCAATGATGCAGTTTGTAATCAGAAAATGCGTCGGCAAAACGGGAGATATTTCAATTTATAAAAAGAACCGTGATATTCTTCTCGAAGCCTTTGAAAGGTACGGCTTTAAAACTGCAAAGCCCGACGGTGCATTCTATCTGTTTGTAAAGAGCCCTGTTGAAAGCGCAACTGAGTTTTGCGAAACAGCAAAGAAATACGATCTGCTTCTCGTGCCCAGTGATTCCTTCGGATATCCCGGCTATGTGCGCCTTTCATATTGTGTAAGCACAGATATGATAATCCGTTCGCTTGCTAAATTTGAGCAGCTCGCAAAAGAATACGGTTTAATCTGAGGTAATAACAATGGAAAAGCTTAACAAGGCAAGAGAAACGATAAATCAGCTTGATAAGGAGATAGCTGTCCTTTTTGAAAAAAGAATGGCAGCAGTCAGAGAAATAGCTGAATACAAGAAGGAAAGAGGGCTTCCGATTTTTGACAGTGCAAGAGAGTCAGAAATCATAAGAAGCACTCAGTCAAATATAGATGATGAGGAAATAAGGGAGTTTTATGTTCCCTTCATAAAAAGCACGATGGATATTTCCAAGCGCTTTCAGCACCGTATAGTTGAGGGTGCAAACATCGCGTACAGCGGTGTGGAGGGAGCCTTTGCCCATATTGCCGCCGGCAGAATTTTTCCCGACGGAAAAAGAATCTCATACCCCGATTTCAAAGCGGCCTATGAGGCTGTTGAAAAAGGGGAGTGCGACTGCGTTGTAATTCCGATTGAAAACAGCCGCGCGGGTGAGGTCGGTCAGACAATTGACCTAATCTTTTCGGGCTCTCTGTTCATCAACGGTATTTACAGCCTTGATATAAGGCACAACCTTATAGGTGTAAAAGGTGCACGTGAAAAGGATATAGTCAAGGTTGTTTCCCACCGTCAGGCACTTGACCAATGTGCATCTTACATCAGAAACCGTGGTTATAAAGCAGAGGCCTGTGAAAATACCGCAAGAGCGGCAAGATTTATTGCAGACCTCAATGATCCGTCTGTTGCAGCAATAGCCAGCAGAGAAACTGCCGATCTTTACGGTCTTGACATAATCAGAGAAAACATAAACGAGGCAAGTAATAACACAACGCGTTTTGCTGTTCTTTCAAGAACTCTCTGTAAGGAAAAGCGTGACCATTCGGTTATTGTTTTTACCGTACCCGATAAGGCCGGTGCACTTGCTCATGCAATAAACGTAATCGGTCACCACGGCTACTCTATGAGAAGCATAAAAAGCCGTGCTACGAAAAACCTTATATGGACATATTATTTTTATGTTGAAATTACGGGCGACCTTCAGAGTAAAAGAGGTATGTATATGCTCGATGAGCTCAGTGAGTGCTGCGATAATCTTAAAATGGTCGGCACCTTTAAAGATAACTGCAAGATTTGAGGCGATGTAATGATAATTCCCATAAGCTTAGGTAAAGACAGCTACGATATAATCCTTGAAAGAGGAGCTTTGAAAAAAGCGGGTGAATACATCGGTGCGAAGGGCAAGGTGCTGGTCGTCACAGATTCGGGAGTGCCGTCCGAGTACGCTCAGACAGTTGCTTTTCAGTTTAAAGAAAGCTACATATTCACTTTTCCACAGGGAGAAGAAAACAAAAGCTTTGAAACATATATGTCTATATGCGAAGCACTTCTCAATCACTCCTTTACGCGCAAGGATGCCGTTATTGCCGTCGGCGGCGGAGTGACGGGGGATATGGCAGGCTTTGCGGCGGCAACCTATATGAGAGGTATAGATTTTTACAATATACCAACTACCCTCCTGTCTCAGGTTGACTCCTCAATAGGCGGAAAAACAGCAATTGATTTTAAAGGCGTAAAGAACATTATCGGCGCCTTTTATCAGCCGAAAAAGGTAATCATTGACCCGGATGTGCTTTCTACGCTTACTGACCGTCATATAAAAAACGGGCTAGCGGAAAGTATAAAAATGGCTCTTACCTTTGATAAGGAACTGTTCGGGCTTGTTTCGGCAAAGGACTGTATGAGCAGTATTGACGAAATAATCATGCGTTCTCTTCTTATAAAGAAAAGAGTTGTTGAAGAGGATGAAAAGGAGTCGGGTCTTCGTAAGAGCCTTAACTTCGGTCATACGGTAGGTCACGGTATTGAAGCCTCGCTTGAGGGTGAGCTTTATCACGGTGAGTGTGTTGCTCTGGGAATGCTTCCGATGTGCGGTGAGAAAATCAGAAACGAGGTGGAACGCACGTTGGCCGATGCAGGTCTTGCCGTAAAGTATGATTTTGACCGTGACAGGGTAAAAGAAATAATATCTCACGACAAAAAATCCGGCGGAGATAAAATTACCGTCGTTAAATGTGATGAAATAGGCTCTTTTTATTTCGAAGAGCTTACAGTTGATGAAATTATGAATTTATTATAAGGGTGTGACAAAATGAAAAACACCATAGGGAATAATCTTTCAGTTACTCTTTTCGGTGAAAGCCACGGTGAAGCAATCGGCTGTGTAATTGACGGCATAGCTCCCGGTGTAACCGTTGACGAAGCGTTTATTGCTTCTCAGATGGAAAAGCGCAAGGGAATAAGCAGCATATCAACTGCCAGACGTGAAGCTGATAGGGTGAAAATAGTCAGCGGTGTATTCAACGGTAAAACGACGGGTACGCCAATATGTATAATGATTGAAAACAGTAACACCAAAAGCAAGGATTACTCACTTATACGTAACCTCGCAAGACCCGGCCACGCTGATTTTACTGCCGAATGTAAATATCGCGGATTTCAGGATTACAGAGGCGGCGGTCATTTTTCGGGCAGACTTACTGCTCCTCTTGTTGCGGCCGGTGCGATAGCAATTTCCGCACTCAGAAGCAAGGGCATCTTTATCGGAACCCATATTTCACGCTGCGGCGATATAACCGACAGAGAGTTCGGCAAGATAAAAGAGGACATTGTTATGCTGGACAGCCTTGATATGCCCGTGCTTTGTGAGGAAAAGCGCAAAAAGATGCTTTCTCTTATCGAAAGTGTCAGAGCCGAGGGTGACAGCATCGGAGGTATATTGACTACGGCGGTAATCGGTATGCCTGCGGGTGTTGGCGAGCCTTGGTTTGATACGGCGGAGAGTGTGCTCTCTCACGCGTTGTTTTCAATTCCCGCAGTAAAGGGTATTGAGTTCGGAAAAGGCTTTGATTTTGCAACAATGAAGGGCAGTCAGGCTAACGATCTGTTTGCGGTCAGAGAGGGAAAGACGGTTACTCTTACCAATAACAACGGCGGTATCAACGGCGGCATTACAAACGGAATGCCAATAATCTTCAGCCTCGCCGTAAAGCCGACCCCTTCAATATACAAAAAACAGAAAACGGTTGATATGATGACCAAAGAGGAAGCGGAGCTTGAAATAACGGGCAGACACGACCCCGCAATCATTCACAGAGCGAGAGTTGTTGCAGACAGCGTTACGGCACTGGTACTCTGCGACCTTCTTACAACACGCTTCGGAACAGATTATCTCGGATGTGATTAAATGAAATACGGACTTATCGGTGAAAAGTTGGGACACAGCTTTTCTAAGGTAATACACGAAAAAATTGCTGATTATACCTATGAGCTCAAGGAAATACCGGCTGACGGACTTGACTGTTTTATGCGTGAAAAGGATTTTCTCGGTATAAACGTGACTATACCTTACAAGAGCGCGGTAATACCTTATCTTGATTATATTGACCCTGCGGCGGAGAAAATCGGTGCGGTTAACACGG
Organism: Clostridia bacterium; assembly: GCA_017517865.1. Classification (GTDB taxonomy): domain Bacteria; phylum Bacillota; class Clostridia; order Oscillospirales; family Acutalibacteraceae; genus UBA6857. The sequence goes on along the minus strand of JAFWYB010000047.1, from coordinate 5,064 downwards.
TTATTAACCGTAACGGTAAGCTTTTCGGCTATAATACCGATTTCGGCGGCCTTAAAATGCTCACAGAAAAAGCCTGCTTTGATTATAAGGGCAAAAAGGTTCTTATTCTCGGAAGCGGCGGCACCTCACGTACTGCAAGAGCGGTTGCCGAAGCTCTGGGGGCGGGTGATATTGTTACAGTTTCAAGAGGCGGAGAGGTCAACTACGAAAACCTCTATTCACTTCACGCTGATGCGGATTTTATCATAAACACCACTCCCGTAGGAATGTACCCGGACAACGGTTCCGTTGCCGTATCGGCAGGAAGGTTTGAAAAGCTTTCGGGTATTACAGACGTTGTTTATAATCCTCTGAAAACAAAGCTTTGTCTTGAAGCTGAAAAATCGGGTGTAAAAACTGTCGGCGGGCTTTATATGCTTGTCTGCCAGGCGGTGCTTGCCGGCTCGCTTTTCACAGGTGAGAAGCCTGATATAAAAAAGATTTCTGATGAAATATACAGTGATCTGTTAAGGGAAAAGCAGAATATTGTACTTATAGGTATGCCCGGCAGCGGCAAAACAACAACGGGCAAGGCTCTTGCGGAAAAAACAGGAAAAACCTTTGTTGATACAGATGAAATAATCGTTTCCGGCTACGGCAATATAAGTGATATTTTTGCTGTCAGAGGTGAGACGTTTTTCCGCGATGCGGAGACAGAGGCTGTTAAAGAAGCCTCAAAGCTTAACGGTGCCGTAATTGCTACGGGCGGCGGTGCAGTTCTGAGAAAAGAGAATGTTGATTTTCTCAGGCAGAACGGTAAGCTTTTCTTTCTCAACCGACCTCTTGAAGACATAATACCCACTTCTGACAGACCGCTTTCAAGCGACTGTGAAGCGCTGAAAAAACGCTTTGACGAAAGATTTGATATATACTTATCTTCGGCGGATAAAGAAATTTATGTTGACGGTGATGTTGACAGTACAGTAAAGAGAATCCTGGAGTGTTTATAATGAAAATACTTGTAATAAACGGACCGAATCTTAATATGCTCGGTATAAGAGAGCCTGAGCATTACGGCAGAGAAACCTACAGTGACCTAATAAATAAAATCGAAAAATACTGTGCGGAAAAAAGTATTGAGTGTGAGTGCTTTCAGTCCAATCACGAGGGTGATATAGTTGATAAAATTCAGCAGGCCTACGGTGATTCTGACGGTATAGTGATAAATCCGGGGGCTTATACTCATACCTCGGTTGCTATACTTGACGCAGTAAAGGCTGTTATGCTTCCCACTGTTGAGGTGCATATTTCCAAACTCGAAGAAAGAGAGGATTTCCGTCAGGTAAGCTTTATACGACTCGCTGCGGTCAGGACGGTTTCCGGACTCGGTACTGACGGATATCTCAGAGCAATAGATTTTCTTATTGATTATTTGAAGAAGTGATAAAATGACAGTGAAAATAAAACCATCAATACTTTCGGGTGAGGTCAAAGCCCCTCCGTCAAAAAGTATGGCTCACAGACTGCTTATTTGTGCAGGCCTTTCGGATGGTTACAGCGTAATTAAAAATATTGCATACAGTGAAGACGTGCTTGCCACTATTGACTGTCTTGAGGCTATTGGTGCGTCGGTTACCCGCGGTGCAGATTTCATCAGAATTAAAGGAGCTTCACCGTTAAAAAGCAAGGGCGGCAGATATTTCTGCCGTGAAAGCGGCAGTACGTTAAGATTTTTTCTTCCTCTTGCTATGCTTTCTGAATGTGAAAGTATCTTTTCGGGCAGTGAAAGACTTATGGAAAGACCTATGTCGGTCTATAAAAAAATTGCCGAACAAAGGGGTCTGTTTTACGAAAAATCATCAGACGGTCTGCTTCGTGTAAGGGGTAAGCTTAAAGCCGGAACATATAAGGTTTCGGCAGATATAAGCAGTCAGTTTATAAGCGGTCTGCTTTTTGCACTGCCTTTATGTGACGGTGACAGTGAAATTATACTTGAGGGGAAAATTGAAAGCCGAAGCTATATAGATTTGACTCTTGAAGCAATGAAAATGTTCGGTGTATCTGCCTCGTGGCGGGACGACAGCCTTTATATAAGAGGCGGTCAGAGCTATAAATGCACTGAGCTTAATGTTGAAGGTGATTATTCAAATGCAGCTTTTTTTGAAGCCTTTAACCTTGTTGGCGGTGATGTTACTGTTAAAGGACTGAGAGAAGACACCGGGCAGGGTGATAAGGTTTATAAGAGTCTCTTTTCTCTTCTTAAAGATGGTAAGCCTACACTTGATATAAGTAACTGTCCCGATCTCGCACCGATACTTATGGCTCTTGCTGCAGAGCTTAACGGTGCAGTGCTTGAGGGTACGGCAAGACTGAGAATAAAAGAAAGCGACCGGGGTCTGGTTATGAAGCGTGAGCTTTCAAAATTCGGCGCTGAAATAGAGCTTTCTGATAATAAAATAGTAATAAATAAAAGCGGGCTTTCCGCTCCGTCAGAGCTGCTTTACTCACATAACGACCATAGGGTTGTGATGAGCCTTGCCGTTTTGTGCAGCAAGTACGGCGGAGAAATAAAAGGTGCTGAAGCCGTAAAAAAGAGTTATCCGGACTTTTTTGTGCATACGGCAAAGCTTGGTATGGAGGCGATAATAAATGACGATTAACAAAAATACACGCTTTCTTATAGTTGGTCTCGGCCTTCTCGGCGGCAGCTATGCAAGAGGACTTACGGGTAAGGGTTATTACGTGGAAGCTCTTGTAGATAATAAAGAAGCTATGGATTACGCGCTTGAACACGATATGGTAAAAAAGGTCAGCACTGAGGTTGACGAGACTATGATAAGGCAGGCTGATATAATTATCTTTACGCTTTATCCCGAAACCTTTGTCGGTTGGATAGAACAAAACGGACATTTGATAAAGCCCGGAACAATAATTACAGACGTAACCGGTGTCAAGGGCTGTATTGTTGATAAGATACAGAGGCTTCTGCCGCCTATGGTTGAATTCATTTCCGCACATCCGATGGCGGGAAAAGAAACCTCAGGAATAACAAACAGTGATGAACGTATATTTTACGGTATGAACTATCTTGTTGTGCCTACTGAAAGAAACACAGACGAGGGTATAGAGGCCTGCAAGAGAATTGGTGAAATTCTCGGTTTCGGACGCATTTCCGAAATATCGCCTGAAAACCACGATAAGATGATAGGCTTTGTTTCTCAGCTTACACACTGCATCGCCGTGGCACTTATGAATTGTTATGAGCATGCAAGCCTTGAAAACTATACTGCAGATTCCTTCAGAGATTTAACAAGAATTGCAAAAATCAACGAAAAGATGTGGAGCGAGCTTTTCCTCGCTAACAAGGAAGCTCTTCTTGAGGAAATGGAGCTTTTTCAGACTCAGCTTGAAAAGCTGCACGGATATTTAAAAAACGATGACCGTCAGGGCCTTATTGATATGATGATAACTTCAACTGAACGCAGAAAACTGTTTGACAAATAAAGGAGTAGATTTAATATGGATAATATGGAATTCGTTTGCAAGCTTCCTATACCGAAGCTTATTAAAGAGGAGTTCCCGATGACTGCTGAGGCAGAAAGGATAAAGCATCAGAAGGATAAAGAAATCAAGGATATTTTTGAGGGCAGAGAGAGAAAGCTTATTCTCGTTATCGGCCCCTGCTCTGCGGATAACGAGGATACGGTTATGGATTACATAACACGACTTGTACCCGTTCAGGAAAAGGTTAAGGATAAGATTCTTATTATCCCCAGAATATATACAAACAAGCCGCGTACCACCGGTGACGGCTACAAGGGTATGCTCCATCAGCCTGACCCGAACAGAGCGGCAGACCTCATCAAGGGTATTGTTGCAATAAGAAAGCTTCATATGAGGGCGGTTAACGAAACCGGGTTCTGCTGCGCCGATGAAATGCTTTATCCCGAAAATCATCGCTATCTTTCTGATGTTCTCTCTTATGTTGCAGTAGGTGCAAGAAGTGTTGAAAATCAACAGCACAGACTTACTGCGAGCGGTATGGATGTTCCTGTAGGTATGAAAAATCCTACAGGCGGTGACCTTTCCGTTATGATGAATTCAATTACTGCTGCTCAGCACAGCCACGATTTCATATACAGGGGTTGGGAGGTACGTTCAAAAGGTAACCCGCTTGCACACGCTATTCTGCGCGGCTACGTCAATGACAGAGGACAGTCCTTCTCTAACTACCATTACGAGGATCTTGCACATCTTTGTCAGCTTTATGCTGAAAGAGATCTTGCAAATCCCGCCGTGATTGTTGACACCAACCATGCAAACTCCGGCAAGAAATATCTTGAACAGCCGAGAATTGCAAAAGAAATACTGCATTCATGCAGACATAATTCAGATATTGACAAAATGGTCAAGGGACTTATGATTGAAAGCTATATTGAAGACGGCGCTCAGAAAATCGGAGAGGGATGCTACGGAAAGAGCATTACAGACCCTTGCATAGGCTGGGAAAAAACAGAAAAATTGATTTACGAGCTCGCAGATATTTATTGATTCAAATGCAAAGCGGTACGTTTAGACGTGCCGCTTTATATTTTTATATTTAAAATATTTGAAGAAGTGCGACATAAATTAATTTATTGTTAAAAATCTGTTGACATATTTGCTAATATGGTATAATATAATCAAAACACATAAAGAGTAAGGAGGTTTATATTATGGATATTATTCAGCAGATTCTGTTGGTTTTAAAGGTACTTGTTTCACGAATAACCAAAATATTTACCTTCGTTTCCAATCAGTTTCTTCCTGCCTTGGACGATGAAACTGTTTATGGAGATAACAACGCAATTTATTTTTAATTTATAAAAATTTTTTTCAAAATACCATTGACAAATTAAAACTAATCTGCTACTATATACAAGTCGCTGCGAGAGCGGTGACAATGTGGGAGCATAGCTCAGCTGGGAGAGCATCTGCCTTACAAGCAGAGGGTCACAGGTTCGAGCCCTGTTGTTCCCACCACTTGGCCCGGTAGTTCAGTTGGTTAGAACGCCAGCCTGTCACGCTGGAGGTCGACGGTTCGAG
>JAFWYB010000046.1 GCA_017517865.1 Clostridia bacterium | reverse complement strand
TCACTCCTCTGCAGAAAACTGCGGAGGAGTTTTTATTTTTACACCACTTCGGGTCCTCAGAGCACAGCTCTTGCGGTCGCAGCTAAAAACACTCCCCCGGAGTGTTTTCTTAACGCTACGACAGATTCTCAAAGAGATAATTACTTTGTTCTTATCTTATACTCCTCTGCAGAAAACTGCGGAGGAGTTTTTTGCCTTGCTTATTGATTTTCCGCAAACCCCAAAACACCCTACGGCTGAAAAACCGTAGGGTGTTTTTGCATATTATCAAGCTGAACGGTAATCCGTAATGGGCTCACCTGCTTTCACAACCTCTCAGAATATTAAACCCTTCCTGAATTGCCGAAAATGTGGCAACAGAGCAGACAACTAAGGCAACGTATTTCAAATCCGTAAAGAATATTATCAAAGGAAGCAGAAACAGAAGCAATCCCGTTACCTTGTTCATAATTGTATGTAAAGATATAAACCTTTTACCTGATTAGGTCAAACCCGTATCACCCTTATGAAGCTAACGGAAACGCACAAGCAAAACCGGCAGACTATTTTATAAAGCTTGTAATAAAAATCTCAAGGCCTATGAAAATAAGAATTGCTCCGCCTAAAATACCCGCCTTGCCCGCAAGTCTTGTGCCTGCCTTTTTACCTATGTAAATACCTACATAACAGATAAAGAAAGTCATCACACCGATAATGGCGCAGGAAAGAAGCGCCTCAAGAGCATTGTAATCTGAAATAGTGAAGCCAACTGAAAGAGCGTCTATTGAGGTTGCAACACCCTGAACAAGCAGAGCCTTAAAGCCGACAGCTCCCTTTTCCTCTTCGGAATTCTTGTTTTTAATCCCCTCATAAAGCATTTCTCCGCCTATGTAGCCGAGCAGAGCAAGAGCAATCCAGGGAATGAATTTTTCAAAGGTGTCGAACATACGGGCAACGGCAGAAACGCACACCCAACCCGTTACGGGCATGGCAAACTGAAAAAGCGAGAAGATTCCCGCGACAAGGCACATTCTGCCTTGCTTCATTTTCGGCTCATTGAGTCCGTTGGCAAGAGAGACGGAAAAAGCGTCCATCGCAAGCCCCGCTCCGGGCATTACGCTTTTAAAAAAGAATGAAAAGCTCAAATTCATTTGACATCCTCCAAAGAAAAAATATCGGGCACAGTAATAACTATGCCCGACAAAAGTCAAATAGATATAATGACACCATGCATAGCCATACTATACATGAGTCTCGCAATTTAAAACAAGCCAGACCTGCGGTCAGTATGTTGACTTGCTACGTAATGGCTTACGCTCGCTACTCCCCCATGGGATTTATCAGCGGTATTTTATCACTAAAGCGCAGTTATGTCAAGAGCCTTTTAAAGCACAACCCTCTGAGGCTCTCCGCACTTTTCTCTCGATTCATCGGCAAGATAAACGCTCAGATGACCTGCAACAGAATCAAAAATCGAGGTGCAGGCAAGTGAAGGCTCTTCACCGCGGATGAACTTAACAAAGTCCTCGGAAAGTCTTTCGTCTCCGCCACCGTGACCGCCGTAGGCACCGACCATATCGCCGCTTACCTTAAGGTCAACAACCTCAACGTCACACTCTTCGTTGTGTGCATCGGGTGAAGGATTGATTTTCAGAACCGTGAATTTAGACTCCTCAAAGTTACCGAAAATCTCACCTTTGGTACCGATAATATGTATCTGACGTCTTGGCTCAGCAGAGCCGCCCACCATATTGTGTGTACCTGTTGCACCGCTCTTGAAATTCACAAGCACGCTCTGGTGGTCAACCACGTCGTTATCGCACTTATAGATACAGCGAGCGTAGGGGTTTTCGCTCTTCATAAGAGCGATTTTATCTTCAATGGTTGGGTTTTCTATATGTTCAAGAGCATCCCACACATAAAAGCTCCAGCGGTCGGGATGGTCAATGTAAAGTCGCTTCGTTGAATAAACACAGGTATCAACGTGAGGACAGTCCTTCATACAGACTGTACCTGCACCCTCGGGAGCGTTTTCAGGCTTGAACTGATATTTGCCGCCGAAGGAGGAAATCTGTGCAGGCTCGGTCTCAGCCATCATCCACATCATAATATCCATATCGTGACAGCACTTGGCGAGAAGCATTGTTGTGTGGCACTTATCGCTGTTTGCCCACTTGCCTCTGACATAAGAGGTTGAAAGGTGATGATAGGAAACGTGTTCGCTTGTCTGAATGTTGATAATATCGCCGATTTCGCCCTTTACGATTCTTTCCTTGATGCCGTAATAGAAGGGAGTATATCTTAAAACGTGACAAATCATAACCTTTGAGCCGTTCTTTTTTGCTACATCAACAAGGTATCGCATCTCTTTTTCGTTAACGGCAAAGGGCTTTTCAAGAAGCATGTCATAGCCCGCCTCTAAAAGAGGTACGGCAGTATCAATGTGCTGCTCGTCCATAGTGCCGTTGATTATTGTATCGGCAAGCTTGCCTTTAGTCGCAAGTTCCTGAGCCGTTTCAAAGCACATATCTTCGCTGAAGCCGAAATGCTCCATAGCCTTTTTACGGCGTACCGGATTAGGGTCTGCAACGCCTACTATTTTAAGAAGGTCGGGACGGGTCTTTGCGAGCTCACTGTAAACAAAGGCTCTGTGACCTGCGCCTACGATTATAGCGGTAACGGGCTTGTTTTCCATATATCATCACTCCTGTGTATTTTTCGAAAATATTATAGCATAGATTGAGAAAAAAGCAACCCGATTTTTTCAAATCCAAGGTTGCTTTTATTCTTTTATGCCGTAAAAAATACTGTCAAAATCTGTTTCGAGTATTTCCTTTATCATAACAATTTCATCAGGGTACAAATGCCTCTGACCGACCTCGATTTTTGCAATAGAGCTTCTTGTAATATCACAGCCCAGCACCTGCAGCCTTGCCGCAAGAGTTTCCTGAGTCATTTTTCGGCTTTCCCTTATTTCACGGATATTATTACCGATATTTTTCTCAAGCTCCTTATTCATAAGCCACCTCTTTTGCACTTATTTAAGAGCAAAACTCTTGACTTTATTATATTTAGGTGATATGATTATTTTGCACTTATATAGGTGCAAAATATAAAAATAAGGAGAAAAAATTATGGCAAGATGTCCCTATCTCGATTATGAATCAACGGGTTTACTTTATTCTCAGGGAAATTATCTATGTAAACTCTGTTACAAACGCCTCTCTGAAAGTGAAGTAAAAGGCAAATGTAAGGTGGATTACGGAGAGAATTACAAGGATTGTCCGATATATAGGAATAGATGAAGTATTAACAGAGAGGTGTGCAGATAATGGCATACATTTATAATGAATCTTTTTCCGGAATCGGCAGAATAGACTCTGACGGATATATGTATACCGAAGCGGGAAGCCGTGCAGGTAGAATCAGACAGGACGGATATATCTTTAACGAAAGCGGAAAACATATCGGCAGAATTGAATCTGACGGTTATATTTACGATTCTATGCACAAGCGCTTAGGCAGAATAGATAAAGACGGTTACGTGTATAAAGAATCAGGGCAGAGAATTGGTAGAGTCGAGAAGGATTTTGTTAACAGAGTTTACGGCAGTAATGCCAACCTCTATAGCCCACAAAAACAATCGAGCCATCCTCAACCAAACACTTACGGTCAGGAAAACGATGAACCGCGCTTTGCATCGATTATAATTTCACTGGTTTTTTCTGTAATTGCAATCATCTTTTTAAGGTCTATCGGAATTCCTTGGATTATAGCAATAATAGCCGCAGTAGTTCTGTTTGGATTTGCATCTGTTATTATAGACAAAATCATAAATATACTTGAAATATTACTTGGGGTTGCAATTTTTGCGGGTATTATCGCTTTAATAATAGCACTATTATAATTACACTTTAGGAGGTTTATATGGAAAACTTAAACGAACTTATCACATTAGCTGACAAAGGCGATCTAAAAGCAATTATCGATATAGCTCAATATTATGTCGATAACAATAAAATGGTAGATGCTCTTGATTGGTGGAAAAGAGCATACCATTTAGGCCACATTTCATCAATTACTGTGATATGTCATATCCAAAAGCTTTGTGCTATCGCTGTTATTGATATGGCTGGTCTTAAGTCTGCGGAAGATGAATTAAAAGAATTATACCAGTGGACTAAATTACAACAAAAGCATTTAAAAAACGGAGAAATATCTATCAAAGAAGATTCCTCTGTTTTAGAATTTGCCTCTTACAAATTAGCAACAATCTACTATAGTCAAAATAACTATAAACAAGTGTTTTCTTTATCAGATGATTTAAACTTGTCTTTAAGAAGCCAGCTCCTTCTCGGAAATACTTATTTTAAAAACGAATTATATTCTGCCGCATATAATTTGTTAGCAAAATTAGAAAACAACTCCACTTATGCACAAAAAATAAAAGAAATTAAGGACCGCGACGACTATGAAATATTTTCATATTGTGTAGCTACACATTATCTGGCAGGCATATACAGAATAGGTTTGCCCAGCATACATATATCGTCTGACCTTAACAAATCACATAGCATCCTAAGTTTTGCTCTACCTTATGTAAGTGACTCTGCTTATAGCGAAGTTATTACCGAAGAACTTGCAAAATTCCAAAAGAAGCTCTTTGGTGGATATAAGTATATAGGTTAATCCTCTCCTTCGCCATAAAGGAAGGCATACTATGCGGAGTGTACCCTACGTATCCCTTTACCCAAAACAAAATAAGCGGCTGTCAACTGACAGCCGCCTTTATTTTTGCTTGTCTTACTTTGTAAGCTCGTATGTATCCTGTGCGATGAGAAGCTCCTCATCGGTGGGAATTACGAGAAGCTTAAGAGCGGAATCCTCTGTTGAGATTTCGATTTCCTGACCTCTTACGCTGTTTGCTTCTTCGTTGATTGCAGTGCCCATAAAGCCGAGCTTTTCAGCAACTCTTGTTCTGTAATGGGGATTGTTTTCACCGATACCGCCGGTGAATACAACAGCATCAACACCGCCCATTGCAGCAGCAAAGCCGCCGATATACTTAACAAGCTCGTGACAAAGCATATTTTCAACAAGCTGAGCTCTCTTGTCACCGCTCTTTGAACGGCCTTCGATTGTTCTGTTATCGCTGGTAGCTGTACCGGGGATAATGTTGCCCTCTGCATCGTACTCTGCAGTAAGACCGAACATACCTGACTGCTTGTTGAGGATTGTGTCAACCTCTTTTGCTGTAAGGTGTTCCTTTTCGCAAAGAACCTCGATAATAGCAGGGTCGATTGAGCCTGAACGTGTACCCATCATGATACCCTCAAGCGGAGTAAGACCCATTGTGGTGTCAAAGCACTTGCCGCCTGCTATTGCGGAAATTGATGAGCCGTTGCCGAGATGGCAGGTAACAACTCTGAGCTCGTCTGCATTGTACTTGCCGGGGTACTTCTTCATAAGGAAGTCGGTTGTTCTGCCGCTTACATATCTGTGGCTGGTACCGTGGAAGCCGTAACGTCTGATACCGTGGTTGGTATAATACTTATAGGGAAGAGCATACATATATGCATAGTCGGGGATAGTCTGATGGAAGGCTGTATCAAAAACAGCAACCTGAGGAATACCCTTCATAATTTCCTCGCATACTTCGATACCCATAAGGTTTGCAGGGTTGTGAAGAGGGCCGAGGGGGATACACCTTCTGATTGCAGCCTTAACATCTTCGTTTACAACAACGGAGCCGCTGAACTCCTCACCGCCGTGAAGAACTCTGTGACCTACTGCAGAAATGTCTGCCATTGATTCAAGAACACCTGTTTCTTTGTCTGTAAGTGTTTCAAGAAGAATAGAAATTGCGTCGTGATGGTCCTTTGCATCAACAGGCTTCTTATCGAGAAGCTTAACTTCCTCGCCGTCCTTGTCTACCTTGTGTGTGAATGTGCAGGCAGTACCGATCTGCTCAAAGATACCCTTTGCAAGCACCTTTGCTTCGGGCATTTCAAAAACCTGATATTTGAGTGATGATGAACCTGCGTTGATGATTAACTCTTTAAAACTCATTTTTTTGCACCTCTCATAATATTTTTGCTTGTCCCGACCACTTTTCGGGCCGCGGTTACGTTAACTGAATAATTATATCACAATGTTTTTATTTTTTCTACCCATAGAACAAAAATAATTGACGATTTTTACTCCGCTTGACATTTTTTTGCTTTTAATATAGTATAAAAGCACAGAGTTAATATAACCCGTAATCCGATAGGCCGAAGGAGGCACAAAATGGAATTTTTATTATACGTTACCCCCGTTGCGATTATTATCATTGCCATCATATTTATAATAAACAAGGGCAAGAAGTTTTCCCGTTGGAGTAACAGCCTTCATGAAGAGCAGAAGACCGTTACCGCAACTCTTATCAAAAAAGAGGAAATTACAACCGCTCACAGTAACGGACTGAGAAGGAACCCGGGAAGTATACCCTTTTCATCAACAACCGGTCGTCTTACCTTTGAAACATCAGCCGGTGAAAAGCTGACCTTTGCCGTTAAAGGCTTTGATTACGGCGGAGTGAAGGAAGGTGAAAAAGGCGAGCTCACCTATCAGGGCATATACTATCTTTCCTTTAAAAAATCTGCTGAGCTTTAACTCTCTTTATCAAGCAGAAAAAGCACCGTTTTGTGGATAATTCACAAGAAATATATTCTTTGTTGTGCACTGTTGCCCCCATATCTGAAAATAGTACCAAATTATTCTGTTTTTGTTTGGTGAGTTTTGATATTGATTTAATTTTGCCAAAGTGATAGAATAATGAGCGTTGAAACAAAGAGCTTGCAGCAATTCGTTGCTTTTAAAAAGAGGAATATGTATGAAGAAAAAACGCCGTATCAGATACGGCGTTTTTTATTTGTTGTTTGATGAGCCGAGATTTTGTGCTTTTTCGAGTATATCTTTATAATCAACCGAAAAAATCTTTGCAAAGGCTACAATCTCAATATCGGTTACAAACCTCTTTCCGCATTCAATTCTCTGAACAGCGTTCTTATCAATATCAATGCCCACCAACTGCATACGGTCTGCAAGCTCTCTTTGCGAAAGCTTAAGATTATTCCTCAGTGTTGCTATATTCTTGCCGCAGACATTGTTAAGTCCGTCACTTGTTTTATTGATAAACATAAATATTTTCTCCTTTTTGACATTTAGTGCTTGTCAACAGAAAAATTATATGTTATAATAGATTAAAATATGACATTTACAAAATGTCAAAAGAAAGGATTGATTGTATGTTTAACTTCATCCGTACTCTTATTGCCTTTATTACAGCCTTTGTCAGTATCCTTTCCGGCGGTGCACTTTCAGAGGAAATGGCTGCTAAGGGCGATATAAGCGGTTTTGCCGAAACAGTAATCGTTCAGAAAGAGCTCCCCGACCTTTATGCCGATGAAAACGGCGACTTCACAGTGCTTCAGTTCAGCGACACCCATTTCACAACAGGCATAACCTTCTCTGACTTAAGCACCCTGCAAAAAATCGAAGACCTTGCTGAAAAATACACCCCTGACCTCGTTGTAATCAGCGGTGATATGATTGACGACGGCAACGAGGGAGATTTCAACAAAGCCTATGTGCTTCGTACTGTTGCTGAAATCTTTGAAGATTCAGACCAATATTGGTCTTATGTACCCGGAAACAACGACGGTCAGAATTACGGCTCCTCTGAGGATGTTGTGGCATATCTTTCTCAGTATGAGCACTGCCTTGTTGCAGATGTTCCCGAAATCTCGGGCGGCTGTCAGTACAGCATAGATATTTACGACGGAGAAGCACTCACCCATTCACTTCTTTTCATCGACACTATGGACTATGACAACGAAGATCCCGACCACATTTACGGCTACGTTCTTGAGGATCAGGTGAAATGGTGTGAGGAAACAATAGCAGAAAAGAAGTCGGAAAATGAAAATGTATACATCAGCGTTTTCCTTCACGAAAACACTCCGGATTTCTTCCGTGCCGCAAAAAAAGGCGAAGCCTACAAAGCCTTTTACCCCCGACTCAACATACGTCCCGAGAAGTATAACATACCGAAAAATCAGCCTCTCGACGATGTTTTTAACGAAAGCGGCTGTGTCGGTCTTCTCTCAATGGGGCACAATCACCCGGCAACAGCACAGTGCTGCTATTATAACGGTACATATTATCACGTAACACCCAAAACAAACCTTGCAAGCACACTTATTACCGTTCACACCCGTGAAAGTAATACGAAAGATATGTATGATTTTCAGAGTATATATTTTTAAAGCCCATTTTTCCCGAGGGACTGCTTCTGCAGTCCCTTTTTTGTTACTCCTGTGCATCCGAAACCGACAGAAAAGGTAACCCTTCCGACACTCTTCGGGTGCCGTCTTCCCTTTCGGAGCAGGCAAGAAATTACGTCTTACCTCACAATTCTCACGCCGTCAAAAAAAGATAAAAAATATCCTCAAACCTATTGATATTTTCATCGGAATTTGAGATAATAGTATGAATTATTTTAATCTGTATTTATAGATATAGGAGGGTTAATTTTGAGCGACGTTTTAAAGCTTGCAGAATTACTTTTTCCCGACGTTACACTCCTGCCCGAGGATATGGAAAAAAGATATCCCGAAAGACAGCTTAAGGAGGGTGCAAGAGTAACAAGACTTGCTCCTTCTCCCACCGGCTTTTTGCATTTCGGAAATCTATTCACCGGCACGGTTGCATATAGAACTGCAAAGGTTACCGACGGTGTCTTCTTCGTAAGAGTTGAAGATACTGACCAGAAAAGAAAGGTTGAGGGTGCTGTTGAGGTTATGCTCGGCGGTCTTGAGGCCTTCGGTGTTGTAGCTGATGAAGGCGTAGTCGGTGAAGATATTGAAAAGGGTGACTACGGCCCCTACTATCAGAGTCAGAGAAAAGACATATATCACGTTTTCGCCAAGAGCCTTGTCAAGCAGGATTTAGCTTATCCCTGCTTCTGCTCGGCAGAGGAGCTTGATGAAATAAGAGCCGCTCAGGAAAACGAATCCGTAAAGGGCTACTGGGGCGAATACGCAAGATGCCGCAAGCTCAGCTATGAGGAAATTGAAGCAAACATAAAAGCAGGCAAGCCCTGGACGCTCAGACTCAAATCTCCCGGTGACCTTGAGAAGAAATGCTTCTTTGACGATATGATAAAGGGCAAGATTGAAATGCCCGAAAACGTGCAGGACGTCGTCCTTCTCAAGAGTGACGGTATTCCCACATACCACTTTGCACACGCAGTTGACGACCACCTTATGCGTACCACCCACGTTGTACGCGGTGACGAGTGGATTTCAAGCTGCCCCATTCACCTTCAGCTTTTCAAGGTTCTCGGCTTCAAGGCTCCCAAGTTTGCCCACGTTGCTCCCATTATGAAGGAGGAAGACGGCAACAAGCGTAAGCTCAGCAAGAGAAAGGACCCGGAGGCAGCAGTTACCTACTACATCGAAAAAGGCTACCCCAAGGAAAGCGTAAACGAATACATTCTCACCCTCGCAAACTCAAACTTCGAAGACTGGCGTAAGGCCAACCCCCGCGAGGCTCAGGATAAATTCCCCTTCAATCTCAAGAAGATGAGCATAAGCGGTGCACTTTTCGATATGGTGAAGTTCAACGACGTAAGCAAAAACGTTATTTCACTTATGAGTGCAAAGCAGGTTTACGATTACACCGCCGATTGGGCAAAGCAGTATGACAAGGCTTTCTATGAGCTTATCTCAAGAGATGAGGAATATTCGGTAAATATTCTCAACATCGACAGGGAAACACCCAAGCCCAGAAAGGATATTGCCGCCTTCAGCGAGATAAAGGATTACGTAAGCTACTTCTTTGATGAGATATACGAAAAGAATTACGAAATGCCCGAAAACATCACAAATGCTATGGCTAAGGAAATTCTCGAGGCCTATATCAAGGAATATAACCCGGTCGACGACAAGCAGCAGTGGTTCGACCGCATCAAGGCACTCTGCGAGCCTCTCGGCTACACTCCCAACGTTAAGGAGTATAAGAAAAATCCCGATGCCTTCAAGGGTCACGTGGGTGATGTTTCAACAGTAATCAGACTTGCCGTAACAGGCAGAAAGAATACTCCCGACCTTTATGCTATTATGAGTCTTTTAGGTGAAGAAAAGGTAAAAGAAAGACTCACCGATGCAATTTCCAATATGTGAAAGGAAAGTAACAATGGAAGAAATTACAAAAGTTTCTAATTTTATCCACGACTTCATTGATGAAGATCTGGAAAAAGGTGTTTACACCCACGTACAGACACGTTTCCCGCCTGAGCCCAACGGCTACCTTCATATAGGTCACGCCAAGGCTATTCAGATTGACTTTTCCACTGCTGAAAAGTACGGCGGCACATGCAACCTGCGTCTCGACGACACCAACCCCTCAAAAGAGGACGTTGAATACGTTGACGCTATCAAGGAGGACATCGAGTGGCTCGGCTACAAATGGGATAAGGTTCTTTACGCTTCAAGCTATTTCGATTTCATCTATGAATGTGCAATAAAGCTTATCGAAATGGGCAAGGCTTATGTCTGCGACCTTACTGCAGACGAAATCAGAGAATACAGAGGTACTCTTACAGAGCCGGGCAAGAACAGCCCCTACCGTGAAAGAAGCATTGAAGAAAACCTTGAGCTTTTCAAGCGTATGACCGACGGCGAATTCCCCGACGGCGCAAGAGTGCTCAGAGCAAAGATTGATATGGCTTCCCCCAACATCAATATGCGCGACCCGGTTATTTACCGCATCGCTCACGTAAGCCATCATCAGACAGGCGACAAGTGGTGCGTATATCCCATGTACGACTTTGCACACCCCATTTCAGACACAAGAGAGGGCGTTACTCACTCCCTTTGCTCTCTTGAATTTGAAAACCACAGACCTCTTTACGATTGGTTCCTTCGTGAGCTGGGCTTTGAAACTCCCTCACGCCAGATTGAGTTTGCAAGACTCAATCTCAACTACTGCCTTACAAGTAAGCGTAAGTGCTTACAGCTTGTAACGGAAAATATCGTTGACGGCTGGAACGACCCGAGAATGGTTACCATCAGCGGTATGAGAAGACGTGGCTACCCCGCAGAAGCAATCCGCGACTTCATCAACAGAGTAGGCGTTTCAAAGGCCTACAGCGTTGTTGATTTCGGTCTTCTTGAGGCTTGTGTAAGAGATAACCTCAACGAAAACGCTCCCCGCTGTATGGCAGTTCTCCGCCCCCTCAAGGTTATCATCGATAACTACCCTGAGGATCTTGTTGAGGAGCTTGAGCTTCCCGTTAATCAGGACAAGCCCGAGCTTGGTACAAGAATTACCCGCTTCTCAAAAGAGATTTACGTTGAAAAAGAGGACTTTATGATAGAGCCTCCTAAAAAGTATTTCAGACTCTTCCCCGGCAACGAGGTAAGACTCAGAGGTGCATATTTTGTAAAATGTGTGGGCTACGACACCGACGAAAACGGCGAGGTTACCGCAGTACACTGTACCTACGACCCTGAAAGCAAGGGCGGCAACTCTCCCGACGGCAGAAAGGTAAAGGGTACTCTTCACTGGGTAAGCGCAAAGAGCTGCATCGACTTTGAGGCAAGACTTTACGACAGACTTTTCAACAATCCCAACCCCTCAGACGAGTCAAGCGGCTCCTTCAAGGATAACCTTAACCCCGACTCACTGCAGATCCTCGAGGGCTGTAAGCTCGAGGACGGTGTAGGCGCACTCAAGGTCGGAGATACCTTCCAGTTTATGCGTCAGGGCTATTTCTGCGTTGACACCGCAACAACCGACGAAAAATTAGTGTTTAACAGAACCGTTGCACTCAACTCTTCATGGAAATAAAGGAGAAATTAAAATGAAACTTGCACACCGTATATTAACCCCGATTTTTGCCGTAGGCGCAATTGCACTGGGCTTCTTCCTCAAGATGTTCTACTTCCAGATCGGCGGCTCATCAGAAACAATCTCCGGCATTCTTGCTCTCATTCAGCAGCTTGCCCCCGCCTTTAACAGTAACTTCTCAATGCAGTATGAATACTCTGTTTTTGAGCTTATTAAAATGTTCCTCGGCGGAGATGCAGCAGATGCGAACGGTATAATTTCTCAGAACGCTGCAACCTTTGCTACTGTTTTTGAGCCTATCAAGACTCACCTTATCGTTTTCGTTGCCTTCCTTCTTCTCGCAATCGCTGTTCTCATTGCCGTTGCAGTTCTTTCGGCCCTCGGCAAGAGAAAAGGAACTATCATTTCAAGCTGTGTAGGTCTTGTTTTCCTCTTTGTTTCAATCGTTTCCTCAAGACTTGCTTTTGACATCATTATGAGTCCCGAAGGCGGCGTTTCTCTCGGTGCCCTTGTTAAAAGCTTTATAGGCAACGAGCTTATTTCAAGTCTTCTTGCCTCTTCCGAGGTTCAGGCTGCAATCGACAGCCTCGTAACGGTTCAGTCAGCAATTCTTTCAGCAGGCTTCTTCGCAATCTTCGGTATGTTCCTTCTTATCATATTCTGGACTATCCTTGCAAATATGATTATTAAAAACCCCATCCACATTAAGAAAAAGCACAGAAGAAAGCCCGTTCTCAAGAGACCCTCAGCATTCTTTCAGAAATAAATCTGTCCACCCGTAACTGCTTGTGTTACGGGTGCTTTTTTTATTGCACAGAATGATTTTTATTTGACAAAGTATACAATAATATATATAATTGACACGGATCAGAACAAACCTAAAAGGAGATTTTACTATGAGAACAGTTTATTCCCTTAATAAAGAATGGCTTTTCAAAAAGCCCGATACTGACCCTGTAACCGTTGACCTTCCCCATTCATGGAATGCCGTTGACGGTCAGGACGGTGGCGCAGACTATTTCAGAGGCACCTGCCGTTACACAAAAACCTTAAACAAGGCTGAGCTTCCCGAAAGCGACTGCTATTATCTTGAAATCAGAGGCGCAAACTCCTCGGCAGATGTTTTTGTCGGAGGTGAGAAGCTTGCTCATCACGACGGCGGCTACAGCACCTGGCGTGTTGATATCTCAAAGCACATCAAGGATGAAACCGTAATTGAAATTGATGTTGACAACTCCGCTAACGACAGGGTTTATCCCCAGATGGCAGACTTTACCTTCTACGGCGGTATTTACCGTGACGTGAACCTTATCTGTGTTCCCGAAAGCCATTTTGACCTTGATTATTTCGGCACTCCCGGTCTTAAGGTAACTCCCGAAGTCAAGGGCAAGGATGCAGAAATTGAAATTGAAGCCTATCTTACAAACAAAAAGGACGGTCAGCTCCTCCGTTATACAATCTCTGACACCGAGGGTAATGTTATCGCAACAAAAACCATTGACGATGATGATGCGGATTTTGAAATCAAAAACGTTCATCTTTGGCATGGCAGAAAGGACCCCTATCTTTACTCTGCAAAGGTTGAGCTTCTTGAGGGCGAAACCGTGCTCGACGAAATAAGCACACGCTTCGGTTGCCGCACCTTTAAAATTGACCCCAATGAAGGCTTCTTCCTTAACGGTGAGAAATATCCCCTTCACGGTGTTTCACGCCATCAGGACCGCTTAGGCATAGGTAATGCACTTCTTCCCGAGCATCACAGAGAGGATATGGAGCTTATATGCGAGGTAGGCGCAAACACAATCCGCCTTGCCCACTATCAGCACGACCAGTATTTCTATGACCTTTGCGATGAAAAGGGTATGGTTGTATGGGCTGAAATTCCTTATATTTCACAGCATATGGCAACAGGCAGAGAAAACACAATTTCACAGATGAAAGAGCTTGTTACGCAGAACTACAACCACGCCTCAATCGTTGTATGGGGCCTTTCAAATGAAATCACCATGCACGGCGCCGCTGACCCCGACCTTATAGAAAACCACAGAATTCTCAACGATATGTGCCACAAGATGGATAAGACAAGACTTACCACCATCGCCTGCCTTTCTATGTGTGACCCCGACAGTGAATATGTAAAAATTCCCGATGTAATTTCCTACAACCACTACTTCGGCTGGTACGGCGGCGAAACCTCAATGAACGGTCCCTGGTTTGACAAGTTCCATAAAAACCATCCGACCATCCCCATCGGCTGCAGCGAATACGGCTGCGAGGCTCTCAACTGGCACACCTCAAAGCCTCAGCAGGGCGACTACACCGAAGAGTATCAGGCTTACTACCATGAGGAGCTTATCAAGCAGCTGTTTACAAGAGAATATATCTGGTCAACCCACGTGTGGAATATGTTTGACTTCGGTGCCGATGCACGTCAGGAGGGCGGCGAAAACGGTCAGAACCACAAGGGTCTTGTAACAATGGACAGAAAGTATAAGAAGGACTCCTTCTATGCTTACAAGGCATGGCTTTCAGACGAGCCCTTCGTACACCTTTGCGGTAAGAGATATATTGACCGTGTTGAAGACGTTACAAAGGTAACGGTCTACTCCAACCTTCCCGAGGTTGAGCTTTTCGTAAGCGGTGAAAGTCTCGGCAAAAAGACAGCCTCAGACCATTTCTTCTATTTTGATGTACCCAACAAGGGTGAATCCGTTCTCACTGCAAAAGCAGGTGAGTTCACCGACGAAAGCACAATCCGTAAGGTTGATAAAATCAACGAGGAATGTGTTTTCAAAGAGAAGGGCGCTATCCTTAACTGGTTTGATATCACCACTCCCGAGGGCTATCTCAATATCAATGATAAGTTCTCCACAATCTGCAGCACCTTCAAGGGTAAGCTTGTTACCGCTTCCTTTGCTCTTATGCTTCTCAAAAAGTTCAAGGCAACAAAGAAGGGCGATAAAGGCGGCAAGAAGGAGGGCGGCGGTCTTCCCGGCGGCATGAAGCCTTCAAAGGAGCTTTTACAGATGGCAGGTGCCTTCACTCCCCTTCGCATAGCAAACCTCATCGGCGCTATGGAAATAAAGTTCACCAAAGAGGAATTACTCTCACTTAACGCAAAGCTTAATAAAATCAAGACTCCCAGATAACAAAAAGGAATGTTTTAGAGCCCTTTTTTCAGTAGTAAGCAGTAAGAAAAAACTCGATAGTAGATAACAGTAAAAAACCGTTGCAAAGCTCAGTTTGCTTTTACAACGGTTTTTTGATTTTTAAGCTTTTACAGCAGCTTTTTTCTTTCAGAATCTGAAAAGGCTGTCAAGAGCACTCCGTCTCGGCTTCTGCTTTCCCGCAGCGCTCTCACAGCAGACAAGGATAGTATCGTCACCTATAACCTCTATTTCATTCCAGCATATTTTAATATCCTCTTCTCTGCCGAAGAAACCGAAGCATTTGGGTCTGCCCCAGATGATAATTGATACTATACAGCCTGTGCAGGTGTCAATTTCAACATCGCAGACCTGACCCAGACGGCAACCGTTTTTAGAATTTATAACCTCTTTGTTTCTTAAATCGGTAACACAGCAGTTCATAAAAAAATCACCTCACTGTATTTTATTCAGCAAGGTGATAATATTTGATTATATAAAATCAAGAAGGTCGGTGATTTTTTCAATCTCGGCACTTACGCCCGGATTTCCGAGGCCCTTGCCGTAAAAATCGCCGTAATTCATTCTGATTGCCTTCATATCTGCACCGAGTGCACCCTGAATATCATTAACGGGGTGGTCACCTACGAAAAGAGCCTCCTCGTTGCGTACTCCCGCTCTTTTGCAGGCCTCGTCAAAAATGCCTCTTGCCGGCTTGTAGATGCCTATATCGCCCGATACCACAACCACATCAAACATATCTCTGATGCCCGCCGTGTCAAGCTTGATATTCTGTAAGGAAGAAACGCCGTTGGTGATACAGCCTAAGATATATCCCTTTTCTTTTATGGCTTTAAGTACATCAAGAGCACCGTCAAGCATAACTATGTGCTTGCCGAAATCGTAGTTGAAGGAATCGTAAAGCTCCTGCATGGGAGGATGATTTTCCCACTTCCAAAGATCAATCATTTCAGGGAAGTAAACCTCTCTGTCCTTATAGCCGCCGTCAACGTGCTCCTCCATTTCGTCCATCTTTTTGAGCGTCTCTTCCTCGGTTATGTCGGGGAAGTATTTTTTTACGAACTGCTCACAGTAAAGTCTGTAAGCACCCTTTCTGCTCTGTAAAGTATCGTCAAAATCAAAAAATATTGCTTTAACATCTAATTTAGCCATTTTTCATAACCTCACTGTATATTTTAAGTGCAGTTGCCTTATCCTTTTCAACCTGATTTTTAAGCGTCTCAAGGTCGGGAAATTTAATCTCCTGCCTTATATAGCTCAGAAGGCTGACCTCAACTCTTTTACCGTAAAGGTCACCGCTGAAGCCTATAATACAGGTTTCACTTCTCATTGAGTCATCTGCCACGGTAGGTCTTACCCCTACATTCGTAACGGCGGGATAATATTTATCCCCGAGCCTTACCCTTGAAGCATAAACCCCGAAGCGAGGCACTATAAAGTCCTCGGGGAAAAACTGATTTATCGTAGGGAAGCCGAGGGTGTGTCCTACTCCGTCGCCGTGAGTGACAACGGGGTCATAGCTGAAAAAGTCGCCCAAAAGCTCATTCGCTCTTGTGATATTACCCTCGGTAATGAGCTGTCTTATTTTCGTTGAGCTGACCGCATCACCGTCAGAAAGCACAGCGTCACGGATAAAAACATCAACACCGGAAGGAGCAAGAAGCTCTGCGAGGGTTTCTGCGTTGCCCTTGCCGCCCTTGCCGAAACGGTAATCGTAGCCACAGGAAACCGCTTTAACGTTAAGCCTTTCAACAAGCACCCTTTCAATAAATTCCTCCGGAGTATAGCTCATACCCCTTCTGAAATCAAAGGGAATAACGGTAAAGCCCATTTCTATAAGCTTTTCCCTCTTTTTTTCCTCGCTCATAAGCATAGGAGGAACCTCGCCCGAAACAAGCTTTCTCGGGTGAACATCAAAAAGAAGCACGGTGGGAACAAGGTCCTTTTCCTCTGCACAGCTGAGTGCCTTGCGGAGCACCGCTCTGTGACCCTTATGAATACCGTCAAAATAACCGAGAGCCACCGCAGTGCCTCTGCTTTTGATTTTTTCTTCAACGCTCACAGAACTCTCTCTCCTTTTCTTTTATAAATCTACAAAAACCTTCCTTGCGGTCATCACCTGACAGTCTTCGTCTATTTCACCTATGCCCAGGAAGCTTCCCCCGGGTGAATAAACGCAGTGCAGACCTGCCGATTTGTCGCCGCCGAATCGGTTACAGTCAAGCGAGCCTCCGTTTGAAAAGCGCCTCGCCTGAGCTTCACTTACCTTTATTCTGCCGTAACACAGTATTTCGTCAACAGCCTCAACCGCTTCACTGAGTCTGCCCTCTTCCTTCATTTTTTCGAGTGCTTCAACAGTGAAGCAGCGGCTTTCATCTATGCCGTTTGCCTTGATTCTTCTCAAGGCAGTCATTACCGCCCCACAGCCGAGAGCCTCACCTATATCAGCTATAAGTGAGCGTATATATGTGCCGCTTGAGCATTCGACCTCTATTTCATATTCGTTATTCTGCTCGTCAGCTTTCGTAAGCTCAAGGCGGTAAACTGTAACGCGCCTTTCCTCTCTTTCAACCTCTATACCCTGCCTTGCAAGAGTGTAAAGGCGTACTCCGTCTTTTTTTATTGCAGAGTACATAGGGGGAAGCTGACTGATTTCACCGCGGAAAAGTGAAAGTACCTTTTCAACATCGGTTGCCGTGGCGTTTACCGCTCTTACCGAAAGCACCTCACCGGTAATATCGAGAGTGTCGGTTGTAATGCCAAGTCTGAATGAAGCCCTGTAGGCCTTGTCGTGACTGGGTATAAGCTCAAT
Organism: Clostridia bacterium; assembly: GCA_017517865.1. Lineage (GTDB taxonomy): Bacteria > Bacillota > Clostridia > Oscillospirales > Acutalibacteraceae > UBA6857. The sequence goes on along the minus strand of JAFWYB010000046.1, from coordinate 73,082 downwards.
AAATCTTGTTGCGCCGCCCAATGCAACGGGAAGAACGCCCGTCGCCATAGGGTCAAGAGTACCTGTATGACCAATCTTTTTCATACCGAATATCTTTCTGAGCCTTGATGCAGCAAAGAATGAGGTCATTCCCTCGTCTTTATCAAGATATACAAAGCCGGTCATACTTATCACTCCTTTACAATTCGCAATTCGCAATTCGCAATCGCGGGGGATTTGGACAGTAATAAGCAACTCCTACCCGCCGAATTTACACTCTGCTCCCTTGCTGCTTACTACTTAATAACTGTATTAACAATATAATCAACAACAATGCCGCTTACCTCTTCAACGGTTTTTCCGCTGAACTGACAGCCTGCGGCACGTGCGTGACCGCCGCCGCCGAAATTGGCGCATATTTTTGCCGCATCATAGCTTTCACTGCTGCGTATTGATACGCCGACCTTGTCGCCCTCCTCCTGCTTGACGGTGATGCCTATTTCAACGCCCTCAATCTGTCTTGTGATGGGCTTGATGGCATCAAGTGCACTTTTATCTGTGCCGCACTCATTGAGCATTGCTTTTGTAACTGCGATAAGAGCAATTTTTCCGTCAGCATAGCTTCTCAGAGAATCGAGACACATTCTTTCGAGCATAATGTTGTTCATTGTTTTTGTTTCGAACATACGGACATTTATTCTGCTGTGGTCTGCACCTGCCTCTATAAGCTCAGCAGCCAGACGGTGGGTACGGGGTGTAACGTTTGAATATCTGAAACAGCCCGTATCCGTTGACATACCCGTATAAATGCACGAGGCTGTCTGCGGGTCAATTGCGATACCCATTTCCTTTATAACAAAGTAAATAAGCTCACAGCAGGATGCACTTTCCGATTCACAGAAGGTATTTTCCGCAAACAGGCGGCTGATGCCGTGATGGTCAATCGAAAGGTTCACCCTGTCACCGTATTGTGCACACACGCCGTCACCGAGAAGCTTCTTTTCGGCAACGTCAACGCTGACTATAAATTCCTCTTTGAAATCGTGACATTCTGTGCCTTCCCAAAGATAGGAAAATTTTTTGTTTATTTCGTCATTATTTATAAGCCTTGCTTTTTTGCCTGCCTTTAAAAGTGCTCTCAAAAGAGCAAAGCCGCTGCCCAATGTGTCACCGTCAGGGTTTGCGTGGGTGAGAATGAGTATATTGTCTGCCTTTCTAAGCTCTTGTGCCGCTTTTTTACAGTCAATTATCATCTCACTCACCTCTGTTTTCTTCCAGCTTTTTAAACATTGAAAAGCCCTGCTCTATTGAGTCATCAGCAATAAATTTAAGCTCAGGTGTCTTTCTCAGGTGAAGATTGCTGCCAACCTCACGTCTGATATAGCCCGTTGCCGCAGTAAGACCCTTTACTGCCTCCTTTGCGGAGTCAATACCCTTTATATCGCTGACATAAACCTTAGCAAAAGAAGCATCTGAGCTTACCTCAACACGGACTACCGTAAGCATTTTGCCCATAACTCTCGGGTCCTTGAGCTCTCTTATAACAGAAACAATCTCGCGTCTGATATCCTCAGACACACGGTTAATTCTGAATCCTGCCATTTTTTATAACCTTTCTGAAATGTAATTTGTTTTTTTCAGCAGTCAGCAAGCAGGATTTCCCTGATTGCTGACTACTGACTACTGACTACTGTTACACTCACATAAAGTCAGAAGCATTTATTATATTAATCTCTGTATTCCTCAATCATGAAGCACTCAAAGATGTCGCCTTCCTTGATGTCGTTGAACTTTTCAAGACCGATACCGCACTCGAAGCCCGACTGTACTTCCTTCACGTCGTCCTTGAAACGGCGAAGTGAAGAAATAGCGTCTTCTGTGATAACAATACCGTCACGGACAACACGTATCTGTGCGCTTCTTGTAACCTTACCTTCAAGCACGTAAGAACCCGCTATCTTACCGACAGATGAAAGATTCATAACGTTACGTACTTCGATTCTGCCCAGAGCAACCTCTCTTGTCTTGGGAGCGAGCATACCCTTCATAGCAGCTTCAACCTCTTCAAGGCAATCGTAAATAACTCTGTACATTCTCATTTCGACGCTGTCACGCTCTGCAAGAGTCTGTGCGTTTGTATCGGGACGGACGTTGAAGCCGACGATAATCGCATTTGAAACCGCAGCAAGCTGAACGTCTGATTCGTTGATAGCGCCTACACCGCCGTGAATAACACGCACTCTTACTTCCTCGTTGGAAAGCTTTTCAAGGTTCTGCTTAACTGCTTCAACCGAGCCCTGAACGTCAGCCTTTACTATGATGTTGAGCTCCTTCATCTCGCCTTCTTTAAGTGATGAGAAGAGGGTATCAAGAGTAACCTTCTGCATTGCACCCCATTCAGCCTGCTTTGCATCGTGCTTTTTCTTTTCAACAAGCTCTCTTGCAAGCTTTTCATCCGAAGCAACGTCGAAGGTGTCACCTGCGTTGGGGGTTGTGTCAAGACCTGTGATTTCAACGGGTACTGAGGGTCCTGCTGACTTGATTCTCTGTCCTCTTTCGTTACTCATTACTCTTACACGGCCGACCGACTGACCTGCAACAACGATATCACCTGCATTAAGTGTACCATTCTGAACAAGAAGTGTTGCAACGGGACCGCGTCCCTTATCAAGCTTAGCTTCGATAACAACACCCTTAGCGGCTCTGTTGGGGTTAGCCTTGAGTTCTGCCATTTCAGCAACGAGAAGAATTGATTCAAGAAGATTATCAATACCCATATGTGTCTTTGCAGAAACAGGCACACAGATTGTGTCACCGCCCCATTCTTCGGGAACAAGGCTGTATTCTGTAAGCTGCTGCATAATTCTGTCGGGGTTTGCGCCTTCCTTATCCATCTTGTTGATAGCAACAATAATCTGAACCTCGGCTGCCTTAGCATGGTTGATAGCTTCAATGGTCTGAGGCATAATACCGTCATCTGCCGCAACAACAAGAACTGCGATATCGGTTGCCATGGCACCTCTTGCTCTCATTGATGTGAAAGCGGCGTGACCGGGAGTATCAAGGAAGGTAATCTTCTGACCGTCAAGATCAACTCTGTAAGCACCGATGTGCTGTGTAATACCACCTGCTTCTGTTGCAGTAACGGAAGCGTTACGGATCGCGTCAAGAATTGATGTTTTACCGTGGTCAACGTGACCCATAACAACAACAACGGGGTCTCTGGGAAGAAGATCCTCTGCGCTGTCCTCGTGGTCGTCAATAATTCTTTCTTCAATTGAAACAACAACCTCTTTTTCAACCTTTGCACCGAGCTCTGTTGCTACGATTTCTGCTGTGTCAAAGTCAATTGTCTGATTAACGGTTGCCATTGTGCCGAGCTTGAACATTTCCTTTATAACCTCGGCGGCTGTTCTTCTGAGAAGTGATGCAAGCTCACCAACAGTAATTTCGTCGGGAATTTTAATAACAAGAGTCTTCTTTGCTCTTTCGGCGGCAATTCTCTTGAGTCTTTCTGCCTCTGTTTCTCTCTTGGCGTTCTTGCCGCCCTTTTTGTTATACTGCTGACTCTTCTGCTTGAGCTTCTGCTTGCCTGCGCCCATATCGTTGTCGCGTCTGCCGCCCTGTGAAGCCATTTCGTCGTATTTCTCGTTGTACTTTTCAAGATCAACGTTACTGCTTCTTGTGTCAACGGTTCTCTTTTCACCTTTTGTTCTTGACTGAATAGGACCGTTGTTCTTCTCTTTTTTGGGCTGCTGAGGCTTCTGCTGCTGGGGCTGAGGCTTCTTTTCTGCCTTGGGTGCTTCCTTCTGTGCAGGTGCACTCTTCTGAGGCTTGCTTTCTTCCTTCGCAGGCTTCTTATCAGCCTTGGGAGCCTCCTTCTGTTCTTCAACGGGAGCCTTTTCCTCTGTCTTCGCTGCTTTGGGAGCCTTCTCCTCTTTCTTTTCTTCAGCCTTAGCAGCCGTTGCTGCAAAATAAGCGTCGAAGGACTCTACCTGATTATTCTGTGTAACTGTTTCAAAAACAAAATCAAGCTGCTTGTCGTCAAGCACTGTTGTATGCTTTCTGGGTTCATCGTCAAGCTTTGCAAGAATTTCAATAATATCCTTACTGTTCATACCGAAATCCTTGGCAAGCTCGTGTATCTTATACTTTTCTCTTGGCATAGAATATCATTCCTTTCTGTCGGTGTATCTTTCCTGTAATGCCGAAGCAAAGCCCTCATCGTCAACGGTAATTACCGCCGCCTTACTGCCTATCGCAGAAGAAAGCTCTGCCGTTTTGTAAGCTGTAACCAGCACGGGTATTTCTTTTCCGCCGTAGCTACAGGCGTGAAGCATTTCTTTTTTTAATCTCTCGGAGCCTTCGGCGGAAAGCACGCAGAGCTTAGCTTTGTTTTTCACAACGGAGTTTATTGCAGCGTCGTGACCGAGACTCAGCTTACCCGAGCGCCTCGCCATACCTAAAAGCGAAAGAAATTTATCATTCATTTTCTTTCAGCTCGCTTTCCATCTGATTGAAAACCTCTTCGGGAATCTGACAGCTGAGCGCCTTTTCAAAGCGTCTTGCCTTTCTTGCCTTCATAAAGCAATCACTTTTCTTACAGATATATGCGCCTCTGCCTGCCTTTTTGCCTACAAGGTCAAGGCTTACGGTGAAATTTTCCTCTTCGCCCTCGTTTTCTGCCTTGATTCTGGTTTTCACTACTCTTACAAGCTCCTTCTGCGGAAGCATTTCTCCGCAGCCGAGACATTTTCTCATAGGGATTTTTTTAGGTGTCATATATATCACCCTTATCAGCTGTTTGCCTGGCTTAAAGGCTTGATATCAATTTTCCAGCCGGTGAGCTTTGCGGCAAGACGTACATTCTGACCCTTGTTACCGATAGCAAGTGAAAGCTGGCTGTCGGGCACTATAACTCTGCAAGCCTTTGCGCCGCTTTCGTCAACCATAACCGAAAGAACCTCAGCAGGTGCAAGTGCTGCTGCAAGGTACTTTTCGGGCTCCTCACTGTAGCGTACGATATCAATTTTTTCACCGCAGAGGATTTCTACGATGTTGCTTACTCTCTGACCTCTGGGGCCGATGCAGGCGCCTACTGCGTCAACGTTTTCATCGTGGCTGTTAACTGCAATCTTTGTTCTTGAGCCTGCTTCTCTTGAAACGGAAACGATTTCTACAACGCCGTCGTAGATTTCGGGAACCTCCATTTCGAAAAGTCTTTTTACAAGACCGGGATGCTTTCTTGAAATATTTGCATAGCTTGTACCGTTTTCTTCCTTGATTGAAGCAACATAAACCTTGATAAGCTGACCGGGAACAAGTGTTTCTCCGGGAATCTGATCTGCCTTGGGAAGAATTGCATTTGCTCTGCCGATTTCGATTGAAGCGTCGCCCGTTTCGGGATATACGAGGTTAACCGTTGCGGTAACAACCTCCTGATGTCTGTTCTGAAACTCTTTTGTTGCGAGCTCTCTTTCAGCCTCTCTGATACCCTGACGGATAACGCTCTTTGCTGTCTGAGCAACAATTCTGCCGAACTTCTTGGGCTCAAGCATAATTTCTACAAAGCCTCCGACCTGTGCGTTTTCGTCGTAATTTCTTGCTTCTTCAAGCGTCATTTCCGCAAGGGGCTCTTCAACCTCGTCAACAACTGCAATTCTTACATAAACGCTCATTGTCTGCTTTTCGGGGTCGATTTCGCAAACAACGTTGTCTCTGTTGCCGTAGCTGTTTCTTGTTGCTGAAATAATAGCCGCCTTGATTTTTTCATACATATACTCTGATGAGATGCCTTTTTCTTCCTCAAGCAATTTGATTGCTTCAAAAAATTCTTTGTTCATTTTTTTATATTCAATCCTTTCTTTAAATCTGATTATATCTGCTTTTACATTTCAAAGTCATCTGCTTTTATCCATGAAGCTTCTTTCTTTGTGAAGGTGAAGGTGCTTTCATCTTCAAGCCTGATTGTTATATTTCCGTCACTGAAGGAATCGAGAACACCGAAAAATTCTCTTTTTCCGTCAACGGGTCTTATAAGCTTTACTTTGATTTTTTCACCGATATAAGCCTCAAAATGCTCGTCCTTTACAAGGTCACGTTCAAGGCCGGGTGAAGAAACCTCAAGAAAATATGCCTGTTCAATGGGGTCTGCCTCGTCAAGAGGTCCGTTGATTGCATGGGTAAGGTCCACACAGTCGTCAATGCTTACGCCGCCGTCCTTGTCGATGAAAATACGAAGGTACCAGTCTGCGCCTTCCTTAAGGAAGCGTACGTCCCAGATGTCAAGACCCAGCTCCTTTGCGAAGGGTTCAACCAGCTCGCGTACGGTTTTGACGGTGTTTCCGCCTTTTGCCATAATAATCACTCCTTTTATAATATTCAATTGTAAAAATTCCGAAAAAAGCAACAAAGAAGAGCGGACTCTCTTGAGCCCACTCGGAATTGCATTACGGATTATTGGTATTATAGCATACCGTTTATGATTTTGCAAGGGATTTAGCAAAAAAAACACCTTATTTTATACAATTAAGCTGTAATTTTCTATATCAATATATCTTCCGAATTTTATACCCGCTTCTTTTATTGTGCCGCTGAAAGTAAATCCGAACCTTTTGTGAAGCCTTACCGAAGCCTCGTTGCCGCTTGTAATAACAGAAACAACCGTATGTATGCTTTCGTCCTCTTTTGCCATTCTGAGAATTTCACCCATAAGAAGGGTTCCTGCTCCTTTTCGGCGATGTTTGGGTGAAACGTAAACCGAAAGCTCAACCGTTGAACGGTACGCCTGCTTTTCACGGTAGGTTGAAAGAGTGGCGTAGCCTGCAATTTCTCCGCCGTCTTCGCAGACTATAAGCGGATGATTGCCCACATTGTGTGCATAGTACCATATTTCCCAATCGGCAAGGCTTTTCCTGTCGATATCAAGAGTGGCAACTCCGTTTTCAACCTCGTAATTATATATTTCAAGGAGTGCGGGGATTTCCGCGGGTATGGGTTTTCTTATAATCATAGCTACCTCTTTTTTCTAAAAAAACGCTCCCCAACTCAAAGAGCTGAGGAGCTTCATTTTAAGGGAATTATTCTTCGGTTTCGTCCTCTTCTTCGATTTCGAACTCAAGAATTGCACCGCAGCAAGGGCACTCAGCCTCTGCATTGTCGTCGATTTCATCAAGACCGATGCAAACGGTTTCTTCGCAAGCGGGGCATGTAACCTCGATGCAGCCTTCGTCGTCGCAGCAGCAATCGCAATCGTCATCACAGCAGCAGTCGTCTTCATCGTCGAAGCATTCGTAAACGAATTCCTCTACGTCGCCGAGGTCTTCATCGATTTCTTCGATGTAGTCCTGAAGCTCTGCGATATCCTCGTCAACGCAGTCAAGCTCTTCTGCGATTTCGTCGAGAACGTCGATAATAGCGGCAAACATCTTGCCTTCCTTCTTATCGTCATCAATGTCAAGACCTTCCATAAGACCCTTTAAATATGCAACTTTTTCTGATACTGACATGGTAGTATCTCCTTTCTGAAAATAGCTTTACGGGTAAATTATTCACCCTTTGAACGGCCGAGATATTCGCCTGTTCTTGTGTCAATCTGAATGTATTCTCCCTCGTCAATGAAAAGGGGAACCTTAACCTCTGCACCTGTTTCAAGTGTAGCGGGCTTTGTTGTGTTTGTTGCTGTGTTGCCTGCAAAGCCGGGATCTGTCTTTGTAACCTGAAGGTCAACAAAGTTGGGAGGCTCAACACCGAAAACATTGCCCTTGTAGGAAAGAATCTTACAGGTCATATTTTCTTTAACAAACTTGAAGTTGTCTGAAAGCTCGCTTTCATTGATGGGAACAAGCTCATAGGTTTCGGGATCCATGAAATAGTAGAGACCGCCGTCACTGTATGAATATTCCATATCCTTTCTCTCAACGAAAGCTGTGGGGAACTTTTCACTGGGGTTGAAGGTACGCTCGATAACTGAGCCTGTGATTACGTTTCTTACCTTTGCACGAACAAAAGCTGCGCCCTTACCGGGTTTAACGTGCTGGAATTCAACAATCTGAAGAACGTTGCCGTCCATTTCAAATGTTACGCCGTTTCTGAAATCGCCTGCTGATACCATTTTTATATTCCTCCGAATAAAAAAGATTATTTTTACCTCACCATTTTATACTAATTCTCTCTATTTTTCAAGTCTTTTTTGAAAATACGTTTTCATTTAAACAAGCTTTAAGTGTATTTTCTGACAATTTTATTAAATTATGCTCTCTTTTGTTCTGTTTTCATAAAATTTGTGCTATACTTAACGTGTAAAAAATAAAGGATGTGTCCGGATGAAAAGATTTTTACCGCTTCTGCTTTCAATTATTTTTCTTTTTTCTCTTTCCGCCTGCGGCGGAAAGCTCCCCTCGCCGAACCTCGGCTTTCTTAAGCCAACAAACTCACCCGAGCCGTTGCCTACGGTACGGGTAACCTTTCCCGAGGGCTGGAGCGTAACCGAAATTGCACAAAAGCTTGAGGAAAGCGGGGTCTGCCCCGCCGACGATTTTATGAAGCTCATAACAGACAAGACCTATATCGCATCGCTTGAATATACCGTTCTCGACGGAGTGAATGATATTGACGGCCTCGCTTTTCCCCTTGAGGGCTTCATTTTCCCCGATACCTACGAATTTTATAAGGGCGAAAGCGCAGAGAACGCACTTTCCCGCTTTCTGAAAAACACAGAAAGCAAAATTACCGATGAAATGAAGCAAAGAGCCGCCGAGCTCGGCTTTACCGTCATTGAGGTGCTGACCCTTGCTTCCGTAATCCAGGAAGAGGCAAGCGTACCCTCGGAAATGCCTGCGGTTTCGTCGGTTTTCCACAACCGGCTCGGCAGAGCGGATTACCCGAAGCTTCAGAGCGATGTTACGAGAAATTACGTAAAGAATATTCTTGACCTTTCGCCCTATCTTGCTGAGCGGGATGAGGATTTCTCTTTGCTTTACGACACCTACGAGTGCACGGGTCTTCCCGCAGGTCCTGTCTGCAACCCGGGAATAAACGCCATAAACGCCGTGCTTTATCCCGAAGAAACGGAATATTTATTCTTCGTTACGGATGAAGAGGGGAATTACTATTACGCCGAAACCTACGACGAGCATAAGAAAAACTGCTCTGCAGTAGGTCTTAAGGGATAACAAATATAAAGGGGCTGTCACACTTTCGTGCAACAGCCCCTTTTCTGCTCAGAAGGGTAAAATCAGCTTGAGACCTAATTTGACGAGAAGCTTTGTAAAGACCTGCATAAGCCTTTCCATAAGCTCTGTATACCAATCCATTTCCTTTAAAATTTCCAATGATTCCATAGTGCTTTCCTCCTTTTTCCGGGGGATAATCCCCCCGTATGTAGGTATTATAGCATATTTTTTACATTTCAGCAAGACTCGGGGGATAAAATCACCGTAGAGACAGCTTAGTTTTCTTCCTTGCATCTGTATCTTCTCTTGCCGACACTTTTTCTGCCGTATTCTATGGCTTCCTCAGGGCAATAGCTGATGCAGGCCATACAGTGAGTACAGCCCTCACCCCACTGCGGTCTGCCGTCAACGAGCTTTACCGTGTTCATCGGGCAAAGCCTTTCACACCTGCCGCAGGAAATACATCTGTCATCACATCTGAATGCCTTGGCATTGACGAAAAGGCGGTAAAACAGCGTGTTCACCGGCCCGGTTTTAAGCTTATCGGCAAGGCCTCTCTTTCTTTCGGGAAGCATCTCACCGCCGAGTATGCTTTTGCCCGCTTGCGAGATAAGCTTATGAGCCGAAAGCATAATTTCATCACAGCTTTTTTCGTCAGGTACATCAAACATAGCTATATAGTTTTCGGGCATTTTTATTTCCGCAGTACCCATATATGTAAGCCCGACAGTCTCGCAAAGCTCCTTATTCTTCACTCCCGCGCAGCCGATGTCGTCTCCGCAGGTCATAACAAAGTAAGCCTTCCTGCTGCCGCTGAAGGCTGCCTCTCTTAAAAAGCCGTCAAAAACACGGGGAAGCTGCCAGCTGTATGTGGGTGCAACAAAAACGTAGGGCTTTTCCGACGAGAAGCTGCCCTTTTTTCCGCTTTTAATAAGCTCACCCGCATTGATAACCGTATCCTCCGTAACAGCGGCAATTTTTTTCGCACAGTAACGGCTGTTTCCCGTACCCGTAAAATATATGACCATAAAGCCTCTCCTTTAATAATACCCCCTGCACGAACAGGGGGTTATTTTTATGCCGTAAGCTCGTCGGCAAGAGCCTCAATAGCGGCAACGCTTTCTTCGTTAAGTGCAGAGCGCACCGTAACGGTATTTTCTGCAAAGGTAATATTTTTGCTGTTTTCGAAATGAGCCTTCATTTTTCTTGCCGCAAGAGGACCCCAGCTTCCGTTTTCAATAAAAGCCAGTCTTCTGTTCTGATAGAATCTTTCGGTAAGTCCGTCGATGAACTGCTTCATAAACGGGAAAATATCGCCGTTATAGGTTGTTGTTGCAAGCACGAGAGTACCGTAGCGGAAAGCATCCTCAATACACTCAGCCATGTCTGCTCTTGCAAGGTCGTTGAGAACAACCTTTTTACAGCCCTTTTCAAGAAGCTTTTCCTTAAGAAGCTCTGCCGCCTTTTTAGTGTTGCCGTAAACTGAGGTATAAGCTATACATATGCCTTCACTTTCAACGCCGTAGGCTGACCAGGTGTTATAAAGGCCGATATAATAGCCGAGGTTTTCGGTAAGCACGGGGCCGTGAAGAGGACAGATAATCTCTATAGGAAGGCCTGCCGCTTTCTTAAGAAGAGCCTGCACCTGAGCGCCGTATTTTCCCACGATGCCGAAGTAGTATCTTCTTGCCTCGCAAGCCCAGTCCTCATCTGCGTCAAGAGCACCGAACTTACCGAAGGCATCAGCAGAAAAGAGTACCTTATCGGTGCTGTCGAAGCTGAGCATAACCTCAGGCCAGTGCACCATAGGCGCAAAAACAAAGGTAAGCTCATGCTTGCCGAGGCTGAGCTTTTCGCCATCCTTTACGGCAAGCGTTCCGTTTGAAATGTCACCGAAAAATGCCTTTATCATACCGAAGGTTTTGGCGTTGCCGACTATAACTGTTTCGGGGTAAGCCTCACAGAAGGCACGGATGCTTGAGCTGTGGTCAGGCTCCATGTGGTGGATTATAAGATAATCGGGAGCCTTACCACCGAGCACCGCTTTAATGTTGCCGAGCCATTCGTCAGCAAAGCGTGCATCAACCGTATCTGTTACCGCCGTTTTTTCGTCAAATATAACGTATGAATTATATGCCATACCCTCGGGTACGATATATTGACCCTCGAAAAGGTCGATTTCTCTGTCATTTACACCAACGTATAAAATATCTTCTGTGATTTTCATTTTCATTCTCCTTCGTATATCATATAATAACTATGCATTTTTTCTTTTTCAAAATATTCGTGTTTGATTACCTTAAAGCCGAGCTTTTCATAAAATTTTACGTTATCCTCATTCTGAGCCTCAAGACCAAGCTTATATCCCTGAGCTGTAAGGTCTTTTATGCCTTGCTTTATAAGCCTTGTGGCTATGCCCTTACCCTGATGGCTCACATCGGTGAAAACGGGAGAAATTATCTTTGTGTTTTCAGGGAAAACCTTAACGTCAAGGTGGCTGTATGCTGAAAGAGTCTTTATTGTGTTGGGAAGATACATGCAAAGAAACACCCAGTTGGGACAAAGCATAAAATCAAATATATCATATTCATTATGGGCATCACGCCATACACAGATGCCTCTTTTTTCTTCGTCCTCATAGATTATATCCTCGCGGTTTGAGGTTGAAAGACGCTCCATCATAAAATGGTAGATATATTTTTTTCTGATTTTTTCATTTTTGGTCGCATAGGAATGCACAGGGTCGTTCACGTAAGCTTCTGCCGCCATTCTTGCGTAATATTTAAGCTCTTTCCTGCTGAATTTTCTTTCCTTCATCGTTACCTCCGCACAATGTTTCTTTCGCTGTGATATTATACCATAAAGCTGTGAAAAACTCAACAGAAATCTCCGGGTATCTTCAGCAAATTTTTCCTGAGCTTTTCTCAATTACAATATTGTTACAATAGTTTATTGTTTTTTTCTTTTGTGCTATTATTTTCCTGTAATTATGAAAGGAGTGATAGCTTTGAATAAAATAAAAGGCTTTATAAAAAAAGAAGCCGCCTGCCTAAAAAAAGAAATATCTGTTTTTGAATACATATTATGCTGGCTACTCAGAACGGCTATGGTGGCAGCTATCATTTATAAGCAAAAACAAAACGGACCCGGCTTCAGCCTGACCGTTCTCATCCTCAGTGTCAATCTGCTGGCAACCTTTACCGTGCCGCTTATAAGGCTTCTGCTTTTCCCGAAAAGAGTCGTCTGCCGACTTCCCTTCGGCTGTCAGCGCTGGATAAACGTCATTGTTTTCTTCGCCGCCTTCCTCGGCCACACCTTCGACCTTATCAACGAGGTCACCGGTTGGGATAAGCTTATGCACTTTATGTCGGGAGCGGTTGTGCTTCTTCTGGGCAGTGAGCTTGCAGATGTATTTATAAGAGAAAAAGATAAGGTTTCCGATTCCTTCAGAATTCTCACGGCAACCGGCTTTTCATTTTTTGCTATGGTTCTTTGGGAAATTTATGAATTCATCGTTGACTATAACTGGCCCGGCTCTACCAATATGGCATACAGCTCCGACCCTGACCGTGATCCGTTTTTTATTTGGCTTTTCGGCGGAAGAAGTGCAAACTTTGAAGCAGGCTTTGCCGGTGTATTTGATACGGTTATTGATATGCTCTGTGCCGTTGCAGGTGCAATTCCCGCAATTATTTTCCTTGTCTTTTACCTCAGAGCAAGGGATAAAAAGGCAGGCACCTACATCGCACCCGACAAGACAAAGGTACGCTTCGGCGGCATAAAAGGTTTTATAAAGAGTGAAATCAAGGCTCTGAAAGAGGGAATCACCTTACCCGAATATATCTTCTGGTGGGTGCTCAGAATCGGCCAGACCGTTATGCTTGTCTACCGTCTTAAGCTTCACGGCCCCTCAAGCATAACCGTGCTTATTATGACACTTAACCTTATTGCAACCTTCGCCGTACCCCTTGTTAGAATTCTTCTTTTCCCCAAACGGATTTTCTGTAAGGTTCCCTTCCGCTGTCAGTCCTGGATAAACTTTATAATTATCTTTGCTTCCTTCCTCAGCCACGGCTTTAATTTCTCATACCACGTAACGAGCTACGATAAATTTCTGCACGTTATGATGGGCGCAGTTGCCGTTCTTATCGGCAACGAGCTTATTACACCTCTGATGAGAAAGGGCGACAAGGCTTCACCGCTTCTGAGAACACTCAACGCCTCAGGCTTCTCCTTCTTTGCAATAGTCATCTGGGAGGTTTATGAATTTTTCATTGACTACTACTGGCCCGAATCAGGCAACATGGCATACCGTATGCCCGAAAACAACCCCTTTACAAAGGACCCCTTCTTTGTAAAGCTTTACGGCGGACCAAGTGAGAATTTCAGCAGGACTGTGTTTGAAGACATTGGTATTTTTGACAAGGGTCTGGACACCTTAGGCATCGAAACTCTTTTCGATACTCTGACCGATATGATCTGTGCAACAGCAGGCATTATACCCGTTATGATAATTCTGTGGCTTGTACTTAAGAAAAAGGAAAGCAAGCAGCTTGCCCCCTCAGACGAAAAGGAAGCAGAAGAAATATACGCTTAAAATTCAAGCCCCTTCCGTCGCAACGGAAGGGGCTTTGATTGCCCTTCGGGCATTCCCTTACTACTTACTACTTGCTACTAAAAAAAGGCTCCCCGAGGGGAGCTTTTTTTTACCACTTATTTTCAACGTATTCGCAGAATGCGTACATGTCCTTGATTTCAAGCTTTGTGCCGTCATCAAGCACTACATCACCGTTCCAGATACCGTGTACCTGATGGGTGTGCATTCTTGCAATACCCAAATTCATATCTGAATGATGGTCGAAGGTGGGCTTCATAGTAAGGTTGAAGCGCTTGTCCTCAGAGATAAATACCCAGTCATTCATAAACTTATCGGGCTTGGGGAAGGTTTCAACGTCAACAGCACCGAATTTGTGTACCTTACCGTCGTAGAAGATACAGGTTTCGGTAGCATTGCTTTCGTCGCCGATTGCCCATGTGATTTCAAAGCCGAAGAGCTTCTTTTCACCGTTGGCATCAGTGATATACTTTGAGCCGCTGCCCCAGTACCAGACCATCTTGTGAGGTGTGTTTACACGGCCCCAGTCAAGAGAACAGAAGGTGTTTTCCTTGCTGAATTCGTAAACCTTGTCGCCGTCCTTGTAAAAGCCCTTACAAGGCATACATGCCTGCTTTGTTGTCATAAAGTACTTCTTGGGGTCACCTGCAAAGGGAAGCACTGTTGTGATGTTTTCAAGGCCGGGCATAATGTCCATATCAAACTTGCACTCAACCGTCTTATCCTTGAGAGCCATCTTAAACCAGATTGTTCTTGTGTTTTCCTTCGTGTCAAAATCAAACTCTGCCTTGCCGATTGTTGCCTTGAAACGGTTAGGCACGTCACCCTTGAGAGGAGGAAGATACTTCTTACCGCCGAGGAAAAGCTGGGTAGCATCAACAATAACCTTGCCCGCCTTAAGGTCAATAAGCTTACCTGCAACATAGCCGCCGATACCGATGTTTGCAAAGCTGAGCTGTACCATATAATTGCCGTCGGCAACCTGATAGAAGTCCCATTCCTTTTTGCTCATGGGGCTACCCTTTTTTACGTAATCTCTATTGTAATCAAAAACGTTATGTCTTGCCCAGCCCTTTGCAAGAAGTGTTCCGTCGGGAGCGAGAAGCGGTGTTGCCTCAGTGTATTCTGTCTGCTTTGATTTTTCCTTCCACTGCTGAAAGGGCACATAGGTGCGTGGTGTTTCACTCATAATAATTCTCCTTTACTGTTTTCTTTTCTTTATTGTAATGCTTTTTAATCTCAATTGCAACGGTTTTATAAAAATTTGTGTGCACTTATAAATAATTTAAGTCAGTTTCTTCTTGTTATAGCAAAAAAACTGTGATATACTTATTTAAATATAAAAGAGAAAGAAGGAGAATAGACAGACTATGAAAGAAAACATCGCAAAGCAAAAAACTCTTTCTTCTTTCAGGCAGATTGACGACAACATCTGGTCTCTTGTTTATGAAAACGACTACGGACTTGACGAGCTTCTCACAAAGGGTGTAGGTAATATTATGGATGCCGTGCTTTTTCTTCAGAAAAAGGTGCGCACTGCAATTATGCCCAACCCCGCCCACGGCGGCTTCGCCTGCTCAACCTTCAACGCAAGAACACCCGAAGGCAACTATCTGCTCGGCAGAAACTTTGATTATAAGAAGGCTCCCTGCACAGTTTGCTGGACAGCCCCCGAAAAGGGCTATAAAAGCGTTTCAATCATTGATACAACCTTCTTTATTCACGGCACCGAGCATTTCTCACTGAAAAACGCAAAAAAGCACCACCGTGTTATGGGTGCGCCCTATATGGCTATGGACGGTATCAACGAAAAAGGCTTAAGCATTGCCGTGCTTGAGATAAAATCAAAGGCAACCAAGCAGGATACGGGTAAAAAGCCCATCATCACAACCGTTGCAATCCGTGCCGCACTTGACAAATGTGCAACCGTTGACGAGGCTGTTGAGCTTTTCTCTGAGTATGATATGCACGACTCTATTTTCATCAACTATCACTATCAGCTTGCCGACGCCGAGGGCAACAGTGCCATTATCGAATATGTCAACAACAAAATGCACGTTATAAGGCAGAATGAAAAGAACGAAAACCTGGCGCTTACCAACTACTTCCTTACAGAGGGCGGCGACAACCACGACGGCAGAGGCTACGACCGTTACAGCCGCATAAAAAAGACCCTCAGAAAAAGCGACGGCATTATCACCGAAAACAGCGCTATGACTCTTCTTTCGGAATGTGTGCTTGATTATACCCACAAGCTTTTAAAGCACCCCGTAATCACTCTCTGGAGTGCGGTTTACAACTGCAGCGAAAAGAGTGTGCTCCTGTGTGCAGGCATGGACTACGAAAAGAAGTACCGCTTAAGCGTTGACAGGCCCGGTGAAATCATCGCTGCGGAATAAGAAAATTAAACACAAATAAAAATATACATAAAGGAGATTACTATGGACAGTTTTGCAAAAAGATTTGCCATTGATGCTTCACCCGTTGCCGTTGAAGGTCAGTCCTTCATAAGAGGCAACATAAGATTTACCGTTATCACCCCCTGCCTTCTGCGCGTGGAAGTGCAGAAAAACGCCCGCTTCTGCGACGAGGCTACCCAGAGCGTCTGGTTCCGTGATTTTGACGCGGCAAAATACGAAATCAAGGACAGTGCCGACGAAATCGAAATCAAAACGACAAAGGCAAACTATCTCTATTCGCTCAAGGAGCAGAAGATGCTCCGCATAAAGCTTCGTGACGGAAGAACCGTGACGGATTACAAGGGCGGAAACCTTAAGGGCACCTGCCGTACCCTCGACATCACCGCAGGCATTATTACCCTTACAGACGGCGTCTGCTCAAGAAACGGCGTGGCTCTGCTTGATGACAGCAATACCCTCGTTATGAAGCAGGACGGCACTATTCTTCCCCGTGACAACAAAGAAAGTGACGTATATTATTTTGCTTACGGCAACGACTATATCGGTGCCACAACCGACCTTTATAAGCTTACGGGCAAGGTTCCCCTTATTCCCCGTTATGCCCTTTCAAACTGGTGGAGCCGCTATAAGGCTTACACTCAGGAGGAATATCTCGACCTTATGGACCGCTTCAAGGAAGAAGAGGTGCCCATTACCGTTGCTACCGTTGATATGGACTGGCACTGGGTTAATATCAGAGAAAAATTCGGCAAGGACAGCCACAAGGTCAGCATGCACAAAAACTTTATGGAATTCGTTTACGATTTCTGGTCAACAGGCTGGACGGGCTACAGCTTCAACACAGACCTTTTCCCCGACCCCGAGGGCTTCCTCAAAAAGCTGAAGGATGACGGCTATCACACCACCTTCAATATTCATCCCTCAATGGGTGTGCGCTGGTTTGAAGATCAGTATGAGGAAATGTGTAAGGCTATGGGGCAGAACCCCGCAGACAAAGAGCCCGTTAAGTTTGATATAACAGATAAGAAGTTCACCGAAAACTACTTTGATATTCTTCATCATCCCTTTGAAAAAATGGGCGTTGACTTCTGGTGGATTGACTGGCAGCAGGGCACACATACCAACGTACCCGGTCTTGACCCCCTGTGGGCTCTTAACCACTACCACTTCCTCGAT
Source organism: Clostridia bacterium (assembly GCA_017517865.1). Taxonomy (GTDB): domain Bacteria; phylum Bacillota; class Clostridia; order Oscillospirales; family Acutalibacteraceae; genus UBA6857. The sequence continues at coordinate 55,719 of JAFWYB010000046.1, read as the reverse complement.
AACGCCAAGGATAACCACAGACCGCTTATTCTTTCTCGCTTCTGCGGTGCAGGCTCTCAGCGTTACCCGCTCGGCTTCAGCGGCGACACAACTCAGACCTGGAAGAGTCTCGACTTCCAGCCCGGCTTTACAGCTACCGCTTCAAACGTTGCATACCCCTGGTGGAGCCACGATATCGGCGGCCACTGCATGGGCAAGAAGGACGACGAGTTATACCTTCGTTGGGTTCAGCTCGGTGTGTTCAGCCCCGTTAACAGACTCCATTCAACAAACAACGAGTTTGCAGGCAAAGAGCCCTGGAATTACAGCGGCCCCGTTGAAAGGATCGCAAAGGATGCTCTCCGCTTAAGACACAAGCTCCTTCCCTACATTTACACAATGAACTATCGTACACATGCCGAGTGCAGGGCAATCTGCGAGCCTATGTACTACGCTTACCCCACAGACGAAAGTGCATATAACTGTAAGAATCAGTTCTTCTTCGGCACTGAGCTTATCGTTGCTCCCATCACAGAGCACACAAGCGAAAGCACCAACCTTGCAGGCGTAAACGTATGGCTTCCCGAGGGAAGATACACCGATATCTTTACAGGCAGAATATATGAGGGCAACAAATTTGTAAAAATGTTCCGCGATATAGATTACATCCCCGTGCTTGCTAAAGAGGGTGCAATCATCCCCATGAGCAAGAACGACAGACTCAACGATTGCTCCAACCCCGCAGAGCTTGAGGTACTCGTTTACAGAGGTAACAACAGCTTCACTCTTTATGAGGATGACGGCGAGACCCTCTCATATCAGCAGGGCGAATATCTCAAGACTGTCTTCACAGTTGCTCAGCAGGGTGACAAGGTTTCTCTCAGCATCTGTAAGGCAGAAGGAACAGCAGCAGTTGTTCCTGCAAAGAGAAGCTTCAATCTCAAGTTTAGGGATATCACCGATGCCGACGTTACCGTAACAGTAAACGGTAAGGACGTGAAGTTTGAGAAGAAAAAGGTAGGCAAGACTCTTGAGATTACTCTCACAGCAAAGGCTGATGCAAAAATTGAGATAACTCTCGAAAACTGCATTTTTCTTCAGAATGAGGATAAGAAAAAGGCACTTACAAACGTTATCTCAAAATTCCAGATGTCAACCGACGTCAAGGGCTTTATGTTCGGTGGCTTCATCAAGGGCGAAAAAAAGCTCGGCAATAATGTTTCCGACGACTTCAGAGGTCCTATTGAAGAAATTGAAAATATGGCACGCTAATAAAAAGGAGACTGTTCAAAACAGTCTCCTTTTTCAGCAGTCAGGGATTTCGGATTTTACCGTGAGATATATTTAACGGCAAGAGTTGCCTCTCCTGAAAGTGAGAGGTGGCACGAAGTGTCGGAGAGGTTCTGCCCTCTCTCAGAGAGGGTGGCGGCAGAGCCGTCGTGTGAGTTAGGACGGCCGAGGGCCACCCCTACGATTTTACCGTAAGATGTATTTAACGATAAAAAACGGGAGGGCACATGGGCCCTCCCCTACAGATATATATTTACACGGGTAGTATCTTCATACTTGCTATCCTGTCAGCGTGTAACTACCGGCTACTGACTACTGGCTACTTCTTAACCTTGTCCCAATACTGCTTTGCCGCCTGCTCGTTTTTGTTATCTCCGTAAATATAGTATTTTCTTGACTTTATTACATCGGGCAGGTATTGCTGCTTAACGTAATGATTATCAAAATCGTGGGGATATTTATAAAACTGACCCTTGTTGTTATTGTCTTCACCGTCAAAATGCTTATTCTGAAGCTGACGGGGTATAGGACCCGATTTGCCCGCCCTTATATCGGCTGCCGCCGCATCGTAGGCAAGGTATGCTGAGTTTGACTTGGGGCTGTTGCACACAAGCACAACCGCATCGGCAAGAGGGATTCTCGCCTCAGGCAAGCCCACCATAAGAGCCGCATCACAGGCCGCCTTGACGATAGGTATTATCATCGGATAAGCAAGGCCCACGTCCTCGCAGGCGCACACCATAAGTCTTCTCATTGCCGAGGGCATATCTCCTGCCTCAAGCAGTCTTGCAAGATAGTGAAGGGCAGCATCGGCGTCAGAGCCGCGCATACTTTTCTGAAAAGCCGAAAGTATGTCGTAATGCTCATCGCCCTCACGGTCATATTTCATAGCGCTCTTCTGTGTGAGCTCTGAGGCTCTTTCCTTTGTGACGGTAATTTTACCCTCACTGTCGGGAACAAGGCTCAGAACGCAGAATTCAACGCTGTTAAGCGCCTTTCTTACGTCTCCGCCGCAGGAATATGCAATATGTCTTACGGTTTCGTCGTCAACCTCTATTTCTATTCCTCTTTCTGCCGAAAGAAAGGCAAAGGCTCTTTCCACCGCAGGAACAATTTCGTCTGCGGTCACACTCTTGAACTCAAACACCGTTGAACGGCTGAGAAGTGCCCCGTGAATATAGAAATAGGGGTTTTCCGTTGTTGAGGCAATAAGAGTTATCTCGCCCCTTTCAATATAATCAAGAAGCGTCTGTTGCTGCTTTTTATTGAAATACTGAATCTCATCAAGGTAAAGCAGTATGCCGTTGGGTGCGGCAAGGGTGTCAAGCTCGGCAACAATAGCTCTGATATCTGCAGTTGATGCTGACGTGCCGTTGAGCTTATGAAATTTTCTGTTTGTAGCTTTTGCAATTATGGTTGCAAGAGTGGTTTTGCCTACTCCGGAAGGGCCGTAAAATATAAGATTGGGAATTGTGCCCGATTCAATTACGTTACGCAGCGCCTTGCCTTTACCCAGAAGATGGGTCTGTCCTACTATTTCATCAAGGGTCTGCGGTCTTATTCTGTCTGCTAAGGGTGCTTTCAAGTTGTCACCTCATTATTTTTGTTTTGCTATATTTTAACACATTTTTCGGGAGAAATCAACGGGGTGGAAGAAAGCGGCGGCTCCCTACCTGCGGCGCGGCCTTCGGCGCGCCGCAGGGCTCGAATGCACTAAAAGTGCATTCGAGCATTCCGCGCCCGCGAAAGCGGCCGCGGAATCAGGGAGCCGCCGCCCCCACGTAAAAAATAAAAGATGCCGCTTACCGCAACAGCCTTTCAAATTCATCCTCTGTTATTTCTCTGCTCTCGCCCTCGGCTAAGCTCTCGTCAAGCTCAAGCTCGCCCATTTTAACGCGTCTGAGCTCGAGCACCTTGTTGCCAATTGATGCAAACATCCTTTTCACCTGATGATACTTACCCTCGCAGATTTTTATTTCTGCAACATTCCTTTCGCCGCTTTCAATCACTCTTACGTGAGCTTCCATACATTCGGTACCGTCACCTAAGGTAAGTCCCTCTTTGAATTTCTCTATATCGGCATCGGTAAGCTCATCTCTGAGCGTGGCGTGATAGGTTTTCATAATGTGATTTTTCGGTGAAAGTATTTTGTGAGCAAAATCGCCGTCATCGGTTATGAGCACAAATCCCGTTGTGTCACCGTCGAGCCTTCCTGCGGGAAAAAGACCCCTTCGTCTCAGCTCCGGCGGCACAAGATCGAGCACCGTTTTCTGTGTTCTGTCCTCAGTTGCACTGATTACACCCTTGGGCTTGTTGAGCATAATATAAATATGCTTTTTGCAGATAAGCTCTTTACCGTCTATTGCTATCGCCGCAGAAGCCTCAAGCTTCATATCAGCGCTTTTCGCAGCTTCGCCGTCAACTGTCACTCTGCCGCTTTTTACAAGCTTTTTAACCTCACTGCGAGAGTACTGTCCCTGAGAGGAGATGATTTTATCAAGTCTTTCCATTACTGTATTCTCGTAATCTTATTTCCCTTTACCATAAACACTCTTTTTGCATAGGGGAAAAGGAATTTATCGTTCATTGAGTCGGTATAAAAATCATCTATCTGACCGTCAGGGAAGGCTTCAAGCAAAAAGTCGATTTTCTTTTCTCTGAAGCAGGCTCTGATAAACTTACCCGTCTTGGTATCAAACTCAGTTGAAAGGCAGTTCTTTATTCCCAGGCGGCGGCAGATTTCCTCAGCCATAAAAGAGGGAGAAGCTGTGATAACAAGGTCATCCTCCTTCTGTATTTCTTTATAAAAGGACTTAATTTTCTTTTCATGCTTATCCCAGAATTCCTTGGCTACCTGTTCGAAATCCACATTGTGTGTGGTAAAATAATCCTCTAAAATGTCACCGAAGCGGTCAGTAATATCACCGAACTGAATTTTTTCCTTGTGATAATCTCTGAGTATCTTTATAACCGTGGGTAGATATCTTACAAGTCCCGGTTCTCTTCTTAAATAAAAAACAAAGAAATGTAAAGAGGAATCTCCCTTGTATATGGTATCGTCAAAATCGTAAGCGTTCATCGTTTTCTCCTTTATTCAGGTTTTTTAAGCTTCAGATAGTCATCCTTTACAAGACCCATCTTTTTGAATGAAATATGGAAAAGAAGGCTGAGCACTGCGGGAGCAATAAAATGCATAACCGCAATAAGTATTACTGTTTTCACCGCACCGTGTTCACCGCTCATAGCAGTGTATGCGCCGAACTGACCTACAAGACCGCTTGTACCCATACCGGCACCTGCGGGAATGTTTGTCATTTTAAGAAGGCAGGTTGAAACGGGCCCCAGAACCGCACCTGCAAGAGTAGGCGCAAGAAGAATCTGCGGTCTTTTCATAATGTTGCCGAACTGAAGCATACTCGTGCCGAGTCCCTGAGAGATAAGACCGCCGACGCCGTTTGCCTTGAAGGAGGTTACTGCAAAGCCGACCATCTGTGCCGCACAGCCTACCGCCGCCGCACCTGCCGCAATACCGTCAAGGCCGAGCATAATGCATATAGCTGCGGAGGATATGGGAGCGGTAAGCGCAAGACCTACAAGGGTTGAAACAGCAATACCCATAGGGAAGGGATGAAGCTGTGTCGCGCTGTTTATAACCTCACCCAGACCGGTCATAAACTGTGAAAGGTAAGGTCCGCAGAAGCTGCTTACAAAGCCGCCTGCAATAATCGTAACAATAGGTGTAACGATAATGTCAATCTTGGTTTTGCCCGCAACCAACGAGGCAACCTCATTAGCAACAAGAGCCGCAACGTATGCACCTACCGGGCCGCCAAGGTCGTAACCGAAGGCACCGACAGCAATACATGAAAAAACAACAAGGGGCTTACTTTTCAGTCCGTATGCAATTGCCGCACCGATTGCACCGCCCACAACGGGTGATGATGCTGAAAGCACGGAAGAAAACTCTGCAAGTATTTCAAGATGCGGAATTTTTGCAAGCTGACTGATAATAAGTCCGACAATAAGCGAAGAAAAAAGGCCGAGAGCCATATAGCTCATAGCATCAACAAAATATCTTTTGAACAACTTTTTTACTATATTCATTTTTATCAGACCTTTGTTTTGTTTTAAGGCTTCGTCACAATAAACAGTTGATAATACCGAAAAAAGCAAAAAAAGCAAAAATCAACGGCATTACGGTGCTCAGCCTCTGAAAAATTATACCCCACCGAAAAGAAAAAATCAACAGCATTGACATAAATTAAAATTAAATTATAATTAAAGGTAACATACTAAAATATCAGTGAATTTATAAGAGGTGATTTTTATGATAAGACGCTTTCTCAGAGAGTTTATGGCCGGTCGCTACGGCTTTGACAGACTCAACTTTTTCCTCATTCTTCTCGGCTTTGTGATCAGTATTCTTTTTTCCGTTATCAGAATCTTTTTCGGCAGGCTTATTTATACCTCTCAGGGTGCCTATACCGCCTATGCCCTTCTTTCCTACATCAGCTATATTCCGTATCTTATCGCGGTTTTCAGAGCTCTTTCGCGTAACCTTGAAAAGCGCCGCCGTGAGGAAACTGCCTTTATGTCGGTTGCAGACAGATGGATAAGCTTCTTTACAAAAAAGCTCCGTCAGTATAAGGATAAGGAGCACCGATATTTCAGCTGTCCCACCTGCCACCGTACTCTGAGAGTACCGAAGAACCGAGGCAGAATAAAAATAGACTGTCCCCATTGCGGCAGGCAGTTTTTCAAAAGAACCTGAAAAGAAGGGATTTTATGAAGCTACTTATCTGCGGAGGCGCAGGCTTTATAGGAGTCAACTTTATTGAATATATGCTCGGTGCCCACCCGGGCTACAACTATCTGTGCTACGACAAGCTTACCTACGCGGCAAACCCCGCGAGAATCAGAGAGCTTTGTGAAAGGCACACGAATCTGCGCTTTGTCAAAGGGGATATCTGCGACCGTGAAGGGGTATATTCTCTTTTTGAGAAAGAGAGCTTTGATGCGGTTATAAATTTTGCCGCCGAAAGCCACGTTGACCGCTCGATAGAAGTCCCTGATATTTTCATAACCACAAACGTTACAGGCACCGGCATACTGCTTGACGCCTGCCTCAGATACGGCGGTGTGAGATTTCACCAGATTTCCACCGATGAGGTTTTCGGTGACCTGCCCTTTGAAAGCGAATACGCCTTCACGGAAAAGGACAGACTTAACCCCTCATCGCCCTATTCGGCAAGCAAGGCCTCTGCAGACCTTCTTGCTCTTTCATATCACCGGACCTACGGCCTACCCGTTACAGTGAGCCGCTCAAGCAACAATTACGGCCCCTATCAGCACAGCGAGAAGTTAATTCCGCTGATGATAAAAAAAGCTCTTAAGGGTGAAAATCTCCCTGTTTACGGCGATGGCAGAAACCTTCGCGACTGGCTTTACGTCGGGGATCATTGTAAGGCTGTTGACCTTATTCTGCATAAGGGCCGTGCAGGTGAAATTTACAACGTAGCAACCGAAAAGGAGCAGAGTAACCTTGAAACGGTAAAAGCCGTCCTTTCCCTTCTCGGTAGAGACGAAAGCCTTATCAGCTTTATAAAAGACCGACCGGGTCACGACCTGCGATATGCCGTAGATTGCAGTAAGATAAAAAATGAGCTCGGCTGGTCTGCGGTGACCGATTTCAGCAATGGACTCGCTCTTACCGTACAGTGGTACAGCAATCGCTTCAACAAGGAGGATATATGAAAAACATTATTCTTATAGGTATGCCCGGAACGGGAAAAAGCACTGTCGGCGTGCTTCTGGCAAAAAGCCTGCTGATGAGCTTTACAGATACCGACCTGATAATTCAGCAAAAATATAACACGTCATTACAGAATATACTCCGGGAAAAGGGCACTGAGGCTTTTTTGGAAATTGAAGATAATGTTCTTTCTCATATAAATGTCGAAAACTCGGTAATAGCAACAGGCGGCAGTGCGGTTTACGGTGAAAGAGCTATGGCAAACCTTAAAGCAGACGGCGTTGCAGTTTATCTTGATACTCCCCTTGATGAGCTTGAAAAGAGACTTCTCAACATTCACACAAGAGGAGTTGCGATGAAAGAGGGTACCTCTCTGAGAGAGCTATTTGAAGAAAGAGAGCCCCTTTACAAAAGATACGCGGATATAACTGTAAGGTGTGAAAATAAGACCGCTGAGGAATGTGTTGAAAAAATTATTGAAGCTCTCAAATCATAAACAAATCGGGAAGCATCCGCTTCCCGATTATCTTTTTATTTCACAAGCACCTTTACTATTTCACCTACATACATTCTGTGGTAATCCTTCGCCTCATAGCAGGTTGCATCTATGCTCTTATCAATAAAGCCCTCAGGGTCAATATCCTGATAAAAAAGCTTTCTGCAAAGAAGAGTTATTCTGCTTTCCTCAAAGCCCATACCCCTTTCAATCTCAACAGGAGTCAGACCCGTCTCCTTTACCTTGTCGCAATCTCTTCCGCTGTTTCTTCCGCAGAAGGCAAGCGCCTTTCTGTATTGCTCAGGCAGCACGCTGACAGTAAAGAACTCTTCTTTTTCAATAAATTCATAGGTATATCTCTGAGGGCGTATAAATATGAAGCAGACGTCCTTATTCCAGAGCTCACCAAGACCGCCCCAGGAGGCTGTCATTGTGTTGTAGCTTTTCTCCTTTCCCGCAGTAATAAGTGCCCAGCTGTCGTCAAAAAGAGACACTGCATTTTCTTTAAGCTCTTTGATGTTTATTTCTTTCATTTGTTGTCACCTCATTTTATTCTATGATGCTTTCAATAATTTTATCAGCCATTATAAGCATTCGCGGCAGATGGAAGGGACCCTTGAAGGTACTGCCCTTGCAGGCAGGCTCAGTCGGCTTACCGTCACGGCGAAGATAACCGTACCACTCACCGTACTTTCTGTCTGAGAAGAACTCTATACAGTAATCGAAGGCCTTTTTAAAGCATTCAAAATAATATTCATCACCGGTATCGCGGTATGCCATAAGAGAGGCGATTACCGTTTCGTTGTGAGGCCACCAGAGCTTCATATCGTGCTCGTAGGCTTCGGGAGGGTTGCCGAGGCAATCGCGGAAATAGAGCAATCCGCCGTATTCCTTATCCCAGCCGCCGTCAAAGGCAAAGCGGAAAATCTCTTCTGCCTTTTTGTGAAGCTCTTTATCGCCCTTACGGTTTGCCTCCTCCATAAGGAACCATGCACATTCGATATCGTGACCCGGATTAACAACTCTGCCCGCAGATATATCACCCATAAACTCACCGTTAACACCTACTGTTTCAAGTGTGCATTTCAGCTCGGGCTTGTGGTGATAGCGGAAGATATCGTCAACACACTCTGCACTGTATTTATCGTAAAGCTCAGCGTTTTCGCTGTCAACACGGCGTAATATTGCCGTTGTGTTGAGAAAAATCATCGGGTCGGCAAGTGCTCTGCCGCTTCTTGTTTCCGGAATTGTCTTTGCTCCGAGACCTGTGGGGTCTTTTTCGCCGTGATTAAGGTCATAGATTATTCTGTAAGCCTTCTGAGCCCTTTCAAGGTGCTCCTTTTTGCCTGTTACACCGTAATATTCGGCGTTGGCTATGCAGTAAAAGGCTTCTGAGAAGCAATATCTGCGCTGTCTCAAGGGCTTACCGTCAGCGGTTACGGTGAAGTACATACGGTCGCCCGCCTCACGGTTGATGCAGTATCTTTCCATAAATTCAAGACAGCTTTCAGCGGCACTGAGCCACTCTTCCTTCACACCGTAAACGTGGCACAGATATGAGAAAATCCACGCACATCTGCCCTGCATCCATACCGACTTATCAGTTGAGTAAAGCTTGCCCTCTCTGTCAAGGCAGGTATAAACTCCGCCGTTAACCTTATCAATGCCGTTTTTCAGCCAGAACTGAGTGCAGATTTCAAGCTCCTGCCGCGCCCACTGTCTTACACCGCTGAGATATTCCTTTTTCATATTATGCCTCCGTATATTCCGATATAGCTTCATCAATCATTTTTTTAACCCTTGCCGCCTTTACTGCTGCTTCAGGTGTTATTCCCGTAAGCGGTGCACGTGCATCACCTATATCAATACCCTGAAGACGTAAAATCTCCTTTGCCGCCGCATACATATTACAGCCGCAGTCACACATAGCGTAAATTATATCATTTATGGCAAACTGAAGCTTCATCGCGCGCTCTCTCTCACCGCAGGAGAGAAGTCTGTCACACTCAATAAACAGCTCCGGCATAACACCGTAGGTACCGCCTATACCGCTCTCGGCTCCGATTGCTCTGCCTGCAACAAACTGCTCGTCGGGCCCGTTGAAGATAATTACTCTGTCACCGCCTGCAGCCTTGAACATCTGTATATCCTGTGTGGACATTGATGAATTCTTTACGCCGATAACCCTCGGATTTTTCAGCATTTCGCGGTAAAGGCTCATAGTAAGCGAAACACCTGCAAGCTGCGGAATGTTATATATAATAAAATCGGTTTCGGGTGCCGCAGAGGATATATCGTTCCAATATTTTGCTATGGCTTCCTCGGGCAGGTGAAAATATATCGGCGGAATTGCCGCTATAGCATCAACACCAAGGCTCTGTGCATGGCGGGCAAGCTCCATTGAATCCCAGGTATTATTGCAGGCAACGTGAGCAATTACTGTAAGCTTGCCGCCTACCGCCTCCATAACACTTTCAAGGATGAGCTTTCTTTCTTCAACGCTCTGATAGATGCATTCACCGGATGAGCCGCAGACGTAGAGTCCCTTTACGCCCTTTTTGCAAAGATAAAGAGCAAAATCCTTCGTTCTTTCAGCAGATACGCTTCCGTTGTCGTCGTAGCAGGCATAAAACGCGGGTATTATTCCTTTATATGCAGATAAATCTTTCATAAGCTGCCGCCTCCCGTAAGTTTGTAATGAAATTGTAGCACAGATTGAATAAAAATGCCATAGCTTTTAAATAAAAAGAACCCCCACTCCGTGAATGGAGTGGGGGTTTACTTTCAGTCAGTCAACCGCGAGGCTGAGATGCATTTCAGAGATTACTTAAAGATGCTGAAAATCTTCTGGAAGAATTCCTTAATCTTCTTGATAAGTCTCTGGAACCAGTTGAGAGTTTCTTCTGTTTCCTTATTTGCATCCTCATAGTCATCGTTGTCACCGATTGTATCATCCCAGACGCCTGTAAGTTCTTCCATAATTTTAGCAATTGTTGCATAAGCGTTCTTACCTGAACCTACTGCTCCGAAGAGCTGTTCGAAGATGGCCTGGATGTCTGCTACGCTACCCATAAGAGTTGCATCAATTACAACGCCCATACCGAGTAAGTAGAAGAGAACAGATACGATGATGTCGGATGAGTTATAGATCTGAGCCTGGTTGAAGAGCTCGTTAACAGCATATCTTACTGTTGTTTCTGCACCGCTCTGGAGTTCGAAGAAGTCTACAATCCACTGAACGAGAGCTTCTCTGTTCTGTTCGGATGAGAACATATCGAATACCCATGTGAATACTACTGTGAGAGTATCACCCTTATCAGCGATAATCTTCTTCTGAGTATTCTTGAAGAGTGATGCGTCACTGAGATCCTTACCGTCTACGTAATGTGCGTAGTATTCAAGACCCTGGTCAACAGCTCTTTCGGGTGTTGAGCCGAGCATTTCTGTCTTGAAGGAGTTAGCCCAAGTTTCAGCATTTGCTGCGTTGCCCGGGTTAGTTCTTGAGGTTGAAACTTCTTCTGCCTTAGCGCCGCCAAGTTCAACAAGCTCTACCCAATCAATTTCGGGAATTCTGAAGTTGTACTTGAGACCGAATACGGGGATACCGATGTCGATGCTGTTGAGAAGCTTCTCGAGTTCGAGATAATCTTCAAGCTTGATGCCAAGCATGGGAAGTACAAGATTAAGGATACCGTAAACGGGAGCAAGAAGGTTCTTCACAGTAAGAAGGAGACCGTCGTTGCTGAAGAAGTATGCAAGGTTGGGAAGAATTGTGAGAAGTGTATCAATGGGCTTCTCAAGAAGGTTGTTAGCGAAGAATGCAACTCTTTCAAGGATATAACCGAGAAGCTGAGTTTCATCGTTTACAACTGCCTGTGCATACTGTACCTGAGTCTTAACCTGAGCTGAGGTGAGACCGAATGCTTCAAGAAGCGGGATGATTGCGTAATCGTAGCCGTTGCCGCCCTTGATATCTACAAGACCGAGAACGTTAAGTGCTCTGCCTTCGCCCATAAGGAGAAGCTCGAGGATACCGTTAAGCGGTGTGAGTACGCCGGCGAATGCTCTTACAAATGCTGTAATGTCGCCGTTTGCAATGCCCCAGTTGATGCCAGCCATTGAGCCGATTTCTGCCCATGTGGTTTCTTCTGTTGCATTAGCAAGCTTAGCTGCAAAGCCCTTCATGTAGCTGTGTTTGCCTGCAAGATCAAGAGATTCAACTGCTGTCTTGAAGCCGTAAGGTGTAAGGTCGATTACAAGGCGTGTGCCCTGACCCTCGTCACCTACGTTCTTGACGTAGAACTCGAGATCCTTAACAGTACCGAGTATACCGGCTACTGAGTCGCTTGCAAGAAGGCCGAAGATCTTATCAAGGAGGCTGTTAACCATATCGTTATTTACATAACCGGAGATAAGACCTCTGAGTGAACCGAACTCTGTCTGGCTGAGAATGTCAGCTACGAGCTTGTCGATGTTGCTTGCAATTGTATCAGCATTTTCCTCTGTGAATGTGAGGTAACTGCTGTAATCAACCGTTGCGCTTACATCAACAGGTCTGTTCTGAACGGGCTGGTATCTGTCGCTGTCGCCGAAGAGACCGCCAATGATGTCGCCGATCTTTTCGGGATGCTCAATGATTTCGTCGATGAGACCCTGGAATGCTTCAGGAATTTCAACGCCGAGATTTACAAGGAGTTCCTTAACGTCGATTGCTTCAAGAACTGTTGAGATAAGAGTCATGAAGGTTTCGCCTTCGTCGCCCTTAAGAGTCTTGTATGCAACGCCTGTGTAGCTGTCAAGAGTTGTTACGAAGTTAGTTGCTTCGAATACAACCTTGCCGTTTTCACCGGCTGCTGCTTCAAGAGCAAGCTGTTCCCAATCAAGGTCAATGCCTTCAGGACCAACGAGAGCAAATTCATTGCCGTTCTTATCCTTGAGCTTGATGCCCTGGAGAAGGTTGCTGAGAAGTCTTGCGATTGCATCGCCGTCAACGTTAACGTGGATACCCGCTTCAACACCGGGATGTGCTTCACCGATGAAGAGGTTGAGAATCTTATTTGTTTCGGTCTGCTCTGCGCCGAGGTATGCAAGATCAATGTAGATTGCAACAGGTACAATCTTATCAACCTTAGCAACAAGCATATTAACAGGTGCAAGAAGGTTATCAACAACTGTTGTGAGGTGACCGTTTGCAAGAGCATAGCAGAGATTTGCAAGAATGTCTGCAAGCCAGCCTACGGGATTCTCAAGAACGCCGTCTGTACCGAATACCTTATCGATAAGCTGAGTAAGGATCGGGTAGAGAGTGCTGCCGTTGTTTGCTTCAACTGCATCGTTGTATGCATCCTGGCTCATAGCGTCAACGCCGAGGATTTCAAGGAGCGGGATAATTGCGTAGTTGTAGCCGTTGCCGCCCATTACCTTGATTTCGTCAAGAACTGCAAGGTTGTTGCCGCCCTGGAGAAGGAGAGCAAGGATGCAGTCAAGAGGAGCGGTAAGATCTGCTACGAAGTTTACAAGGTCGTAAACTTCATTGATGCCGAAGTCGTAAGGCTTGATGGTATAGCTTACTGCGCCATTTTCGTCAACAACCTTATCGAAGCGTGCATCACGAACCTCTGCCCATGTCTTTGCTTCGCCGATGAAGTCGCCGAGCTTAGAGCCGAAGTTGCCCATTGTAGCGAATGCTACGGGTGAAATGTCAAGGTCTGTGAGGTTTGTAAGCTCTGTTACATAACCGAGAACAGTATCAATTGTTTCTGCGGGAAGGTTTGCAAGGAGAGGAACAAGGAGATTCATAAGAACCTTACCGAGATCTGCATTTACAAGGAGATCTGTTACGAAGGACTTAAGATCTGTCACTGCTTCACCGTTGCTGTCCTTAAGGCCTACAAGACCGAGAACTGTCGGGATAAGTGCGTCAAGATTTGCAACGAGGTCGCCCATTGTATTTGTATCAACGGGGTTGCCGTTTTCATCAAGACGTACGGGCTTATCTTCATCTTCGATCACATATGCGCTGTATACAACACTGTATTCAACGAGGAGTGAAAGAAGAACGTCGAGAACTGCTTCGTCCTTACCTGCAAGGCTTGTGATGATGCCGTAAACCATATTGTCTGTGCCGTCATCGTTTGTAGCCTTAAGGTTGAGTGCTGTGCAGAGGATTTCAAGGAAGTCATCTGTAAGAACTGTCTTAAGAACGTATACAAGTGCGTCGCCTGTGCTTACATCCCAAGTCTTAACAGCATCGCCGATAGCTGTCTTAGCAGGATCAGCAAATTCTGTTACTTCAATTGAAGCCTTGGCAAGGTCTACAAAGAAGCTGTCGGGAAGAGCATTGATTACGTGAAGAACTTCGCCGTTTTCATCCTTGATTTCGATATTGGGAAGGAGACCGTTGATGAGGTCAACGAGAATCTTACCGTTATCGCCTGCGATTGTAAGGATATTTGTAAGGTTAAGCTTCTTACCGTTGGGAAGAGTAACGTTTACAAATGTTTCGATGAGTGCATCGAGCTCTGCTCTCGAGATTGTGCCTTCAAGTGCGTCAACAAGTGAAAGTACAGGTGAGAGAAGGTTTGTGAGAATTACTTCAATACCGTTGTTTGCAATCAGGTAGCTGAGGTTAGCTACGAGTGAAAGGATTGTATCGAAGGGAGCCTTGCCGAGGTCATCAACAAGACCGAGAATGCTTTCAACTGTGTATCTGAGAGCATCAACAGCGTTGTCGCCGCTCTGAAGAGCCTTGTATTCGATACCGAGACCCTTGAGGAGATACTGAACAGCATTTTCGTAACCCTTGTTACCAAGAAGCTTGATGTTTGAATCAGCAATGTAACCGCCTGCAATTGTGAGGTCACCGCCGGTAAGAAGGAATGCGAGTACGGGCTCTACTGCTTCAAGGATTGCGCAGACAGCGTCAAGGAATTCAGCCTGAGTGTCAACACCTGTGAAGATAGCTTCGTAGCCGTCATCTGTCTTATGGGCAGCCTGTACCTCAGCCCAGTTCTTAGCATCACCGATGTATGCTGCAAATATATTGTTGTTGCTTGCATCTGCAAAGGCCTTGGGTGAAAGGTCAATGCCGATGATGTCCTTAAGAGTACCGCAAAGATCCTCTGTAAGGAAGCCGCCGATTGTGCCGATTACAAGGTCTGTAATTGTCTTCATCATCTCGTCGGTGAATACGAGATCGCCGAGGAGAGTGTTGATGATGTGAGTAAGAACGGGAGTACCTTCAGGAACATTAGCTGCTGCATCTGAGATATCCTTAAGAATACCTGTCGGGTTCTCACCTGCAATGAGAGGAAGAACAACGGGTACTGCCTTACCGATAAGTCTGTCGAGAGTTTCGATAGCTTCGTCAGCATTATCAACGTCGTAATCTACATCACCAAGGAACTTGAAGATGAGGTTGAGAGTATGGATATCGTAACCGCCTGTAAGAACAAGGATTACAGTACCGATAAGATTTACAAGACCGTCTTCGTCACCGAGTACTTTGCTGATGAGGTCTTCAACCTCTGTGGGAAGCTCTGTATCGCCGAGGAGACCGAGAACAAGGTCTTCAATAACTGCAGCATTTTCTGCTGTAAGAATTGTATTGAGGAGAGTTACAAGTGCATCTGCAGCTTCGCCGGAGATGTTCTTGTAAGGATCGTTAACATCTGCTGCACCTTCTGCCTTGGAGTTCTTATATTCGTAAACCATTGCAGAGTTGGTGTAGATGATGTCGCCGTTGCCGTTTCTCTTAGCCATTGCAGCTGCAAGTGCGAGCCAGTCAAGGTTGAGAGTGAGACCAAGCTTTTCACCGTTGATTTCGATTCCGTCAAGAAGGCCGCTGATGAGTGCTGCAAGATCGTCTGCACCGATGTCGAATACGAAGCCGGGAGCAAGACCCTTCTTGTTTTCGATATCGAAGTCTGCCTTGAATGCACCGTCAACAATACCAACGTATATGCTGATGGGATATACTTCGCATACCTTGTCGAGAAGCTCTGTTACGGGAGCAACAAGGTTATAAACGATTGTGTTGATACCGTCTGAACCGATGAAGTAGAAGAGGTTTGCAAGAAGGCCGAGAACCTCACTTACGGGAGCTTCAAGGATTTCATTTACTCTTTCTACGATCATATCGAGTACGGGCTTGAGTGCACCGTCTGCAGCAATCTTAGCATCGTATTCAGCCTGGCTGATGGGTGTTGCACCGAGAGCCTCGAGAAGAGGAATGAGTGCATAGTTGTAGCCGAAGCCACCGTTGATTCTGATGTCTGCACGGCGAACTGTATCCTCGTCTTCGAGAGCGATAATCTGGTTACCGCCGAGAAGTACCTGGAATACTATGTCGAGAGGCATAAGAAGGTCTGCAGCGAACTTAACTACGTCGTCAAGAGTATTGATGCCGAAGTTATATGCTGTTGTCCACTTGCCGTCTTCACCCTTTGTGAAGTGTGCATCGCGAACTTCTGCCCATGTCTGAGCTTCGCCGATGAAGTCAGCAAGCTTGGAACCGAACTTAGCTGAGGTCTTGAAGGTCTGAGGATCGATCTTGATGTTGAGATTTGTAAGGTTATTTACATAACCGAGGATTGCATCGAGATCAAGGCTTTCGTTGTTGTCAAGATCTGCAAGTACGGGTACAAGGAGTTCCATAAGGAGACCGCCGAGGTCTGCGCCTGCAAGAAGGTCGTTCACAAGTGCATCGAGTGATGCGTACTTCTTACCGTTGATCTCAATGAAGCTGAGAACGGTGGGAACAAGACCGTCAATTGCGGCGATTGCGCCGGGAAGGTTATCCTTAACTTCTGCAGCATTTTCTGCAAATGCTGTGTAGTCGGCTGCATCACCCTCAAGGTCAGCCTGAGGAATCTTCTTATAAGAGATATCGTAATTGTCAAGGAGCATTGTGATGAGCTCAACCACTGACATTTCCTTATCAGCAAGACCTGTGATAATGGTTGTGATTGTATTCTGCTCACCCTTGCCTATCATGTTAGCAAGAACCTTAAGGAAGTCTTCGCTGAATACTGTGTCGAGGATGAACATAAGAGTTTCAGCTGAATCGTATGTCCATGCTGTTACAACAGTACCGATGTCGTCGGGATCTACAAGGCCTGCAGGAGTTGTTACGTCAACTGCGTGCTTGGAGAGTTCTACGAAGAAGTCTGACTTGAGAAGGTTGATAACGTCTACAACCTCACCCTTGTCGTTCTTAACCTCGAAGCCGCCGATAAGAGCATTTACAAGCTCAACAAGGTTTGCACCGTTGTTGCCGCTGATGCCAAGGAGATCTGTAAGACCGTATGCCTTGCCACCGATCTTGATGAAGCCCTTAAGAATTTCGTCAATCTGTTCTCTTGAGATTACGGGCTCAAGAAGATCAAGGATTGAGAATACGGGTGCGAGGAGATTCTTGATGATGGGTTCGAGATTTTCGTTTGCTACAAGGTATGAGAGACCTGCAACAAGCTCAAAGATTGTCTTGAGAGGAGCTGCGCCGAGCTTATTAACAAGACCGTTTTCACCGATAAGACCTTCAACGAGGTTATCGAGACCGGCGGATGTTGTTGCTGCTTCAGCGAGGTCAACGCCAAGAGCCTTGAACAGAGGCACGATTGCCTTATTGTATGCGTTGCCGCCGGGAAGTGTAACAGCTGCTGTATCACCATCGGGAAGAAGCTTGATTGAGCCGTTCGCGAAGATGAAGTCGAGTATGCCGTTAAGCGGCTTGAGAAGATCGAGAACTGCGTCGATGAAGTCATCTGATGTTTCGATATTCCAATCGTAAACATTTGCTACACCGTCAGTGCTGTGTGCTGTCCATACGTCTGCCCAGCTTGCGCTTGTGCCTACGTATGCGATGATATCTGCATTTTCTGTTGCTGCTGCGAATGCTGCAGGAGCAAGGTCAATGCCGAGGATATCCTTAAGTGTTCCGCAGAGATCTGCAGTGAGGAAGCCGCCGATAGCCTTAACGAGAATACCGATAAGCTTATCGTAGTTAGCTTCTGTGAAGAGAAGTGACTTAAGGAGATAATCGATCATATCGCTGAGGTCTGTTACACCGTCAGCTGTGCATGCATCGCGGAGAGTCTTAAGGATGCCTGTTGCATCTTCACCGATGAACATCGGGATGATTTCAACAACTTCACGTGTGATGATAGCGTCAAGCTTTTCGATTGCTGTGTTGAGAGTGCCGTTGTTTGCGCTTTCAGCAATTTCACCGAGGAACTTGTAAACTATATCGTAGTTAGTGATGTCGTACTGACCGCTGAGAAGCATTACCACTGCAGCGATGAGTTCCTTAATACCGTTCTGCTCGTAGATGATGTCGTTGATGAGACCCTTAACGTCGAGGCCTTCAACTTCAAGGTTTGCATTTTCGAGAAGACCGCTGATGAGGTCTGCGATTGCAAGAGTATTAGCATCTGTGAGGATTGTATTGATAAGTGTTGTGAAGGTATCTTCAGCATCACCTATAATGTTATACCATGTTGCGGGTGTACCGTCAGCAGTTACCTGAGCTGTCGGGATTTCAATGAGATCACCGTTTTCATCAACTGCTGCCATCTTAGCAGCCACGTCAAGCCAGTTGAGGTTGAGTGTGAGACCGAGAGCCTTGTCGTTGATCTTGATGTCTGCAAGCAGATCGTTTACAAGATTTACAAGGTCTGTCGGGTCAACATTGATGTTTACACCTGCAGCAACATTCTTACCTTCTTCGTCGCCGAGCTCGTATTCGAAGATTGTTTCTGCACCAAGGTCAACCTTAACACCGATATGGAATATAGGATCGATCTTGAGAACAAGATAGTTAGCGAATGCGAGGAGGTTCTTAGCGATGTTGTTAATACCGTTTGTACCTACGAAGTATGCAAGGTTTGCAAGCATGGGAAGGAGAGTTGCAAGAGGAGCGTCAAGGAGTGTATCAACCTTACCGATGATAGCGTTAAGGATGGGATACAGGTGACCCTTACCGTCAACACTTGCAGTACCCTTAGCAAGAGCTACATAATCAGCCTTGCTGAGTGCTTCAATACCGAGTGCTTCGAGGAGAGGAATAATTGCGTAGTTGTAGCCTTCGCCGCCAACGATTTCGATGTGGTCGTATTCGCCTGCAACAACGTCGCCTGCTGTCTCGTCAGGAATTACGATAAGCTTTTCGCCAACAAGAAGGAGTTCGAGTACCTTATCAAGAGGCATTGCGAGGTCACAGATGAACTTAACGAGACCGTCGAAGCCCTTATTCATTTCAAGGTTCCAATCGAATTCATTGATTGTGTACTTGCCGTCTGCGCCCTTTGTGAAGCGTGCATCGCGTACTTCTGCCCATGTTTCAGCTTCGCCGATGAATTCACCGAGCTTAGAGCCGAAGCGGCCGTTAGCAAATGCTGCGGGGCTGAGGTCAAGACCCTTAAGGTTAGTGAGATCTTCAACATAACCTACGATTGTGTCAAGGTCAATGTTTGCAATTGCGGGTACAAGTGCGCCCATGATGAGGTCAGCAATGTCGAGATCTGCAAGGAGACCTGTAAGGAGACCCTTGAGTGAATCAACACTCTGGCCGTCAACCTTAACGAACATGGGAACGAGAGCTGCAACAAGAGCGTCAATAGCCTGAAGAGCTGTCTTGATGCTTTCTTCGTCCATAGGATCAATGTGGTCAACATCAATCTTGTCGATGGGCTGACGTGTGTATGCTTCGTATTCTACAGTGTAATCTGTAAGAAGAGTTACGATAATGTCAACGATTGAATCCTGCTTACCTGCAAGACCGAGGATGATCTTACCAACAAGGTCAGGTGTTTCAGTGTTGATGCCGAGCTTAGTAGCAAGAGCTTCAAGGAACTCTGTTGAGCATACTGTTGAAAGTACATACATAAGACCGTCTGCACCGTCAACCTCGAAGTCTGTTACATGCTTGTGGTTGGGCTGATAATCATAGCCAACTTCGTCTTCTGTGAGAGTCACAACGGCTGCTTCGTCGTATGTGATAGCATACTGAGCAATCTTTTCGAAGAAGTCAGCGGGAAGAAGGTTGAGATATGACTCAGCACCTGTTGCTGTATCTGTGAACTTGAGACCGTTGATGAGGTTATTTACACCCTGAACAAGCTTTTCGCCCTTATCGCCTGCGATGTCTGCAATGTCGTCAAGGTCCATACCGATGAGACCCTTGAGAAGTGCGTTTACATCGTCCATATCAAGGATAGCACCAAGGAGTGAAAGGAAGCCTGTGATGGGAGCAAGGATACCGTTAACAGCTTCGTCAACACCGTCAGAAGCAAGGAAGTAGGAGAGACCTGCTACGATGTCTACTATTGTGTTGATGGGAGCTGCGCCGATTCTGTCAACAAGGCCGAGGATGCCGCGGAGAAGTGATTCTACGCATGCAACTGCCGAAGCCTCGTTTGCATTAAGTTCAATGCCGAGAGCCTTACCGAGAGGTACGATTACGTTAGCCCAGCCGTTGCCGCCCTTGAGTTCAAGGCCGTCGATGAGAATCTTAACGTTTTCGCCTCTGAAGAGGAAGTCGAGAACCTTGCTGAAGGGAGCTACTACTTCAAGGATGATATCGATGAAGAGTTCTTCCTTCTCTGCTGCTGTTGCAGTTGCAAAGCCCCATTCGTATGTCTTGTCTACAGTTACCTCTGACCAAGCTGTTGCTTCGCCGAAGTATGCTGCAAGATATGTGCCCTTCTTGAACTCTGCAAGGTCAATGCTTACGCCGAGAGCCTTAACAAGGATGTCATTAACAGTCTTGAAGGTGTTAGCGTCCATACCTGCGAAGATGCCTGCGATAGCACCAACGATGGTGTTCATAAGGTCGTCTGTGAATGCATACTCACCGAGTACCCATTCAACGAGCTCTGTGATATTGCCGGTCTTACCGCTGTTAGCGATATCAGTGATAAGAGCAGGCATATTGTCAAGGTCCTTAAGGATTACGAATACATCGTCGATAGCGTTGTTGAGAACTGCATCAAGCTTGTTAAGAGCGAGCTCAACCTTTGACTTGGGCATTTCTGTGCTGTATGTGTATTCAAGCTGTGCTGCAAGAGTATCGTAGAGAACAGCAAGGTTTTCTACTTCGTAATCTGTTGCAGCGAGTACCTTAATAACGGTGTCAACAAGGAGTGCGGGATCGTTGATAGCTGTGTTTGCAACGTCCTTAAGAACGCCGAGCTTGCCGTCAAGAAGACCGTCGATTGTTTCGTCGAGAGTCTTATCCTTGAGTACGAGACCGAGAACAGCGTTGATGTTTTCTGTTGTGAGTACCATATCAAGAAGTGTGATGATGGTATCAGCAGGATCACCTTCGATGTTCTTGCCCCATGTACCGTTGAGAATATCCCAAACAGTGTTGTTTGCATTAACCTTTGAATTGTTGAAGATAATTGCGCCGTTTGCGTCAACCTTAGCTGAGCCTGCTGCGAGATCGCGGAAGCTGAGGTCAAGGTTGAGACCGAGGTCTGAAGCATACTTGGCAATAACTGTATCTATAAGGTCTTCAAGGGTTGCACCGTCAAGGTCAAGTGTGAGACCTACGTTGTAGTTGCCTTCTGCAACCTGGTCGCCCATTGCGAAGGTGAGAACTGAAGGCTTCTTGCCGTCAGCGTCTGCTTCAGCGAAGATCTTATCAAGTTCAATTACAATAGCTACGGGAAGTACGCCTTCAATTGACTTGATGAGTGCGCTTACGGGAGCAATAAGGTTGCCGACGATTGTTGTAAGGCCGTCCTTGCTGATTGTGTATGCAAGGTTGCCGATGAGGCTGAGAACGAAGTTAACGGGAGCATCAAGACCTGCAACAACATACTTGAGAACTGTCTCGAGGATGTAGCTGAGAGTGCCGTTTGCTTCTATCTGATCTTCGTATTCTGCCTGAGTGAGAATCTTGTCAGCGGGTACGCCGAGAGCTTCCATAAGAGGAATGATAGCGTAGTTGTAGCCGCTGCCGCCCATGATGTTGATTTCCTTGAATGCGCTGATTGAATCTGCATCTGCTGCATTACCGGTTGCTGTACCGCCTGCAAGGAGAACTTCAAGAACGAAATCAATGGGAGCGAGGAAAGATGTAAGGATAGCTACGAATCTTTCGATCTTAGCATCTGTTGTTGTGAGAGCATCAATACCCCAAGCGTAGGTGTAATCAGCCTTACCGTCTACGGTATAAGCTTCTGTTACCTCTGCCCATGTGGTAGCTTCACCGAAGAAGCCTGCGATATCAGCATCCTGCTTATATGTTGCAACGGAGATGTCTACTTCTTCGCCGAGAGCATCGCCAACGATGTTGATAATGTTAAGAACGTCTGAGTTGAGACCGCCGAATACACCGGCAAGAAGACCAACGATTGTGCTTGCCATCTTGTCGTTGAGAAGGAGACCTGATACGAAGTCAGCGAGTGTTTCGCCTTCTTCAAGGAGACCTACCATGGGAAGGATTTCAGCTACGAGAGCGTCGAGGTTCTCGAGAGCCTTATCTGCCTCAGCCTTTGTTACAAGGCGTTCACCCTGTTCCTTATTTGCTGTTGCATACTTAACCTGAAGCTTCTGAAGAGCTGCTTCGGGATCTTCGATTGCGAAGAATTCAACAACATACTTGGTGGTAAGAGTGTTGAGGAAGTTGATTATACCTGCAACTGCGCCGTCAGCGCTGAGATATGTGATTACCTGATTGATGATTGCATCTGCATCTTCTTCATCTGCGAAGATGGGAAGAACTGTATCAATTGCGAAGGTGAGAAGACCGTCTACGAAGTATGTCTTTGAACCTGTTACAGGTGTCTTGGAGATACCGATTTCGCTTGCGGGCTTAGCTTCACCGATTGCAGCGATGAGTTCCTTAAGCATATCAACAGTGATTACAAGGTCAACCTTGCCTTCAAGAAGACCGTTGATAAGATCGAGGAGACCGTCTGTTGTGATGTAATTGTCAAGGTCCACCTTGAGGAGTGATTCGATGAGTGCATCTGTTTCACCTGTGAGAGGCTCAACAACTTCGAGGAGACCCCAAACGAGTGCAATGATGTTATCAACAAGCACTGAAATGTTGTCAGCTGTTACGAAGTAGAGGAGACCAGCAAGGTGTTCAGCAATGAATGTGATGGGAGCTTCTGCAATACCGTCTACGAGAGCGAGAACGATATCGAGAACTGAACCGAGAACCACTTCAATGTCGTTTGAAGCGTTGTAAGCTTCAGCTGTGGGAAGACCGTCAACGTCGAGGTCAAGAGCGTCTACGAGTGCAAGGATACCCTGCTCGTAGCCCTTTGAGCCACGGATTTCAAGATAGCCGTCACCGAGGATTACGCCTGACTCGATTTCTTCTGCTCTGTCGTCGTTATCTGTTGCGCCGGGAACGTCTGTATCGAAGTCACCTGCATATTCGCCGTTAGAGGAGAGGAGAGTGAGAGTCTTGCCCTGGAAGAGTACCTGAAGAACAGGTGTGAGAGGCTGAACGAGAACAAGGATAGCATCGATGAGGCTGTCAAGGTCTGTTACGCCCCAATCAGCATCAATTGCGCACTTGCCTTCAGCTGTCTTAGCAGCGTTAGCCTTAACCTCTGCCCATGTCTTTGCGTCACCGATAATGCCGTTTACAGCTCTAACTGCATCTGCATACTGAGCCTTACCTGCAAAGTGAGTATTGATTGAAGCCTTGAAGTCAGCTGCTGTAAGCTTGTAATTGCCGATCTTGATCATACCAAGGATGGTATCGATAATTTCGGTACCGCCGAGGATATCAACAACAGCGTTAACGATGAGGTTCATAACGTCAAGGTCACCGTTGATTACGAAGCCGTCGATAATGTCAGCAACAAGCTTTTCAATTCTTGTTTCTGTTGCAACACCGTTTGTATCAACAGCAAGATCACCTGCTACTGATGTCTTGATAATGTCAAGGATTGAGCCTTCCTCAGCTTCGCCCTTAACGAGGAGTGTAAGAACGAGAGGCAGAGCTTCGTTGATAATTGTATCAAGCTTGCCGGGAAGAGCTTCTGCTGCGATGTCGCCTGTATGGTCGATTTCAAAGTCGGGAAGTTCCTTATACTCTGAATACTTGATTTCATAGCCTTCGAAGAGAGCTACGATGATATCAAGGAGTGTAAGAGCTGCGTTAGCGTCGCCCTTTTCCATAAGATTGATGAGGTTGGTGATGATTGTACCTACAATGTTACCCTCAACCATCATATTTGCGGGAACAAGAGCGTTAAGAAGTTCTTCTGAAACAACGTTGTCAAGAAGGTATACAAGTGAGTCAGCGATGTCAACCGTGAATGCGGTAACAACGTTACGTACCTTACCTGTAAGGGTGTAGTGTGCTGTATCGTTATTTGCGTTCCAGTCGGTTGAAGCGATAGCGATTTTGCTGCCGGCTATGCCGCCGAATGCACCGCCGTTTGCGATAACTACTGCTTCGAAATAGGTCTTATCAGTATCCTCAGTCTTGATGTCTACTGCATAAGCAACATACTTCTCGAAGAAGTCATCGGCAAGGAGCTTAGCTGCATTTGCTTCTTCACCTGTTGCGCTGTCCTTGAAGATAAGACCGCCAACAAGGTCGTTTATGATATTTACAAGGTTCTCTGATGTGCCGATGTAGGTAACAATTTCATCAAGAGTATAGGTCTTGTATGCTTCTGTCTTTGTTGCCTTTTCACCGGTGTAGCGTGTAAGAGTATATGTCTTACCGCCTGTTGTAAGTGATGCTGCGCCTTCACTGTCATCGTAGTAATCTACAACTGTACCGTCTTCTGTTGTGTAGTAGTAACCGTAGAGAGTTTTCTCTGCAGGAGTACCGATACCGTCAACCTTGGGCATGTAGTCGCCAAGGAGGTTGCCGAGAACGTCGCCGAGAAGATCGTTAAGAAGATCGCCTACTGCGGGTTCTGCAACGTCAAGGAGTGCGAATACGGGAGCGAGAAGGTTTGTAACGAGCTTCTCAACGCCGTCTGACTCGATGAAGTATGCGAGTGAAGGAACGAGTGTGAGGATATACTCAAGAGGTGAGTTGCAAAGAGCGTTAACAACATTGAGTACACCGTCTGTAATAGCTGTGAGAGTTACAGCACTGCCCTTACCTGCTTCATATTCTGCAGCAGTCTTGATAGTACCGAACTGGTCAGCTGCAAGACCTCTGAGAAGAGGAACGATAGCATATTCGTAGCCTTCTGAGCCCTTGATTGTAAGAGCTGTGGGAGCGTTTTCGCCCTTGCCCTTGATTACGATATCTTCGCCTCTGAAGAGGAAGTTGAGTACGGGTTCGAGTTCAGCTGCAAGAGCCCAGATAATGTTAACGAATGCGTTAATCTTACCGTTGAGATCTGCTGCTGCATCAATACCCCAGTTGATACCTGAAATCTCAACCTTGCCTTCAGCGTTGGTGTAATATGCAGCAACGTCGGCCCATGTAGCTTCACGTGTTGTGCCGTCTTCGTTTTCAAGGTCAGCAGCAGCAACAGCAGTGTTGATTACATCTGCAAGAGCTGTGCCGTTCTTAGCAACCTCAACAGGTGTGAAGTTGATTTCAAGAAGGTCATTGAGGATGGGAAGGATAGTGTTGAGAGTTTCTGCAAGACTACCTGTACCGAGAGCACCTACAAGTGCACCTACGATAGTATCCATCATGCCGTCGTTGATTGCAAGGTCTGCAAGAATTGCTTCTGCAACCTTAGCAAGCGTTACGCCCTGATAGTTGCCGTCCGTATCCTTGAGTGATGCGAGAGCATCCTTAAGGAAGTCAACATTTTCAAGGAGCGGGAGAAGATCGGGAATAAGTGCAAGGATTGCCTTATCGAGCTTCTTGATTGCACGTCTTACCTTACGTGAGGTAAGAGTTGAATCTACTGAGTATGCTTCATAATCGTAGGATTCTTCCTTGAATGAAAGGTATTCAAGAAGATCGTTTTCAACCTCATAGTGGTTGAAGTAGTTAAGGAGTACCTGAAGTACGCAGTAACGGTTTTCGCCTGTGATGCCTTCAATAACTGTCTTAACTGTTGCGTTCTTAGCATCGTTGAGGTCAACACCTGCAACATTGAGGATATCGAAGATGAGGCCGTCTTCTGCAAGAACGAGCTCAGAGATAATCTGAACGATTGTATTTGCTCTTGTAGCTGTTGCACCCTTAACAAAGCGTGTATTACCGCTTGTCTGTGCACCGAAGTAACGCATTGTTTCAACGTTACCAACTGCTACTGTCTTTTCAACAATCTGTGTGAAGATGCCCTTGCCGTCCTTAGTAAGGAAGCTGAAGTCAACGTACTTGTCGTCACCGGGCTGCTTATCCTTGTTTACAAGACCGTCAATGAGAGCGATGAGGCCTTCTTCTGTGAGAAGAGCGTCAACGATACCGTTAACATCTGTTACACCTTCAAGGTCGAGACCGATCTTGCCGAGAAGGTCTGCAAGGAATGCGTATACATCGAGAGCCTGGATTGAACCGCCTTCAACAGCAATTTCCTTAGCTGTAATAGCGTTAACCATATCAACAAGAGTAAGAACGGGAGCAAGAAGCTGTTCTACTGCCTGTGCGAGGCCTTCTGATGTGATGAAGAATGAAAGCTGGGGAAGAAGATCGATGATGAATGCAACGGGAGCATTGAGAACCTTTTCAAGGAGCTTCTGAATGCCGCCGATTACCCATTCAGCGAACTCTGCGTCTGTTGCGATAGCTGCAACATCATTCTTGTCCTTTTCGATTGTTATACCGAGAGCTTCTGCTACGGGGATAACGAATCTGTCATAGCCGTCACCTGCGGAAACGGTTACGCCGTCAAGAACTACGAGGTCGCCGTCTTCAAGCATGAGAAGCTTGAGTACGGGAACGAAGGGAACAACGATAGCCTTAAGGAGATTAAGAACATCGTCGAAATCTTCAACGCCGAAGCTGTCTGCGTTTGCAATTACAGCCTTGTCGCTGTCTTCAGGCTTGAATGCCTGATATGCTTCAGCCCATGTCTTAGCCTCGCCGAATACATTTGCGATAGCTTCGCTCTGAGCCTTGAAGTATGTGAGCTTAAGGTTGATACCGCCGTCAGCGCCGCCTGTGAGCTCGTAAACGAGATCAAGAACGCTGTCGAGACCGTCACCCTTACCGAAGAGGTTAACGAGTGCTGTGAAGATTGTTGTAGCAAGACCTGCCTTATCAGCTGTATCAACGAAGAGTGATGTAAGAAGGTTTTCAACAACTTCCTTAACGTTTGCACCCTTAAGGTCAATACCGAGATTTACGCCGAAGGAGGGAAGAAGCTCGCCTACGAGAGGAAGAACTGCTGTGATGAGGTTATCAAGCTGTGCAGGAAGGTTTTCGAGCTCAGCTTCACTGATACCGATCTCTTCCCACTCAACAACGGGAAGAGTCTTATCTGCAACGTCTACACGTGCTTCCTCGTAAACAACGTTGTACCATGAAAGGAGGTTGATCAGAAGAGCCTCAATAGCCTGAGGATCATTGAATACGCCGTAAACGAGTACGCTGAGAAGACCGTTAACATTGATGCTGCCGTCTTCGTTGAATGCGCTGTAATCCTTGTTGATTGTTTCGTCTGAGAAGTCGAACATAGCAACAAAGTTTGCAAGAAGATCGCGCACGCCGGGCTGGAATACGATTGTTTCGAGAACTGTAAGAAGAACAGTTTCACGGTCAACATAGTATTCTGTATTAGCTAAATCTTTGTTTTCGATATAGCTGTTGTCAAGGTTCGTAGTGTCAAATACGGGGCTCTTGATCATTACGTCGCCGTCATCCTCTGTGTCATACCATGCGCATGATGCGAGAGTTGCAAAGAGCTGATCGTTAATGATATCTGAAAGAGCGATGGGATCCTTACCCTCGATTTCAATCTTGATGCCAAGAATGAGATCCCAGAGGATATCCATGAACTTGAGCTTGCCGAAGTCGATACCTGCGCCGCTATCTGTTGAAGGATCGTCTGCAGTGTTATCGACAACTGCGATAGCATCAATAGCTGCACCGTTGTTTGCTTCCTGAGCCTCGTCGATCATCTGATCAACGTATTCTGCTGCTGTTTCTGCTGCTGCAGGAGCATCAGCCTTATGGGCAAGGTTGTAAAGGAGACCCTTAACCATGCCGAGAAGGTCGAGATCATAGATATTCTTGATGAGGTCTGTGATAGCAGTTACAGGTGAAAGAAGGTTGCCGAGAATGATGTCAATACCATCGGACTCAAGGAATCTTGAAAGGTAGGGAAGGATTGTAGCGATAGTTGAAACAGGACGGTCGCAAAGTGAATCGACAAGTGCAAGAAGTGCATTTACGATTGACTTAAGCAGAATTGACTTATCAGCGTCGGGATATGTAACGAAATTACCGTCGTTATCTTCGCCCTGGCCGCCGTAAACAGCTGCTTCAAATACGCTCTGGTTCTCATAGAAGCTGTTAAGGTATGCTGTACCGTCAGCCTTCTTGAGAACGGGTACACCGAGAGCTTCAATGATGGGAAGGATTACGCCTTCATAACCGTCGAAGCCACGGATTGTGATTTCGCCGTAGATTTCAATGTTCTTACCTGTGAGGAATAATTCAAGAACAGGTGAAAGGGGTTCAAGGATAGCCCAGACTACATCGATGAAGCCGTTCATATCCTGAACGTTCCACTTAACTGTTTCTGAATCGAACTTAACGGCTGTCTTCTTGGATGTTGTATCGTCTACCATCCAAGCAGTGATAGCAATCTCTTCACCGTCTACAGTAATCTTTGTTTCGTTAGCCTTATTGAGAACTACTTCAACCTTTTCAGTAGTGTCACCCACTACCTTGTTGTAATAGTAGTAGTACTCACTTTCAGCTTCGTTAGCTTCTGTTGCGGGATCGTCTGCTTTAATTTCTACAACCTTCTGAATCTGGTTGTAAACGGGGATAAGAGCTACATTATCCTTAGTGCCGTCACCGTCAAGGTCAATTTCTGTAGCTGTAAGGCCTTCAGCACCGTACCATGTTTCTGTTACGGGCTTACCGTCCTTAACCTCACCGGTTTCATATGTGTATTCATACTTGGTGTTATTCTTAGCAACCTCGCTCCATGTCTTAGCGTCGCCGATAAGAGCATCGAGAGTTTCGTTGTTGCCCTTGAATGCAGCAGGTCTGATGTCAAGATCGAGACCGTTCTTGAGAACATCCTGAAGCATAACAAGGATATCGTTAACCTGCTTGCCGCCGAGTAAGCCTACAAGCATACCGAGAAGGTTGTTGATCATATCGTCTGTGAAGAGAAGGTCTTCAAGAAGAGTATCAACAAGGTTGGTAAGTGTAAGGTCGTCGTCAGGATCTACAAGGCCGTTGAGAAGTGCGCCTTCCTTAGTAAGGTCAGCCTTGAAGAGGTTGAGAACTGTACCTACAAGCTTGTCAAGGTTATCAATAGCGTATGAAGTCTTTGTACGTGCGATGATTGAGCCGTTATAGCCGTCTGCAGTTACATCTGCATAGGTTGTCTTGCCGTCATCGTCATAGAAATCGTAGTGATATTCTTCAATGGCCATAAGCTCAACCTTTGAAGAGTCAGCTACTGTGTATTCGTTGAAGAGGGTTGTGATAAGGTCAACAACCTCGTCAGGATTGCGGAATACACCTGTAAGAAGATTGTCAAGGAGCTCTGCATCAGATGCATTATCGTTTTCGATTGAGCCGTCCTTAACCTTGAGAGCCTGAGCAAGAACCTCCTTAAGAGTGGTGTTCTCGAAGACGAAGTCAAGGATGAACATGAGAACGTCAGCCTTTGAAACTGTAAGCTGGCCGTTAGCAGCGTCAATCTTTACATAGTTCTGATACTTCGCGGGAATGTCGTGTGTTTTGCCTGTTGAGTCAGTATAGCTTGCACCGAAGGGATCGCCGAGAGCAGCAATTGACTTGAACCAGTCTGTAACTGCTTCTGTACGAAGCTTTCTTGCCTGCTCAAGATATTCTTCATCTGTTACGCCTTCACTGTTGGTGTGAGCGTTGATGATATCCCAAGCCTGATTTTCAACGTCAGCATCGATGAATGCAGTTACGGTTCTGAAGTAGGGTTCATCGTAACCGTAAAGCTTTGCCATATCAAACTTGATATTAGCAACGAAGGACATTACTGATTCGGTAAGAGTGATACCGAGATTATCAGCATGTTTACGTGTAACAACCTTATTGCCGTTTTCATCATATGTGATTTCATCATAGTACTTTTCACCGTCAACCTCATAGAAGCGGAAGTTATCCTGGAAGGTGTACCATGTCTTTGTACCGAGATAGTCCATAAGACCTGCACCAATGCTGTTAACATCAACAGCAAGAACGGGAGCGAGTCTGTCTGTAAATACTGTTACGAATGTAAGAAGGTTTGAAACAACACCTGTGAGACCGTCGCCTACGATAAAGTATGCGAGAGTGGGAAGGAGCTGTGTAAGAGTTGCGATGGGATATTCAGCAAGGATTTCTACGAAGAAGAATACATAGTTAACAACAACTACGAGGAACTGCTGCATATCAAATGTGCCGTCCCATATGATGTTGCCTGCTGCTTCCTGCTCGAACCAGTAGTTTGCACCCTGGCTGAAGTCCTTATAAGCGGCGGGAACAGCATTGCCTGCCTTATCTACCCAGCCACCGAAGGAACGCTTAGCACCTGCGTTACCCTTAACAAGGTTTGCAGGAATCTGTGCTGCGCCGGGGAATTTCTCGCCGCGCTTAGCGTTGAGAGCATCGCGGAGTGATGTTCCGTCAACGATAGTTGTGTCAAGGTATGTGAGAAGAGCATCAAGACCAAAGCCTCTGAGGAGAGGAAGAATGGTGTCTTCGTATGCATCCATACCTTCAATATTTAATGTGTCAAAGAGCTTGATTGCAGCGTTGGGACTGCCTACAGATTCAAGTTCTGCGCCGAAGAAGATAGCTTCGAGGATGGGCTCGATGGGACCAACGATGCCCCAGAGAGCGTTAACGAGAACCTTGATGTTTGCATAGAAGTCCTTTTCGTCAGCGCTGAAGCCGAAGGACCACTTAGCTATGGTTTCATCGTATTCTGCGGTGAGGTCATACTTCTTATAGATTGTATTGCCCTTATCGTCCTTTTTGTCTGTTTTAACAGCGAAGGACTTAAGATTTGGAACAGCTGATGTGTAGGTAGCTTCTTCACCTTCATCATTTGTATAGGTGTAGGTGTAAGTACCGTCAGCGTTTGCTTTCTGTGTATAGAGAGCTACCATTTCCTTAACGGGTGCTTCTGTATCGTCAACCATCTTAGCAACGATGTCCTTGCCCTCTTCATCCTTTGTAAGGCCTGCCTGAGCAAGTTCAACCGTCTTGGTTTCATCGTCCTTATATGTGTAAACGTACTTGAGGTTTTCACCCTCGCCGGTTGTAGCCTGCTTCTCGCCGTAAGCGATAGCGGGAGCATTACCGTTCATTACGATGTTGCCGTTTTCGTCGTACTTGTAGGAAGCAACGGAGTGAGCCTCCTTGATCATTTCCCAAGTAAGGTCTTCACCGTTAACCTTAGCATCGTCTGTTACTGTAAGACCGTATGAGAAGTATGCAATTGCACCTGCGTTGCCGGTCTTATCCTTAACGAGTTCCTTATAGAGTGATGCAGCTGTAAGGTCAATACCAGCATCTGCAACGAGAGGTAACCACTGGCCGATTGAGCCGCCGAAGATACCGAGAAGAGCGTCGTAAATTGTTGTTACGAGGTCATCTGAGTATACTAAGCCGCCGACGATCTTTGCAAGTACATCAAAGAGGCTTGTGGTTTCACTGAGATCAACACCGAGTGATGAAAGGTCAAGTGTGCCTGTTGAAGAGAGAATCTTGAATACGTCGGGAAGAGCCTTCTGAAGAACGCTGTCAAGACTGTCAAGTGTTTCGTTTACTTCAGCTTCTGTGAAGAGAACTGTGCCGTTTTCATTCGTTGAAACAGAAGACCAGTCGTAGCCCTGATGCTCAACACCGTAAATCTCCATTGTAGCATCGAGTGTAGCCTCTGCATTGTCGAGGGCTTTACCCATGCTTACATAGAACATATCGATACCCTGACCGGGCTCGTAGTCTGTAAGAAGGTCAACGAGGATACCAACAACGATATCAACAGCAGTACCGTCGTACTTGCCGTTAGTCATAACGGGAGTCTTACAACGGTTGATGAGCTCCTGAATGATGCCTGCAACACGTGCTGAATCTTCAGGTGTTGCGTCACCGCGCTGATACCACTTCTGTACGAGGTCACCGAAGAGCTTAAGGAAGTCTTCAGTAAGAATTGAACGTACAAGTGTTACAAATACCTGACCTGCAACACCGTTGAAGCGCGTCATATATCCGAGGCTACCGGTAGTTGTGCCGGCGGTTACATTTGACTCATATATTTCGGATTTAGCGCCGAGAACTGCGATTGAACCGAAGTCGATAAATGAGTTAATAGCGATCTGATTATCAGCAATGCCTTCTTCAGCAAGTGCCTTTGAAAGAGCAGTGTTGATAAGTGTTTCGAAATCAAGGAATTCGTCAATAAGAGCCTCGATATCAAGTTCAAGAAGCTTTGAAAGAACGGGGTCAACGATGTTGAGAATCTTGAGAACCGCACCTGCAAGGTTCTTGATTGACTGTGCAAGGTTAGATGTTCTTGCGATTATGTCGTTACCTACTTCATCCTTTTCTCCTGTATTATAGGAGTATGTGTACATGAAGTATGCAAGGTTGGGAAGAGCTTCGAGAAGTACTGTAAGGGGACTTTCAAGAAGACCTGTTACATTAGCCTTATCGTCACCTACGAGGAATGCTCGGATAGCTGTGAACAGCGGAGTCAGGGGTGAGTTAACTGATACCCAGTTTCTGCTATCGGGATAATATCTATCTCTATAATAACCGGGATCGCTGTTACCGAATACATATTCCATGAAGTTAGCATTTGACATTGAAGCTGTGTATTTAGCGTTGTTTGCATCAGGCATCTGAACGTCACCAACGCCGAGAGCTTCGATAATCATAACCATACCTGACTGGTAGCCGTTTGCACCTTCAAGTGTAAGTTTGTCAAAGAACGTGAGATCTTCACCGCAAAGAATGAGTGAAAGAATGGGATTGAGGGGTGAAAGAAGGTCTGTGATGAACTTGAAGAAGGCATCTACCTTCTGTTCTGCTGTGTCGAGAGTCTGACCCTGATACCAGTTGTAGCCTGCAGCGGGGGCCTTAACGTCGAGCCAGCTGAGGTCTTCAGGTGTGGTTGCCTTACCTGCTGCTACTGCTGCGTTATACTGCTCTGCGAGCCAGTTAGCAATACCGGGATTGTTGAAGTTAGAACCGTTAGCCATCGCATAGAAGCCGGCAGGGCTTACGTCAAATCCGAATTTAGCGAGTGTGGGAAGAAGCTTAGCAACCATATCACCGCCAAGGATGCCGGGAAGGAGACCGGGCTTTTCTACAGTTGCGCCTGTTTCTTCATCCACAACTGTTGTGGGATTGAAGAGAAGCTCAACAACTATCTGAAGAAGTTCGTTGCTTGAAACAACAGCGCCTACGATATCAGGAAGAGTCTTGTTGTTTTCGTCAGCAAGAATGTCCTTGATAAAGCTCAGGTCAATTTCCTGACCGAGGAGCTTAATGGGCTTGCCGAGGAAGCCGTCAAGCATGGGAAGAACAATGTCAAGAATTGTGGGAAGAAGAGTGGGAATAAGGTCATCTACATTCTTGATAGCATTGTTAACCTTATCGATTGAGCCTGCTGATTCGGTGAGGTATTTACCGAGAACGAAGTAATCTGTTCCCGCTGCGCCTGCTGTGTTTCCTTCCTTGTTTGCCCAGGGAAGATAATTACCGTCAGCGTCTGCTTGTGTGAATGTGTTGAGATAGGGATAAAGGTCAATGATGTATTCGTTAATAAGTGAAACAAGAATACCTACGATAGGCTGAGCCATACCGTCGAGAGCACCGAGGATATTAGCAAGACCGTCGCCAAAGAGAGGTGCAAGTGTTGTGAGGAGACCGTCATCAAGAATCCACTTGAGAAGTACCATAAGCACGTCTGAACGGTCAGCAGTGAGGTGGTAAACGTGATGTGTTTCACGGATACCTGCAACCTGCTTATATGTTGCAGTACACATTGACATCATTCTGTTTACGGGAGCAATAATTTCAAGTGAGTAACCGTTACCGTCCTTTGTGAACAGATCAAAGATCTTTTCGCCTGCCATACCGAAGAAGGTACCGGCAAGCTTACCGGGAGCAAGCCAGTAGTTGCCGTCAGCATCCTTATAGGCAACATTCATTGTTACCTTAGTATTATCTGCATTCTGTTCTGTGGTGGGATTACTGAAGCGACCGGTATCTGCATTATAATCATAATATACAGTCTTGCCGCTGCCATCATGAAGTCTGTTGCCGTTTTCATCCCATGTTTCGGGCACTGTAAGATAACCTGTAAGATTCTGCACACCGGGATCACCGTTAGTGCCGGGTGTCTTATCATTACCGTTTTCGTCCTTTGACCACGGCGGACCATCCTTAGTAGGTACAACCTTAGTCAATGACTTAAGAATACCTGTAAGACCGTTCTGAAGGTCAACACCGAGACCGTTGATAAGAGGCATAATGGTATCCTTTGTAAGGTACATTACACCCTTACCTGTTACATTTGTAACAACAACACTAACAGAATAGTAGTAATAAAGATTAATATGCTGAAGCTTTTCCCAAAGCTGATTGTATTCAATAGCAGCTATAAGGTTGGGAAGAAGGTCAAGGATTGTACCGATGGGGTTAGTAAGAAGTGTATTTTCAAGCCAGTATACAAGAGGATCAAGAAGGTGATAGAATACATCATAACCAAAGTTCTTGATGTAATAGGTATTACCAGAGAGTGAACCACCTGATGAACAGTCTGTTACGAGCTGTGAAGCTGAACGGTAACCGTGCTTCTGAGCTTCTGTACCGTTTGCATTGTATGCGGGGATACCGAGGAGCTCATAAAGAGGAATAAGAACTGCGTCGTAAACGGTGTCATCACCGGGGTTTGCATAGAACTGAATATAACCTGAAAGGTTAAAGAGAACCTTAGCCTTAAGCTGCCACTGCATTTCTGAACCGGCAAGAAGACCGCCAAGAAGAGCGTGATAACCGGCTGTGGATGAAGCAAGAGCTTTATAGAGGCTGTCCCAGTCAGTAATCTGCCATGTGCCGTTACTGTCGAGCTGTTCCCATGCTGAAGCAGGAACACCGTTGAATGTGCCCTTGTGCTCACTTACATTAGCAATTGTGGTTTTTTCAGCCCAGTATGCTCTCTTAAGAGAAGCATCACTGTCAGGCTTGTAGATAGGAGCCTGATCAGCAACCCAGAGAATGCTTCTTGTTGAGTCGCTTGTGTTTGAATAGTTGGGCCAACCGTCCTTAGCATTGGGGTTGTCTGAGTTAGCCTTCTTAAAGTCGTCATTGAATGAACCGTCGAACCACTGGCGGAACTGAACACCGTCATGGTCTGTTGCACCGTAGGATGAGTTTTCTGTATACATCCAGGGCATTGTACCGAGAGTACAACGAAGGAATGCGGGGAAGAACCAACCGTTAGTACCTTTTTCAAGGTAAAGGTTCATTTCGCCTGCCATGTCGTAAATCATGGGACCTACCATCTCATTGAGAGCCTTGAAGAGAGTAGTTGCAAGCTCACCGCTGAAGAGGTAGTTGATGATCATAGCTGCAAGGAATTCCTTAAGGTCCTTACATTCCTGACCTACCTTCTTTGTTTCGCCGCCGAAGGTATAGGCCTTTTCCCAGTAACCAAGGGGGTTATCCATAGCCTTGATCTTCTGGTATGATTTGCCGTTAACATTTGTTGCAGTATTAGTAGCGAGATTGTCGTCTTTATGATAGAAAACAACACCGCTGTCATCTGACTGAGTTGTGTAACCGATGTAACCGTATGTTACTTCACCGGTTGTCTTATTAGTCTTTGTCTTGTGCTTCTTACCGAAGATAAGACCGCCGAGAAGTGAACCCATATCCTCTGAGATAAGGATAGAGTCAAGGTTTGCGATAAGCTCTTCAACAAGAGCTTCAGCCTGAGCGGTTGTCTTAAGACCAACTGCATCAAGGAGCTCCTGAATCTTAGCATAGCTCATTGCACTGTCGGGAGCCTTTTTCCATACGCGTGATGTATCAGCTGTACCTGAATCACCCTGGCCGGGAGCGCCTGTGATGCCGCCCTGTGAGAAGAGCCACTTACGGATGCTTACGTCGTTACCGCCATTCTTTCTGAGGCTTTCAAGAGCTGTTTTGTAGTTGTTTGCCTGCTGGATGATTGATTCTGCCTCACCCTGCTGAGCCTCGTTAACACTGTTGTAGAGTACTGTAATCTCATCAAGATTATGAGCGGGAAGACCCTCTGCTATAAACTCATCTGCACTATATACGGGCTCGGCTCTGAGGAACTGACCGAGCTGTGCAGGTGTAGCCTCTGCAACAACAGCAGCGTAAGCAAGGAGAATGATTTCGAAGTTATAATATGTAACCTTGTTTCCGCCTTCTTCATAATACTCATAAACGCGGTTTGTGAGGTCATAGACACGGTTAGCAGCACGTCTCTTAAGGTCCTTGATGAAATCATCATAGGGCTTCATACCTTCTTCACCGAAGATTCCCTTGAAGAGGTCAGCTGTTGCGGGGTCGTTAGCAACCTCTGCACACTTCTTATAGCCTGCATCAAGCATAGCGTTATAAAGGTTCTGGATGATGGGGTATGTAGCACCTGCAAGAACTGCCTGGTTAACACCGTTTATAACAGCGTCCATTGCAACCTTTGCGTCGATATATTCCTTACCGCCAACGTTAAGTGAATATACGTTATACTGTGATGTAAACTTGTTCCAGTTGCCTGCATCTTCAAGGTTGATTGTTTCACCCTGTGCAAAGTCGCCGTTAGCAACAGCATTGTCATCAAGATTCTTAAGGTATGACCATACTACAGCACCGGTAGAGTCAGTGATGTAAGGGAATACATATGTATTGAAGACAGCAATTGTTTCTGTTGCTTCTAATACAAACTTTTCAGCCTGGAGATAGTCATAGTGTACACAGTGTGCTTCTGTCATTGTGCACTCAGCTGCTGTGCAGGTTTCTGTGCAGGGGGTAGCAGCGCACTTTTCCCAGATATGGCCAAGTGCTTCGGACTCTTCGGGAGTACGAAGTGAATGTGTTGTGTTAGCTGTGTCAAGAATTTGCTTGAACTGATTTACAAAGTCAACATAGTTTTCCTGAGCATAAGCTTCGGCAATTTTATGACCAAGCTTTGTAATACGGTTAAGAACGTTGTTATAGTAAGCATCACCTGCATAGCCGTCTTTGCTTGCAAAAGCAGCTGTGATGTTGTTGAAGTAATTTACGTTCTCTTTACCGTTGTAGGCCTGAACCTTTTTGAGCTTCTCTATTTCAGCATTGATTTCATTATATGTCTGAAGAAGGGCTACGCCTGTTGTTTCAGTGCTTGCTCTTGTAAAGAGCTCTTCAAACTTAGCCTGATATGCATCAGCGTAAGCGGGTGCAACATAGCCGAGAACTTCGCCTGTGTACCAAGCCTGAACCTCTTCCCATGTCTTCTCAACAGCTAATTCGGGCATAACGAAGTTATCCCAGATTTCTTCAGCACTGGAGATACCTGCGGTTAAGATTTCAGTTTCAAATGACTGAATACTTTCAGCGATTTCGAAAACCTTAGCTGAAAGCTCTTCTGTATCCATAGCCGCAAAGTCAAGAGTAAACCAATCGCCCGCGAGGTTGATGAATTCACCAATAAGAGACTTAACAGCAGTAAGAGCTCTGGCTATAGTATCAGCATCCTGAGTGATTGACTCAAAGTTGATGCCGTCAGCAGTAATGGCATAGTTACCACCGGCAGTCTGTGTTTTTGTAACAGTAAGAATACCCTTGTAAAGATCGAGGCCTTCCTTATTGTTTTCGTCAGGAAGATTCTGATATCCTTCATCCTTATACTGAAGGATGTTGAAGCCTGCCTTGATATCAAGAGTTACTTCACCGCCTGATGAGTAGGTGGTGTCTGCAGCGTTTTTGCTTACGTCTTCACCAAAAGCAAATACCTTCAGAATTTCTTCGTAACGTGCAAGGGGCATACGACCTGTTGAGTTCGAATTGAGCTCTGTCTGTATTTTACCCTTGATTGCATTGTAGATATCAGCAAATGTATCTACATTGCCGTCTGCGACACTCTTGGCAGCCTGAGCATAGGCATAGGTTACCCAGTGCCACGACGAAATTGACGTGTCACGTTCAACCGCCCACTTATTCGTACCTGCCGAAGAGATTACCTTTTTGGTATCCTCTTCTGTCGCATTGTCCTTACCAGCAGCTTCGATAAGGTCGATCAGGCTTGCGTGGTGAAGCTCGATCTGGCCCATAAGTGACTCGATAGCAGCATCCGCACCGAGAACACCAAAGCACACTGATACGCTGGATACTATCATAATAATGGCAAGTATACAGCTTAGTACTTTTTTACCAACTTTCATAAAATTTTCCTCCTTATTTAATGAAAGAATTATATATTAAAAATAGGATTCCCTATAATAATACCGAGGCCATTTCACCCAAAAAAGGGTGCAAAATGCCCATAGAGGCACCTATAACTATAGGTAGTATATCATATTGATATCAAGTTTTTCAATATGTTTTTTAATTTTTTTTGAATTCTACATATTGCATATATGACAAAACTTTAATTTGGTGAGTTTTACAACAGAAAAAATTGGCATAAATTGCTGAAAAACTGTATCTTGGTTTATGCACTTTTTAAACCACTATATATAGAAAATGTCCGTTTTGTTCTTTATTCGAATATTTGTTGATTTGTTGCCGCATAAAAATAAGAGCTCCCAAAACGGGAGCTCTTAATATTACCGATTATACTTTAATCAGATTCTTGAATCGGGATTTGCACAGCAGGTTGCCTTGCCGGTGAAGAACTTGATGATCTTCTGGAAGAGTCTGAAGATTACGCCCCAGAATGTGTTCTTATGGCAAGAGCACTTGCATGAGTTATCTTCTTCTACCTTTTCAGGCTTGGACTCAATGTTACCGCCTGTAACCTTACCGTCTTCATCAACAGTTACCTTGTTTGTTTCACCTGTTGATGCGATATATACGCTGTATTCTGCGCCTGCCTCAACGGGTGAGAATACTACAGTACCGGTGTTGTCTGTTTCCTTAGACATAACCTCTACGCCGTCCTTAAGAAGTGAAACCTTGGTATCAGCAACGGGGTTACCGTCTTCATCGAGAACCTTAACGGTAATCTTGAAGTAATCGTCGGGAAGATCCCTTGTTTCAGTGTAGTCACAGTTTTCACACTTGTAAACACTGTAGCCCTTTTCTGTTGCTGTGGGAGCCACAGTTTCAACGAGCTTAAGCTTATGGCCCGTTGCAGGCTTGCCGCCGCGTGTTTCTGTTACGTCACAACCGGTACATGCCCATACGGTACCGCCGGCTTCAGTACATGTTGCACCTGCTGACTCGTCGGTTTCATACCAATCGTGTGCAACAACGTCAAATACGGGCTTGATAAGAAGGTCGCCTGTTACGGTTGACTCTGCTGTTACTTTATATGACCAATCTGTGAAGATATAGTGGTCTGTCTTTGTAGGTGCTATTGCAGGAGCTGCGGGAGCTGCGGGAACGGCAGCGCCGTATTCGAGCTTATAGGTGCTGATAATGTTGTTGTCAGCATCAACGTATGTTACAACGTAATAGCGGGTTGCTGCTTCGTATACTGCGTAGTATACAGCATCCTCTGTGCCTGCTGTTACGGTGATTTCAGCTGTTTCTGAAACAACGTTGCCTTCTGCATCGATCCAGTTCTTGAACTTATAGGTGAGGCTTTCTGTTGCAGCCTTTTCGGGAGCTGTGTACTTCTTAGATGAGCCTTCTTCTACATTGTATGCCTTAAGCTCAGCTGTTTCCTCGCCAATCTTTTCAGCAAAGGTGATTTTAACTTCCTTAACTGCGGGAGCCTGATATGCGCCGCAATCGTCGTATCTTGCGCAAAGTGTTGAACCTGCCTTGATAACAGTACCGTCTTCAAGAGTGATATCCTCAGTTGTAACTGTACCGTTTTCAAAATCGTGCTTGAGAGCGGGGATTGTTGTTACCTTTTCGTAACCGCAAGCACAAACCTCTGTTGTCTGGCCTGCCTTTTCGCATGTAGCTGCCCAAGTCTTTTCTGCATTGTTCACTACTGCAAACTGATGAGCTGTTGCTGTGTAAGTAGCGGTAAGTGTTGTCTTGCCTGATACTGCAAAGCTTTCACCGAGTGCTATTGTTTCTTCGCCAAGCTTCCAGCCTGCAAATGTGTAATGGTTTTCTGCATCAGGAGCCTTCACGGGAACGATGAGGTTGCCCTCGCCGTCCTTGTTATCGTAAGCGGAATTCTTTGTAACGTCGCCGGTTGTGCTCCATACGTATGTGCCGTCTGCATTGTAGAAGATTACGTTGAATTCAATAGCAACCGGCTTGAAGGTTGCAACGAAGGTTGCGTCGCCTGTCATCTTGAATTCGGTTTCTATTGAACCTGCAGATGCCCAGCCTGTGAACTCGTAGGTTGTTGTTGCTGTTGCAGCCTTTGTGGGAATACGTGTGGGCTTCTTGTTGGTGTCGTTATAAACACCTACGATTGTTGCGAAGTTTGTCTGATCGTTTTCGTTAATCTTGAATGTATGAGTATAAGTTCTCTTTGCTGATGTAAATTCAGCTGTGTAGGTTTCATCCTTTGTTACTGTAACGGGAAGCTTGACAATCTTGCCGTCAGTGCCCTTCCAGCCTGCAAAGGTGTAGATGTATTCGTTATCCTGAGCTTTGGTCTGGTCAGCAACTGCATTAGCTGCGATTGTTTCACCCTCTGTCTTGGTGATTACAACGTCTGCACCCTCGGCGCCTGCACCCTTGAAGGTTACGGTGTAGGTTGCCTTAACAGCAATAGCTGTCTTGCCTTCTGTATGGCCACAGCCGACTATCTGGCACTCATACTGCATATAACCGTTGGGATAATCATCTGACTTATCAGTGTCTTTATCGTACTTAACAAGTACAAGTGTATGAGCTATCATAGCCACGGGAGCAGTGCCCATAACTGTGTCACATTCTTTACAGTATGTGGTTTCAACACCCTCTGCATAGCAGGTGGGAGCAGTTGTTATCTTGGTGTATCTGCCGGTATCCTTATGCTCGAGCTTGGGAAGAACCTTTGTGGTCTTCATTTCATAGCAGTATTTACACTGAACATACTCTTTACCGTCTTTATCACATGTAGCTCTGAGAACCTTTGTTGCTTCGCCGTAAAGGTGACCGTTTACTGTATCAACGGGAATATCTTCTGTTGAGAGAACGGCATCACAAGCTTCACAGTAGGTGGTCTTTTCGCCCTTAACAAGGCATGTAGCTTCCTTTGTTACCTTAGTGTATGTGTCCTGATCTTCGTGGTTGAGAGCGGGCACCTGATTTGTAATTACTTCGTAACCGCAGACTGAGCAGACCTTGATTGTGTAGCCGCCTTCTGTACATGTGGGAGCAACTGTTTCTTCTGCACTGTACTTGTGGCCTTCTGATTCGATGGTTTCATTCTTAATAACCTTATTACAGATTGCGCAGATTACCTTTTCATAACCGTCTTCTGTACATGTAGCTGCCTGTGAGGTTTTAACCTCATCGTGACCGTCGTTTACAATAATCTTCTTTGTAGCGGTGTTGCCTGCCTTATCTGTAACAGTGATAATATAGTTACCGGCATCGCTGATTGTGTATGAGCCTGTGCCTGCAGCCGAGGTTGTTGTAAGTGTTACAACTGCACCGTTAACAGTAACTACGGCATCGTTTTCAATGTCCTTGATTTCTGCCTTACCGCAATATGTCTTAATCTTGGCTGTTGATTCGGCATTGGTGTCGCCCACAACGGTAATTTCCGGAGCAGTATCGTCATAGATGAACTTTGCTGTTCTTACGTTTTTGTTGAGCTCGTTGCCGGCCTTATCCCTTGCGTAGTAATAAGCGATATATGTTGTGCCGCTTTCAAGGTTGTATGTACCGAGTCTTACTACATAGTTTGCTGTGTTATTGAGTGTTTCGCTGTCGTCTGAATATATGGTCTGA
Organism: Clostridia bacterium; assembly: GCA_017517865.1. Lineage (GTDB taxonomy): Bacteria > Bacillota > Clostridia > Oscillospirales > Acutalibacteraceae > UBA6857. The sequence goes on along the minus strand of JAFWYB010000046.1, from coordinate 14,073 downwards.
ATACCTGCAATTTCAGTTGTACCGGCACCGAATACGCCCGTTGAAATGATACCCTGAATGTTTGCAATACCCTTACCTTCGCCGCTGGGATTGTATGCGTTGTTTACGTCACCTGTATCAGTGATTGTAAGGATAATGTCTGTATCAGCGTTAGCATAGAGTGTTACGGGGTCATTATCGGTTGCAGCTGCACCGACTGCATCGCTTGAGCTCCATGAGCCGAGAGTGCCGAGGTAAATTGTACCTGTGGGAGCCTTTGTATCTGTAAGCATGGGGATTTCAACAGTTTCATCTGTCTCATCTCTGTTACATGCACACCATATGATTTCGCTACCTTTTGCATAGTATGTGGGAGCATTTACAAGCTCCTTCTGATTCTTGGTGTGTTCTGTTACCGTAAACTTAGCTGTAATTGTAATATCGGCTGTGATAGCAGTATCAAGATCAAATTCTGCATCATCCTCTGTGAACCAGCCCTCGAACTTGTTGTGATTGGTTTCATCAAGATAACCGTCGAGAGGTGTGCCGACTGCAGTTGCCTTTTCACCGGCGGGAACCTTATATTCGGTTTCTTCGTCGCCTACAACAACTGTTACGGTGTAAACCTTTTCTGCATCCTTGAATGTTGCATAGAAGTCCATATCGGCTGTGATGGTCATACCTCTTACGTAGTCGGTTTCAACACCGTCCTTGAGATACTTCCAACCTGCAAATACCTTACCCTCGGGAACAACAAGGTCAACTGAGGGAGCGTAAACTGCGCCTTCGTATGTGTAGTTTGTTGTTGCAAGAGCTTTCTTTACGTCTCCCATATCATCTGCACTGTTATACCAGTGAGCCTTGTAGTAAATGTAGCTGGGCTGATAGAGAGCCTTGAAGGTTACGTTCTTGCCTTCACAAATGAGATAGTTTTCGTTATAGGGCTGATCCCAACCGATGAAGGTGTATGTGTAGGTTTCGTCTGCGGGTCTGTACTGAGCAGCTCTCTGAGCTGTGTAGAATGCATCGGCATAGCTCTGACCTGCTTCAACCTCTACAGCTGAAAGCTGAACTGTTCCGTCGTAGTTCATAAACTTAATTATGAACTTGAAGCCGCTGAACTTGAACTGAGAATAGAGAACGAGATCGCCGTCAACTGTGTCTGCAGTTGTATACTTGTTACCGTTTGCAGCTGCAAAGTCGGGATCTGTCTGCTCTTCGTCGTACCAACCGAGGAATTCGTATTCACCGGTTTCTGTGTCAGCTTTGGCAGGAATGTATTCCTTAGCGTCCTCGCCCTCGCCGACAACCCATGCGGGAACGGTTGAGCCTGCGAGAACTCTTTCGCTGTAAGTAGCGGTACCGTCAACATACTTAACTGTATAGAAGGGTACGCCTTCACCGTAAAGAGCTTCAAATGTAACGTGAGAAGTGGGACCGAAGGCTGCAAATTCGTCCTTGGCATACTCAGCCTTGCCGGCTGTACCCTCTGTTACCTTCCAGAAGCCTGAGAAGGTGTAAAGAGCTGCACCGTCGTCATACTGTTCGGGAACTGTATCAAGCTTTGCTATTGCTTCGGCATCGATAGTGTAGCCGTGATATACTTCGTCAGTGATAACCTTATCCTTACCTTCTGCATCCTTGAACTTGAAGGTTACTGTGTAGGGAGTGGGCTGACCTTCGTCGTAGTTAGCTGTAAACACGATAGGCTTTTCAGGTGTTGCACCCTTGAGGTTTTCCTGTGTAAGGAATACGTTCTCTACGTTGAATACGAGTGAATCGTCAACGCCGAACATTACAGTTGAACTGTCATTGTTTACATAGTTCCAGCCCTCAAGAGTATAACCGTAACCGCCTGTAGCGTAGGTTCTGTTTACGTCAGCGGGAGTTGTAATGGCTGAACCGTAGGGGATGTACTTGATATCTGTCTTTTGTGCACCCGTTGTATCAGTATATGTAAATGCAATTACATATTCTTTAATCGTGCTTCTGTATACGGCATAGTATGTTGTGTCTTCTCTGACGATCCAGTCAGTGTTTTCAGCAAATGCCGTGTCGTCTTTCGCAACGATGTGATAGTTGCCGCTTGCAGGCTTCTGAGTGGTCCAGCCTGTGAACTCATAATAACTGCCTTCGTTGTATGCTATTGCACCGGGAACACCGAAAACAGGAATTTCACCACCGTTAAGAATATGTCTGTAATCATACCTCTTTGTGTCTGAATTACCGTTGTTGGGATTTATGAAAGTAATGTTATACTGATCACTGTAATCCTTGTTTGCGTAAATAGGTGTAAGTACGAGTGTAGCGGGGTTGCCGAAGGTGTATGAACCTTCTTTAATTTCTAAGCCTGAAATATCACGCCACTTGCCGGCGAAGCCCTGATAGTTATATGCACCTGCATTATAGCTGTCCTTGGGGTTGGGATACCAGCTTTCAGCTTCTTTTTTACCGTACTTGGAGGTCTGTGTGCCGAGGTACTTACCGTCAATATCATAGAACTTAACGGTTACGTCCTGTGAAATCCACCAGCCATAGAAATTATTGCTGCCGCTGATTTCCTTATCCTTAGCGGCATCCCACTGACGGCCTGCATTGTAATACTTCTTGCCGTCAGCAGTAGTTACAACAAGGTTGTTCTCACTGAGAGTTGCACCGTCCTGTGCCTTATATAAATCAAAGGTTGTTGAATCCACAGGGTTAGCAAAGTTTGCTTCATAAGCATTATAGTCAGCTGCACCTGATGTAGGCTGCTGCGCTGTCCAGAAACCCTTGAAGGTATAACCCTCTTTGGTTGCACCGAGATATTTGCCGTCACTGCTTTGACCGCCCTTAGGCCATTGGCCTTCTGAAACCGTTAAACCGTAGTAACCTGTGCCGGTCCATGAATTTGTAGTCTTAGTACCGTCACTCAGCTCCATTTCTGCGCCAAGGCCGCTGATTGAACCGTCCTGGTTAACCGTAACAGTATATTTGGGATAATTAACCGTGATTTCTGTTACGGCAGCCTTCTCACCGTCAGCTGAAGCAATAACATAAATCTTTTGTGAGCCGTTTTGGGAGGGACAAGCTATCTGAAGCTGAGCCGTTGCAGATACTGTAGTGCCGCTTATGCTGACACCGTTTGCTTCTGTAAGAATAGCATTACCTGTGTTATCGCCTGCAAGTGTATATGTTACATCTTTAATTCTTACACCGTACTGGTCATAAGCACCTGCAGATGTGAAGTCTACACTTACCGGTTCGGTTGAACCGACAGCAGGCAGAGTCTCCACAATTGTTATTGTCTCAAGAGAGCCTGAGCTGTTTTGAACCTTTGTTGTTTTAGGCTCTATACCGCTATCCATATTCATAGTAACAGTTGTTTCACTGGTCTGTTCTGCATTATAACCGTCAGTTCTGCCGCCGATTTTTATGCTTATATCGCTACCATTACCTGCATAAACCGTTGGCTCTTGTATACGCCATTTGTCACCATTGCAACCCTTCTGGTAAACATTCTTGACACCTGTGGGAAACTTAGGCACCCAACCGTAAGCACAAACAAAACTGTCGCTGTTGGCCCCATTGTTATAGACACTGTTTGAAGTAAGTGTTGTTTCGCCACCGCTGTGGCTAACAATCCAATCATTTTTTGCAACATTTGCTTCGTCTTCCCAGTCTTCTAACTTGGCAATAACCTGAACATAGTAATAACCTTCGTGAGGTGAGTTTGCTGCTTCTGCCTTTTCAGGTGCCATCCACACCCAGCAGGACAGTACCATAAGCACTGCCAGCATAAGAGAAACTGATTTCTTAAATTGTGTTTTTAAATACTTTTTCATTAAGATTTTCCTCCTTAATAAAAATTAACCGTGTATTTCATAAAACGGACTTTGCCGTGTAAACGAAACTCACTGTGAAGCATCTTTTCCCCTAAAAATAAAGCTTGCCCGGTCCCTGACCTGACCGTTTTATGGCGCACTTCACCCTCAAAAGGGCATAAAGAGTCACTTTTAGTTAGTATCAGTATAGCATTATGAAGTCAAACAAGTCAAGAATGAAAGCACAAAACTTTTATAATTATGAAATTTTTGTTTCTTTTGACGAAAAAGACTGAGGGGCTTTGTTTAATTTGTTATATCAGCATTTTTTTCTCTTGTGTCACAAAGAAATAACAGCCCTATATGTTGTGTAGGGCTGTTACGAAGAGGTTCTTCTTTTTCACCTTTATGCTGTTTAGAAAACACCTCGCCCTCCGCTCGAGCCGTGGGGAAGATACACTTAATGCCTCGCTTGAAAGGAAATTCCCCTGTTAGGGGAAATGTCTGCGAAGCAGACAAAAGGGTGCCGTTTCCGGAGGAAAAGGTGTCCGAGAGACGGAGAGGTTCTGCTTTTTAATCTTTATGTTGTATATAAAATCAGCTCGCCCTCCGCTCGAGCCGCGGGGGCTCTTCCTTTTGTCGGTTGTGACAAAAGGAAGCAAAAACACGCTTTGGTGCAAGGAGTCCGAAAGTGCTAAGTGTCCCTCTTAAGTAAGCTTAATAAAACCTTTTTTCGCCGGACTCTTAAAAAGCTTTAATCTTTATCTTCACTCACGTCGCGTTTCTCCCCGTCTGCTTTGCCAACAGTCGGGAGTTTCACAGCTCAGCTTACTTGAAGGTTTAATAAAACCGCCCGCTCGGTTGTACCTCTCCGTCAGCTTGTTAAACTTGTCTAATACTCTCGTCTGCTGTTTAACTGCCGTGTATTCCGACATTCGCTGACCGCTAAAGTGAGATTTAAGTCAGAGAATGCCTCTTTACCTTCCTGTTTTTTATCAGCGTTTTGTAAAACAGTAAATATCTGCCTTCCTGTGCGGAATATTTGTAAAAGAAATATATTTTCTTTCATCGTTCTACCGAGACACTCGTTTCGAGGCCAAAGAGCCTTTTGCTTCCTTTGGGGCTCAGGCCAAAGGAAGTGCCCAAGCGGCATGAGCGTTGTCGGGTTGTTTTTATACACAGCATATAGATGAAAAAGAATAACCTCTCTGTCACAACCTCAGGGGCTGTGCACCTCTCCCCGTTGGAGAGGTGAAGGCAGTGAAGGGACGTTACTTTTAAACATATATTTCCGCGGGGAGAACGCTGTTTCTTCTCCCAACGCCGGCGCGTTACTGCTTACTGCTTGCTGCTAAAAAAGCTCCCCGCCATAGCGGAGAGCTTTTTATCATTCAGCAAGAATCTGCTTATACATTTTGATATATTCGCTTGCGCTCTTGCCCCAGCTGTAATCGCACTCAATTGCACGGTTGACAAGTGTATCCCAATATTCGCCGTTGGCGTAAGCACCGAGACCGCGTCTGATTGCACCGAGCATATCGTGAGCGTTGTAGGTCTTGAAGGTGAAGCCGTTTCCTTCACCGTCACCACTGTCTGTGATTGAATCTCTCAGACCGCCTGTTTCACGCACGATGGGTACGGTACCGTATCTGAGGGCAACCATCTGCGAAAGACCGCAGGGCTCACTCTTTGAGGGCATAAGGAAGAGGTCTGCACCTGCATAAACCTTTCTTGCAAGTGCGGGAATAAAACCTATCTTCACGCCCATCTTGTCGGGGTACTTGGCAGCCATTTCCTTGAAGAAGTTTTCATACTGCCAGTCGCCCGAGCCGACAATGGCAAACTGCACGTCTGTTGTGTAAAGAAGCTCATCAAGAATACCCTTGATAAGGTCAAGACCCTTGTGGGAAACGAGTCTCGAAACAAGACCGATAACGGGTACATCGGCTCTTTCGGGAAGACCCAGCTCTCTCTGAAGCTCTGCCTTACATTCAGCCTTACCTGCCTTTACATCCTTAACGGTGTAATTTCTTGCGATGGCCTTGTCAGTTTCGGGATCGTAGTTCTTTACGTCAATTCCGTTGAGAATACCCTGAAGCTTCCACTGACGGTCGCGCAGAATAGTGTCAAGACCGTGGCTGTACCAGGGGTCGAGAATTTCATTTGCATATGAGGGTGAAACGGTGGTTACCTTGTTGGAGCACTCAATTGCGCCCTTCATAAAGTTAACGTCGCCGTCGTATTCGACAAGACCTGCAGTCTCAGGTGTAAGACCGATAACGTCGTTTACAAGCTCCATACCGTAGGTGCCCTGATACTGAATGTTGTGAATGGTGAATACAGTCTTTATGCCGTGGTACCAGGGGTCCTTGCTGTAAAAGGCGGAATAGAACACCGGTGTAAGCGCACTCTGCCAGTCGTTACAGTGAATGATGTCGGGCTTGAAGTCGATTACGGGAAGAATTTCAAGCACGGCGCGTGCAAAGAAGGTAAATCTCTCGGCGTCGTCGTAATGGCCGTAGATAGTGTCTCTCTTGAAATAGTACTGATTATCGATGAAATAATAGATAACACCTTCATGCTTTGCCTGGAAGATACCGCAGTACTGTCTTCTCCATGCAACGGGAACCGAAATATTTGTGATGAAGGTCATCTTATCCTTTAATTCCTGCTTGATCGTGTCGTATAAGGGCATAACGACTCTGCAGCCGATAAGTCTTTTTCTTAATGCCTGGGGGAGTGAGCCTGCCACATCGCCCAGACCGCCGCTTGCCATAAAGGGCAGGGCTTCGCTGGTTACGTATAATACTTTCATTTTTATTTTTTCCTTTCAGGGATACCTCTCTGTCACTTTGTGACATCTCCCCTTTCAGGGGAGACAGCTTTACTTTTCCGAAGGCCGCTATCTTAATCTTTCTGCCTCTCCTGAAAGGAGAGGTGGCGGCGGTAGCCGTCGGAGAGGTTTTCCGCATTCCGAATTAAACTGTAATATTCTTTCCTACATAAATGGGGTAGGTCTCTGCGCCGCTGATTTCACGGGCGGGCTTGATAACAACATTCTTATCAAGAATTGCACAGTTTACCTTTGCATTTGCGCTGATGTAGCAGTCCTGCATTATAATTGCATTTTTAACAACCGCACCCTCGGCAACATAAACGCCTCTTGACAGAATTGAGTTTTCAACTGTACCCTTAATGACACAGCCGTCGGAAACAAGAGAGTTTGAAGCCTTTGAGCAGATGCCGTAAATTGCGGGCATATCGTCTCTTTCCTTTGTATAAACGGGCTTCTCAGCTGCAAAGAGGTCTCTGTATTCACCTGAAAGAAGCTGCATACTGATATCGTAATAGCTCTGAAGTGAATCAATGGTCTTTGCATAAGAGTCAATCTTCTGTCCTCTGATGTTGAGAGACTTTACCTTTGCGGCAATAATATCTCTCTCAAAGCTCTTGTAGCCCAGTGTTGCCGCTTCACGGATAAGCTGAAGCAGAAGAGCTCTTGACAATACTATTATATTAAGGGAATAATTGCAGGCTGTTTCTGCCGCTTCGCCAACGCTGACTGCGGTGATTTTTTCACCGTCAAGCTCAAAGCTCATTGTGTTGTGAAGCTTGGGAGCAACACCTCTCTTATAAGCGATTGTGATATCTGAACCTGAAGCGATGTGACCGTCGATGATTTCGGTGTAATCAAGGTTACATACTACGTTACAGTCTGCAAGAAGCACATAGTCCTTACCTGATTTTGAGATATATTCGTTGATGCCCTTAAGAGCGGCAAGTCTGCCGGTATATCCGTCAGCATAAGTTGTGTTAAAAGGAGGAAGGAAGGTAAGACCGTCTCTTTTTCTTGAAAGGTCCCAGGGCTTGCCTGAGCCGAGATGGTCCATAAGTGACTGGAAGTTTGCCTTTGTGCTTACGCCTACCTTACCGATACCGCTGTTAACCATATTAGAAAGAACAAAGTCGATAAGTCTGTATCTGCCTGCAAAGGGAACTGAGCCCATTGTACGTACACTTGTAAGCTCACTTAAATATTCATCGTATGCGTTTGAATAAACAATACCTAAAACGTTTGAAGCGTACATTATTTAACCCCCTCTATATCAGTGTCAATCATTTCTTTTGCTTTTACTGCGGCGCCCTTACCTATTGTTACCTTTTCACCGATAACGGTTACGCCCCAGTCATCCAGGTTTTCTATTGCCTCGGGGCTTTCGCCTACGTGAGCATCCTCCTGTATAACTGCATTTTCTGCAACTATTGCATATTCAACAACAGCGCCCTTCTTTATTGTTGTGCCGGGCATAACTATTGAATATTTGACTGTTGCACCCTCTTCTACGTTGACGTTTGAGAAGAGAATTGAATAGTCAACCTCACCTGCTATGTAACAGCCCTCGCCAATCATTGAGTTTTCAACCTTGGCAGTTTTATCCGTGAAGTGGGGAGGTGCAACGGGATTTCTTGAATAGATTCTCCAGCTGTCGTCGGAAAGGTCAAGGTCAACCTTGGGATTGAGAAGGTCAAGGTTTGCTTCCCATAAGCTCTCAATTGTACCAACGTCCTTCCAATAGCCGTCAAATTTATAGGCGAACATTCTCTCGCCTGCACGGTGCATGGCGGGGATTACGTTGTGTCCGAAGTCGTTGTGTGATTCGGGATCTGCCTCGTCGTCAATAAGATACTGACGGAGCTTGCTCCAGGTGAAGATGTAAACACCCATTGAAGCCTTGTTGCTCTTGGGATTCTTGGGCTTTTCCTCAAAGGCGGTGATTGAGCCGTCATCGTCTACGAACATAAGACCGAAGCGGGAAGCCTCCTCCCAAGGAACCTCAAGCATGGCAATTGTGCAGGCCGCATCCTTTTCCTTATGATAGCGGAGCATCTTGTTGTAATCCATCTTATAGATATGGTCACCGGAAAGAACTGCCACATATTCGGGGTTATAACGGTCGATGAAGTTGATGTTCTGATAAATGGCGTTTGCCGTACCCTTATACCATTCGGTACCCTTTATCTGCTGATAGGGAGAGAGCACGTGAACGCCGCCATAGGAGCGGTCAAGGTCCCAGGGCTGACCGTTGCCTATGTAATCGTTGAGCTCAAGAGGCTGATACTGTGTGAGTATACCCACAGTTTCAATACCTGAATTGATGCAGTTTGAAAGCGGGAAGTCGATTATGCGGTATTTACCGCCGTAGGGTACTGCGGGCTTTGCAATATTTTTTGTAAGTATGCCGAGTCTGCTGCCCTGTCCGCCTGCAAGCAGCATTGCGAGACATTCTGTTTTTTTGACCATTGTATATTCCTCCTGTTTATGATTTTATTTAATGTTAATTTTTTGCTTTTTAATCTTTATATTGTAAGTAAATACAACCCGTCCTCCGCTCAAGCCGCGGGGCTGCTGACTACTTACCGCTTTTCTTCGGCTTGTATCTGAGAAGCGTGAAGCTGAAGCCGGGCAGGTCGAGAGTAATGCTGTTATCAAAGCCGTGCATAGGAACCTTCTTTGAGGTAGCTCTCTTGCTGCCCTTGCCCTCGCCGCCGAATTCAACGGCATCCGAGGAAAGAATAACCTCGTAAACGCCCTCTCTTTCAACGCCGAAGGAATATTTCTCTCTCATAACGGGAGTGAGATTACATACTGCCACAAGCTCGTTGCCTTTTTTGTCTTTTCTTGCGAATGCGATAACGCTGTTCTGATTATCGTCGCTGACAAGCCACTTGAAGCCCTCCCAGCTGTAATCTATTTCCCAGAAGGCGGGATTTTTAAGATAAACGTGATTGAGCTTCTTTACGTATTCCTTAAGCTGACGGTGCTTCTCATAGCCTAAAAGAAGCCAATCGAGCTCACTGTCATACTTCCATTCAATAAACTGACCGAATTCCTGACCCATAAAGGTAAGCTTCTTACCCGGGTGAGCCATAAGGTAGCCTAAGAATGAGCGTATACCGCTGAATTTATCCTCATATTCTCCGGGCATCTTGCCGATAAGTGAGCATTTGCCGTGAACAACCTCATCGTGGGAGATAGGAAGAATGAAGTTTTCGGAAAACGCATAGAAAAACGAGAAGGTAAGAAGGTTGTGATTATACTTTCTTGAAAGACCGTCCATTGAGAAATAACGCAGCGCGTCGTTCATCCAGCCCATATTCCACTTGAAGTTGAAGCCGAGGCCGCCTATGTCGGTCGGCTTTGTTACAAGAGGCCAGGCAGTGCTTTCCTCGGCAATCATAAGGGGATTGGTAAATTCCTTGAATATACCCGAGTTGAGCTTTTTAAGGAACTCAACAGCCTCAAGGTTTTCGTTGCCGCCGTACTTGTTGGCAATCCATTCGCCGTCCTTTCTGCCGTAATCAAGATAAAGCATTGAGGCAACCGCGTCCACGCGAAGTCCGTCAATGTGATATTTATCCATCCAGAAGGCGGCCGACGAGGTAAGGAACGATATGACCTCGTTTCTGCCGAAGTCGAAAATCTTCGTGCCCCAGTCCTTGTGCTCGCCCTTTCTCGGATCCTTGTATTCGTAGCAGGCGTCGCCGTCAAAATCGGCAAGTCCGTGCTCGTCTCTCGGGAAGTGAGCCGGCACCCAGTCGAGTATTACTGAAATTCCGTTCTGATGACATTTGTCAACGAAATACATAAGGTCGTCGGGGGTACCGTAGCGTGAGGTTGCGGCAAAATAACCGATTACCTGATAGCCCCAGGAGCCGTCAAAGGGATATTCACTAAGAGGCATAAGCTCAATGTGGGTATAACCCATATCCTTTACGTAGGGTATAAGGCTTTCGGCAAGGTCCCTGTATGAATAGGGGTTGCCGTCCTCGTGGATTTTCCAGGAGCCGGCGTGCACCTCGTAAATATTCATCGGAGACTCGTATACGTTCTTGGCTGCCTTTTCGCTCTGCCATTTGCCGTCCTTCCATTTATATGAACCCAGCTCATAAATTTTTGAAGCCGTTTCGGGCCTTGTCTGTGAGTGGAAGGCGTAGGGATCACATTTGGCGGTTTTCTTACCCGAGGCCGCGGTAACGAGGAATTTATAGCAGTCGTACTGCTTTACACCCTCAAGGTAGCACTCCCACATACCCGCATCGTTGATTTTTGTCATTACGCCCTTATTTTCATCCCAGCCGTTGAAATCACCTATAACGCTGACGCTTGCCGCGTGAGGAGCCCATACGCGGAAGGAGAAAAGCTCATCGTCAACACGGTGGGCGCCCATATACTCATAGGCCTTCATATTGTTGCCCTGATGAAACAGATAAAGGGCAACGTCGTCGCCTGCCGGTTTCTTTTTAGCCATTCTGACACCTCTTTTTCAAAAAGATAGTTTTACACATAGTCCATAATAGCACTAATAATATAATAATTCAATAGTTTTTTGTTATTCTGTTACAAACTTATAAAAACTTGCCGAAAAGTTTTGTGTATTTCTTATATAAAATTCCGTTTTTGCGGAATATTTTCTGCGAGAACACGAAAAAATGCAGGTATTAAAAACACCTGCACAAAGCTTATTTCTTATTTAGCAAAATTCTTTCGGTCTCCTGCACGGTTTCTGCTATAAAGGCCGCACCTGCTGCCGCAAGCTCCGCCCTGTCACGGAAGCCCCATGTGACACCTATACAGGGAAGTCCTGCGTTTTTTGCCGTCTGCACGTCAACCTCACTGTCACCTACATATACTGTATCGGTTTTTTCAGCCTTCAGAAGCTCCATAGCCTTGAAAACATTTATCGGTGAGGGCTTCCTTTCGGCCTCTTCGCTTACACCTATCGCACAGTCGATAAGACCGTTGAAATAATCTTCGCAAAGTCCCACCACTGCATCGTGCAGCTTGTTTGACACAACGGCAGTACGTATGCCTGCCGCTTTCAGCCCCGTGAGCAGGTCGGTTATACCATCATAAGGTGCTGTGCGGTCTTTCATATGAAGCAGATAGTGCTCTCTGAATGCATCAAGACATTTTTGCTGAGTTTGACTGTCCGTACCCTCGGGCGTTGACCTTTCCATAAGCTTTACAACTCCGTTGCCTATAAAGCGGCGGATTTCGTCGATTGTCCTTTCGGGGAAGGAGAATTCCTTCAGGGCGAAATTCACCGAAGCGTGAAGGTCACCGAGGGTGTCAAGAAGAGTGCCGTCAAGATCGAAAATTACCGTGTTATACATTTTATCATTCCTTTAAAATGGCGGGTATCATTTACATTATATATACTTCGCGGAATATTTTCAACAGAAAAATAAAGGAAAATACCGCGCCCGGCGGGCAGAAGCCACGGCTGCAGATTACTTGCTGTTGACCATTTCCTCATACATATTGCATATTTCATTGACCTCACCCTGAGCCACAAGCTGACCCTTTGTGAGAATTATTGCCTTGTTGCAGATTTTCTTTACGCGCTCGGTGTTGTGTGAAACGAAAAGCACCGTTGCGCCGTCCTTCATCATATCAAGAATTCTCTGCTCGCTCTTTTCCTTAAAAGAGGCATCGCCTACGCTGAGCACCTCGTCGAGAATGAGCACGTCGGGCTTTACCGCCGTTGCAATAGCGAAGCCCAAGCGGCTTTTCATACCTGAGGAATAGCTTTTGAGGGGCGCGTTTATAAAGTCTCCCAGCTCTGAAAATTCTACAATCTCATCATACTTTTCATCAATGAACTTTCTTGAAAAGCCCATTGTTGCACCGTAAAGATAAATGTTTTCCTTGCCGCTGTAATTCATATCAAAGCCTGCACCCAATTCAAGCATAGGCGCAATTGTTCCTTTTACCTTAGCCTTGCCCTGAGTGGGCTTGAGTACCCCTGCTATAACCTTTAAGAGAGTACTTTTACCTGCACCGTTAAAGCCCATAATACCTACGCGGTCGCCTTTTTCAACCTTGAAGGAAACATCCTTGAGGGCCCAGAACTCGGTGTAGCTGAGCTTTCTCGTCACAAGACGTATAAAATATTCCTTTACGTTGTCTACCCTTTCCTTATTAAGGTGAAAGAGCATACTTACGTGATTTACTTCTACTGCGTAATCTTTCATATATACTCCCTCTCTTAAATGTGAAGAATAAACTTATCCTGGCTTTTATTGAACATAATAAGTCCCGCAATAAGGCAGCATACGGAAAACACTGCACTGTAAATGAATGCACCGCTGTCGAAATAAGTCATAAATTCGCCGCCGTGAATAACCGCCGCCCTGAAGGCTTCGATTATGCCGTAAAGGGGATTGATTTTAAGAAGCTGAGCCTTCCAAGAGCCTTCGTCAAAGCCGAGTCTGTCTATGGTATAGACGATGGGGGTCAGATAGAAAAGCAGCAGGGTGAAAACGTCGTAAAGGTTTTCTATATCCTTGAAAAACACGTTTAAGGTGCAGAGAATCAGTCCCACGCCGAGAGAGAGCAGAAGAAGCACGCCTACGGGAAGCACCGCAAAAAATATATTCCACGAAAGGTCAACCGGGTTATAGTTTATAATCTTGAAAAAGAGAATTACACCCGCAAGCACCGAAAGAGAAATAACAAAGGTAACAAACGTGGAAAGCACCATTGAAAGCGGATATATATATTTAGGTACGTATACCTTTTTGATTATTGACGCGTTTTTTCTTACCGATTTCATAGCACGCTTTGTGCTCTGGGTATAAAACTCATAAAGCAGACGTCCCGCAAGAAGATAAACGGGATAGTTTACCACCTTGGCAGAATCCCTGCCGAAAAGGTTGCTGAAAACAAGGGAAAGCACCACCATGGTAAGAAGGGGCTGCAGAAAAGACCAGAGCATACCGAGGGCGGAGTTTCTGTATTGAAGCTTTATATTTTTAACTACAAGCTCTTTAAGCAGGTAGCGGTATTTCATAAAATTAGCTTTGGTATAGGTTACCGTTGACTTTAAAGACAAAGAAATACCTCCTTTTTTCTGTAATCTTTTACATTATAGCATAGTTTTTTGTCTTTTACAAGAGCAGACGGCAGGTAAGGGCAGTAGTCAGCAGTCACGCGACACCGTGAGATAAAACCGCAATGCTTCTCCTCGGGAGGATACACTTAATGCCTCGCCTGAAAGGAAATTCCCCTGTCAGGGGAAATGTCTGCAAAGTAGACAAAAGGGTGCCCGTTTCCGGAGGAAAAGGTGTCCGAAGGACGGAGAGGTTCTTCTTTTTCACCTTTATGTTCTATAAAAAACAGCTCGCCCTCCGCTCGAGCCGCGGGGGCTCATACTTTGTCCTGAGCGACAAAGTATGCAAAACGCTCTTTGGTGCAAGGAGTCCGAAAGTGCTAAGTGTCCCTCTTAAG
>JAFWYB010000045.1 GCA_017517865.1 Clostridia bacterium | reverse complement strand
TTTTGCGGAGCGGATTTTTGGCAAGACAAGACACAAAACGCAGTAAATCCTATCGGATTTACGAGTATTTTAACGAAGTATTGGCGGAAATCCGCCCGTAAAAAACGGGGTTCGGATTATGCTCGCCACCCTAACCGGAAGCATCATTTTTACCATACAGAAAAAGCGAAGGGAGACAACCCCTTTGCGAAGCGTCTCCCTTAAGCGGATATTTATTTTACTTTATTTTGTGAAGAGTCTTACCAACACTTCAATAACCATCTTAATGAACTTGTAAAGAATACCGAACTTGCTGTCAGTCCATCCGCTGCCTGAGGGCTCTTCAACCTCGGTAAAGCCTTCTCCCGACTCGTCATATTCAACAAACTGTGCCGGAACTGCTTCCTCATTCCATACGGTAAGCTCGCCCTTACTGTTAAAGAATCTGATTGCAAGGTTGTGATGTTCCTCGGGCCAATCCTCGTGTGCCAGACCCTTTGCAAACCAGGTAGTATCGGGTAAAAGGCAGGTTGAGGCATCAACCGTAAGATCCTTTGAAATATACTTATCCGTGCCCTTTTCCCTGGCCTCGGCAAGATATTCCTCTGAGAAGGTTTCGTCAATTGTCGTGCAGGTTGCACCTAATGAAAGCTCTTCTGCGGTGCCTCTTCCATCGCCCGTGATGTTTGAATTTTCAATAACGGGAATAAAGGGCCTTCCGTATTTTGCGATAACAGCAGTACTCATTCCGTGAGCCTGCTTACAGTCGAGAATAAGCTGTTCATAGCCGGTGTAGCCCGTTTCTTTATTAACCTTGCCGAGCTTTTCGTGATACTCGTCTGCTCTTTCAATAAGACCTGCATATTTTTCTTCAAGCTCTTCATTATAAAAAACAGCCGCCTTTGCCTCATCAAAATAGCTGTCACTTATCATACTCCAGTATGAGGGGAAGCCGCCGTAGGAAGCCATAATAATTCTCGGAATAAGCTCATCGCCGACCTTACCGTATATTTCTTCAATCATCTCGGTACCCCAGCCGAGGATTTTTGCCATATTGCATACAGATACCATCGTTGTGAGAATTGTATTATACAGAGGGTCATCAAATGCGTCATTGCCGTGGAAGGAAGCATATTGATCAATAACATCGGGGTCAAAGAGAATTTTATTTGAGAAAAGCGCACCTGCTGAAATATAACCTGCAAGTGCCGATGTATTAAGCACAAGACCTGATACACGGAATTCGTGATCGTATTCACCTGTATGGCTGTTATAAATATAAGCCATGGCAAAGTTCGCGCCAAGACAGCGGGCATGAATATTAACCTTATCATGACCTGTCACCTTGCACACTCTTTCAATGTAAGTATCAAGCTGATCGGCAACATCAAAGGGACTGAGACGCCAGTCATAATAGAACATATAATCCATTATTCCGTAGTCCGAGGTCTTTTTCTTTATGCTGCAGGTAGCAGGGTCCCAGTTAATATATGAGCCTACCTCGGTTGCAGTTCCGTCCGGGTCAAGACGCCAGTCATCATAAATCGGTGCAATTGAGTCTACAAGTGCATCCATCCAGTCGCTGTAATCGTCAGTTATATAAGCCTTTGCAAACTCCTCAAGCACAGGACCTGCAACATTGCTGATGTATTCAAGCCTGTCAAGCTCCTTGGCATTGGCTGCGGGAGTTCCGTCTGCCTTTAAAATAGTTCTGTTGTTTCTGCCCTTAATGTAAATTACGGGAATATCGCTCTTTTCTGCATTTTCGGCAGCAACCGCCGCAAAAGCAAAAGCGGAAAAAAGGAAAAGCACACACAATAAAACGGATATAACTTTTTTCATAGATGACACCTCCTTATAAATTCCAAACAATTATATATCAAAACTAACAGATTGTCAACAAACATTACTCCTCTCTGACCTGTGATTTACCGAATTGATAGAAGGCAACCGCAGAAGCGGCAGCAACGTTAAGTGAATCAACACCGTGACACATAGGGATTTTAACCGTGTAATCACAAGCGGATATGGTTTTATCGGAAAGTCCGTCACCCTCCGTGCCCATAACAACAGCAAGCTTCTTTTCAGCCGTAAGCCTCGGATCATCAACAGAAAGCGAGTTTTCCTTAAGCGCCATAGCTACGGTTTTGAAGCCGAGATCCTTGATTTCATCGAAGCCGTCACCGGATAAAAAGGTCCACTCAATCTGAAATACCGTACCCATGCTTACCCTTGCGGCACGTCGGTATAAGGGATCGGAGCATCCGGGTGTCAGAAGCACTGCATCCATTCCGAGTGCGGCGGCAGAACGGATTATTGCACCCACGTTGGTCGGGTTCATTACTCTGTCGAGTATTACTATTCTGTTTTTGTTTTCGCAGATTTCTTTAACCGCAGGCAAGGGTCTGCGCTTCATTGCACACAGCATACCTCTTGTAAGCTTAAAGCCTGTAAGCTGTGTCAGAACATCGGACTCGGCACAAAAAACGGGCACATCCTTTATTCTGGCAAGAATCTGCTTCCCCTCCCCCTCAATGTGGCTCTTTTCCATAAGGCATGATATCGGCTCATAGCCCGCGTCAAGAGCTCTTCCTATAACCTTGGGGCTTTCCGCTATAAACATTCCCTTTTCGGGGAATTCTCTGTTTAAAAGCTGATTTTCTGTAAGGCGTGCATATACGTCAAGCTCAGGTGCAAAAAAATCTGTTATTTCTGTTATGCTGCTCATATTTCCTCCTGCTTTGTGCTTTATAGGTTTTCGGGCAGGAACTTCTCTGAGAAAAGAAAGCCCTGCCCCGTAATGAAAGTGTAGCGCTTCAGCATCACGCCATTTTTTCCAACGCCTCAAGTGTGACTTCATATTCCGTCTGCTCACCTTTAATGAAGCGTTCCAGCTCTTCCGTCATATAATAAGCCATTCTCTGGGGTTCATTACCCGTACTGCCTGCAATATGAGGAGTAAGTATAGCATTAGGACACCAGAAAAGAGGATTGATATATGGGAAATATTCATTCTTAATAACGTCTGCAACGAAGGTTATTGACGGATGCATAATCAGCGTTAAAGCGAGTGAATATTCTGAAACCTGTGCCCCTCTGCCTGTATTTATAAAGGTGGAGTGCTTTTTCATTTTGCTGAAAAGCTTACGGTTAAATACGTTTTTAAGTTCAGGCTTATTTGCAAGATGATTACTGATAACATCACAGGTGCTGAAAAGCTCCTCTAACCCGATAAGCTTCACGCCAAATTCATCTGCCTTTTCCTGACTGACAAAAAGGTCGTAGGCATAAACCTCAACATCAAGCGACCTTAGCTTTTTTGCAACAGCCTGACCGATAGCTCCAAGGCCCACAAGACCGACCTTGCATTTGAAATTACCCGGTGATGAATTTGCAAAAGCAAATGAACGGGGCAGAAGTGTACGGTAACATTTTGCCGACTGAAAATAACCCTTTGATGCAAGTGTAATCTGTGCAAAGGTATATTCGGCAACGGGAACCGCATTGGCGGCAAAGGCGCTGAAAACCTTTATTCCGCTTTCGAGAAACGGTCTTGCAAAATACTGAACCGTACCTGCCGAATAAAACACGGCTTTCAGTTTCGGCATATATTCTTTTATTTCTTCCTTAGTGAATTTCGGCATACCCCAGGTAGCAAAGGCAATTTCACATTCTGAAAGAAAAGCCTTGTTTTCACTGAGATTCTTTTTATTTATTTTCGGCGAAAGCTCACCGTATTCACCGAGCTTTTTTAAAACCTCGGGGGTGTATACCTTGGAAAACTGTCTCTGATTTGTTCCGAAAAGCGCTATTTTCATTTTTCTTCCAACCTTTTTGACTTTTTCATTATGTGTAAAGCTTATCACATTTTATTTATATAAACAATACAAAATCTCATTTTAATATTGTATTTTTTTCATCTAAATGGTAAAATAATCGAGACAACAGCAAAAGGAATGATGTTATGCAAATTTCTCTTTCAGATAAAACCGACATATACGGCAAAGAAGTCCGCAACCGAGTTCTTTTTCAACCTATGGAAGGTTGCGACGGCACCGCAGACGGTGCAATTGACGAGCTGACGAAACGCAGATATCTCCGTTTCGTTGAAGGCGCACCCGGAGTTATATGGTTTGAGGCAACTGCCGTATGTAACGAGGGCAGAGCTAATCCGCGGCAGCTTTATATAAACGAAAGCACCTTTGAAAGCTTCAGAAATCTCGTTGCCGAAATCAAGAAAAAATCCGAAAAGCTTAACGGCTTTGAGCCTCTTGTTATAGTTCAGCTTACACATAGCGGCAGATACAGTAAGCCAAAGGGCACTCCCGAGCCTATAGTTGCTTACCGCAACGAGCTTTGGGAGAAAGGTAAGGAAGAGCAGCCCTTTGTTATTGCCACAGATGAATATCTTGACACAATTCCCGCTATGTATAAAAAAGCTGCAAAGCTCGCCCTTGAAGCAGGCTTTGACGGCATGGACGTAAAGTGCTGTCACGGCTATCTTTTCAATGAATTTTTGAGTGCATATAACCGTGAGGGCAGATACGGCGGCTCATTTGAAAACAGAACAAGGCTTTATTTCGACTGTATCGATGCAGTCAAAGAGGCTGTAGGTGATAAGGCCTTCGTCACCACCAGACTCAATTCCTGCGACTGCTTTCCCTACGGCTACGGTTACGGTGTAAACGAAAAAGGAGAAATTGACCTTAAAGAAACAAAGCAGATAATTGCAAAGCTTAAGGAAAAAGGCATAGAGCTTGTAAATCTCACAATAGGTAACCCCTATCTCATTCCCCACACCAACAGACCCTACGCTGTCAAAGCTCCCGAGGACGGCAGCATCGGTATGAAGAGAGTTTACGGCGTAACAAAGGAAATCACCTCAGCCTTCCCCGATATGAAGTTTGTTGTTTCGGCTCTTACATATCCCGGTGAAGCTGCAACGGAGTATGCGGAAAAGCTGCTTTCTGAAGGTGTAGGTGATTTTGCGGGCTTCGGCAGAATGACCTTTGCTTACCCCACCTTCTATAAGGATTATCTTGAAACGGGTGCACTTGACAAGAGCAAGGTGTGTATCAAATGCAGCAAATGCTCAGAGCTTATGAGAGCAGGTACCGTTTCGGGCTGTGTAATAAGAGACAGTGAATGCTATATGCCCTACTATCAGAAATATGTAATGAAGAAATAAGGTGAAATTTATGGTTGCAGTTGTAACCGGCGGCAGCAGAGGCATAGGCAAGGGAATTGCCGAAGCACTGCTGAAAAAGGGCTTTACCGTTATTGTTACGGCAAGAAACAAGGGCGAAGAAACCAAAGAGCTTGAAAAAGCATATAACGGAAGGGTGCTTTTTGTGCCCTGCGATATTTCAAAGGAAGAGGGTCGCAAAAATCTCGCCTTGTTCGTGGAAGAAAGCTTCGGCAGGCTTGACCTTCTTGTAAACAATGCAGGTGTGGCACCGAAGGAAAGAAAGGATATACTTGAAATCTCTCCCGAGGATTTCGATTATATTACAGACATAAATCTCAAGGGTACATTTTTCGTAACTCAGGAGCTTACTCCCCTGCTGATTAAAAGCAACGCATCAAGAATAGTAAACATCTCATCCGTGTCAGCTTATACCGCCTCAGTAAACCGTGGAGAATACTGCATTTCAAAAGCAGGCATTTCAATGATAACGAAGCTTTTTGCCGCAAGACTTGCAGAGTACGGTGTAAGTGTAATTGAAATAAGGCCCGGCATAATCGAAACGGATATGACAGCCGGGGTCAAAGAAAAATACGAAAAGCTTATAGCAGAGGGCATAACCCCCATAAACAGAATGGGCAGACCCGAGGATGTTGCAAGGTGTGTTGTTTCCGTTGCAGAGGGCAACTTTGATTTCTGCACGGGAACGGTTATAGACTGTGACGGCGGATTTAATGTGAGGCGCTTATGAGAAAAATATATAAGGCTCTTATAATCGGCAGCGGTGCAGCGGCCTACGGATGTGCGGACCGGCTTTACAAAGAAGGCGTAGATAATATTGCCATAGTTACGGAAAACCGCCTTTCGGGCACATCAAGAAACACGGGAAGTGATAAGCAGACTTATTATAAGCTTTCAATGGACGGCTTTACTTCCGACAGCCCCTACAAGATGGCATCCGATATGTTTTCGGGCGGCTGCTGTGACGGAGAAAAGATGTATCTTGAAGCCGTAAACAGTCAGCACTGCTTTCTTCGTCTGTGCGAATACGGAGTAAATTTCCCCAAAGATTCCTACGGCGGCTACCCGGGATACAAAACCGATCACGACGATACGGTAAGGGCAACCTCGGTAGGTCCCCTTACATCAAAAATAATGACGGAAAAGCTTGAAAGGGTTGTTCTTGAAAGAAACAAAACTCCTCTTTTTGACAATAAGCTTGTAACAGAAATTCTTACCCGTAACGGCAAGGCCTACGGTGTGAAGGTGCTGGACACCGTGACGGACAAAACCGAAAACATTTTTGCCGAAAATGTAATATGCGCCACGGGTGCCCCTGCCTGCATTTATGAGAATTCCGTTTATCCCGCCTCACAGCACGGTATGACGGGCGTATTGCTTGAGGCAGGAGTAAGAATGTGTAATTTCACCCAATGGCAATACGGTATGGCTTCGGTGGATTTCCGTTGGAATGTTTCGGGAAGCTTTATGCAGGTTATCCCCCGTTTTGTCAGTATAGATAAAAACGGTAACGAATACGAATTTTTATGTGATTATTTTAAAGATATAAATGAGGCCTACAGCTTCGTTTTCCTTAAGGGTTATCAGTGGCCCTTCTCTTACGGCAGAGCAAAGGGAAGCTCACAGATAGATTTTGCCGTACACAGCGAAACCGATAAGGGCAGAAGAGTTTATCTGGATTACAGAAAAAATCCTGCTCATTTCAGCTTTGAAAATCTGTGTGATGAAGCAAAGGATTACATAAATTCAACCGGATGTATGGCCGATACACCCTTTGAAAGGCTTAAAAAGCTTAACAGCAAGGCCATTGACGTTTATCTGCGTCAGGGTCTCAGCCTTGAAACGGATATGCTTCGTATTGCAGTATGTGCTCAGCATAACAACGGCGGCGTTTATACCGACTGCAACTTTGAAAGTGATATCAAAGGCCTTTATGTTATCGGAGAAGCAGCAGGCACGTTCGGTTTATCAAGGCCGGGTGGCTCTGCACTTAACGATACCCAGGTAAGCGGGCTTGTCTGTGCAAGACATATAGCCGATAAAGCCGACGGCTTTTCTGACGAAAGAACTTTTGATGCTTTCAGCAATGACGAAGCTGATTTTACCGTTGACGAAAGCATAAGCTATGCTCATTTCAAAGCCGAAATGAGCAGGGTCGCTTCCTTCAGAAGAGATTATGAGGGCTGTGCGGCTCTTTTGGGCAAAATAAACGAAGCCGTCGCTTCTTATCCTGAAAAGCATAAAAGCCTTTATGACTACTACCGCGACAAGGATATGCTCATCAGTATGAAAGCGCTGCTTGAAGCTGTAATAGCAGAATGCCCCGAAACAGGCAGCCGCGGCGGTGCGGTATTTATAAAAGACGGCAAAACGGCAGAAGAAAGGCCTTATTACAGAGATTATCTTACTGTCACAAAAGACGGCAAGGCAGAATTCATAAAGGTTTCACCCGTACCTTACGGGCAAAAGCCCTTTGAGCAATACCTGAACGAAATAAACGAAAACGATATGTAAGGAGAAAGACACATGACCGGAAGCAGAAGAATAGACATCAAAAATGCAACGAGGAAGGAAATCCTTGCGTTTTCACTTTTACCTCTCGGATTTTTCTTTATTGACTGCACAGTTTACACGGTAATCAACTTTTATATGACCGACGTTCTGAAGCTGAGCATGGGCCTCGTATCAATCGTACTTTTAGGCACAAAGGTGTGGGACGCTGTAAACGACCCCATTATGGGGCAGATTGTTGAGCGCACCAGAACAAAGTGGGGCAAATGCAGACCTTATCTTCTGTGGATATCTATCCCGTTTGCAATTACTACCGCACTTCTTTTCTTGCCGGTCAGATTCCCCGAAAGCTGGAATATCATTACTGCAGACGGCACCAATTTAGGTAATGCAGGTAATTTCATCTATATGCTCATTATGTATATGGTTTATATCACCGCATACACAGCTATGGAAATTCCCCGAAACAGTCTTACTCCCCTTGTTTTTCCTCAGAAGGATTTAAGGGTTAAAGCCGTTTCGATTTCAAATACAGTAGGCTCACTCGGCACTATTCTTCCCTCCGTTCTTATCTGGACTATGGCAGGACTGTTAGGCAACGGTAAAAAGGATATGACCGATATGGGCTACTTCTGGTCGGCTGCTATTTTCGCATTTATGGGTGCTGCTATTATGATGGGCTCCTTCTTCGGCATCAGGGAAAAGGTTTACATCCCGCCTAAAAAAGCCAAGTCGTCAGCCAACCTTAAGAGAATGCTGAAAGACAAAAGAGTTCTCGCCTTGCTCGTTGCCGCTTTCTTCAGCGGTATCATCAATCTCGGTGCTATGTTCCTTTCATATTTCGCACGCTGGAACTGCATCGGTATTCTCCCCATGGATCAGATTAACAGCTTTATTGAAGGCATCATAGGAAAAAACCCCAACATTGATGCGGTAGCAATTCTCCCCACCATTCTTTCGGTTATGAGCGGTATATCATATATGCTTTCAATGCTGGTTGTACCGCCGCTTCTTAAGAAGCTTACAAAAAAACAGCTCTGGATATGGATGTCCTTACTCGGAGCTTTGGCAAACATCGTCGTTTACATAATAGGCATATACGTTGTGCCCTATAACACTGTTCCGGGCTTTATTCTTTATGCTTTCCTCCGTTTCTTTACAAACTTCCCCGTCGGTATGAGCGTCGTTCTTCTCACCTCAATTATAGCCGACGTAACAGACAGTATCGAAATGGAATCGGGCGAAAGAATCGAGGCTACCGTATATTCATTCAAGGGTCTGCTTTACAAAATTTCAGCAGCCCTGTTCAACGTTGTTGTTCTTCAGATTATTGACAACCTCGGCTACAATGCAGAAAAAATGGAGGCTATCACCGACGGTGCAAGAATTCCTCTTATCTCATCAACCTTAGAGGCAAATATTATCGACGGTATAAATTACACCGGCCTTCTCAACGGAATTTTCTTTATGCTCACAGCCTTGGGTGCAATTGCTCTTATTGCTCAGGCTATACCTATGTTCTTCTTTAAATTTGACGAAAACGCCGTTGAAGCAAAGCTTGTCGAATACAGGAAGCAGAAGGAGCAGGCTATGGAAAACGAGCTTACGCAAGCAGTTAAGGCATAAGGTGATAGTATATGAGCTGTTTTAAACTTGGTCTTTGCAGTGTAACCTTCAGGAAAAAGAGTGCAGAGGAAATAGTCAGAATTGCTGAAAATGCAGGTATTGCTTATATTGAATGGGGCGCAGACGTTCACGTTAAAGCTGTTGATGACGCCCGTAAGGTAAAGATGCTCTGCGACGAGGCGGGAATTACGGTCAGCTCCTACGGCAGCTACTTTAACTGTGCTGATTACAGTGAAAGCAAATGGATTGACATCTGCGAATGCACAAAAGAAATGGGTGCTTCTTCAATAAGGGTGTGGCTCGGCAGAAAGGACAGCGAAAAAACAAGCGAGGCCGAATATGAGACGCTTCTTGAAAACACAGAAAAGATGTGCGCTGTTGCAGAAAAATACGGTCTGCTTGTCTGCCCCGAATGCCACGGCAAAACCTTTAACAACAATACCGATGCTATTCTGAAATTTAAAGAGGAACTGAAAAAAGACAATTTCCGGACTTATTTTCAGTCAAGATATTTCCGTATGGAATATGACCTTGACAGAATTGACAGAACCTATGATTTCACGGAAAACGTTCACGTTTCTTACCGTGATTTAAAAAGAGAGCAGCTTTTCAGAAAAAAGGACAAATACTATCTTGACACTCTGCTTAAAAAATTCAGAGAAAAGGATTTTAAGGGAATTGTTATGGTTGAGTTCGTTTCGGGAAGCAGTGAAAAGCAGTTGTATAAAGATATTGAAAGGCTGAAAAGCTACTGAGGTGAAGAATAATGTTTACTTTTGAAAAAGCACTTGAGCTTTATAAAAATGAACCTACAAAAGAAAAGCTTTACGAGGCGTCAGATTTGCTTTTAAGGGAAATGACCGTGGGAGAGAAAATCCGTCTTCTTCAGGGACACGCTCTCGGTGTTACGGCAAAGAATTTTCTCACAAAAGGCAGATTTTATAACGGTGAGGCTTATCCTGCAGGCGGTTGCAAAAGATTAGGCATACCGCCCGTAATGTTTACCGACGGTCCCCGCGGTATCGTTATGGGTAAATGCACCTGCTTCCCCGTTTCTATGCTTCGTGGCGCTTCCTTTGACGATGAGCTTGAATACCGCATCGGTGAGGTCTTTGCCGAAGAGGCGTCGGCACTTGACGCTAACCTTTTTGCGGGCGTATGTATAAATCTTCTGCGCAACCCTATGTGGGGCAGAGCTCAGGAAACCTACGGTGAGGACCCCTGCCTTTTAGGCAGAATGGGGGCGGCTCTTACAAGGGCTATGCAGGATAACGGCATTATCGCCTGTCCGAAGCACTACGCTCTCAACAGCATTGAGGACCTTCGTTTTTCAGCCAACGCAATTGCTGACGAAAGAACTCTCCACGAGGTATATCTGCCTCATTTTAAAAAGTGTATTGATGCAGGCGCAATGTCAATAATGGGTGCTTACAATAAGGTCAACGGCACCTATGCCTGCGAAAACAAAGAGCTTCTTACAGATATTCTTCACGGCAAGTGGGGCTTTGACGGCTTTTCGCTTTCCGATTTCTTCTACGGTATTTACGATGCAAAGAGAAGCCTTAAGGCCGGTATGGATATGGAAATGCCCTATCTTTTCCGTTATGCCACACTTTCCTGTCTTCTTAAAAAAGGAGAGATAACTGAAGAAGACATAAACAAATCAGCCGCAAGAATTTTAAGAGCACTTATTTCTACTCTTCCGAAGCACAAAAAGCAGGATAAGTCCGTTATTCTTTCAAAGGAGCATATTGCTTTGGCAAGAGAAGCGGCAACAAAGGGCATTGTGCTTCTTAAGAATAAAAATAAAGCTCTTCCCCTTCCCGAGGGCAAAAAGATTGCCGTAGTGGGAAGATATGCAAACAAGCGTAACACGGGTGACCACGGAAGCAGTAATGTTTTCAGCCCCTATGCAGTTACACCTTATGAAGGTATCAAAAACCGTTTCGGCGAGGAAAATGTTTCTGTTTACAGCGGCTCAAGCTGTAAGGAAGCAATGAAAGCTGCTGTTAACTGCGACTACATTGTGGTATGTGTGGGCAGTGACTGGCTTCAGGAGGGTGAGTTTCTCGTTAACCTCGGCAACGTCAAGAAAAAGCCGAAGGGCTCCGGCGGTGACAGAGCAGATTTAAGAATTCCCGAAGAGGATGTAACACTTATCAGAGCTCTTTCAACCCTCGGCAAAAAGCTTATTGTCAACATTATGGGCGGCAGTGCTTATGTTATCAAGGACTGGATTGACCTTGCAGATTCCGTTGTTATGTCTTTTTACAGCGGTCTTGAGGGCGGTAATGCCCTTGCAGACATCATCAGCGGTGATGTTACTCCCGCGGGCAAGCTTCCCTTTACTATAGCCGGAAAGGCAGAGCACTATCCACCCTTCCTGCACCTTGGTGCAAAGGATAAAAACATCGAGTACGGCTATTATCACGGCTATACCCTCTTTGATAAAAAGGGAATTGAGCCTCATTTCCCCTTCGGTTTCGGCCTTTCTTATACGGATTTTGAGCTTGAATGCTTATCCTGCGAAAAAGATGAAGAGAAAATCAAAATTGCCGTTAATGTAACAAACAGAGGTGATGTTGACGGTGATGAAGTAATACAGGTTTATGTAGGCAGTAACAGCACGGAAAAAGACAGACCCGTTAAGGTGCTCAAGGGCTTTAAGCGTGTAAGCGTTAAGGCAGGTGAAGCTGTTTCTGCAGAGGTTGACGTGCTTATTGATGATATCAGATTTTATAACCCTGAAAGCGGCAGCTGGGAGCTTGACGAAGGCTACACGGTTTATGTAGGTGCAGACAGTAAAAAGCTAACCGTAGCCGGTAAGATAGTTTTCTGAGGTGAGTGCTATGAAAAACAGTCCCTATTCACCCGATAAATTTATGTCAGGTCTTTACGGCAAGGTAAAGGCAGAGCCTTATAAAAATGCAGTCTCTTATGAGGAGGCTCTTGAAATCGGGCAGAGCATAAAAGAAAAGGCCGCAGAGCTTTTCTCACTTGAAAAATTAAACTCAATGGCAACCGAATTAAAGCTTGTCCCCGTCGGCAAAGAGCTTGATTATCCCGAATACACACTGAAAAAATATTCCGCGGAAATTCTTGAGGGATTAAACAGCCTTGTTTATATCCTTGAACCGAAAAATGTCCAAGGCAAAACGGGCGGCGTTGTGGCTCTTTGCGGCCACGGCTACGGTGTAAGGCAGATACTGAACATCTCAAAAAGCGGCAACAAAAAGCATTTTAGCTATATCGACAATTATCAGAATAACTTTGCCGCAGAAATGGCAAAAAGAGGCTGCACGGTTATTGCTCCCGAGCTTTTCGGCTTCGGTGAGGCAAGACTATCACACGATTTATGGAAGCCCTTTTACATAAGCTCCTGCGATGAGCTTTCCCGTCATCTTCTCCCCTACGGGCTTACCACCGCATCCCTAAGGGTTTATCAGGCTCTTACCTGTGCAAAACTTTTAAGAAGAATGGAAGCCGTTGACGAAAGCAAGGTTTCGCTTATGGGCATTTCAGGAGGAGGGCTTACAGCTCTTTATGCTTCGCTTCTTGATGACAGCATTTACAAAACCGTTATCTGCGGGTATATCAACACATTCAAGGACAGTATTCTTTCAATGTGGCACTGCCCCGATAACTACATTCCGCACATTCTTGAGGTGGGTGAAATATACGATTTTGCTTCTGCTCTGGCACCTAAGGAGCTGTTTATCGAATCCGGCAAAAAGGATAAGCTCTTCCCCATAAAGGCCTCTGAGCAGGCGCACAGCAAAATAAAAAAAGTGTATTCCCTTATGAATGCCGAGGATAAGCTTCATATTGATGTTTTCCCCGGTAAGCACGCCGTTTGCGGAAGAAAATCCTTTGACTGGCTTTCAAAATAGTGTTATGAGTATTTATAATAAAACAGACTATCCTGTTCTGTTTAAGTTAGCCCAGGAGCTTTATCTGAAAAGCTGTGACGATGACCTTAAGGATTTCCCCTTAAGCGAAAGAGAAAAGTTTCTTAAAAGCGGCAACCGACAGGATTTTGAAAAGCTTTATTTCAAAAGGCGTGACTACCTTTCCGCCACAGCCATACTTTCTCTTTTTGATGACAGTTATATAAGCAAGCTGGAAAAAGTGATTTCCGCTGTATGTGATGAGTGCTCGTGGATGTTACCGGCGCATATAATTCACGGTGAAAATTTTATCGACCTTTTTGTAGCGGAGACCTCTTTTGCCTTGGCGGAAATCTCTACGGTTTTCAAGGATAAAATGACACCCGAAACATATAACAGAGTCAGAAAAGAAATAAAATCAAGGCTTCTTGATAACTACATACAAAATACATTCTGGTGGGAAAGCTGTGAAATGAATTGGGCATCTGTCTGCGCTTCCTATATCGGGGGAACGCTTTTATATCTGTTTCCGGGTGAATTTCTAAAGCTCAGAGAACGTATTCTGAAGACTCTTGAGCGCTACATAAGCGGCTTCACCGACGACGGGTTCTGTTTTGAGGGCCCTTCCTACTGGCAATACGGCTTTACGGCTTACTGTGTCTTCGCCGATATGCTTTATAAATTCACAGCAGGAAAAAGCGACCTTTTTGACTGCCCTAAAATAAAAAATATAGCTTCCTACGGCGAAAAATGCCGCCTTAAAGGCGGTGCAAGTCTGAGCTTTTCCGATTCTGATATGAAATTCACCGCCGACTATGCTTTACAGAATTATATTCACGGAAAGCTTCCCGGTACATCTCCTTGCAGAAATATGACTAATGATAATCTTGCCGCAACAAACACAAAGTGGATTAACTGTTACAGAGCGGTTATATGGGAAGCTTCTGACGATATCACCCCCTCTCTGAAAAATAAAGGCGCATATTCCCCCGTGGCAAATCAGCTGATTGTCAACAAGGATATTTATTCCTTTGCTTTCAAGGGCGGCAGTAACGGTGAGCCCCACAACCACAACGATCTCGGCTCCTTTATCTATGCCGATAATGACGGTCAGGTCTTCTGCGATTTAGGCTCGGGAAGATATACCGGAGATTATTTCGACGAGAAAAAGAGATACGGCATTTTCTGTAATTCCTCATTTTCTCACAGCGTACCCGTTATAAACGGTAAGAGTCAGCTTTGCGGAAAAGAATATACCGCCTCACTAAGCTGCGAGAACGGTACGGCAGTATGTGATATAACAAAGCCCTACGGTGAAAAAGAGCTTATCTCGGCTTTAAGAGAAGCCGAAATCAAAGAAAACGGAATAACAATTACCGATAAATTCCGCTTCTGTGATAACCTCTGCATAACAGAAAGATTTGTCAGCTTAAGAAAAGCAGAAATAAAAAAAGATGCTCTTGTTTTCGGCAGAACAAAAATGCTTTATCCTTTAGATAAAGTCATTCTTTCGGTCAAAGAAGAAAAACACACTCCGCACGAATACAATGCTGATGATATAACAGTCTACTGTTATGATTTTCTTTTAAAGGAAGGTGTAAGCGAACTTTCCTTTGAAATTATAACCGAATAAAATGGGGCTGTAAAAAAAATGCAGCCCTTCTGAGCAGCCGGCCAGTCAGGATTCACCCTATAAAATCTGATGATTTTACAGCTCTGTCTTTTCGGGCAGACAGATGAAAGTGCGAATTTAAGTCTGCAGTAAACAAAACGTAACAGTAAAAAACCGTTGTAAAGCTTTTTGGGCTTTTACAACGGTTTTGGTATTTGCTTTTCTTTTATTTATAAGAGTTTTAGGCGTTTAGTTTTTTATAGCCCCATTTTTATTTATCCAACGGCTCTAAGGTTATACAGATTTCTGCATTTTTAACATCTTCAAGCCTGACTGTCAGCTTCTGAATGTCGGGATATTCCTCATCCCACTCCCATTCACCCTTAAGCCTTTCAGCCTTCATAACAGAGAATATACCGTCGGAATGAGAGACAGCCTTCAGCTCACTGTCACCGATTGTAAGAATTGCAGTCTTACCGTCTTCGGAAATTTCTATATCTGCCTTGGTATGCATAAACCAGTAAATATCACTCTTGATAAGGCATTTTACGTTGTCGGTTATTTTAAGAGATGTTCTGCTGTTGTAAAGTTCAAAAGTTCTCGTAACCTTGCCAGCACCGTTCATACGGTAGGCATCTGTCATATCAAGAGTTGCAAATCCCCCGTTTTCGGTTTCTTCGCAATCGGTAAACTTACCCTCTGCCAATACATATTGGTCATCAAGGGTCATATCGGGGTTAATAACAAGTGTGTTCTGTCCCTCGGCACGCTTTGAATAGTTCTTCCATCTGCCCCCCGCGGGAGTGTTGAGGAAATAATTCGGTGCATCATAGGGACCGGGGCCCAATTCCTCTGCCCAACGAACACCCATTGAGTCAAAGACAAATGTACCTATATCAAGGTCACCGTGGTTGATGAAATTATATCCGCCCTTGATGCCTGCGAAGGTAGCGTTTTCATCCAGATAGGCGCTTCTCATAAGCACCATATCCTGACCTGCGTCCGAATCAAGCTGAAGATAAAGTCCTTCGTCTGAAAAATCGGCACTTTCGGGAGTGTAGGCTCTGTTATACCAAAGAGAAGACAGTGCATAGCTTTTGCCGCCACCGTTTCTTTCGGTGTTTTCAGAGGTGTCGGGAGTAAATTCGCCCGGCTCGTCACTCATCTGATAGCAGGCAAGCAAAGGTGATTCATACTCCGCAGCGTACCAATGGAGAGAGGGAGTAAAGCACATTCTCGCCTTGTTATCGCCGAAATTGAACACACCTGTAGGCGTAGTGATATAAACCGGGAATTTGCCGAGCTCCTTAAAGCCTGCAATTTCACTCATACCGAAATCTGTGCCGAAGAAATTTTTGCTTGTTGCCACAAAATTGACAATAGCATCCATACCCGATTGACTGTAGCCGGGACCCTCGGCATAAACGCCGTCAGGGGTAAAGTTTTCGAAGGCTATAGGCATATTCTTGTAACACATTGAAAGGAATTCTGCAGATCTGTCAATATCACCGTTAAAAAAGGTCATACAGGCTATACCTATACCGCTGTAGCATATGCTGTTCCAGTTATTCTTTGACCAGGTGAACCAATGGTTATCGTCAAGAGCGGAACTGATAGCATAATCCCACACCTTTTCTTCCATAAGACTCTTGAAATCCTCGTCAAGGTAATCGTAAAGCCAGTCATAGCCGATAGAAACAGCAAGTGCCATTTCAGCCGTTGCAAGAAAATGAGAGGTGCACCAATCGTCATAACCGCATACCTTTTCAAGCTCAGCCTTCGCTCTTTCCGCATATTTTTCTTCACCTGTAATCTGCCACGCATAGCCTAAAATAACCATACGGCAGATAACCTCACGGGAAATGGGAAGTATGCTGTCCTCTTCATCAAGTACATAGTCCATAGGTGGGTAAATTGCTGTGTCAAGAAGAGCATCTGCATTTGAAAGAACGTATTCAAGAAGCTTTTCGGTATAAGCAGTAAACTTCTTCGTTTCATATTCTTCTCTTACCTTATCAAAATCAGCACTGTCGGCAAGGATAAACGGGTGCTTCACCTCAGCATTCCCGTTAAGAGCCTCTTCTATTTCCTTCTTATCGGGATAATCGGGATTTCTGTCAAGGCTTATGTAATCTATACCAACCCTTATCATATCGGGAATAACGGCAAAATGCGGCACAATATCAGAGGCACCCAAAACAATAACAAGTGCTACGGAAATAAATATGCCGAGTATCGCTTTTTTGGCTTTTTTGGCTTTTCTTCCTTTTTTCATATTTTCACCGCCTTAATTTATACCCCTGACGGCAGGGTATAGCTTTCTCCATTTAAGATATCTCTCTTCGTACTTTGCCGTAAGTCCGTCTTCGGGCTTTACGGTTTCAGCTGTTTTATAAACCTTACTTTCAAGAGCTTCATATTCATGTGCAGTCATTATACCCTTTGCCGCAAGA
This sequence comes from Clostridia bacterium, assembly GCA_017517865.1. Classification (GTDB taxonomy): domain Bacteria; phylum Bacillota; class Clostridia; order Oscillospirales; family Acutalibacteraceae; genus UBA6857. The sequence goes on along the minus strand of JAFWYB010000045.1, from coordinate 23,960 downwards.
AGCGCCGCACCGAGAGAAGCACCCTCACGGCTTTCAGGAATGAGAAGCTCTATACCGAGCACATTTGATATAATTTTAAGCCACAGCTTATTCTTTGTGCCGCCACCGCATATATTTGACCTTTTAATATTGATGCCCATATTTCTGATAATATCAATACTGTGACGCAGAGCGAAGGCAACGCCCTCAAGAACAGCAAGGCTCATATCATCCTTATCGGTATCAAGACTCATACCGTAAAACATACCTCTTACCTGAGTGTCGTTGACAGGTGAACGCTCACCCATAAGATACGGCAGGAACATAACCTCGTTTTCACCGAGTCTGTCTTCCTTTGAAAGCACCTCGTCATAGCCGTCACGGAGAATCTTTTCTACCCACCAGTTACAGCATACCGCAGCTGAAAGCATACAGGCCATCTGATGATAGTTACGGCCTGCAGAGCAGAAGGAGTGAATTGCACTTTCTCTGTCAAGGCTGAATTTATCACTTACGGTGAAAATTGTGCCGCTTGTGCCGAGAGAAATATTGCAGTCACCGTCTTTTACCGTACCGGTGCCGATAGCCGCAGCCGCATTATCCCCTGCACCGATGATTATTTTAACTTCGCTAAGGCCCAGTGCTTCGGCAAGGTCAGCTTTAAGCGTACCTGCACACTCATCACTTTCAAGCACCTTGGGTAACCACGCTTCCTCTATACCGAACTTTTCAAGAATGTTCTTTGACCAGCAACGGTTTTCAACGTCAAAATAAAGCGTACCCGAAGCGTCTGAAACATCTGTGCAGAAGGAACCTGAAAGCCTGTAAGCAACATAATCCTTCGGCAGCATAATTTTGCTGATTTTCGCATAATTGTCCGGTTCGTTTTCCTTTACCCAAAGAAGCTTCGGAAGGGTAAAGCCCGCAAAGGCAATGTTAGCCGTGTTGTCGAGAAGAAAATCCTTATCTTCATTAAGAAAATCCGTCTGCATCTGACTTCTTGAGTCATTCCATAAAAGCGCGGGGCGTATAACATTATCCTCACTGTCAAGCATAACGAGGCCGTGCATCTGCCCCGAAAAAGAGAACGAGCGCACACTTTCTGCGTCAATTCCGCTTAAAAGCTCTTTAAGCGAAGCGACCGTCTGATTGTACCAGTCACCGGGGTTCTGCTCACTCCAGCCGTTATGAGGGAAATACAGGGGATATTCCTTAGTAACCGAGGCAACCGACTCACCGTCACCGCTTAAAAGCAGAGCTTTGACTGAGGAAGTACCAAGGTCAATACCAACATAATAATTCATATCTTACCTCTTAAAAAAGAATCTGATTAACTATCGTCTGCAAATATTCCTGTCTGCCCGATTCGGGATTTGTTGTAACCCTCTTTTCGCAGGCGTAAGCTGAAAGCTCTTCAAGAGTTGCTTCACCACTTAAGATTTTTTCACCGATACCCTCGTTGAATGAAGAGTACTTATTCTTAATGAAAGCATCAATTCTGCCGTCTTCGATAATCTCTGCCGCCTTGATAAGACCGAGAGCAAAGGTATCCATAGCAAGAATATGGCCGTAGAACATGTCCTCGGGAGTGTTGCTGGGTCTGCGGTTTTTAGCGTCAAAATTGAAACCTCCGGTAAGGCCTCCTGCCTTGATTACCTCATACATACACATTGTTGCTTCGTAAACGTCAAAGGGGAATTCGTCTGTATCCCAGCCTAAAAGAAGGTCACCCTGATTGGCATCTATTGAGCCGAGCATACCGTTTATAGCTGAAATGCGAAGCTCGTGCTGGAAGGTGTGACCCGCAAGAGTTGCATGGTTAGCCTCAATATTCATCTTGAAATCCTTATCAAGACCGTACTGACGAAGGAAGCCGATAGCGGTAGCGGCATCGAAATCGTACTGATGCTTCATAGGCTCCTTGGGCTTGGGCTCAATATAGAAATCACCTGTAAAGCCAATCTTTCTGCCGTAATCTACAGCCATTTTCATAAGTCTTGCAATATTTTCCTGCTCAAACTTAACATCGGTATTAAGCAGACTTTCGTAGCCCTCTCTGCCACCCCAGAAAACGTAGCCCTTACCGCCGAGCTTGACGGTAATATCGAGAGCCTTTTTGATCTGTGCCGCCGCAAAGCAGTAAACCTCAGCACTGTTTGTACTGCCGGCACCGTTCATAAACTTGGGGTTACCGAACATATTTGCAGTACCCCAGAGACACTTTATACCCGTTTGCTGCATTTTTACGAGTATGTAATCTGATATCTCGTCAAGGCGGGCGTTTGTTACGTTTATGTCTTCATCCTCGGGAACAAGGTCAACATCGTGGAAGCAGAAATACTCAATGCCGAGCTTACTCATAAATTCAAAGCCTGCGTCAACCTTTGCTCTGGCATGCTCCATTGTTGCTTTTTCACTCAGAAAGCTCTTGTCGGCAGTACCTGCACCGAACATATCAACACCGCAGGCACCGAGAGTATGCCACCACGCCATAGCAAAAGGAAGATGCTCACTCATCTTTTTACCGAGGATAACACGGTCCTTGTCGTAGTATCGGAAGGCCATAGCGTTTTTACTGTCCTTCCCTTCGTATCTTACCTTGTCTGCAAACTTGAAATATTCCATGATGCTTTCTCCTTTTCGGTTTTATTTTCCTTTTTGATTATACCATACTTATTATTCCGTTTTCAACCTATAGCAACAAAATCACCCCTGACTCATCAAAAAGTCAAGGGCATTTTTACGTTTATCTGACCAGGTTAGAATGGCTGTAGATATAAAACTCTTCCTGGCTCGGCATCCGCTTCTTTTCCTTTGGCCCGAAGGTCTTGTCAAAGGCCTCAACTGCGGCAATGTCCTCACAGCAGTCGGCGGCGGTACTCGGAATATACATCCGCCTTCTGCCGTCAAGTGCACCGGGAACAAGCTCACAGACAAGAAGCGCCGTCGGGAAATTGCCGTCGAGCATAATCTCTTCTATTTCAAAATCCTTCTTTAAAACTAAAAGCTCCGTTTCAACAGGAAGAATGTCAGCGTCAGCCAAAAGCCAAATAAAGCTGCTTAAGTTTCTGTACCCGAAAAGGAAAAAGAGCTGTTTGCAAATTATGTGAATGCTCACAATGAGTTTTCAAGTATAAGTAATTCTGGTAGTTTTATATCAGGGTTCAGGTTTGGTGCGAGGTTTGCGTATGATACGTTTATAAAAGGTTAAGCTGAAATGTTACTGCATTTGCCGTTCTCAAGATAAACTACCGACAACAACCAAACTAATTGCTTATAAAATATGGATTTATTTTGCAATGTATGGTATAATTATTGAGTAATTAAATTATATCGGAGGAAAAAATGAACGATATATTTGAAGTGTACCTAAGGGAAAAAGAGCCTCAGAAAAAAGAAAAAGTCTACGCCTGGCATACAGCGATTGGTCTTCAGGCTGTAGACGGGCTTAAAACAAGTGACTATCTGATAGATACAGCAAAAAGAAACATCGAAGGAGACATCACTTTTGAAGAAGCCGACCGTCTTATTCACAGCTATTATAAGGAGAATATATCCCATACAGGAAATGACAGAACGGAAGAAGCAGACAAGGTTTCAGTGCGTATTGCACATCTGATTTCAGAAAAGTCCTTTGTTATGTCCCCTGCACAGTATATATCAATTCATGCAAGACTTTTTGAAGGTGTTTACAAGCATGCAGGCAAAATCAGAGATTATAACATAAGCAAATCCGAATGGGTTCTTGACGGTGATACCGTTATGTATGGCGGTGCTTCAGATTTAAGAGCGACTCTTGATTACGATATTTCGCAAGAGCGTGACTTCAGTTATAAGAATCTTTCCTTGGAGCAAACAATAAAACACCTTGCTGTTTTTATTTCCCGTCTTTGGCAGATTCATGTTTTTTCCGAAGGCAACACCAGAACAACTGCAGTTTTCTTTATAAAATATCTGCGAACACTCGGCTTTGATGTTGCAAATGATATTTTCGCTGAAAACGCATGGTACTTCCGCAACGCCCTCGTCAGAGCAAATTACACCAACCTGCAGAAGGGTGTTCACGAAACTACAGAATATCTTGAAGCTTTTTTGAGAAATCTGTTGTTCGGGGAAAAGAACGAGTTAAAGAACAGATATTTGCATATCAGTGGCACTTTAGAGGATCCAAAGTGCCACGACAATTCAAAAAATGTCACTTTGGATGTCACTTTGGACGAATCTGTTATACTGGAGCTCATAAAAACCGATCCGCAAATAACACAGGAAAGAATTGCATCATCAATAAACAAATCTTCCAGAACTGTGAAACGTACAATTGATTCATTAAAAGCAAAGGGAATTATCTCACGAGAAGGCGGAAAACGCTTCGGATATTGGAAAGTAAATAACAAATGAGCTGCAAAAAACTTTCGTTTTTTGCAGCTCCCTTAATTTAAAACTTATCTGTAATCCTTGCGTTCGTTGAGGAACTTCTTTTCCTCGGGCTCAAGGTCAAGGCCGATTGTTCCGCCGGGATTCATAAGGTAATCTGGGTCAAAGTAGTCCTTGAGCACCTTGAATACACCGTATTCCTTTTCGCCGATGTAGCCCTCAAGCCACGGTGCAAACATTTTACCGATGCCGTGATGGTGGGAAATTGCCGCACCTGATTTCTGAATTGCATCGAGAATTGTTGTGTGATACGCCTTGAATGCTTTTTCGTCGTTCATCTTTGTGATGAAGATGAAATAGAGGTTGGCTCCCTGAGGATAGCAGTGTGACATATGTGTTGTTACAACCGTGTTGGGAAGTGCGTGGCAAACCTTTCTAACGTCGCGGTGCACCTGAGCCATATTTGACCATGTAACGGTACATTCAAGAGTATCGGTTACAACGCTGAAGTCCATCATTGAATCGCGCAGATAGGGGTCGTTGAAGCGGCCCTTTTCCCAGCTCTTGCATACAAAGCCCGTCATAGGCATACCGCCGTGCTTGAGAGCGATTTTGTTGATGTTCTTTGCAACATTCTTTGAAAATCCCTTTTCGCCGTCTGTAAATCCGAGGAAGAGACAGCGTTCCATATCCTTATAGCCTAATTTGTCGAGAATCGGCTGCAGAGGCGTTTCGTCAACGTTGTAAAGCTTCAGCATAAGGTGGGTCTCTTCGGGGTCTGAAAGGCGGAATACGGAAGAATAACCGCTTTCGCACTGCATCATTTCTCTTGCGGCATCCATAGCGATTTCCCAGTTCTTGAACATATACGAGAAACGCTTGCGGTTTTCGGGCATCCAACGGCAGACCTTGAGAGTAACCTCTGTAAGAACACCGAAGGTACCCTCTGAACCCATCATAATCTGATTAAGGTCGGGGCCCGTTGCTTCTCTCGGGTAGTGAGGAGTTCTGATTGTGCCGATAGGAGTTGCATATTTCTGAGAAAGCACGATGTCTGCAATTGTGCCGTAATATGTACTGTTCTGGCCTGCGCCTCTTGTAACTGTCCAGCCGCCTACCGAGCTGTATTCAAATGACTGGGGAAAGTGGCCGCAGGTGTATGCACGCTTTGCACCGAGGGTCGTCGGGGCATTCTGAAGCATATTTTCAAGATCGGGGCCTGACATACCTGCCTGAACGGTGACGGTCTGGTCGGTTTCGTTGAAGGAGATAAGCTTGTTGAAGCGCTTTCTCATATCAAGAGTGATGCCGCCCTTGACTGCTTCCATACCTCTTGTAACGGAGCTGCCGCCGCCGTAAACATAAAGAGGGATTTTATTTTCTACCGCATACTTTACAATTTTTTCAACGTGCTCTGTTGTATCGGGATAAACAACAACGTCGGGGATGTTTTCGAATATTTTATGGCGGAGCCTGAGAAGGTCGTAGGCTGTTGCACCGTAGGCAACGGAAAGACGCTGATAGTCTCCGGTAGTAACAAAGTCGTCGCCTACAATTTTCTTGAGAGCCGCAATGTGCTTTTCGTCGATTTTTGAGGGAACGCTTGAAAGGTCAACCTGGTCAAAGCCGATATCGTCGGTATATTCCTTGAAATCCTCGTCGGTCATTTTGAAGGTTTCCTTCATAAGCTTGTAGAGCGATTCCTTGGGATACTTGAAGAAGTTAGGGTCACCCCAACGGAAAATTGAACGGTAGCTGCCCTCGGGGGCGGGTGTAAGAAGCCATTTGGGCTCGAATCCTTTGTAAGGCTTTGTACTCATATTTTTTGTCTCCTTTCGAATCTTTTGGTGAGTTTGATTGTCTTTTTATAAATATGCTCAAGACTGCCGAAAATTTTGCTGTAGGCACTCTTGTAAATTACCATATAGGCCTTGTGGTTTTCTTCATTAGGCACAAACACCTTTTTGTTGTGAACCATACTTGCGATGGCATCATCGTAGTCCTTGAAAACGCCCTTTGAGATAAAGGCAACCATTGAAGCACCTATTGAGCAGGCCTCGTGTGTCTGAATTGTTTTCACGGGAAGACCGATAATGTCTGCAAAAATCTGACAGACAATGTCACTTCTTGCACCGCCGCCGGCTATATAAACCTCATCAATGTTGAGCTTTGCACGCTTTTCCATATTTTTAAGGGAGTGATAAAGCTCAAAGCCGAGACCTTCAATAATAGCTCTGTAGAGGTGGTACCTTGTATGATGGTCGGAAAAGCCTATTACGGCTCCCTTTGAGGTCGGGTTGATTACACCCGGAGTCCAATAGGGCTGAAGAAGAAGTCCGTCACAGCCCGGCGGAAGCTCTTTGATTTTTTCGTCAAGAAGCTTTTCCGTGTGAATGCCGAGCTCCTTAGCCTCCATCTCATCCTTGGCACCGAATTCGTTTATAAACCAGGATATAAGCCAGAAGCCTCTGTAAATCTCTATTTCGGGGTTGAACATATCATTGGGTACCGCGGGATAGGCGGGCATAAATCTCTGAGGCTCAACGTAATTTTTGAGCGCAAGCTGAACGGTGGCGGTTGTGCCCAGAGAAATTGCGGCCTGATTTTTATGTACAACGGAAAGGCCTACGGTTTCGCACCCCTTGTCAGAGCCGGTGGCGATTAAAGGAAGTCCCTCGGGGATGCCCGTTTTTTCCGAAAATTCCTTTGAAATCTTTCCGAGCTCCTCTCCGGACTTAACCAGGTCACAGCATTTATCTGAGGGTACATCGCAGATACAGCGGTTAAGATTGTTTTTACTTCTCCATACACGCTTCTGATAGTCAAAGGGAATGTGACCTATCATATTTGCTTCGCTGTCAACAAGATTACCCGTTATTCTGTAGTTAAGATAAGTCGGAAGCATAACATATTTTGCGGTTTTTTCCCAGATTTCAGGCTGATACTGCATAACCCAGTTGCATACAGAGGCCTGATAAATAATTTTTGTGGCTTCTCCCATGCCTACAAGCTTGAAAAGGGCCTTCTTGTATAAGGGGAAGGGATCGTTGAAATCTGCCTGACGCTTGTCAAGCCACAGAATAATATCTCTCAGCGGCTTGTTGTCCTTATCGAGACAGAGAACGGTATCTCTGATGACCGTAAGAGTTACGGCAATAACCCTGTCCAGCTTATCCTTGTTTCTTTCCGCTATAATCTTTCCTGCCTCGCAGATCTGCTCGTAGTAAAAGTCGGCCTTCTGCTCTGCCCAGCCGGGGTTGGGAGAGTAATAGGGCGTTTCGTATTTTACCTGATGAATGTCTTCAAAGCTGCCATCCGTTTTAACAAGCAGACAACGGGCACTCTGAGTGCCGACATCAAAGGTAAGAATAAGAGGATTATCCAAAGAGCTCACTCCTTCCCGTTAATTAAGCTTCAGCAGCATAGAGCTTGTTGCAATAACATCAACGTTCAGACCGAGAACATTTTCAATTACAGCATCGCCTCTTGCAATTTTCTTGTTAACCGTGATTTTGTTTATTTCTGCCATTACTTCAAATATTTTGTCCTTGGGTATATCGGCAGAAACCTTTACGGGAAGAACGGGGCATTGGGGGTAGGCGGTTTTTACGGTGGTGCAGATTGTGCGCTTGGGCTCGGTCATTTCGGAAACGGCAAAGTCCTTGCCTTTTTTACAGAAATTACCGCTGACGCTTATGCCTTCGCCTTCACCTTCAATTGTGAGACTGCAGCCTCTGGGACAGACTATGCATACAAGTTCACGCATTGTTCTTCACCTCGATATCAAGTTCTATTTTTGAATTTTCGTTGAGACTCATTGAGGAAAAATCTATAATCAGATTTTCCATTTCGGGAGGTCTCAGAAAAGCATATTTCTTTGAAAATACGGGTTCACCGTCTTTTTTGATTGTGAAGGTGCAACCGTTAAGCACATCGCGGCTGCGGAAGTAAAGAGTGGTTTTGCTGTTATCTTTATTCAGGTCGAGCTTCTGGGGTACGGCATAAAGAAGCTTATCCGAAATGCTGATGTCAATTTCCTTTCGCTGTGCTTTACAGTAAAGTGCCGCATTTTTACCTGCGATTTCACCGCTTTCGGAAACATAGTCAACAAGGTCATTTACATGAAGAGCATTACCGCAGGAGAAAATTCCGTCAATGCTTGTCATCAGCTGACCGTTTACGGCAGGACCCTTTGTTCGGGGGTCAAGCTTTACCGAAAGAGCTTCGGCAAGCTCGTTTTCGGGGATAAGACCTACCGAAAGGATGAGAGCGTCACATTCGATAATTGTTTCGGTGCCCTCAATGGGGGTCATTCTTTCGTCAACCCTTGAAATTTCTACAGCTGTGAGTCTGTCCTCGCCGAAAACCCTTGTAACCGTGTGGGAGAGGTGAAGGGGAATATTATAGTCGTTAAGGCACTGATGAATGTTTCTTGTAAGACCGGAGGGAGTGCTTTTTGCTTCGTATACACCGAGAACCTCGGCGCCTTCGAGGGTGAGGCGTCTTGCCATAATCAGACCGATGTCACCGCTGCCGAGAATTACACATTTTTTAGCGGGCATAACACCTAAAAGATTGGTGAAGTGCTGTGCGGTGCCCGCGGTGAAAACACCCGAGGGCCTCGTTCCGTGAATCATAACCTGCTTAGCCGTTCTTTCACGGCAACCGGTTGCAAGAACAAGCGCTTTTGTAAAAACAGCCTCAACACCGTTACGGTTTACGAGCACTACTCTGAAGCCGTCTTTTTCCTTTTCAATTCTTGTAACAAAGGTGAGAGTGAGAGAGTCGATTTTTTCTTCTTCAAAAAGCTCGGTGAATCTTTCGGCGTATTCGGGGCCGGAAAGCTTTTCTTTAAATCTTACAAGGCCGAAGCCGTCGTGAATACACTGCTTAAGAATACCGCCGAGCCTTGCTTCTCGTTCAACAAGAAGAACCGAAGCGCCGTTTTGCTTTGCGCTGATGGCTGCCGCGAGGCCTGCAGGGCCGCCGCCGATTACAACAACATCATAGCTTTTCATATCAATCCCTCCTTACTTTGTTTTTCCGTATGTAATAACAGAAGTTTCCGATGACTTTTTAACCTCGCTCAGAGGAACACCGAGAAATTCCGCAATTATCTGAGTTACCAGAGGAGAACAAAAGCCTCCCTGACATCTGCCCATTCCGGGACGGATACGCTTTTTGATGCCGTCAACGGTGGGAACGCAGATAGGCGACCTGAGTGCATCAAGAATTTCGCCCTTGCTGATTTCCTCGCATCGGCATACGATTACTCCGTAGTCGGGATTCTGCTTTATAAGCTCATTTCTTTCTTCGTCACTCATTTCGTTGAGCACGGGAACGCCCTTTCGTATCGGTGAATAATCAGGATTTTTTTCAACCGCTCTGATTTTCTTCAGCTCTTCAACTGCCATTTTTTCAATATCAAGAGCCACTGCGGGAGCAGTTGTAAGACCGGGTGACTGAATACCTGCGCAGTGAATAATATTTTTTGTTTTTCTTCCCTTTTCAATAATAAAATCTTCTTCAAAGGTGGGGGCGCGGACACCCGTGAAATAGGTGATGATATCTCTCTCCGAAACAGAGGGCATGGTTTTTTTCTGCTTATCAAAAACAGTTTTAATGCTCTCTTTTCTTGTTTCGGTATTTTCCTTTTCGTAGGTTTCTACAGCATCGGGGCCTAAAAGCAGATTATGGTGCACCGTGTGGATTGTGCCGCCGCCCTTAGTATGGCTTTTGCCGAAGTTGAGGCTTACGGTAGAAGCAACCGAGTGCATAAAGGCGCCCGCTTTTTTATCGAGAATTGAGTTTGTGCCCCTTCGGGGATGAATTGAGAAAAATCTGTCCTGAGCCATAGCCGCAATATCCTCGGAGAAAACGCCTGCCGCATTGATAACAATTGCGGGGTAAACCGTACCTCTGTTGGTTTCAACGCTTTTAATTTCTCCGCCTTCTACCTGCATATCCGTAACAGCCGTGTTAAGAAAAATCTCCGCTCCGTTCATTGCCGCATTTTCCGCGTAGGCGATTGTCAGCCCGTAAGGACATACACAGCCCGTTGAGGGGTTGGAAATTGCGAATTTGAAATCTTCTCTCAGGTTGGGCTCTCTTCGTTTCAGCTCTTCGCCTGAAATAATTTCCGTGTCGCTGATGCCGTCGTGCTTTTTTCTCCAGAGAGCATACAGATATATAATGCCCTTCATCCACGCCTTATCAAAGCATACATACTGACCTACACGCTCAAAGGGTACGTCAAGCTCCTTGCATATTTGTCCGTACATCTCGTTGCCTTTTCTTATGTAATAATGCTTTTTTGACCCCTTTGAAAGGTCAACGCCGGGATGAACCTCACCGTCGTTTCTGCCTGAAGCCTGAAGTGCCAGGTCTGCCTCCTTTTCAACAAGAAGAATACTGAGCTTCCATTTTGAAAGCTCTCTTGCAATTGAAACGCCGGAGATACCGCCGCCGATGATGAGCACATCAACTTTTCTTCCGTCAAGAGCATTATCCTTAAGCTTCGGTACGCGCATCGGTTTATTCTGCACTTCCTCGCAGATAATATCGTTTACTACGTGAATTTCACTGTACTTTGTTGCCGCTGTCTGACAGGCGGCAACAACATCAGACCATTTTGAAAGCTTACCTTTTACCGTGATTATATTATCACTGAGCTCAGCCTTTACCGCTGAACCGAACTGTTTCTGCAGCTTTTTATTGATTTTATCGATATTCAACAGAATCAGACCCCTTTATGCAATGAGATGTTATATGTAATTTGTATAATAGCCATATACACCATAATACGACAAATGTCGGGCTTTGTCAATAGAATACAAAAGACTAAACATTAGCATTATTTTATGTTGCAAATATACAAATATATTTTAAAAATCCCATTCGCTGACACGAACGGGTTTTTTTGGAATCACGTCTCATTTCAGAATCTGTTTTATCATACAAAATCTGAAAACTGTCATAAAATATACTCCTTTATAACCGGATTAAATGATAAAACTATACAGTTCTCCCTCAACCAATGTTACTTCACCGCTTTGTCCTATTTCAAGACCGTCATACATTTCCTGAGGAATATCAAGCTTAATTATCTTTTCATCGGTTTTAAATTCAACGGTATAAATTGTAACGGCTTTTTGCGTTTTAATTCCTACCATATCAACACGACAGCGCAAATCAACTATTTGAGCCTTAAATTTAACAGTTTCAAATTCAGTTTTTATCTCCGAAGGCGATGAATTTGATTCAGTTTTTTCTTTTTGTTTATATGGTTTTATAATTTTTCTGATGTATAAAGCAAAAATTATTATTGCACAAATACAGATACAAATATAAATACATTTGCCATTCTCATAATAAACTACCGACAACAACCAAACTAATTACTTATAAAACATGGATTTATTTTGCGATGTATGGTATAATTATTGAGTAATTAAATTATATCGGAGGAAAAAATGAACGATATATTTGAAGAGTATACTGTACTGATAATGAAAAGGTTTTCGGTAATACTGATATTGATAATTACGTGTACTGCTATACTTTACGGCTGTACATCGGGTGGTGAAAACAAAATGGAAAATTCATACGAGCAGATTACTCCTGCCAAGGCAAAAGAAATAATGGACGAAAGAGATGATTATGTTATTCTTGATGTCCGCACACAGGAAGAATTTGATGAGGCTCATATAAACGGTGCAATTCTAATCCCCGACTATGAAATTGCCGCCAAGGCTGAAAATATACTCAAAGATAAAAAACAGCTTATTCTCGTTTACTGTAGAAGCGGCAGACGAAGCAAAAATGCCGCAAGCGAGCTTGTATCATTGGGATACACCAATGTTAAAGAGTTTGGCGGAATCATTGACTGGCCTTACGAGACTGTTTGATATTAACTGTATAGGATATAAAATTAACCTCCTTGGTTGTACTATGATGTACAAATCAGGGAGGTTGATTTTTAATAAAAATGTGTGTTGAGTTTGAGGGTTGAGTGTGGTATAATCAGTATAGTTCTATGTTCGCGAAAATTACAAAGTATGTTGTGAATAATTTTGTAAGGAGGTTCAATATGGATAATATAATTGAATTTAAAAACAACGATTCACAAGAATTATCACCATTGCCTATCGAAGAAGCGAATAACTTAATCAGCATAACAGATAATGTGCTTTTCGACACAAGAACCGATATATCACAAAACAAAAGTCTAAGTATGCCTATAGCACAGCTTTCAGCACTTGGTGCGGGTGTTGCTTCACTATTGCCTGCATTCAGAACTGTTACACAAACATCGACTGTGGTAGGCGAAGGTTTATTTAGATTAGCAAATGCCGCCGTTGGAGACACATTAAAGGTTGCGAAGAACGGAAACTTTTGGGGAGCTTTCAAAACGGCAGACGGTGCTTCAAAATTTGTTCAACTTCAATCGGCAGGACCGATACAAGCTACTAATTCAATGGTAATGCCTATCGACCCTGCAACAATGATGATGGCAGTTGCATTATTCTCTATTGAGCAACAGCTCGGTAATATAGCAGAAATGCAGAAGAAAATTCTTTCATTCCTTGAAATTGAGAAAGAGTCTGAAATTGAAGCTGACATTGAAACTCTTTCAAACATCATCGAAAAATATAAGCACAATTGGGATAACAAGCAGTTTATTACAAGTAATCACAAAATGGTTACTGACATTCAACGAACTGCAAGAAAGAATATGCTCTCATATCAGAAAAAAGTTAAGGATGTAATTAAAGAGAAAAAACTTTTGGTTTTGCAAAACAAAATTAAAACAACTCTCGACGAACTGATGAAAGACTTCAAATATTACAGATTGTCATTATTTACATTCTCAATGTCATCATTGATTGAAATTATGTTAAGCGGTAATTTCAAGGAAGAGAATATTCTCTCAATCAAAGAAGAAATCCAAAAGCTTGCATTTACATACAGAGATATTTACGATGAATGTTCAATGTATTTGGAAGGTATGGAAAAATCATCGGTTGAATCTAACTTATTAAAAGGTGTAAGTGCTACAAGCAAAGCTGTCGGAAAATTTATCGGCAGCATTCCTAAAATCAAAGATGGACAACTTGATGAACGCTTACAGGAAGCAGGTGATCAAATAAGTGACAAAGTAAAATCAATCGAAACAGACAGCATTGCTGAATTTGCAACGATGAGCAATCCCGGAACAAGTTTGTTTACAGATAAAATGGATGATTTGATTTTTGTATATAATCATACGACTGATATCTGCTTTGATAACAATAATATTTATCTTATAGCTAATTAACCCTTTATTTGTGCTCTAGTCGTATTTATAACAAACTCAACACTATCAATTATTAAGAAATTCAAAAATGGATTTGAGCTTAAATGTGAAATGAAAGGACTGTATTTGTTGATGATTTGTATGGTATTGATAGGTGTTCCTGGGGATTTTTCCGCCGCCTTATGTGGATGCTGTTGAGGTAGCTGAAGGTTATATATAAGATGGAGTGCGTTAATATATAGGGACATAGGCGTGAGGTTCGAATCCTCAGGCGTCCACCAAAGTCACTCAATAACTTGGGTGACTTATTTTTTTGTTCCTCACACATTCGACAAAACCTCCTTAACTTTGTACAATTAAGTCACAAAGATTAAGGAGGAATTTTTATGTTACCAAAACACTACACAAACGAACAAACGGGCATCCGTTACACCCTTCACGGGGATTATTATCTGCCGGATTTGGTCCTCCCCGAGCAGGAGGATAACCGTCCGATAGGCAAGTGGGGTGAACGAGTGCCGGTGGCACTCAAACAGGCGAACCGACCGAGCCGGCAGGCGAGACAATCTCCGCAAAACCTATCTGCAACGGCACAAAAGAGCTGTGTATAATTATCTCGTCTGCAGCCTCACACTTCACACCCACCTTGCCGACATTGACGAGCAGGCACTGGATATGTTCGATACCCTCGTAGAGCAGATGATGAAAAGTGAAGGTATCACGGAAGAGCTCAAAGAGCAAAATCAGATGGGTTGGGTCGGTAGGATGAATAACATCAAGGCAAGAGTAAATGAGATTGTTTGCAACTAGCTGATATATGCATGAAAATGCCCCTGACTTTTAAAAGTCAGGGGCTATGTATATTATCTCTTTTTATAAACAACCAGCTCAGGATTTTCACCGTTTTCCTCATAAGTACACACGAGAATAAAATCCATATTTGCGGCAATACCAAAGCATCTGTCACCGCCAAATTCACATTCCAATTGATTTCCGAGGTAGGTTGCATTATCGTCAAGGAATTTTACGATTTTACCGTTAGGAAGTCTGTATTCAAGATTGATATATCCGCCCACAAGAGCATTGAGCTTTTCGACCTTGGGCATTCCCTCTATATTCAAAGCGTTTATTTCATCAATAAGCTGTTTTTTGAATTCATCAAACTTTTCTGCTCCGCCGAGGTTTTTATACTTCTTCCAATAATCCAGCTTCGGAAGCATATCCTTCATATATGCCCGTACCTGTTCGGGCGTGAACTGTTCATTTGCCATGTGCCCGACACAGACATCAATCAAATCGTCCATATCGTGATACATATATTCTCCGTCAGCATAGCACCATTTGCAGTATTCCTCATTGAAAATGCCGTCTTTCTCTTTGCTGATGTTGCTGTCCTCAAGAGGCATACCGCAGCATTGACAGATAAGCTGTCTCGGAGAGCCGAGAAGTGTATTTATAGAAACATCAAACAGCTTCGACAACAGCTTGAGAGTTTCTGTGTTCGGCGTAGTTTCACCGTTTTCCCAACGGGATACAGCCTGACGGGTAACAAAAATCTTTTCGGCAAGCTCTTCCTGGGATAAGCCTTTTTTAGTTCTCAGTTCAAGTAAAATATCTTTAGTATCCATTATTATCACCTCTGAAGCTATTATAGCACTGCGGGTTTTACGATACAAGCAACTGTCTGTTGCGGCCGGTAAGGTAATTTTAAAGATGTTTTTAATTGTTTTTTACCAAGGATTTTTTTGTTTTATATAAATACCAGGCATAGAATACAGACGGAAGTATAATTGCAATCCAGCCAATACACAACTGCTCATTTGATAAATCATTTGGTAAAAATGTGTTAGTCATATTTATAAGGCTATGACATATCACACAAGGTACGATATTGTTTGTTTTGTAAAAAAATATTGAGAACATTAAACCCAAAGCGGTTGCATAAACAACCTGTGCCAATGTCGCTACCGTATCCGCACCGTAAAGCAAATTAAAGATATGTATTATTCCGAAAACTGTGCTTGAAATTATAATTGCGGCGGTTGCGCTTTTATTTATTATCGCTTTCATCAGAAAACCGCGGAATAATATTTCCTCGGCAAAGCCTACTCCCAACGCTTCTAAAGAGAGATAAACAATTTGTTCCCAAGAATTATTGATATGTATACCATATCTCAAATTAACTAATGCAATAATAATCATAGGTAAACAAAAAAGCAGATTTTTATATTCAAGTCCTTTCAGATTGTTGATACCATAATATGACAGGAGTTTTTTCTTTTTCAGATAAAGAATTATTCCTATCAAAAAAACTATTTCCGTTAATGCATTGATACTGTTAGGTGTGTTTATTGCGTAAGATAATTTATTTGCCAGGTTAACCAATGCAAAATATACAGATATCAATATAACAGAAAAAATTGTTTCTCTTTTAAAGTCCCCTTCTTCCATATCCGTCACTTCTTTTCTTTTAGTTAAACTCTTATCTCTCTTTCTTCGGCTCAGGAATCCACCATACACAGCATTAAACAGCTTTGCAAGAATTTCCCTGTTGTCAACATTTCTTATAATCAATACCTGCTTTTTTCGCCTGCTTGCAAAGGTCTTTTGTCTGTAGTTTATATTTCTCGCCGTCTTTGATAAAATGTGTACCGCACTGTCTGAATTCAAAGCTGACATTTTTTCTGATGCACTGCTCACGGATATCAAGCACCCAGTCATAATCAAGAGGTCTTGCAAATTTATCCGACTCTCCGCCGACTACGACAAGCTCAATATTATCAAGATACGGTTCAATGTGTATTTTTTCAAGCAAGGGTTGTGCAGTAATACATTTGTGCTTTATGGGCAAACCCTTGAATACCGATAGCTTTTTATCCGCATTCTTCTGATTTTCAACGGTACAGCAAACAACCACATTTTCATATCCGTCACCCCAATCATCGGGAATACAGTCAGCAAATCTTTCAATACGCTTTGTAAGAAAAAGAAAGGTGCAGTCTTGCCGCTCTTTTATCATAGACCAACATTCATTTCGCCATTCGTCTGCTTCTTCTATTAGAAAATCCGTAGAAAAGCACATATAAACAATACCGCTTTTCATTTTATGGCTGCCGTTTTTCAGCCTTTCGGTAGGTTTATAAAAATCTTTTGTTTTAACAATATCACTTGTATCAATGCCGCGTTTGGCATCGCCTTTGTGAATATAGCAATGCAGACACCCCTCACTGCATTTTTTACAACCTCGCCAAGGATTCCACATAGCCATAGCAAACACTTCTCCAAAATCTTTTTATATTTTCTTGTAATTAAGAACTACATTTCCATTTATGTTTTCTACCTTGATAAGCTCATACTCAGAAATTACACTATCCATAAAGAGTGGCTTGTCGTCTTTTTCGCCCGTAACAGGTGCCACAACAAGGCTCAGCTCATCAATTACATCCGCTCTCTGAAAATAGCCGTTTACAATACTGCCGCCTTCTAAAAGCAGAGTTTCACAACCGATGATATTCCTGAGCTTAAAAAGTGCAAGCTCCACAACTATTTCCGTTTCACCTGCAAATATGTAAGGAATTTCCATACTTTCAAGATAGCCCAAATATCTTTCGTCAACCTGCTCGGTCAGCACTTCAATAATCTGTGCTCCCTCATATCCCGGGTCGCCGTCAGGGTCAATGATTCTGTTTGACTTCCAGCCGAGCTTACCCTTAGGGTCAAAGGCAACGGCATAAAAGCCTGTCATATCATCAAGTATATAATCCATTTTCAAGCCAAGGTCGTGAACAACAGGCTCATATTCTGAAAGCTCCGGGTAATATCCGCCCGTAAAGCTCCCTTCCATTGTTACTCTGCCGCAGATAAATCCGTTTGATTTAAGCTTGCGGTTAATGTCGTAATATATTTCACAGGCAGCAGCACTTGCCTTTTGTGAAAGGAAGTTACCTGTCACCTTGCCGTCAAGGGACATTGTCATATGACATATAATATAGGGTCTGTTCATTTTAACACCTCATTTCAGGTCGATTATAACTGAATTAAATAGCTTTTACTTTTTTATAAATACTTTATCCTTTTCAGGTATTCCCCCGTCGTCGGTAATATACCGTTCAACCCTCATACTCAAGCCATACTTTTCACGCAAGTCGATAATTTTTTGCATCATAGGTGACTTGTGGTGTATATCGAGGGCTTGTTGGTTTGCCCAACTGTCAATCAGAAGCAGGGTTTCAGCATCCTTCATCGGGAAAAAGTATTCATAACGGAGATTGCCTTTTTTGGCACGGATTTCGTCAACAATACCGTCCCGTATCATCTCTTCTGCAAATTTTCTCGCATTACCGTTTGTACCTGAATAGTAAATATTTATTGTTATTGCCATTTTATCACCTTTATAAATCGGAAGTAATCAAACAGATTATATCATATTACCGGCAGATATTTCAACCGAAGGCAAGAAAACGCCCCTGACTTTTGTGGTCAGGGGGTGATGTTTGTTATTAATCAAAAGTTGTTCAATTCTTCTATCTAAAATCTTGACAGATTATGTCTCTTTTGAGCTAATGCATTTAATTAAAACTCAACTCTTTTAAAGAGATTTATAACAGAAATGGATGTCTCTCCGTCCTTACTTTTGCCTGCCATCTTTTTGTTTAATACACCGGGCAAAAGCTCTGCGAAAGCATAGCCTACAATTTCACCCTGCATATTTTTTATGTAACAAAGCTGTTCAAAATATGCAAAGTTCATATGGCCTCCCTGAACAGGCTCTATTACATAATCCTTTTCTTTTTCTTCCATATGAAGTTCCCATCCTGATGACCATTTCAAGCCGCCGAAAGTGGTTGAAACAGTTTGCTTTAACTTATAGTTATTCAAACGGTGAGAGACACCTTCCTTAGAAATAAAAGTGCCGTCATAATATGGCGGATCATTTTGCGGGAAAGTGAAGAGCATAGCTTCTTCTTCATCAAAAAAGCGAAGAGAAAACCACTCCCAATGAGTCTGTGTATTGACAATATTATAGGTGCCACCCTGCTTGTCAAACCATGTTTTGCCCTTTAAATGTATCTCTTTTCCATTAAGTATCAGCTTTCCTTCAGTGGGCATATTGGTGTAAGAGTAATAAAGAGTCGTTTCTTTTTGACCGGGTATGCCCATTTGTAATTTTCCGTTATCACAATGCCAGAAAGCACCTTTGCCGTAATCAGCAAACAAATCAAGAGAAAAGCTTTTATGGTTAAGTATAATATTTATTCCTTTTTCTGATTTCTTTGCAGAAGCGATGTTGCCGATTGAAGCCTCGCTTTCATTTACTGTGACCGGAGCAGATTTATTTGCAGGCGTCTGTAAATAATAATGGCGCTTATTCTTATAATCGGTTAAAGCCATCATTGCGATTTTGGCAGTTATTATTCCGAAATTAATGTGCAGCAGAGTGTACTGATAAGAATACATATTATTTTCATCGTCAAAAAGAATGCCTGTGGCATACCACCACTCCTTACATTTTTTGTGAATGAGCCACTCTTTTTCAAAACTTGTCAATTTATCGGGATTGTAATCAATTTTTATGTTTTTCATACAGAACCTCCTTGATTAAATGTTTTATTTGTATTATAATTATAAACAACTACAGTTGCATAATCAACCGACGATTAATAAAAACAGTTGTTTATAATAATATGAGGAGAAATTGTATGAATAAAAATGATTTAAGATTTAAAAAGACTGAAATAGCAATCAAAGAAGCGTATATGACTTTAAAAGAAAACAGTGCAAAGCCAATCAAGGTTACAGAGCTGTGTGAAAAGGCAATGATAAACAAAACAACATTTTACGCACATTATGAAACAATAGAGACTCTTAAAAAACAGATATGTCAGGAATATACCTCAAAGCTTCTTAACAGCTGTGCTCATATAAACGAATTACTGACAAACACAAAAGCAATTGTAAACGATATATATGTTTTATTTAATAAAAACGAAAAAATAATTTTAAGACTTTATGAAAATGACATAAATGCTTTGGTTAACGATGTTGAAAAGGAATTGCTGAAAATAGTTTCTGTTTCAAATGTTTCAGAGGATACTGAATTTGCTGTCAAGTTTTGTATAGGCGGTGCTTTAAGATTACTGATATTAAATCCCAATAACGAACACCTTGATAAAACAATAAAACTGATAGAAAGGTTTATTGAGTCCTTGTAAGTATTAAAAGCAAAAGAAACGCCCCTGACTTTTTACGGTCAGGGGTTAAACCAATCACTCGGAATATATCTCTTTTACTTTTTCAAAATAAGCATCAATATTCTCCCACTTTGCCGTAGCAGGTATATCACAGCCCGACGAAATCATAAAGTTCTCATAAGCCTTACATTCCTCATAGAGAGCTTTCACGCTCTCTTTTATTTTTTCCGGTTTTGATGTAGTGAAAAACACAGGATCGATGTTGCCCATAACAAGAGAATCCGAGGGCATTTCGGGAAGCATTTTTGTAAGAGGTACAGCATTACCGAAATGATAAATATCAGCACCGTAGGTTTTAATCTCAGCAGTCATATCACCGATTGCATTTCCGCAGTTGTGGTAACAGATTACAAAATCATCATCGTTTACCGCATCAAAAATCTCTTTCACAAAGGGTGCGGAAAACTCTGCGTTGAGCTTTGGTGAAAGCAGACCTGCCGCAGGCTCTGCCATAATTACACCGTCAGCACCGGCTTTTTTGAACTCTTTTATGTAAGAAATAATGAATTCCGTCGCTTTTGAAAGCAGAATTTTAACCTCATCCGGACTGTCATAGCACTCCATCATAAGCTCTGTCATATCAAAAAGTCTGCCTGCAAGAGAATAAGGTCCGATAACACCACAGAAAACGGGAATATCTGTAATTTCCCTCTTAGCTTGTCTTATGCCCTCAATGCAAACGGCAGTTCTTCCCGTACCTACAGGCGGTACAACAATGCTTTCAGCATCGAAAATATCATCAATTATTCCTTTTCTTACAGCGGGAACATCGTGGTCGTAGTAGACAATCTCAGCACCGAAAGCCTCTGCTTCAACGGACAAATCCATCATATTAAGGCTCGCTCCGATATTGCATCTGTCTGCTATTACTTTCATACCCCTGACCTGCATTTCGGGACTGTCAAGAAGCTCTTTAACAGTAATACCGAGTAGCTGTGTGGACGGGAATGAAAGAATAGGGATTGTTTTCTCTTTATTCTCTATAATCTTTTTTACTGTCGGTTTCATAGACTTAATCCTTTTTGAAAAATGAAAGAGCAAGGTCAGCCGCTGTTGCGGCATCGGGTGCATAGCCGTCTGCACCAACCTGCTTTGCAAATTCTGCGTTAACGGGAGCACCGCCAATCATTACCTTTACGCTGTCACGAAGTCCTGCCTCTTTAAGCGCATCAACAATATCCTTATGATATTCCATAGTGGTTGTAAGAAGTGATGAAAGGGCAACAATCTCAGCGCCACTTTCTTTTACGGCTTCAACCACCTGCTCGGCTGAAATATCGGTACCAAGGTCAATACATTCGATACCTACACCCTCAAGCATCATTTTGACGAGATTTTTGCCTATGTCGTGAAGGTCGCCCTGAACAGTACAGATAACTGCCTTGCCAACAGGCTCAACGCCCTCTTGAGTGAGGTAAGGCTTGAGCACACTTACACCCATATTCATAGCTCGTGCGGCGATAAGCACCTCGGGTACATAAACCTCATCACGCTTGAATTTTTCACCGATAACCATCATACCGCCGATAAGACCGTCATCGAGAATTACTTTAGCCGTAAAGCCTTCACTGAGTGCCGTTTCGACAGCTGTCTTTACACCTCTGCGGTCGCCCTTTTGCACAAGAGCCGATATTTCATTTATAACTGACATAATTTAACCCTCCCAATATTTATCAATAGTTTCTCTGATAATCTGAACATACCGTCTGACCTTATCCATATCCTTATTGACCGTATAAACATCACGCTGACATATTTCAAGCTTACAGCCCTTAGCAGTTTTAACGGTCTTTTCTATATGTTTTCTGAAAGCATCTTCGTCAAGCTTTGCACCCACACCGAGATAGTTGGGGCTTGGTTTTCTGTGATAGATAATACCCGATTCTCTTAACTGCTCTGCCATAAAATCTTCGTCACACCAGGGTGAGATTGACACCTTTTTCAGATTAGGCAGAGTCTTTATATCCTCCCAAAATGTATTGACGGGCTCACAACAGCCGTAATTGAGTCTGCCGAAAACAGAAGCGATTTTCTTGTAGCAAGGGAAGATAAATTCACGGAACATCTGTGGTGAAATGCCCACAGTTTCCTGACTGTCCATAAAGCCCCAAAGGTCTGTGGTTTTAATCTGCCCCTCTTTGTCGGGCTCATCATAGAATGCCATAGACCCCTGACATACCCATTCAAAAGCCTTGTTCTGCAGAAGTACATTTTCGCTTTCGAGCTTTTTGAAGTATGCGATGTAATCGTCGGCTATTCTGTCCATCATTTCTTTGAACTCGTCGGGATAGTCATACATTGAGTAGAGCATATTTTCCATACCCATCATATGTACCACGTGCTGTGTGGGGGTAGAGTATAGTCCGTCGCTTATGAGCCTTACGGGAAGAATATCACCGAAAATGTCATTATACAGCTCAAACTTCTGCATAGTACTTTCTTTATTGACACCGTAAACCGACGGGGACTTTATCTTATCAAAATCATCGTAGAGGTCATCTATGATATGCTCAAAATGATGTCCCATTTCTGTGCCGTCAGCCTTTTTCATAGTTGTCTGCTTTATGTGATGACCGAAAAGAGTGAAGTAAATATCATAGGTCTGCTGAAAATACGGAGGTACAACCTTGTCGTCATCAAACTGCTCAAGGTTGATGAAATTGCTGATGAGCTTATACTCAATATTTCTTGCAGTTTCGTCCTCGCACTGAAGAAAAGGCGTTATCGCCTCGTGAGCAAAGGTATTCACCTCAATGTGAATAGGCGGTCTTTCGCCCTTATACATATTGTGTCTTTTCCAAAGCTCAACTCTTTCAAGATTTTTAGGTGAATTAGCTATTTCAAGCTGATGAGCTGCAAGATAGCGGAGCCTTTCTCTGTCCTTGGCGTTCATAAAATCAATCCTTTCAGATTTTACCTATCAATCTGATTATACTCAAAAAATAAAAGACAGTATTTCAAAATACTGCCTTAAAGTTTAGAAATCCTGCCATATTAAAATTTAAGCTTGCGGAACTTGCCCGGTGACATACCCTCGTGATTTTTGAAGCAATATATAAAATTCGCCTGAGAGTTAAAACCTGTCAGATATGCGATATCCGTTATGCTTTTATCTGTTGTGAGAAGATACTCCTTAGCCTTACTGATTCTGACAGCGATGACATAATCATAAGGTGAAAAGCCCGTATACTGTCTGAAAAGTCTGGACAAGTGGGTAGGGCTTATGTGAAGCTCATCGGCTAAAATACCTGTTGTTATCTCCTCGTCAAGATGCTCTGCGATGTACTCTCTTGCCTTGGTAACGGTAAGCTTTCCTTTACTGTCCGATTCTGCAGTAATGTTTGAAGAAAGGTTCACAAGCAAGCGATAAATCAGAGTAGATATTTCACCCTCGTGGGCATCTGTACTGTCGTAAGATTCTGAAAACAGCTTTTCAGCCTTTATGTAAGCGGGCCCTTTTATAATATTGCCGTTCAGATTTATTATCTCCTTACAGAAATCACGGCAATTTGCACCGTCAATATGCATCCACAGAAACTCGGCATAAGCTTCGGTGTAGTACTCGTGAGGCTCATAGCAGTCAAGAATTACCATAGAATTTTTCTGTGCAGTGACAAGCTCTCCCTTTCCGTCACGGAAGGTAAAAGTGCCGTCTCTGACGAGCACAAGCAGAATACTGTCATAGTTATCACGGCTCAGGTGATAGTTGCCGTCGCAGAAGAAGTGGCCTTTGCAAAGGATGTTATAATAAAGCTTTTTCGCAAGGACAGAGCTTGAGAAAAACTGAATAACCGAATTTTCAAGTATTCCCTTATCAATCTGCTTCATTCAATCACACTCCTTAGCAAAATTTTGTTTGTTAAACTGTTCGGTAAATTGGAATTTATCACTTATAGCCGTTTCTCAATATTTTTCCAACTATGAGTAGTCAGGCAGCTTTTGTCTAAATCTTTAGTCATATTTTCCCAAAGCTGATATGGCATAGTCATCGACAAGTAGTCTTTAATAGTAACACTTCTCTGGGAGATGTCAAATAGTCCCATGATTGCATAAGGCTCTTC
>JAFWYB010000044.1 GCA_017517865.1 Clostridia bacterium | reverse complement strand
TTTCACAGCTCAGCTTACTTATATGTTTAATGAAATCGCCCGCTACCTTTTCACCCATCCCGAACGCCCGAGCCCCCACCATTATCGTCTGCTCGCAGCTTTACGGGTAGTACGCACCGCGCTCACGCTACAAGGCTGTTTCAGTCAGAGAATGCCTTTTTACCTTCTGCAAGTTATAGCTACGTGTGTTAAAACAGTAAATATCTCCTTCCTCGAAAGGTCGTTGAAAAAGTATCTTCACTTCTTGATAAAAAAATCAAATAGGGGCCGCGTCGGCACTTGGTGAGCGCTGAGGATTACACATAAAAAAAAGCCCCCTTCGGGACTGCAGACAAAAAGTATATAAAATAGAAATAACCCCCGGACCGATGTTTCTTCACACATCTTTTTTGGTCGGGGGGTTATTTCTGTGAACTCTTAGTATCTAACATCATTTTTACTCCTCGCTTTCTACAGATTGGAGACCTTTTCAAAGCTTTCTTTTTCATATAATTCTTTCTTTTTCTTTTTTTTAAAGATAAGCTCTTTTCAGGTCTTTTTTCTTCGCACTTTTTAAAGGGTCTTTTTTTGGTTAATTTTTATGTTAAAAGTTTATTGGTTCCGGTACTTTTTTACCTCGTTTTTGTTTATCCCTTTTTAAAAGTGCTTTCGGTATTTACCTGTTCATTGGTATCACCTTTTCCTTTCTGTGTCTATAATATAACACAGAAAAACGTAAATTGCAATATGTAATTTTGTACAAAGTTAACTTAAGTTTTTAACATAAAAAGTAGAAAATATATAACATTACTAAAAAGTATTGACTTATCACTTCAGATTTGCTATTATTTTTATGTTGGGCGTTTTGTTGGGATTTATATTGATGTGAGGTAATTTTTATGATGTATTTTATTGCAGCCTTTTCGGATATGATTTATTTCATTCAGGTCTTTTTTGAAAAGCTTTTAAGCTTTGTCAGAAACGAAGAATAATTTCACGAAAACTACTGCGGTGCCGTGCTTTGAGTAAAAGTGCGGTGCTTTTTCTTTTACTTGAAAAAAACCGCCTTTTCTGATAGAATATTTAAAAAACACAAGGAGGCTTTTATGAACTGTATTTCGGAAAACGGAGATATAATTTTAAAGGACTTCGACTGTCTCAACCTTAAAAACACACTTCTTTGCGGTCAGGCCTTCCGCTGGAAGGAAACCGGGCCCGGTACCTTCACAGGAACAGTCCGCGGCAATACTCTTTGCATATCAGAGAAAAATAACGCAATTATATTCAGAAATACCGACGAAGAAAGCTTCAGAAGCATCTGGGTACCCTATTTTGACCTTGAAAGAGATTATGGTAAAATTACCGACGGCTTCCGCAGCGATAAATATATTTCTTCTGCCCTGGATGAGTTTTACGGTATAAGAATTCTTCATCAGGAGCCCTGGGAGGCTCTCTGTTCCTTTATCATCTCACAGAACAATAATATTCCCCGTATATGCGGAATTATAGAGCGCCTTTGTCAGAGCTTCGGCACACCTACCGCCGGCGGAGATTACAGCTTCCCCGATGCAGAAGCTATGAGCCGTCTTTCCGAAAAGGACCTTTCCGTGCTCAGGGCCGGCTTTCGGAATAAATATCTGCTTGATGCGGCAAAAAAGGTTGCTTCGGGTGAAATAAGCCTTGAAAAAATAACTTCAATGCCTATTGAACAGGCACGGACTGAGCTTATGAAAATAAAAGGCGTGGGTCCAAAGGTCGCTGAATGTACCCTTCTTTACGGCTTCGGCAGACTCGAAGCCTTTCCCGTCGATGTGTGGGTAAAAAGAATAATGGCTGAAATGTATGCTGACGGTCTTCCCGAGTGTACAAAAAATTACGAGGGTATAGCTCAGCAGTACCTTTTTCACTGGAGAAGAAACAGTAAGGAATTTAAGGGTGATTGATATGACGAAAAAACAAAGAGCTCTGCTATGTACAGAAGCACTTGAAAAAGAATACCCCGATGCGCTTTGTTCGCTTACAGCCTCAAACCCTCTTGAGCTGCTCATTGCTACAAGGCTTTCGGCACAGTGTACCGACGCAAGAGTAAATCTTGTTACTCCTGCACTTTTTGAAAAGTATCCCACACTTGAGGATTACTGTAACGCAGATGTTAAGGATATTGAAAAAATTATCCATTCCTGCGGCTTTTACAGAGCCAAGGCAAAGGATATTATCGGAATGGCAATAAAAATAAGAGACGATTTCGGCGGTCAGGTACCGGATACAATTGAAAAGCTGACGTCTCTGCCCGGAGTGGGAAGAAAAACGGCAAACCTCATAATTGGTGACGTTTATAAGCAGCCTGCCGTTGTTGCCGATACTCATCTTATAAGAATAACCAACCTGCTCGGTCTTACCGATTCAAAGGACCCTTTTAAGGTTGAAATGCAGCTGAAAAAGCTGCTTGAGCCCGAAAAAAGCAACGACTTCTGCCACCGTATCGTTCTTCACGGAAGAGCGGTCTGTGTGGCAAGACGACCGGACTGCACTAAATGCTGCATGAGGGAATTTTGTAAAAACAGCAGTAAGTAGTCGGTATCATTAAACAAATGTGGGTTAAAATTAAACGGTTTTAACCGCAAAAATTTATATTTTTTATGTAAGGAGGGCTATATGCCCTCCATTTTTTTATTAAAGGCACAAAAAATGCAGAAGGTATAGAGGCATTCTCTGACTGAAACCACTACGGTAGCGGTCGGCGAATGTCGTAGGTTGAGTAGTCAGTAGCCAGTAGTCAGTAGTCACGCGCCGCCGTGTGATAAAACTGTAAGGTTATCCCCGCGAAATTATATGTTGATATAACTTGCAGAAGGTATAGAGGCATTCTCTAACTTAAATCTCACTTTAGCGGTCAGCGAATGTCGGAATATACGGCAGTTAAACAGCAGACGAGAGTATCAGACAAGTTTAACAAGCTGACGGAACAGTACAGCCAAGCGGGCGGTTTTATTAAATTTTCAAGTAAGCTGAGCTGTGAAACTCCCGAGCCGCGGCAAAGCAGACGGGGAGAAACGCGGCGTGAGTGAAGATAAAGATTAAAGCTTTTTAAGAGTCTGGCGAAAAAAGGTTTTATTAAGCTTACTTAAGAGGGACACTTAGCACTTTCGGACTCCTTGCTACAAAGAGCGCTTTGCATACTTTGTCGCTCAGGACAAAGTATGAGCCCGAGCGGCTCGAGCGGAGAGCGAGTAAATTAACTTATACATCATAAAGGTGAAAAAGCAGAACCTCTCCGTCCTTCGGACACCTCTCCTTTCAGGCGAGGCATTAAATGTACCCTCCCCGCGGCTTGAGCGGAGATCGAGTTATTTTTTCAAACAACATAAAATTCAAAAAATTTATCTTCTTTATTCATCAAAAAATATAAATTAAAACACTTTAGCTCTATTTTTCACAAAACACACCCTTTAAGCCGTTTATTCCTTTTTAGCGCCTCTTATCACTATTTTTAAAAAACACTTGAAAAAGCCAAAATTCTGTGTTACAATAAAAAGTGAGATATTATATTATCTATGTTTATTTAAATTATCTGACTTACTTATATATATATTTATATATATTACAAACCGCAAAAAAAGAAAAATATATAAAACACAGGAGGAAAATTATGGATTCATTCGATGAAATCTGGACATTGGTCAAAGAAGAAATAAGATGCTCCGTTGCAGAGGTTGCATATAACGTCTGGCTTTCCCCTCTGGAATTTGTGAGCTTTAAAAACGATACTGTTTATCTTTCAATAAGCGACTTCAAGAAAAAAATAATAGTCGATAAATTTTCAATAGTTGTAAACACAGCCTTTGAAAATGTTCTCGGCTTCCCCGTGACGGTTGAATACGTCGTTCCCGGCGATCTTATAAAAAACGAAGCAGAGGGCGAAGAAAAAAAATCCGACCCGGAATACGATTACACCTTTGAAAATTTTATCACCGGCTCTTCAAACAAGTTTGCACATGCTGCCGCCATCAATGTTGCGGCAAACCCCGGCAAGGCATATAACCCCCTTTTCATCTACGGCCATTCCGGTCTGGGAAAAACCCATCTTCTTATGGCTATAATGAACGAAATAAAGCAGAATAATCCCAACGCGGATATTATCTATACAAGCGGTGAGCTTTTTACAAACGAGCTTGTTTATTACATCGGTAATCATAACACCTACGCCTTTCACGAAAAATACAGAAAGTGCGACGTGCTTCTCGTTGACGATATTCAGTTTATAGCAAGAGCAGAAACAACACAGGAAGAATTCTTCCACACCTTCAACGCTCTTACCTCAAACGACAAGCAGGTTGTTCTCACCTCAGACAGACCCCCGCGGGAAATGATGACTCTTGAAGAAAGACTCCGTACCCGCTTTGAAATGGGTCTCATAGCAGATATTCAGCCTCCCTCTCTTGAAACAAGAATGGCGATTGTAAAGAAAAAGTCTGACGACCTTAACCTTGAATTAAGCGACGAGGTAATAAAATTTATTGCAGATAACATCAAGAAAAATATCCGTCAGCTTGAGGGTGCGGTAAAGAAAATCAAGGCTTACCAGGATATGGAGGGCTCAAAGCCCACTCTCGGCGTAGCTAAGAAAGCAATAAGCGATATAATAAACGACAATCAGCCTCTTCCCGTAACGGTAGAAAACATTATCAGCGAGGTTTCACGTACCTTTGACGTAACTCCTTCAGATATACGCTCAGATAAGAGAAGCTCAAACATATCACTTGCAAGACAGGTTGCAATTTACATTGTTGACCAGGTAACCGGTCTTTCACTTAAGGCTATCGGTAACGAATTCGGCAACAAGCACCACTCAACAATAATTTATGCCCTTAAGGAAATCAAGAACAAGCTTGAAAAGGATATAGCTCTCAAGGCTACCGTAGACGACATAATAAAGAACATAAACGAACAGTAATTTTCCACACAGTTTATAACATTCCACACACATTTTCCACTTATTAAACATTTTGAAAAAGGGCCGTGTTGAAAACAAGAAAATATCAACATTTTCATCCACAGTAAAAAAAGGCAAAAAACCGCATATATTCTCACTTTTTTACGGTTTTCCGCAATTTCAACACCACCTACTACTACTACTAAATAAATGATTTATATGATTTGAAAAACGGAGGTTTTTTTATGAGAATAATTTGTGACAGTGCAGAGCTTTCAAAGGCCTGTATGAATGTTCAGAGAACAGTTTCAGGCAAATCTACAATCCCTGCTCTTGAGGGTATTCTTATTGAAGCGGCAGAGGGTAAGGTAAAGCTTACGGGCTACGACCTTGAGGTAGGCTCTGTTGTGCTTCTTGACTGTGATGTTTATGAGTCAGGAAAGGTTGTCTTAAACGCAAAAAATCTCTGTGATATTTTAAGAATGGTACCCGAGGACGTAGTATCCATTGATTGCGACGAAAGAAATATCAGTAAAATAAAGAGCGGTGAAACCGAATATTCAATTATAGGCACCTCAGCTGACGATTATCCCGAGCTTCCCACCATCAACAAGTTTTCTGATATTAAAATCAAGCAGTCTGTGCTTAAGGATATGATAAAGAAAACCATTTTTTCGGTTTCAACGGGTGAAAGAAACCCGGTACATACCGGTGTAAAGTTTGAAATTTCAGAAAACAGAATAGTTCTCGTTGCCGTTGACGGTGCAAGACTTGCAATAAGACGCGAGGAGGTAAGCTATTTTTCTGAGGAAAAGCCCGAGCTTTCATTCGTTGTACCCGCAAAAACCCTTAACGAAATAATCAAGCTTTCCGGAGACGATGAGAAGGAAATAGAAATAAAAGTCGGCGACAGACACATAATTTTCAAAATTGAAGAATACGAAATTATTTCAAGACTTCTTGAAGGTAATTTCCTTAACTACAAGAGCGCAATTCCTCTTACATGGGGAACAAAGATAATTGTTGATACAAAGCGCCTTATTGAATGTATCGAAAGAACATCTCTTATTATCACAGATAAATCAAGCCCCGTGCGCTGCATAGTTGATAACGGTATTATGAAATTTTCTTCTGTTACGGCTATCGGTACGGCAAGCGACAAGATGGCAGCAGACATTGAGGGTAAGACTATTGAAATAGGCTTCAACAACCGCTTCGTTCTTGACTGTCTCAAGGCATGCGATGCTGAAACGATAAAGATTGAAATGTCGTCCTCAAATCAGCCCATAACCTTCTCACCGCTTGAGGGAGACGGATTTTTCTTCCTTGTTCTTCCCGTACGAATCTGATTATTATTTAAAAAAATTTTTGGAAAAGGAATTTGTGAAAGAGGAAAAACACCGAAGCACGGATTTCTGATTCCGGATTTTTCGGAGAATCTTATGAAAATAAAAGTTACAGTAAAATCAGTACCCGAAAAAAAGAAGATACCCGTAGCAATAACCACCGAAAACATACGTCTTGATGCCGCACTTAAGTTTTCCTCTGCCGTTTCTACCGGAGGACAGGCAAAAATGGTCATTTTAGACGGTCTTGTAAGAGTTAATGATGAAGTCTGCCTTTCAAGAGGAAAAAAGCTCAGAGAGGGCGATACCTTTGAATTTGAAAGGGTTATATACGAAATCGTTAAGTAAATTATGAATTTATAATTCATAACTCATAATTCCCGGAGGATCTATGTATATAAAACAGCTGGAGGTTAAAAACTTCCGTAACATTTCACATATAAATATAGAGCCCTGCGAGGGTATAAACATAATCTACGGTGAAAACGCTCAGGGCAAGACAAATCTGCTTGAGGGTATGTGGCTTTTTACCGGCTGCAGATCCTTCCGCTCCTCAAAGGATGCGGAGCTGATAAATTTCAACAGCACCAAAGCAAACCTTTATATGGATTTCAACGCCTACGGCAGAGATCAGAGTGCTTCACTTGAAATAGGCGAGGGAAGAAAATTCATACTCAACGGTGTTAAGCTTAAAAGTGCAACAGCAATTATGGGTGAGCTTCTTGCGGTTGTATTTTCTCCCGAGCATCTTTCCCTTGTTAAAGACGGACCTTATGAAAGGCGCAGATTTCTCGATATTGCCATAAGTCAGCTCAAGCCAAAATACGGCGTTACTCTTTCACAGTATAACAAGGCGGTGGCTCAGAGAAACGTACTTCTTAAAGACGTTCAGTTTCATTCGGAGCTTTATGATACCCTTGATATTTGGGAAGAAAGAATTGCATTTTTTGCTTCGGAAATTATAAGGCAGAGATTAGGATATATAAATAAGCTTTCACTTTTTACCGATGAAATTTATTCAGGTCTTTCATCAGACCGTGAAAAGCTAAAAATAGAATACAGTCAGCAGACCGTTGTTTACGGCGCAGATAAGCAGGAGCTTTATGAAAATATGAAAAACCAGCTTTATCAGTCCCGCAGAAACGATATTATAAACGGCTTTACCTCGGTAGGCCCCCACAGAGACGATCTTTCAATAAAAATAGATTCACTGCCTGCCAGAAACTACGGCTCTCAGGGTCAGCAAAGGTCGGCGGCCCTTGCACTTAAATTGGGCGAAGCGGCAGTTATAAAAGATTTTTCATCACAGCAGCCCATAGCTTTTCTTGACGACGTTATGAGCGAGCTTGACGTTTCAAGGCAGAACTACATTCTCAACCACATAAAGGACTGGCAGGTTTTTATCACCTGCTGTGACCCCTCTGCGGTTTCAAACCTTAAGGCAGGAACTGCTTTTGAGGTATCCGAGGGAAAAGTAGTAAGTAGCAAGTAGCAAGGAAATGTGCCTATGGCACATTTAAAGGTATAAAAATGAATGGTTATAAAGATTTGATTGTTTGGCAAAAATCTATGGATTTAGTAGATGAAATTTATAAGTTGGTAAAATTTTTACCTAAAGAAGAAACCTATGCTCTTTCAGATCAGATGAAAAGAGCGGCAGTTTCTATTCCTTCTAATATTGCAGAAGGATATGAAAGGCATTCAACGAAAGAGTATATAAATTTTTTTTGTATTGCAAGAGGCTCACGGGCTGAACTTGAAACACAGCTATATATTTGTCTGCGTCAGAATTATCTGAATCAGGTACAAGCAGAAAATGCTTTTAATCTTTGTAATCAAATACAGAGAATAATAAGTAAGCTAATTAAAAATAATACAGAAAAATAAGTGCTGAGGGATATTAAAAATGCACGAAGGTGCATTCCCTTACTACTTACTACTTGCTACTTACTACTTTAAGCAGTAAGTATAAAAGGAGAAATACAATGTATCTACACCTCGGTCAGAACACCGTTATCACCTTTGACGAAATAATAGGAATATTCGACCTTGATAATACCACCGTTGCAAAAAAAACAAGGGACTATCTTTCCCTTGCACAAAAGGAAGGCAGAGTTATTGAGGTTTCAAATGAGCTCCCGAAAAGCTTCATCGTCTGTAACGACAAAGAGGGTAAGATAATAGTTTATCTTTCGCAGATATCAACCACAACACTTTTAAAAAGAACGGAAGAACCCTTTAAATAATTCGCAATTCGCAATTCGCAATTCGCAATCGCGGGGGAAAAAACTAAAACAGAGAGGCTTTATTCCGCCCCGTCAGGTTAGAATAAGAAATACTTCATAAATCAAGCTTACAAATCAGTTAATATTAAACTTTAATATAAATAAAAAATTCGTAAATCGGGCGGAATATAAGGTTTATGTTTAATAAAACCTTACCCGCGATTGCGCATTGCGCATTGTGAATTGCGAATTGAAATTATCAAGGAGGTTTAGCCATGGATGAAATCAAGGCTAACGCTGAAATTCAGGAAGCAGTAACAGAAGAAATCGAGGTTATGGATACCGTTGTAACCGAAGAGTACAACGCTGACGCCATTCAGGTTCTTGAAGGACTTGAGGCTGTAAGAAAGCGTCCCGGTATGTATATCGGTTCAACAGGTCCCAGAGGTCTGCACCATCTTGTTTACGAAATCGTCGATAACTCAATTGACGAAGCTCTTGCAGGCTACTGTACCCATATCGAGGTTGAAATTTTACCCGGTGACATAATTACCGTACGCGACAACGGCCGAGGCATTCCCGTAGGTATCAATGAGCAGCAGGGACTTCCTGCAGTTACCGTTGTTCTCACTGTGCTTCACGCCGGCGGTAAGTTCGGCGGCAGCGGCTACAAGGTATCAGGCGGTCTTCACGGTGTAGGTTCATCGGTTGTTAACGCACTTTCGGAATGGATGGAGGTTGAGGTTTCACAGAACGGCCACGTTCACCATCAGCGCTTTGAAAGAGGTAACATAAAGACAGACCTTACAGTTATCGGTGACACAACCGAAACGGGTACCTTCGTAAAGTTCAAGCCCGATGCGCTTATTTTTCAGGAAACAACCGTTTACGATTACGATATTCTCAAAAACCACCTTCGCGAATCTGCCTTCCTCAATGCGGGTCTTGCAATCACTCTTACAGATAAGCGCGACCCCGAAAACATTGTTGAGGATTATTTCTGCTATGAGGGCGGTATAGGCTCCTTTGTTGAGCATATAAACGAAAGCTACGGCCTTACTGCGGTGCACGAAAAGGTTATTCACTTTTCCTGTGTTGACGGAGACAGAAGTGCCGAGGTTGCCCTTATGTATAACGACGG
Organism: Clostridia bacterium; assembly: GCA_017517865.1. Lineage (GTDB taxonomy): Bacteria > Bacillota > Clostridia > Oscillospirales > Acutalibacteraceae > UBA6857. The sequence goes on along the minus strand of JAFWYB010000044.1, from coordinate 22,950 downwards.
CTATAAGGAAAGAATCTTCTCTTATGCCAATAACGTTAACACTGTTGACGGCGGTACTCACGAAACAGGCTTCAAGACTGCTCTTACCAAGGTGTTCAACGAATACGGCAAAAAATACGGCTATCTTAAGGATGCCGACACAAAGCTTACGGGTGAGGACTGCCGTGAAGGTCTTGTTGCTGTTATTTCCGTTAAGCTTACCGAGGCCCAGTTTGAGGGTCAGACAAAGGGCAAGCTTGGCAACACCGAAATGACAAAGCTTGTGTCAAACACAGTTTATAATAAGCTTACAGACTTTTTTGAAGAAAATCCTGCTGTTGCAAAGACAATCGTTTCAAAGTCTCTTGATGCTTCAAGAGCAAGAGAGGCGGCAAGACGTGCAAGAGAAGCCGCAAGAAGAAAATCTCCCCTTGAAAGCAACTCTCTTCCCGGCAAGCTTGCCGACTGTACCGAAAAGGACCCCTCAAAGACAGAAATCTACATCGTAGAGGGTGACTCAGCAGGCGGTTCAGCAAAGGAAGGCAGAGACAGAACAATTCAGGCTATTCTTCCTCTGTGGGGTAAAATGCTCAACGTTGAAAAGTCAAGACCTGACAAGGTTATTTCAAACGAGAAGCTTCTTCCCGTTGTTACGGCTCTCGGTGCAGGCTTTGCAGATGACTTTGACGAAAGCAAGCTTCGCTACCACAAGGTTGTTATCATGGCCGATGCCGACGTTGACGGTGCTCACATCAGAACACTTCTTCTTACCTTCTTCTTCAGATATATGCGCCCTCTTATCGACGGCGGATATGTTTATATAGCTCAGCCCCCTCTTTATAAGCTCTCTAAGGGTAAAAAGCACGAATATGCTTACTCCGACGAGGAAAGAGACAGAAAGATGGCTGAAATGCCCGGCGCAGATATTCAGCGTTACAAGGGTCTTGGTGAAATGGACCCTGAGCAGCTCTGGGAAACCACAATGAATCCGGAAAACAGAATTATGCTTCGTGTTACTCTTGAAGATGCCATCGCCGCAGACGAAACTTTCTCAATTCTCATGGGTGACAAGGTTGAGCCTCGCCGTGAATTCATTGAAAAGAATGCTAAGTACGTACAGAATCTTGACGTTTAAGTCAATGCACAATTCGCAATGCGCAATCGCGCTTAAAGCTTGCGGAAACTTAAATGTGCATCCCGCCGTTTTTATGTTTTTGTAAAAAATATAATAAAGGCATTCTTTAAGAATATAAATCATTTTAATTTAAATAATAAAATTTCGTAAATCGGGCGGAATATATGGTTTTTGTTTGCAAAACCTTGTCCGCGATTGCGCATTGCGCATTGCGAATTGCGAATTCAATAACAAGGATTTGATATTATGGCTCCATACGGAATTATATATACCGACGGTGCTTATTCCTTTGAGCAGTCGGTAAACATATGGCAAAAAAAATTCGGAGTAATGAAAATATCACAGCTTGTAAAAACAACCCTCATCATAAACGTAATTTTAGCCGTTGTTTATGCACTTGCGGCAGTGATATTAAAGGATAAAAGCTATCTTCTTTATTATCTGCTGCAGTTTTTTGCAACAGCCGCCATTGTTTATTCGGTGATGAAAACCACAAGCATAAAAAGTACGGCTGAGCAATTAAGACAAAAGAGCGATATTCAGATAGTTTTTTACGATGACAGGCTTATTGTTACAATGCCCTACAGCAAAAGCGAATATTACTATGATGAGCTTTGCTGCTGTTATGAAAAAAACGGTACTCTGACGGTTGTTGTTGACGAGTCGGTTGCTCCGCTGAGCATAAGCAGTATATCAATAAAAAAGGGCAATTACTCTGCGGTATGCGATATTTTAAAAAGCCGCCTTACTTCAAGATTTGTTTCTGAGGAGGTGCGCTTATAATGAAATATCTTTCACTTTCCTATACTCCCACTCCCGAGGACTTCGTGAGCTATGCAAATAAATCCGAGGGTGCAGTTTTTGCACTGAGAGCAAAAAGAATGATAATTCCCTTCGGTATAATTGCCGTTGCGGGACTTCTGTTTGACGTTTATTATGCGATAATTGCGCTTAGTTTTTTCATCTGCGCTACTCTTGTGCCTGCAATAATAAACAGAGAATATATAAGAAAACAGAAAGACTCACAGTTTATCCTGCGCCCCATGTGTCTTGATTTTTATGACGACCACATAGTTCAGACCTTTCTTCCCGGCGGAAGATTCAAGGGTAAAAACGAAAAGCATTTCGGCTTCAAGGCTATTGCAGGCGTTATTGAAAGTGAGGAATATATCTGGTTTCTCACAAAGGCGGCAAGCATAATAACAATACCTAAAAGAGAGCTTGATGAAGAGAAATACGGTATGATAAAAAACCTTATTGAAAATTGCTTTTCAGGTATATACACAACAGTTTAAGCTTATCTGATAAAACTAACAAAATAAAATTCTGCATTTTGCACTCTGCATTCTGCATTTATAAAAAGACGGTGATAAAATGGAAAATTTAAATTATGAAAACCAGACTATAATCGACGTTGACCTTAACAGGGAAATGAGAAAGTCCTTTCTTGACTACTCTATGTCGGTTATTACTTCCCGTGCACTTCCCGACGTAAGAGACGGTCTCAAGCCCGTTCACAGACGTATTCTTTACACCATGCACGAAAACGGTCTTTATCCCGAAAAGGCATACCGTAAGTGTGCCGATACCGTCGGCTCCGTGCTCGGCTCATACCACCCCCACGGTGACGCATCCGTTTACGATGCTATGGTACGTCTTGCACAGAAGTTCTCAACAAGATACATCCTTGTTGACGGTCACGGTAACTTCGGTTCAGTTGACGGTGACCCCCCTGCTGCATACCGTTACACAGAAAGCAAGATGAGCAAAATCTCAATGGAAATGCTCACCGATATTGACAAGGATACCGTTGACTTTGCTCCTAACTACGACGACCGTCTTAAGGAGCCCACCGTACTTCCCTCACGCTTCCCCAACGTTCTTGTAAACGGCTCAACGGGTATTGCCGTAGGTATGGCAACAAACATTCCCCCTCACAACCTCGGTGAGGTTATTGACGGTATGTGCTATTATATCGACAACCCCGACTGTGAGCTTGACGAGCTTATGCAGTTCATCAAGGGCCCCGACTTCCCCACCGCAGGTATTGTTATGGGCAGAAGCGGTATCAGAGCCGCTTACGGTACGGGCCGCGGCAAGATTGTTGTGCGTGCAAGAACAGAAATTGTAGAAAACAAAAACGGCAGATTTTCAATCGTTGTTACTGAGCTTCCCTATCAGGTAAATAAGCGCCGTCTTATAGAATCAATCGCAGATCTTGTAAAGGATAAGAAAATTGAGGGTATTGCCGATATCAACGACTACTCAAACCGTGAGGGTATGAGAATGGTTGTTGACCTTAAGCGTGACGCTAATCCTCAGGTAGTGCTCAATCATCTGTTCTCACTTACACAGATGCAGGTTTCCTACGGTATTATTATGCTTACACTTGTAAACGGTGAGCCGAAAATTCTCACCCTCAAGCAGGTGCTCGAGCATTATGTACGCTTCCAGGAAGAGGTTATAGTAAGAAGAACACGCTATGACCTTAAAAAGGCTCAGGAAAGAGCTCATATTTTAGAGGGTCTCAAGATTGCACTCGACTTCATTGATGAGGTTATCAAAATCTTACGTGCATCAAAGGACCAGGCAACGGGTAAGCAGGCACTTATCGACCGCTTCGGCTTAACTGAAATTCAGGCTGATGCTATCGTTAAGATGAGACTCGGTCAGTTAACAGGTCTTGAAAGAACTAAGATTGAGGAAGAATTAGCCGCTCTTATGGCTAAGATTGAGGAATATAACGAAATTCTTTCTTCCGAAGCAAAGGTAAAAGAAATTGTTAAAACCGAGGCTCAGGCCATCGGCGATAAATTCAGAGACGAAAGAAGAACCGAGATAGCCGCAATCAGCGGTGAGGTTGATATAGAAGACCTTATTCCCGAGGAGGAATGTGTTTACACTCTTACCAATATGGGCTATATCAAGCGTCAGCCCGCTCAGGCATATTCTCTTCAGAGAAGAGGCGGCAGAGGCGTTAAGGGTATGACAAGACGTGAGGAGGACGTTGCACAGACGATGTTCACCTGCTCAAGCCACGACTTTATTATGTTCTTTACTACCAAGGGTAAGGTTTACCGTCTCAAGGGCTATGAAATTCCCGAGGGCAGCAGACAGAGCAAGGGTATGAACGTTGTTAACCTTCTTCCCCTTGAAGCAGAAGAAAAAATCAGCTCAATGATAAAGGTACCCGACTTCGGCGGAGAGGAAACCAAATATCTCTGCATGGTTACAAGAAAGGGTATCATCAAGCGTACTGAGCTTGAGCAGTACAGAAACCTTCGTAAGAGCGGTATTATCGCAATTAACCTCGACGAGGGCGACGAGCTTTCATGGGTACGTCTCACCGACGGCAACGAGGATATTCTTGTTGCAACAAGGCAGGGTATGTCAATCCGCTTTAACGAAAACGATTGCCGTCCCATAGGCAGAACTGCACGAGGCGTTAAGGCTATTGAGCTTAAGGAAGGCGACGAGGTTATAGGTATGTGTACCATAGCCGAGGGCGACGACAATAAGAAAATACTCACCGTTTCAGAAACAGGTCTCGGAAGACTCAGTGAGCATAACGAATACAGACTCCAGTCAAGAGCAGGTAAGGGTGTTATCAACTACCATATCGAAAAGTACGGTCTTGTTACCTCAGTTGTTATGGTTGAAGATGACGATGACGTTATTCTTATTTCCTCTGACGGTATTATTATCAGAATCCCCTCTTCACAGATAAGCACTGTTTCACGTACCTCAAAGGGTGTGCGCGTAATGAAGCTTTCAGAGGGTGAAAAGGTTGTTTCCGCAATCAGCCTCAAGGAAGAAAAGGAAGCCGAGGACGATGAAAGCGGTTCAGAGACCGAGGCCGGAAATGAAGCTGCCGAGGCAGAGGAATAATAATCTTTCACGAAAGAAGTGTAGCTATGAGTAAAAAAGGGAACCCCTTTCTTAACTTTATATGGCTTGACAAGAAAAGAAGAGCTAAGAATATAAGCTTTCTGCTGTCGGTTGTGCTTGTGCTTTTTGCCACGGGAGTAGGCTATGCAAACAGCCTTTTTGAAATGCTCACAACCGGTGAAGATCTCAGTACCACAATTGTTACCGGTGTGCCCGTTGTTGACGGCGGCGATGAAAAGCTGCAGATTGATAATGTTAATCCGGATGAAGACGAGGATATTGACGATGAGGAAATGGACAAGGTTATTTCCGGAAGCGTAAGAGAGTTCGTCTATAACTGGTACCACAACGATATTGAGCCTATGAGAAGCGATTACGTTATAAATCTGCTTCTTATCGGTCTTGACAGCAGAACGGGTCTTCAATACGGCGGCAGAAGCGATACTCTTATACTCCTCTCTCTTAACACGATGACCAAAAAAATAAATATGACCTCATTTTTCAGAGATACCTATACAAACATAGAGTCGGGCGGCAGTAACAGCTATAATAAAATAAACGCCTCCTATGCAAAGGGCGGTGCAGACTGCCTTATTGAAACCCTTGAAAGGGATTTCAAGATAGATATCGACTATTACGTAACCGTTGACTTTGCCACCTTTGAGGATATTATCGACGAGCTTGGCGGCCTTACGGTAACGGTGCAGGAATATGAGGCGGCGTATATCAGAAAAACAGAAAAAATCAGTATGCCTTCGGGCACAAACGTTACTCTTAACGGTAAGCAGGCTTTGCTGTTTTCACGAATCAGAAAGTGCGACTCAGATTCAGACGTCAGCCGCACGAGAAGACAGCGCTCGGTTATTATGTCACTGATAAACAGTATAAAGGGTGCCTCGCTTTCTGAGCTTATGACAATGCTCAACACCCTTTTACCCTATGTAAAGACCAATCTTACCGTAAAGGAAATTCAGAGCTATGCAACCCAGGCTCTGGGCTACGGCTGGCTGAGCTACGAAATAGTTCAGACGACCATAAGCGAAAGAGAGCTTTTCCGTACCGGATATGTGGGCAACAGCTCTGTGGTGTTTATTGAATTCCCCAAGGCGGCACAGAAAATCCAGAACGCAATTTACGGCACAACAAATATTGTTATAAACGAAGGCGACCAGACGTTGTTTTCTCTTATTTAAGTGAGGTATATTATATGGAAATCGGAATGAAGCACGAGGTTAAGGTAACCGTTGAGCATAAGCTTACGGCGGCGAATGTAAAATCGGGCGCCCTTGAGGTTTTTGCAACCCCGTCAATGGTTGCACTTATGGAGCAGGCGGCAGCAGAGCTTTGTCAGTCGGAGCTTCCCGAGGGGCTCACAACGGTCGGTACGGCTCTTAATATTGAGCACCTTGCGGCTACGGCCTGCGGTGTAGAGGTAAAGGCCGTTGCTACGCTTGTAGCCACAGACGGCAGAAGATTTGATTTTTCCGTTGAGGCCTACGACAATGCAGGACTTATCGGCAAGGGAAGTCATACGAGATTTTCCGTGAAGGTTGATAAATTCCTCGAAAAGGCTCAGCAGAGAGCAGAAATAAAATAATTTATGGAGAAAGCCGATTTGTATTTTTATAAATCGGCTGTGTTTCTTTGGTATGTTCCGTTTTGTTATTTTTGATTTTGACGGTACCGTGGTTGACACGGGCGAGGGTATAATCAGAAGTCTGCAATATTCCTTTGAGCAGATGGGCAGAGAAGTACCCGATATGAGTGACCTTAAAAAGTTTATCGGCCCACCCATACATTACAGCTTTACTCATTACTATAACGTGAGCGAGGCTGAGGTGGGCGAATATATTAAAAAATACAGAGAGAGATACACCGTTAAGGGCATTTACGAGTGCGAGCTATACAAGGGTATAGTTGAACTTATAGATTCACTCAAGGCCCGGGGAATAAAGGTAGGTATCGCGTCGAGTAAGCCTCTGCGGCTTATTTACAACGTTGCCGACCATCTCGGTATAACGGAAAAGTTTGACGCCGTTGTAGGTGTTAGAATGGACGACAGCAATCACAGCACAAAGACGGGTCTCATTCTTGAAGCGATGGAGCTGATGGGTGCCCGGGATAAAAATGAGGTGCTTATGGTTGGCGACAGACTTTACGATATCGAAGGTGCTAAGGGTGCAGGCGTAAAAAGCTGCGGCGTGCTCTGGGGCTACGGCTCTCAAGAGGAATTCAGAGAGTATGATGCCGATTTTACGGTAAAAGAGCCCTGCGAGACATTAAAGCTTGTATAAAGAGCAAAATAATGCCATATAAGAATTATAAACTGTATTAAATTTATAAATTAGAATTAAAACAGAGGTTTTTGCTTTCTGTTGAATAGATTTTATTCTGACGGTGTAAGGGGTCGTTGAAAGTAATTCCATTCAATAAAAAAGGGCAAAAAACAAGGAAATTTTCCACACAAAATGTTGAAAACTTTTAAAGACAGAAGTTCAGAGGCAAGTGATAACAATGAGATATTTTGCAAAGGAATATGACGTGATTGTCATCGGTGCAGGCCATGCTGGTATTGAAGCGGGTCTTGCTGCGGCAAGGCTCGGTGTCAGCGTCGGTGTGTTTACGATAAATATGGATTGGGTAGGTAATCTTCCCTGCAACCCGTCGATAGGCGGCACCTCAAAGGGTCACCTTGTGCGCGAGATAGATGCACTCGGCGGCGAGATGGGCAAGGCGGCAGATGCCAACACTCTGCAGAGCCGTATACTCAATCTGGGTAAGGGCCCTGCAGTGCACTCACTGCGAGCTCAGATAGACCGCCGCCGTTACAGTGAATATATGAAGCATGTGATGGAAAAGCAGGAGGGTCTTGAGCTTGTGCAGGCAGAGATTATTGAGCTCACCCGCACGGATGATGAAAAATGGCAGGTTGTAACGAAGCTTGAGGCTATCTATAACTGCAAGTGTGTAATCATCGCAACGGGCACCTTTCTCGGCGGTAAGATTTATGTCGGTGATGTTGTTTATGACGGCGGCCCCGACGGTATGTTTGCCGCAAAGGAGCTCACCGGATCTCTCAGAAGTCTCGGCGTAATAACAAGGCGCTTCAAGACGGGTACTCCCTCGAGAGTGAACAGAAGAAGCATAGACTTTTCAGGCCTTGAGCGCCAGGACGGCGACGAAAGGGTAGTCCCCTTTTCATTTGACGGTGAGTATAAGCCGGAAAATAAGCTCCCCTGCTATATCACCTACACAAATGAAGAAACCAAAAAGGTCATTCTCGAAAATATACACCGCTCCCCTCTTTACAGCGGTAAAATAGACGGTGTCGGTCCCCGATACTGCCCCTCTATTGAGGATAAGATAGTACGCTTTGCCGAAAAGAAGCGCCATCAGCTTTTTATAGAGCCCTGCGGTGAAAACACCGAAGAAATGTATCTTCAGGGTATGTCGTCGTCTCTGCCCGAGGACGTTCAGTTGCGCTTTCTTAAGACTATACCCGGCCTTGAAAACGTTCAGGTTATGCGTACCGCCTACGCTATTGAATACGACTGCGTTGATCCGCTTACACTTAAGGCTACTCTCGAATTCAAGGATTTTGAGGGACTTTACGGTGCAGGTCAGTTCAACGGCTCAAGCGGATACGAGGAGGCTGCCGCTCAGGGTCTCGTTGCAGGTGTGAATGCGGCACTGAAAATCAAGGGCGAGGAGCCTCTGGTGCTTGACAGAGCCTCTTCATATATAGGTACGCTTATAGACGACCTTGTAACCAAGGGCTGCTCTGACCCCTACCGTATGATGACCTCACGCTCGGAATACAGACTTTTACTCCGTCAGGACAACGCTGATATAAGACTTACCGAATACGGATACCGCGTGGGACTCGTGTCTGAAGAAAAGTGGCAGAGGCTTCAGGAAAAGCTCCGACTTATAGAAGAGGAAAAGGAAAGAATATCACTTCTTTCCGTTCCGCCGTCAGACGCGTTAAACGAAATACTTGTTTCACGTGAAACATCGCCTCTGACAACGGGCTGCAGATTTATTGAGCTGCTTAAAAGGCCGCAGCTTGACTATGAGTCGCTTAAAATTGCAGATAAAAACCGTCCCGACCTCCCCTACGAGATATTTGAGCAGGTTGAAATTGCTGTTAAATATGAGGGCTACATAAAAAGACAGCTTGCTCAGGTTGAAGAAATGCGCCGTCTTGAGGTGAGAAGGCTTGATATGATTGAGGATTATACCGATGTGGTGGGTCTTCGTATGGAGGCGCAGGAAAAGCTTAATAAAATACGTCCCGCCAATCTCGGCCAGGCTTCACGAATCAGTGGTGTTAGTCCTGCCGATATATCGGTTCTTCTTATTTACCTTGCAAAAAGGAAGTGATTATATGTTTATCCCCCTTGACCTTTTAAAGGAAAAGGCAGAAGAATACGGCATCAGTCTTGATGAAAGGGCTCTCAGCCGCTTTGATTTATATGCAAGACTTCTTGTTGAATGGAATGAAAAAATAAATCTTACTGCAATAACAGACCCTGAGGAAATAGTAATAAAGCACTTCCTCGACTGTCTGACTGTCTTTTCAAAGGTTGAAATAAAGAAAGGCGCTAAGATTATTGATGTGGGTACGGGAGCAGGCTTCCCCGGTCTCGTTATGCTTATAGCACGTCCCGACCTTGAAATGACCCTTATGGACAGCCTTAATAAAAGACTCAACGTAATAAAAGATATACTCGAAAAGCTTGAGCTTACCGCTGATGTGGTACATTCCCGCGCTGAGGACGGCGGTCAGAATAAGGCTTACCGTGAAAAATATGACTTTTCAACGGCAAGGGCCGTGTCCAATCTTCGCGATTTAACCGAATACTGTCTCCCCTTTGTTAAGGTAGGCGGCAGCTTTATAGCCATGAAGGGTGCAAAAGCCGATGAAGAAATCACGCAGGCACAGAAGGCTGTAAGGACTCTCGGCGGTGCCGTAAGTGAAAAGCATACCTTTGAGCTTGAGAATGCAGGCGAAAGAAATATCATTTTAATCAAAAAGATTTCGTCAACTCCCACTAAATTCCCCCGACCTTCGGCAAAAATCGCAAAAAATCCCCTTGTATAATGACGGCGTCTGTCGTTTTAGGTAAAATAAGGGCATACTGTTTTTGTTTACAATCTCTCTTTGTTATGGTATTATCTGAACAAAGGGAGGTTATGTTTTTTAAATGATTAGCGAAAGAAACAGAACGGCGGGTCAGGTTTTACTTATACCGTCAGATAAAATCCTGCCCAATCCCAATCAGCCGAGACAGACCTTCGACCAGGGCGAGCTTTTAAACCTTGCGCTGAGTATAAGAGCCAACGGGGTTCTGCAGCCTATAACCGTAAGAGAAACGGAGCAGGGCTTTGAGCTTGTGGCGGGTGAAAGAAGACTGCGCGCCGCTAAAATTGCAGGGCTTATAACAGTACCCTGCATTGTGATTGACGCAAGCACTATGAAGTCTGCCGTATTCTCTCTTATAGAAAACCTGCAAAGGCAGGATTTAGGCTATTTTGAGGAGGCGTATGCAATTGAAAGGCTTATGAGGGACTTTTCAATGTCTCAGGACGAGGTTGCAAGGCGTATAGGCAAGGCTCCCTCGACGGTTTCTAACAAGCTCAGACTGTTGGGGCTGCCGGAGCAGGCAAAAAAGAGCCTTTGTGAAAACGGTCTTTCCGAAAGACATGCAAGAGCACTTCTCTCCCTTGAAAATGCAGATATACTCCCCGCTCTTGATAAAATAATAAGCAAAGGGCTGAATATTCAGCAGACGGAAGAGCTTATAAAAGAGATAAACGAAAGCAAAAAGGCCCCGAAGAGAACAACGAAAAGAATGTTCAGCGACGTAAAAATATTTCTCAACACAATAAATCACGCCGTAGATACTATGCAGAAGGCGGGTATAAAGGCAGATATAAAAAGAAAGGACAACGGCGAAAGCTACATATATCTTATAGAGATTCCGAAACAGGCAATGTATAAATTTGCCGACAAGGCAAGCAAATAGGTTGGTTACACTGCTTGCGGTGATTTCCATATATCATATCTTTCTCTTTCACACCCCGAAAAAGACTCCGCTCAGACGGAGTCTTTTTCACTTTAACAATGTTTCACGTGAAACAAATATTTTTTAAAATTTTTTGCTCATAGACTTTAAAACGGGAAATTGTTGTGATATAATAGCATTTACAGACTAAAAATCACCTTTGATATATAAAGAAAGGAATAAATATGGGAAAAACCGTAGCAATAGTCAATCAGAAGGGCGGAGTCGGTAAGACAACCTCAGCAGTCAATCTTGCGGCGGCAATAGGCTGTTACGGCTATAAGGTGCTTCTTGTTGATGCTGACCCTCAGGGCAATGCCACCAGCGGACTCGGTGTCAATAAAAGGGACGTAAAAAAGTCCTCCTACGACGTGATAGTCAGGGGTACACCTGCTGATGAGGTTATACTTTCAACAGCCTTTAAGGGTTTGGATATACTTCCTGCAAATATGGACCTTGCAGGCGCGGAGCTTGAGCTTGTTGATATGCAGTCAAGAGAAAGCAGAATCCGCAGCGCACTTGCCCCGGTAAAAGACAGATACGACTTTATTTTTATAGACTGTCCGCCGTCACTCGGGCTTATAACAGTCAACATCCTTTGTGCCGTTGACACGGTCATCGTGCCTATTCAGTGCGAATATTATGCACTTGAGGGTCTTTCACAGCTTATGAATACCGTAAGACAGGTCAAGAGATTATATAATCCGCTTGTTGACCTTGAGGGCGTGCTTCTTACAATGTACGACGGAAGGCTCAATCTTACACAGCAGGTTGTTTCGGAGGTAAAGAGATTCTTCCCGCAGAAGGTTTATAAATCGGTTGTACCGAGAAACGTACGTCTTTCCGAGGCTCCTTCCTTCGGTAAGCCGGTGTATTATTACGACAGAAGCTCAAGAGGCAGTGTTGCCTATGACGAGCTTGCAAAAGAATTTCTTAAAAAGAACAATAAAGGCTTGAAAGGATAGGAGGCGCACTATGGCAGTTAATAAAAAAGGCGGTCTCGGCAAAGGACTTGATGCACTTTTTCTTGATAATTCAACAGAAGAAAAGGGCGGCTCCGTAACCGTTAACATAAACGATATTGAGCCCAACAGAGAACAGCCCAGAAAGGATTTCGACGAGGAAGCCCTCAGTGAGCTTGCAGAAAGCATCGCTCAGCACGGTGTTATTCAGCCTCTTCTTGTAAGGCCTATATCCGACGGCGGCTATCAGCTTGTAGCCGGTGAAAGACGTTGGCGTGCATCAAGAATGGCAGGCCTTACCGAGGTACCCGTATTTATAAGAGAAATGAGCGACAGACAGGTTGCCGAGGTCGCTCTTATTGAAAACCTTCAGCGTGAGGATCTCAATCCCCTTGAAGAAGCAAGAGGCTATGCTCAGCTTATGAAGGATTACAGTCTTACCCAGGAGCAGGTTGCAAAAAGTGTGGGCAAATCAAGACCCGCGGTTGCAAATGCAATGAGAATTCTTGAGCTGCCCGAGGAAGTGCTTGAATTTGTACGTCAGGGCAAGCTTTCGGCAGGTCACGCAAGAACACTGCTTCCGCTTAAGGATGATGCGGTTATAATGAATGTGGCTATGCAAATAATTTCCAAAGATATATCCGTAAGAGAAACGGAAAGAATAGTAAAATCTATTCTGAATCCCAAGAAAGAGAAGTCCTCTGCTAAAAAGGCAAAGAGAGACTCCTACTTCGATGAATGTGAGCTTGCAATCCGCGCCGAACTTGGCAGAAAGGCAGAAATTCACGTTGCAAAGGGAAATAAGGGTACAATAGAAATAGAGTTTTTCAGCAAAGAAGACTTACAGAGCATACTTGAAGCACTTGTAAGATAATATAATTCTAATTAAGAAAAAAGGAGTAATAACAATGTTAGATATTAAGCTTATCAGAGAAAATCCTCAGAAGGTAAAGGACGCAATGAAAACAAGAAACAAGGATATGGACGCTCTTGTTGACGAAATTCTTGCAATTGACCTTAAGGTACGTGAGCTTACACAGAAGGCAGATGCTCTCAAGGCAGAGCAGAACGCCGCAAGCAAGGATATCCCCCGCATAAAGAAGGAAGGCGGCGATATCAGCGAAATTATGGCAAGAATGAACCTTATCAAGGAAGAGGTAAAGGTTCTTGATGCTGAAAAGGCAGAGCTTGCCGCAAAGCAGAAGACTATGATGTACGAATTCCCCAACGTGCCCTCAGAATCAACACCTATCGGTAAGGATGACAGTGAAAACGTTGAAATCCGCCGCTGGGGTGAGCCCAGAAAGTTCGATTTCGAAGCAAAGGCTCACTGGGATATCGGTGCAGACCTTGGTATTCTTGACCCCGAAACCGCCGCAAAGGTAACGGGTACTCGCTTCCACTTCTACAAGGGTCTCGGTGCAAGACTTGAAAGAGCTATCATCAGCTTTTTCCTCAACACTCACACCGAGCACGGCTACACAGAGGTATTCCCTCCCTTTATGGTTAACAGAGCTTCAATGACAGGTACAGGCCAGCTTCCCAAGTTTGAAGAGGACGCTTTCAAGCTCACAAACGACTATTTCCTTATCCCCACAGCAGAGGTACCCGTTACAAATATGTACCGTGACGACATTCTTGACGGCGACAAGCTTCCTATGAGCTTCTGCGCATATTCAGCTTGCTTCAGAGCAGAGGCAGGCTCAGCCGGCAGAGACACAAGAGGTCTTATCCGTCAGCATCAGTTCAATAAGGTTGAGCTTGTTAAGTTCACAAAGCCCGAGGAAAGCTATGCTGAGCTTGAAAAGCTTACAAACGACGCTGAAAGAGTGCTTCAGCTTCTCGGTCTTCCCTACCGTGTTGTTGCTCTTTCAAGCGGTGATATCGGCTTCTCGAGCGCAAAAACCTACGACATTGAGGTGTGGATGCCCTCCTACGGCAGATATGTTGAAATCAGCTCCTGCTCAAACTTCGAGGATTTCCAGGCACGCCGTGCATCAATCCGTTACAAGAACGGCCCCAAGGACAAGGCTCAGCTTGTTCACACCCTCAACGGCTCAGGCGTTGCAGTCGGCAGAACAACCGCTGCTATTCTTGAAAACTATCAGAATGCAGACGGCACTGTTACTATTCCCGAGGCACTCGTACCTTATATGGGAACTGATATTATTAAATAAAAACGGCAGGACGAGTAGTCAGTAGTAAGTAGTAAGTAGTAAGGAAACGCCCCTATGGGGCGTTTTTGGCGATTGTTTCATTAAGGAGATGTATGAAATGAAGCCTTTTTTAGGTGTTGATATTACAGAAGATAAAAATAACGAGCGATTTAACGGCGAGGAATTTGCTGTGGAGAAGCCTTCCGAAGCTTATGCGGAATCCTTTGAGAAAGCGGCAGAAAATCAGCTGGAGCTTGATAAAAAGGCGAAGCTCCCTCTCCCTTTGCGCATTATTCAGGGCGTGACAGGCTTTGTCGGATTCATATTACTTGTCGGTATATTTAAATCGGATGTTGAGTTAACTGAAGCATACGGCAATGCACCTGCTGTTTTCTGGGCTTGCGGAGCTTGTCTGGCGGTATGGTTTATTCTTTATATGCTTTCAAAAAATAAGGCGAAAAATACATATCAGAGTGAAGAAGGAAACCTTACCTCTTCAAGGCTGGACACTGCTATGGAAAACATTTTTGCCGAGCTTGGCGTTCCCGAAACGGCAGTGCAGACCGATATTCTTTCCTTTGCATACAAGATTAAGGATGATGAAATTATTCCCAAAACACCGCCACTCGGTATGACTCCCTTTAATAATCTTATATACAGAGCCTATGTGCATAACGGCTGTCTCTGCCTTACAAACCTTGACGGCAGAAACGAAATTCCGCTTGAAGAAATCAAGGAAATCCGCACGGTGAAAAAGAAGATTATATTGCCCGGCTGGAATAAGGAAATAAGCCACAATAAAGGGGAATACAAGAAGTATAAGCTGTCAACTGATAAAAACGGTTTTGTTCACGTCAAGCCCTATCACATTCTTGTGCTTGAGCACAGCGGTGCAGAATGGGGCATATACTTCCCCAGCTACGAGCTGCCTGTTTTTGAAAGCCTTACGGGGCTTACAGCACCCTGCATATAAAGGGAATGTAAAAAAAACTCAACATCTGAAAAACCTTAAAAATAAAATACCAAAACCGTTGTAAAAGCTAAAAAAGCTTTACAACGGTTTTTTACTGCAGACTTAAATTCACTTTTTCTTCTGTCTGCCTGAAAAGACAGAAGCTGTCAGATCATCATAATTTATAAGGTAAATCCTGACTACTGACTACTGAAAATGGGCTGTAAAATACAGCCCATTTTTTTATCTGATTGTACCTGTGTGCCAGATATCTCTTGCGTAATCGTTGATTGCACGGTCTGCTGCGAAGCGGCCTGCACCTGCGATATTCATAAGAGACATTCTGTTCCAGCGGTCTCTGTCCTTCCATACGGTGTCGATGTATTTCTGAGCCTTTCTGTAATCGGCAAAGTCAGCGAGCACCATATAGGGGTCGTGGTGAATGATTGTGTTGCCGATTTCCGGGAACTGCTTGCCGTTTATACCCTTCTGAATGAAGTCGATAACCTTGCGAAGCTCCGCATTGTTGTTGTAATAGTTCATAGGCTGATAGCCTCTGTTTTTGAGCTCAACAGCTTCGCGAGTAGTCATACCGAAAAGGAACATATTATCGTCGCCCACAGCCTCGTGAATTTCAACGTTTGCACCGTCGAGAGTGCCGAGGGTGAGAGCACCGTTAATCATAAACTTCATATTACCCGTACCGCTTGCCTCGGTGCCTGCAAGAGAAATCTGTTCGCTGATGTCTGCTGCGGGCATAAGAGTTTCGGCCATTGATACGTTGTAGTCCTCGAGGTATACAACCTTGAGTCTGCCTCTCATATCCGGGTCGTTGTTGATAAGGTCGCTGAGAGCACATATCATTGAGATAATCTTCTTTGCAACGAAGTAGCCTGAGGCTGCCTTTGCACCGAAAATGTAGGTGTGGGGCACGTAATCTCCGTCGGGATTTTCCTTGATTTCAAGATATCTTGCAATAATCTGAAGTGCATTGAGATGCTGACGCTTGTATTCGTGAAGTCTCTTTACCTGCACGTCAAAGATTGAGTTGGGGTCAAGCTCTATGCCGGTCTTTGCCTTTACAAGCTTTATAAGTCTCTTTTTGTTGCTGAGCTTGATAGCTTCAAGCCTGTCAAGTACCTTCTTATCGTCGGCAAACTTCTGAAGCTTGAGAAGCTCGTCTGCATTATAGACGAAGCCGTCACCGATAAGCTCTGTGAGAAGTGAGGTAAGCTCGGGGTTTGACTGACAGAGCCAGCGTCTGTGAGCGATACCGTTTGTAACATTCTTGAACTTGTCGGGAGTAAGGTTATAGTAATCGTTGAATACTGTATCCTTAAGAATCTGGCTGTGAAGGGCCGAAACACCGTTTACACTGTGGCAGGTAGCAACACAAAGGTTTGCCATTCTGATAACACCGTTTGAGGTTACTGCCATATTTTCAACCTTGCCTGCATCGTGGGTCATTTCCCAGATGTGAGCGCGGTAACGGTTATCAATTTCCTTAACAATCTGATGAATTCTGGGAAGAAGACTTCTGAAAAGGTCCTCGGGCCAGCATTCAAGTGCTTCCTTCATAACCGTGTGGTTGGTGTAAGCACAGGCCTTTGATACAATATTCCACGCATCGTCCCAGCCGTAGCCGCATTCGTCGAGAAGAATTCTCATGAGCTCGGGAATTGCGAGGGTGGGGTGTGTGTCGTTGATGTGTACCGCATTCTTTTCGGCAAAGTTTTCCATTGTGCCGAAGTGGCGCAGATGTCTTGCAACAATATCCTGAACCGAAGCGGAAACGAGGAAGTACTGCTGCTTAAGACGAAGGCTCTTACCCTCATAGTGACCGTCTGAGGGGTAAAGAATCTTGCTGATAACCTCAGCCATAGCCTGCTGCTCCATAGCCTTCATATACTGACCCTGGTCAAAAAGTCTCATATCAAGTGCAGGGGCAACGCTCTTCCAAAGACGGAGAATTGAAATACCCTTGCCGTCCTTACCGCTTACATACATATCATAGGGAACTGCAACGATTGTCTGAGCGTTTCTGTGCTCAACGCTGTGGTAGTGATTATCCCATGAATCAACAATTTCACCGCCGAATTTAACCTCAACGGTATCCTTTTCTCTTGCCTTGAGCCATACCTCACCGCCGGGAAGCCAGAAATCGGGAAGCTCAGTCTGCCAGCCGTCAACAAGCTTCTGCTTGAAGATACCGCACTCGTAAAGGATGCTGTAGCCCATACCGTAGTAGCCCTGGGTTGCAAGACCGTCGAGATAGCAGGCTGCAAGTCTGCCGAGACCGCCGTTACCGAGACCTGCATCGGGCTCGCACTCATAAAGCTTATCAAGGCTGATGCCCATATCCTTGAGCGCTGCGGCAAAGGTCTTTGTAAGGTTAAGGTTGTAAAGGTTGTTCTTGAGAGAACGGCCCATAAGGAACTCCATTGAAAGATAATAAATCTTTTTCTGAGTCTTGTTGCCCTTTTCCTTTCTGAATTCGCGAAGGCCCTCGTTCATAAGCTCTCTTACGATAAGAGATACTGCTTTATAATACTGTTCGTCGGTAGCCTCGTTGGAATCGACACCGAAATAGTGTGAGAGCTTACTTTCGATAAGCTCCTTTGTTTGCTTTTTTGTAAGGGAATAATTCATATAAAACCTCCAAAAATGTATATGAAAAAGTGCTGTTTTTTAAATATGTATGGTTATTTTATACTAAAATTGAATAAAAATCAACAGTAAGAGAGAAAAAAATTGACTTTTCATTAAATTCATTACATTTGCACTGAAAACATCACCCTGAGCTCTTTATCGTAAAAAAATAAAACCGCCGGATATCCCATAGGAATATCCGGCATAAAGCGAGCTTTTATCAGTCATTTTCTTCTTCGATTTTATTTATTATTTCCTGAGGAACTGCTTCGCCGTGCTTAACGAACATAATGAAGATGATTGCCAGCAGGAACATTATCGGGCTGTAATAGAACAGCGACATATAGGTTCCGGCAAACATTCTTATAAAGCCGTATACGATGGGAGAAGCGATCTGTGCTGAGAAGGTAGCTGTGTAATAGTAACCGGTGAAGGTACCCACCTTTTCAACGCCGCCGATTTCAAGAACAAGGGGAAGAGTGTTAACGGTAATGAACATATTGGCGGCACCGCCGAGAACGAGAACGGGATAAATGAGAACGCGCAGAATCTTCGTTACGCTGTCAACGGTATCAACAACTGCTGCAAGAGCGGTTGCGAAATCCTCGGTTTCGGTGCCGAGAATATCGTTTGCTACGGCGATAAGGTCGCTATAAACATCCTCGCCGTTTTCTTCAACAAGATAAGCCTCGTAAGCTTCGTAGTAGCCTGAAAGCTTTTCGGTCTGAGTACCGTTCTTATATGCAAGGTAGCCCTCAATTGAAAGAACCTCATCTTCTGCAAGAGTCGTACCGTCAAGCTGAGCCTGAGCGCTCTTTTCTGCGTTGTAGCTGTTGATGTTTTCGTCAATGACGATGTATGCATTGTTTACCGTAACGTAGTTGCTGATTGAAAGATTCTTTCCGCCGAGGAGGCCGAGGAATACGCCGAAGAATACGACGAAGGCTGCAAGGAATACTGCAAGGCCGCCGATGATTGTCTTCTTTCTGCCGAACTTCTTGCCGAACTTACCTGCAGGGATAGCGGCAACACCTGAGCATACTGCAAAGATGAGCATAATAAGAGTTGCCTCTGAGGTAATCATGTGGAGGATTTCCTGAGCGAAGAGTGAGAAGAAGGTTGTAATAGCGTTTGCTGCGCAGAAAAGGAAGAAAAGAGTTGCGAGCATGAAGATAAGGCTCTTTCTTTCGCCCTTTGTGAGCTTCATAGCCTTAAGCTCAGCCTTCTTTTTCTTAGCCTCAGCCTTCTGTGCCTTTTTAAGGGCCTTCTGGTCAGCGTACTGATTTGCCTCGCCCTTGAGCACGATGCTTGTATCCTCTTCCTTAACGAAGAAGAGAAGCACGAGCATACCGACTATCATAACGAGTGAGCCTACTGCAAAAACATAGGGGAAGGAAAGGGTTTCGTCTGCGGTGATTTCAGCCTTGCTGTAACCTGCTAAGAGAGTACAAAGTAAAATACCGAGAGTACCTGCGACCATACCTACTGCCGAGCCGACACCGCCCATAAGGTTGATGATGGCGTTACCCTCAGAGCGAAGGTGAGGAGGTGTAAGGTCAGGCATAAGAGCAACAACGGGAGCTCTCCACAGTGACATGCTGAAAACGAAAAGAATAACGGTGATCATTGTCAGGGGGAGCTGCAGGTTGGCGGGTGAATTAAGTGCCACAATGGGAATAAGTGTAAACAGAATTGCCGAAACGGGAGCACAGCCTACAATGAAGGGACGGCGCTTGCCGAGCTTTGAGTGGCAGTTATCCGAAAGCTTGCCGAAGGTGGGCTGGAAGATAACGCCGAAGATGTTATCGAAGGTCATAATAATACCGATGAAAAGAGGTACGAGAGTGAAACCGCCTGCGGCTGTTACGGTGCTCTGACCCTGAGATGCGGAGAAATCCCCGATCCATTCGATATTATCTGCAAGCCAGTTACTGAGATTTGTTACCAAAGCGCTTTCAGAAAGTATCTTGTTAAGTATTTTTGTAATGTAGGGATCGTATATTGCCCAAGCTATTGAGGTAGCCATAAAACCGAAGCCGGTCAGTATGGTTTTTTTGACATTCAGCTTTTCCTGTCTGGTCTGTTCTGCCATGTCAAATCTCCTTTCTGTTATGTAGTTCTCTTATTATAACCCTTTATTTTCTAAAAATCAACTTAAAGTTGCAATTTAGTAAGTTACAACTTTTTTAACCTTGACCCCGAAATATAAATGTGTTAAAATCTGAATGTATTTTCAGGAAAGGAAAGGCTGTTATGCGTAACTATCAGAAAGAGCTTGATGCTCTGATTTCAGAGCTTGAAAAAACAGGCAGAGTACCAACCTTATTACTCCACGCCTGCTGTGCACCCTGCAGCAGCTACTGTCTTGAGTACCTTTCGGAATATTTTGATATAACGGTTTTCTGCTACAACCCCAACATTTATCCCGCGGAGGAATACGGCTACAGAGTATCCGAGATTAAAAGGCTTATTGCCGAAAGCGAATATAAGCACCCCGTAAAGCTTCTTGAGGCTGATTCTGACCCGTCGGATTTTTACAACGCGGTCAAGGGGTACGAAAAGGAAAAAGAGGGCGGCGAAAGATGCTTTCTCTGTTATGGACTGCGACTTGAAGAAACCGCCCGTACCGCAAAAGAGCTGGGCTTTGATTATTTTACAACCACGCTTACGATAAGTCCCTTAAAAAATGCGGAAAAAATAAACGAAATCGGCGAGAGGCTGGCAGAAAAATACGCCGTTAAGCACCTGCCCTCGGATTTCAAAAAGAAAAACGGCTATAAAAGGTCCATAGAGCTGTCAAAGGAGCATAAGCTTTACAGACAGAACTATTGTGGGTGCGTATTTTCCTTAAGAGTTCAGAATTCGTAACCGTAAACCGCCCGGGCTTGCAGGCCGGATAAAAATGATTTTTTATTTATAAATAAGGAGATGAGCAGCTTGTCTGACAAAGAAATAAACGAAAAAGAAAAGGAACTCACCGAGGAAAAAGCTTCTGAGTCAGGTTTATATGAGGAGCTTGAGCAGGTGAGGGTTCTTTTTGAAGAAACACTCAGAAAAGAAACGGAAAGGGCAGAAAATCCCGAAGAGGATGAAGAGCAAGAAAAAAACGGGGACCGGACTGAGGAAGCTTTTGTCTCTGAAGAAGAGGAGCGCCTGTGTGCCCGCTGCGAAAGTGCACCGGTAGCCGAAAACGAGTGCTACTGTGAGTCTTGCAGAAAGAATATGCTCCGCACAAGGGTGAAGTTCCGCGGCTTTGCGGCAATTCTTCTTGCCGTGATTATTTTCTTCGGCTCCATGGTAACCTCAATGGATGTGGTAATGGACTTTTACGACAGCAGCTCCACGGAATACGAGGACTTTTTTGAGGGCTACACGGCATATGCGGAAAACAAGCCCGTAACGGCAGCTGCCTATTATTCAAGCTATCTTGATAAAAGGCAGGGCAGCGAAAATATTTCCGCAACAGCTCTTGAACAGCTTATAGATTCCTACTGCCGTATGGGTGAGTATCCGTACGCGGCTGAAATTATAAACGAATATTATAATGAAAATGCGCTTAAGCTTCCTTCAAACAAAAAATACATAGAAATTGTTGAAAAAAACGAGCTTTACGGCACCACCTATAATGCCATAGTTGAAATTGTGCAGAAAAGCTACGGTGAAGAGGGCTACGACTATGAAGGCATAGTTTCTGAAATGAAGACTCTCAAGGGTGAAACCGACAGCGACGGCAAGGTGCTTTATTCCGATTACGTTATTGATATCTTCGTTTTTGATTTTACCGTGCCTACCGAAAAGGACATAAGCGTGCTTTATGAAATGCTTAAGGAAATCGACGGCAGATACGGCAGAGAGGAATTTGACCATATTCCCCTTTTATGCAAATATGCGGCTCTCTGCGGTGACAGTGAAACCGCTGAAAAAAGCTATAAGAGAATGATGAAAACAAACACTCAGAATATGAGTGTTTACGGCGGATATTTCAACAGTATAAGATACGCTGAAAGCCCCGACGCGGAAAAGCTTCTTGAAATCTGCCACAGAATGTCAGAGGTCAGCTCCGAGCTTTATGCCTGCAAGCGCTATAATTTTGACTATCTTTATTATTATGCCGTTGCATATATGATAAAGGGTGAGGAGGGGGAGCTTCCCTTTACCTTTATGCAACAGCTTTACGACAGCATCAACATTTTCGGTGAAAGCTATGAGGGCAACGCCCGTGCAACGGATATTTTCAATATGTATGCGATTGCTGCCGTTTACACGGGTAACAGCGAGGCCTACGAATGGGCAAAGTCCGAGCTTGAATATTTAGGTCTCAGCCTGAGCGATGCCGTAACCGAATATGAAAAGGGCAATATTTCCGTAAAAGAGATTCTTACCGACAGGGAAGGAGGATTATCATGACAGCTTTATATATAATAACGCGCTACGTTACCTTTCCCGGTGCATTTATACGGTGCTTTTATGAGCATATTATGCTTAAAATAACAAAAACTCCCGTTGAGGATGACAGATATATAAGAGACGACGAAATGAGCTCGCATATTGAGCATGAGCTTATCAAGGGGCCGACGGCGGCATTTTTCACTGCCCTTATCCCCTGCCTGCTCTGCCTTTGGGGTGCTCTTTTAATGGCGATGTGTCCCGTAGTTTTCCGCCCCACCTCTGTTGCGGGTACCGTTTTCACGGGACTTTCCGTATGGTTTGCGGTTTCACTTCTGTCAAACTGCTTCCCCTCGGTTGAGGATGCCTTTAATCTTGCAGACAGAATTTATCGCAAGGGCAACCTTTTTCAGAAAATAATCTTCGCTCCGTTTTTCGCGGTACTTTTCGTCGGTGCTTATGCTGAAAGATATTCGGTGAGCTTTTTCGGTGCAATGGCTGCTGTTGTGGCTGTGTTTGTTTTCTGATAAAGTTAACAGCTAATCGCAAGGACGGCTTTTGCCGTCCTTATTATATTGGCGGGTTCTGCTTTTTCTTCTATATGCTGTGTATAAAAACAACCCGACATCGCTCATGCCGCTTGGGCACTTCCTTTGGCCTGAGCCCCAAAGGAAGCAAAAGGCTCTTTGGCCTCGAAACAAGTGTTTCGGCAGAACGATAAAAGATAATATCTTTCTTTTACAAATATTCCGCATAGGAAGGCAGATATTTACTG
>JAFWYB010000043.1 GCA_017517865.1 Clostridia bacterium | reverse complement strand
CTGAATTTGATAAATCCGCAAGTTCTTTAATGTAAGATGTGTTTTCAGAATAATTCATTTTATACCTCCTAAATTATTGTTAATATATTAATATTAGTACATTAATATTAAATTTTCAAGCAAAACAGCGAATTATCATTAAGTATAACAATCTATTATCAGTTGTTTTTTTGTCGTTAAAAATACTGCACTTATATATTAACTATAGTTTTATGTTTACTATTCGTGTTTGCTTCTGATAAAACAACCAACGGAATAGACAGTATCAAAGATTATGAAACTGTTTTTCAAACTGTTGACGAATTGAACTTCTATATCGGAGATAATAATTTTTACAGTACCCAATCCCCGAACAAAGAGTTGAAAACAATTAAAAAGGTTGAAATCAACGCTAATCCTATTTCAGAAGACAGAAGCAAGGACAGAGATTTCGAACATAGAATTATAGTCAATAACGATTATATAATTTACATAAATAACGATTTCTCTGAATTGTGGTTGGATGATACGAAAAATATAAATATCAATTACACTGGAAACTCTTGGAATAAAGAGATAGAGGAAGGTATCCTTCCTTCATTTTCATATACTGTTGAAAATCCTGAGATTCTTAAAGAGTTGTTTAAGCGGCATAGTCAACACCTCAAATAATACATTTTCATTATTATAATAACTGCCCCCACCAAATATTTTCAACAGACCAAAACGGTCAGTTGAAACCATAAAAACACATCCCGTTAAGTAGCGTTTCCTGCACTTAACGGGATTTACTTTATTCAAGCATCAGTTTAACCCTGCAGACACCGAGTGCACTTTCACGCTTGATTATTGTCTCGGGAATTCTCGACAGCCACTTTTTGCTGAAATTGGTGCTGTGGTAATAGCAGTCAAAGCTTGCAACAGGGAGCACAATCCATTCACTGTCTTCGGTTTTGTTGGCAAGACAGTAGCAGACCACATC
The DNA here is from genome assembly GCA_017517865.1 of Clostridia bacterium. Taxonomy (GTDB): domain Bacteria; phylum Bacillota; class Clostridia; order Oscillospirales; family Acutalibacteraceae; genus UBA6857. Next base: position 2,886 of record JAFWYB010000043.1, on the reverse strand, counting down.
CCGCACGGCTTCAAAGGGTAAGCCTTTTTCATCACACATAACAACCTTTGAATGGAATTCAATCGGCAAAGAAACTGCTTCCATTCTCAGAGGACCGAGCTCAAGAGCATCTGCAATAATGTAGTCAAATTTCAGCACCCAAGTACCCTTTGTGTTTATGGAAAAAGCAGGTATCTGCATTTGTTTAACCTTGTTCTTCCAAGGCGTTTCAAAGTTTTTGGCTATTAAGGATATTTTCTCAAGGTTATCGGTACTAATCACACTTGCATTGCACATGGCAAAAAAGTGTATGTTTTTAATATGACTGTAAAACCAACCTCTGCCGTCTTCTGATACAAGCTCAGGAAAATCTTTGTGTAAATGCTTGAAGTTAACATCTGTACCGTCCTTTTCTTCGGGGACACTGCACCAAGCACAAAGAGCGTTTCTTGCATATTCAATTCTGTCATAAGGATTTCCGTCTTTTAAACTTCCGTCAGTATTGTGAAAGAGATAACCTCTTGCAATTACTGTGAGTATTCTGCCGAGACCTTCATATTCGGTAAGGGTTTTAAAGCTGAACCTGCCGAGAAATGAGAGGTCTTTTTTGTTTATACAAAAGTATGAGGGTTTAGTAACATAGCTCTGAAACTCTTTCCATTCGTTTGTCATTACCATAACCTCCACTTCTTCTTTTTAGGTTCCTCAGACGGAATACTGCTGTCAAGAGTTAACCGTAATACAATGTCCGGTAAAACCTCAAGAGCAAACTTTCTTTTGCCGAGAGCAACGGCACATTTTACCACATCCTCAGGATTGAGGGACGGTGCGGCATTTCTTGTCCTTATTGGAAACATAATATGCTTGCAGTTGGAAATAATCTGATTTTTAGCATCGGCAGTATGCTTTATGCCCGAAACCATAGCCTTCATCTGAGGTGTATCTCCCTTTTGTGAAAGATAGTTTTTCTTCAGGCTTCGGTTGCGGTGCATATCATCAAAATCGCTGATAACATCACCAAGCATACGGTAGCCGCCACATCTGAAATCACAGAAAAGACGGACAATGTTTGCATCCCATACATTGTCTGTAATTTCATAAAATCTCCTAACTCTGTCTTCGGGAGGTGTGAACTGCCAATCACCTGCAATGAGCTGTTGCCTTGCTAGACGCACCTGATAACTGCTCATTTTATCAAAGGCAGAATAAATCTCATCAACGGAAAAATCCTTTTCCTGACCCCGTGACATAAGAATACGGTACACATCATTTTGTCGCTTCATATCCTTTTCGGTATGCGTTAAAAAGCGTATCCTTTTAAGTGCAGTTTCATAATCGGATATCAAAGACTTAACTCTTTCAAGAGTGGTACTGTCAAGCGTTTCTTTCCAATCAGGCTCTGCGGCAAAGGTAAAAAGCTCACTGTCTTTTGCAGGCTTGTCGGTTACCTTTTCTGTTTGCATAGCCATACTGTAGGCATAATAGGGCAGCTTTTCAAGGTTTGATGTAATGAAGTCCCAATTAGTGCAACCAAAGTATTTTGCCAGCTTTTGTGTTTTAGTAGGCTCATACCATTCTGCAGTATCACCTTGGTCATAAATATCCTTGTATTTAAGGAAACGGCTTCTTTTTATGTTTCTTGCTTCAAGGTAGGCTGACAAATCAGGCTTGATACCGCTTTTGGCAGAATCTATTTCAAGACCCGTAAGAATTGCGAGGGTTTCAACCTCTTTGAGAAAGGCTTTTCTTTCTTCGTCGGTAATGCTTTCGTCATAAGCAATAACACCTCTGCTGAGAGCCGCATTACTTATCTGTCCTACACGTGAAGAGAATGTATCTTTAACTGTAGCAAATCTTGCCTCCCAATCATTTGCATCGGAAATTAAAGGCTCAGCAGTTGGTATTTTGAGTACGGGAAGAATTGTACTGCTTCTCTTTACACAAGCGTTTACAAGAGGGTCTGCAACGGTTTTAATCATATCACCGTCATAGTCGGCACCGCCAAGGCGTTCGGGGATAAGAGAACGTGAGTCAACCATTATTACATAGTGAAGATGCGAAAGGTACTTTTTACGTATATCTCCGACATTCTTTAAGGGTATTGCAATAACCTCTTCATTTCTTGCTATATGGGGACTGCGAAGAAGAGTATAGGTGTCATTTTCTTTGTATGTGGGCACAGGTGCATACATTAAATTATCGTGAAGCTGTTCTTTTTCAAGTTCGTAATATGCATCTGTTTCACCCTCAGAGGTATAAACTATATATGCAAGAAGCTTCATAAGGTCGTCGGAAAGATAACGGTTATCGCCTGATACTAAAAGCTTACCCATAGAGTATTTGTCAGCTATGCTTTCAGCCTTATCAGAAAGCTCTTTCTGAAACATAGGCTCACCCATAAAGAGAGGATTTTTACAGATTATATCCGAATAAATGTCACCTTTTCCGAGAAGATAGTCTTTCCGTGCTTCCCTATTACCGATGAAGCTGAAATATGCACTTTCTGTTGTTTTGGTAATCCAATTTTGCTCTTCTACCTCAGGAGTTTCATTCCATCCCAATGGTAAATCGGCAGGACGGAATTCATCATTCATAATGGCAAGAGTATTGAGAAACTGATAATTAAGCTCAATAGTTTCGGGAGTATATTCTCGGTCTTTGCCTGAAACATAAAGGGTGTGCTTGTACTTTCTGCAACGATACATATACTCTTCCCATGAAAGACCGTTTTCCGTCATCCAACCGTATCCCTTGAACATACTTTTAGTAAGGATAATATCAACATCGGCAGGATTATGCTTAACACCGAAAATATCCGTGATAAACGGTACACCGAGCTCACTGAAAAGCGAAGCAAAATCCACCTCGTGAACAACGCCCTTTATATATGGAAGACGAATCTGAAAT
>JAFWYB010000042.1 GCA_017517865.1 Clostridia bacterium | reverse complement strand
TGTGATTCAGAACAGTGTAGAGAATACTATATGATATTTGCAATTCCATTTTGTATGTGCTAAACTGTGTGTGGCATTATTTTGTTCTGACATTCTAATGTCCTCCTTATGTGTTATTTTTGCGTAACTGGCAGGTCACGCAAAAATAACACATAAGGAGTTTTTCTGTTATACTCATAGGCAATAGCCTTTTTTGAACCCCGCCACTATGGCGGGGTTTTCGTATACAAAAAGATGTGCCTCTTAAGAGACACATCTCAATTTTATATTACTTACTTTGCTACCTTGCGTGCTTCGATTTCAGCAACAAGTTCTCTCTGCTTCTTTTCTGTAAGAGTGTAGAAGAACATAGGTACTGCACAAGCAAACATACTGATAACACCAGAAAGGATAAGAACATTCCAAAGAGCATCGGGTGACTTAACAAAGCCTGTTTCAGCATCGATACCTGCAATGCTCATAGCCATAACACCGATGAATGCACCTACTGCCATACCGATCTTATTGATAAGTGTCTGCATAGCAAAGCAGATACCCTCTCCTCTTTCGCCTGTCTTCCACTCAAGGTAGTCAACTGTGTCACCGATCATAGCATAGCTCATAATGTTGTTAACACCCTGGGGAATACCGAGAAGAACAAGACCGACAGCACTGACAATAAGCTTCCAGGGAGCATCGTAACCAACGAAATACATAACAGCCATTACAACACCGCCGAAGAGATGAACGAGGATATATGTGTATTTCTTTGTAAACTTCTTTGTGAGCCAGGGAACGAGAACTGAAGCGACAAGACCGCCGGGAATAACAAGCATTGTGATGATTCCGTATAAGCCCTCGTTTTTAAGAACATACTTAGCAAAGTAGAGACCGCCAGTGTATGAATAAACCATTCTTGCACCGCCGAGAACGCCTGAAAGAACGATGAGAAGAAGTTCTTTGTTCTTGAAGAGGAGCTTGATGTTATGAGTGAATGAGGGAATATTATCATAGCTTGCTGTGATGTGCTCTTTTGTATTCTTAAAGCCGTAGAAGAACATAGGAACAGCTGCAACAACAAATACAACGGCACAGATGAAATATGTCCACTTAAGAGTCACAGCATTCTGAGCTACAAAGTCGTTCATTACAGTACCGATAAAGGATTTTGCAGCTTCTTCAACTGTCTTACCCTGATTTGCAACAATGCTTGCAATCTGCTCAGCCTTGTCAATAAGAATTCTGTCCATATCGGCATCTGTATATTTGAATTTAGCTGTAACGGCGTTTGTGATAATGGGAACACCGACAGTAACGATACCTGCACCGAGAGTACAAACAAGACGAACAACTGTAAGAATGTTGCCTCTGACTGTTGTGTCGTTTGTAAGGCAGGTTGCAAGGCCCCAATAAGGAACGTCAGCAACGGTATAAGCAACAGACCATACAACATAAAGAACTGAAATTGCTACAAAAGTCCACATTGCCTTTGCTTCATAAACGGGAAGGAAGCAAAGAATTGTCATAATAGCAATAGGGATTGCCATCCATTTAAGGTAAGGTCTGCACTTGCCCCACTTTGTTCTGGTTTTGTCAACAACAGAGCCCATTATAGGATCGTTGAATGCGTCGAATATACGGGTGCCTAACATAAGGAAAGCTACGGCAATAGCACCTTCCATCGCACCAACCTTTACGCCCTCAGCACCGAAAAGAAGTGCGTCGGTCATAAATACTGTGAGGTATGAGCCGATGATGGTACAAATGAAGTTCTGACCGAAGCCTGCTACACCGTAAGCAACAGCTTCTTTCGGTTGAACACCTTTACCGGGTGTAGTACCGAACAGTTTGTGTAAAAATTCGTTGATTTTCATTATACTCCTCCTAAGTATATTTTTCTCATAACTGAAATTTTAGCACAATGCAGTAAAAAACACAAGTACTTATAACAATTTTCAACAACATTTACATTATTTTAACATAAGAAGCTGACAGTTAAGTTAACAAACAACTGTCAGCTTCTTATGTTACTTGTATAAAATCTTTTTCAGGTATTGGCCTGTGTATGATTTTTCGTTTGCTGCTATATCTTCCGGTGTTCCGCAGGCAATTATTTCACCGCCGCCGTCACCGCCTTCGGGTCCGAGGTCAATAATGTGGTCAGCGCATTTAATAACATCAAGATTGTGCTCTATTACAACAACGCTGTTCCCGCTGTCAACTAAAGTCTGAAGTACATTTATAAGTCGATGAACATCGGCAGTGTGAAGTCCCGTTGTAGGCTCATCAAGGATGTATATAGTCTTACCTGTTGCAGTCTTTGAAAGCTCGGTTGAAAGTTTAACACGCTGAGCTTCACCGCCGGAAAGAGTTGTAGCAGGTTGACCGATTTTAACATATCCGAGACCTACATCATAAAGGGTTTTCAGTTTCTTATAGATTTTAGGATGATTCTCGAAGAAGATCATCCCCTCTTCAATAGTCATCTCAAGCACATCGTGAATTGTTTTTCCTTTGAATTTAACAGAAAGAGTTTCGCTGTTATATCTTTTGCCTTTACATACATCACAAGGAACATAAATATCGGCAAGAAAATGCATTTCTATCTTAACGATGCCGTCACCCTGACAAGCTTCACAGCGACCGCCTTTTACATTGAAGGAAAACCGACCGGCTGTATAGCCCTTGGCTTTTGAGTCTGTAGTATTTGCAAATAATTCTCTGATATCGTTGAATACACCGGTGTATGTTGCAGGATTTGATCTTGGAGTTCTGCCTATCGGCGACTGATCGATATCAATAACCTTATCAAGATTTTCAATTCCGGTCATTTTTCTGAAGCTTCCCGGTATTTTCTTCGAGCCGTTCAGCTCATTGGAAAGATGCTTGAAAAGCACCTCATTTATAAGTGAGGATTTACCGGAGCCCGAAACCCCGGTAACGCATACAAACTTACCCAAAGGAATTTCAACATCTACATTTTTAAGGTTATTCTGCGATGCTTCAAAAATTTTAATTGATTTACCGTTGCCGTTACGTCTTTTTTCCGGTACGGGAATTGTTTTTCTGCCGCTCAGATACTGCCCTGTATATGAGCTTTCGCAGTTCATTATATCAGCTACACTGCCGCTGCATACTATTTCGCCGCCGTGAATACCTGCGCCGGGACCCACATCAACTATATGGTCAGCTTCAAGCATTGTATCCTCGTCGTGTTCAACAACAATAAGCGTGTTACCGATATCTCTGAGATGCTTCAGGGTAGAAATCAGCCTACCGTTATCGCGCTGATGCAGACCGATACTCGGCTCATCAAGAATATAAAGTACGCCGACAAGGGAGGAACCGATTTGCGTTGCAAGTCTTATTCTCTGACTTTCTCCGCCGGACAAAGATCCGGATTGACGGGCAAGAGTAAGATAATTCAATCCGACACTTTCAAGAAAGGTCAGCCTTTCGATGATTTCTTTAATTATCAGATTAGCAATCATTTTCTCCCGCTCAGAAAGCATATCCCGGGTTTGCTTGACAAAAGTGAGACAGTCACTTATCGGGAGTGAGCATATCTCGTGAATGTTCTTGCCGTTTACGGTAACACTCAGAGCCTCTTTGCTGAGCCTTGCACCGTTACATTCCTTACAGACGCTTGTTGACATCATAGACTCAATTTCGCGTCGCATAGCCTCTGAGGATGACTCGGTATATCTTCTCTGAAGATTATTAATTATACCCTCAAAGGCTGTATAATAGGTACCGGAGCCATAGCTTGTTGTTCTTTCCATCTTAAGCTTTTCGCCGTCGGTGCCGTAAAGAAGAGCGTTAAATGCATCATAAGAAAAATCCTCAATAGGAGTATTAAAATCAAAGCCGTATTTTTTGCCGAGGGCATCATAATACATACCGCATATACTGGTGCTGTCTCTTCCGGACCAACCGCTTGCCTTAATTGCACCTTGACTTATTGAAAGCTTTCTGTCCGGAATAACCATTGCAGGTGATATTTCCATATATACTCCGAGTCCCGAGCATTTTTTACACGAACCGAAAGGACTGTTGAAAGAAAACATTCTCGGTGTTATTTCACCGAAGCTTACTCCGTGTTCCGGACAGGCATAATTAAGTGAAAACATCATTTCGTCAGAACCGACAACATCTGCAAGAAGCAAACCGTCAGAAAGCCTGGTTGCCGTTTCAATTGAATCAGTAAGTCGAGATCTGATACCTTCTTTCACAACAAGACGGTCAACCACAATCTCAATATTATGTTTTTTGTTTTTATCTATTATGATTTTCTCGGACAAGTCATAAACAGATCCGTCAACCCTTACTCTTACAAAGCCTGATTTTCTTGCCGATTCAAGCTCCTTGGCGTATTCACCTTTTCTTCCTCGTACAATCGGAGAAAGTAATTGAAGTCTTGTACCCTCGGGAAGCTCAAGAAGTCTGTCTACAATCTGATCGACAGTCTGCTGCTTTATTTCTTTTCCGCAGACGGTGCAGTGGGGTACACCTATTCTCGCATAAAGAAGTCGAAAATAGTCATAAATTTCCGTAATTGTACCGACGGTCGAACGTGGATTCTTCGAGGTCGTTTTCTGATCAATAGAAATTGCGGGTGAAAGACCGTCAATATAATCAACATCCGGCTTTTCCATCTGACCGAGAAACTGTCTTGCGTAAGATGATAGTGACTCAACATATCTGCGTTGACCCTCGGCATATATTGTGTCAAAGGCCAAAGAGGATTTACCCGACCCCGATAAGCCCGTGAAGACAATCAGCTTGTCTCTCGGTATAGTAAGGTCAATATTTTTTAAATTATGCTCTCTTGCACCTTTTATAGTAATATATTTTTGTGACATAAAGCACCTTTCTTTGTTACATCATAGATTTAAGCTTTTCAATTTTATCCCTAAGATATGCGGCATGTTCAAATTCAAGAATTTTTGCTGCATCGCGCATTTCAGTGGTTAGCTGACGGATAACCTTCTCCTTGTCATATCTGTTAAGGCGTTTAAAGGATTTATCACCGTCAGAATTTTTGGTTGAAATTTCAAGAACTTCACGTACCTGCTTTCTGACAGTTTGCGGAACAATGCCGTGAGCAATATTATATTCATTCTGAATTTTACGTCTTCGCTCAGTTTCGCTTATTGCATACTCCATTGAAGGCGTTACACAGTCGGCATACATTATAACCTCACCGTTGGCGTTTCTTGCAGCACGACCGATTGTCTGTACAAGTGATGTTTCCGAGCGAAGAAAGCCCTCTTTATCTGCATCGAGAATGGCGACAAGAGAAACCTCGGGAATATCCAAACCCTCTCTCAGCAGATTTATGCCGACCAGAACGTCAAATTCACCTAATCTGAGATCACGGATGATTTCCATTCGCTCTATTGTATCGACATCATAATGCATATATCTTACCCTGATTCCGAGATTGCTCAGATAATCGGTAAGCGATTCCGCCATTTTTTTTGTAAGTGTAGTGATGAGCACGCGCTCTCCCCTGTCAGTTCGGATATTGATCTGGCTAACGATATCATCGATCTGACCCTCTGTCGGTTTTACTGTAATAAGCGGGTCAAGCAGACCGGTCGGTCTGATAATCTGCTCAACAATCTGCTCGCTTTTTTCCCTTTCGAAAGCAGCAGGTGTTGCACTTACAAATATTTTCTGCCCAACCCGTTCATAAAACTCATCAAATTTAAGCGGTCTGTTGTCATATGCAGACGGTAATCTGAAGCCGAATTCAATCAGACTTTCTTTTCTGGAACGGTCACCGCCGTACATTGCTCTCAGCTGAGGCAGCATTACATGAGATTCGTCAACGAAAAGAAGAAAATCATCAGGAAAATAATTAAGCAAGGTGAAGGGCGGTTCACCCGCCGGTCTGCCGGACATTACTCTTGAATAATTTTCAATTCCCTTGCAGAAGCCGGTTTCACGAAGCATTTCAAGGTCATACAAGGTTCTTTGTTTTATCCTTTCCGCCTCAAGAAGCTTACCGTGTCTTGTAAACTCAACAACACGCTCCTCCATTTCTTCTCTAATGCTTTCAAGAGCCCCTTCAAGCTTTTCCGGTGCGATTACATAATGTGAAGCCGGATATATTGCAACGTGGCTTACTGTATTTTTAATTTCACCCGTAAGCGGATTTATTTCTGAAATCCTGTCAATCTCATCACCGAAAAATTCAACCCTTATTGCTGTATCACTGGTATAAACGGGGTAAATCTCGACAACGTCACCCCGCACCCTGAATTTATTTCTGACAAAATTTATGTCGTTTCTGTCATACTGAATTTCTACAAGCTTGGTTATCAGCTCATCTCTGTTTTTCTCCATTCCGGTTCTTAATGAAATAACCATATTTCGGTAATCTATAGGGTTACCCAAGGTATAAATGCAGGAAACACTCGCGACTATGATTACGTCACGGCGTTCTGAAAGAGCTGATGTTGCCGAATGACGTAGCTTATCAATTTCATCATTGATAGCTGAATCCTTTTCAATATAAGTATCGGTTGTCGGAATATAGGCCTCAGGTTGATAGTAGTCATAGTAGGAAACAAAATATTCCACCGCATTTTCGGGGAAAAATTCCTTAAATTCACTGCAAAGCTGACCCGCAAGAGTTTTATTATGAGCAAGAACAAGAGTAGGTCTGTTTAGTTCGGCAATAATATTTGCCATTGTATATGTCTTACCTGAACCTGTTACACCCATAAGGGTCTGCTCTTTATAGCCTTTATTTACACCGTCAACAAGACGTGCAATAGCCTCGGGCTGATCGCCTGTGGGCTTAAAGGGTGAAACTAATTTAAATTTATCCATCAGACGACCTCCTTTTGTAAATTTAACATTAGTATATCACAAAAATAACCAAAATAAAATATATGACGAAAAAATATCCCGAAGAAATCGGGATATTTATATTATTTCTTTTTCTTTTTTTCTCTTTCCTCTGCTTCGCGTAAAAGCCTCTGACATCTTTCTCTGTTCTCTCGCAAACGCTTTTCCTCAAGCTCTTTCTTCGCTGTTTCAATTTCAGAATCGTAATCCCTTTCAAAGGGAGAATTTGTCATTCCGCTGAAAATATATGCGTAATGCAAGGTTTCAGCCATAGAAAGATAAGACGTATCATTAACAATAATGTGGTCAAGCAGTCTTACCTTAAGAGTGCTTACAAAGCGAAAGATTTCTTTAGTTGCTTCAATATCGTCTTTTGACGGTGAGGTTATTCCGTGAGGGTGATTGTGCGCAATTATTATGCTGTTTGCTTTTGTTTCAAGCAGCACCTCTGCAAGCCTTCTGTAATCAACAGTGCTTGATATTATATCACCCTCACCGATGATTTTGCATCCAATAAGTCTCCTTTTATAATCAAAGCAGATTGCGAAAACTCTTTCGTCATTTGTGTCCAACAAAAGATTTCTTATATATTCAGCAAGCTTTTCGCTCGAATCGCAGCACGGACTATGTGCGTTCAAGTCAATTGCATACTGCTTGTATAACGGTAAAATCATATTTATGAGAATAGCCGCATTTTCCGTCATACCCTTAATTTTAACGAGCTCGTTGGGCTTTGCTTCAAGTACACCCGAAAAGCTACCGAAGTGCTCGATTAACTTGTGGGCAATTTCATTTGTATCTTTATAAGGAATGCCGAAAAAGAGAAGCAGTTCAAGTACATTATGCTGAGGCATACCGTTGAGTCCGTTAACGAGATATCTTGCTTTAACCTTTTCTCTGTGACCCTTATGCGGATTTTCTTTTTTAACTTCCATAAGAACCCTCTTATAAACAGCACGGAGCCTGTATACAAACAAGCTCCGTAAAAATGTTAATAATAATCAGATTGAGATTTCAAGAGCCATCTTGTACATATCAAGATCAACAGAATTTTTCATATTAAGCGCTTCGAAAATATCAAAGTCAAGTATGCTTTCCTTCTGCATAGCTACAACTCTGTTGCCTACACCTTCTTTAAGAAGCTGCACAGCGTGATAGCCCATCTGGCTGGCAACGATTCTGTCTTTAGCTGTGGGTGAGCCGCCTCTCTGCACGTGACCGAGAATAGTTGCTCTTGCTTCAACACCGGTTTCAGCCTGAATTTTCTTTGCCATTTCTTCAACTCCGCCGATGGCTTCTGAAACGATGATTACAAAATGAACCTTGTCGGTTTTCTGTGTTCTCTTCATTCTTTCAATTACATCGCGCTCGAAATCATAAGGAACCTCGGGGATAAGGATTGATGTAGCACCGCAAGCGATACCCGATGAAAGTGCAAGGTAACCGGCACCTCTGCCCATAACCTCAACAACAGCACAACGGTCATGTGATTCAGCAGTATCTCTGATTCTGTCAACCATCTGCATAATTGTGTTCATTGATGTATCGTAACCGATTGTATAATCACAGCATCCGATATCGTTATCGATGGTGCCGGGAATAGCTACGCAGGGAATACCTCTGAGAGAAAGATCACGTGCGCCTCTGAATGAACCGTCACCGCCGATTACTACAAGACCCTCAATGCCTCTCTTTTTGCAGGTTTCAATTGCTGCAGCCATACCCTCTTCCGTCTTGAAGCGGGGGCTTCTAGCTGAATAAAGTATAGTACCGCCTCTATTGATAATATCGGAAACAGAACGAAGGTTCATCTCATACATATCATCTTCCATAAGACCGTTATAGCCTCTTCTGATGCCGTAAACCTTCATACCAAGCTCACAGCCTGCACGAACAACAGCTCTGATAGCAGCATTCATACCGGGTGCGTCGCCGCCGCTTGTAAGTACACCGATAGTTTTAATCATTGTAACATCCTCCTAAAACAATAACCAATTTTAAATAACTGCTTATATTAATTATATTTAAAGTTATTATACACATCTGTAAGAAAAAGTCAATAATTAGCCCGAAAAATAAAAGCATATGTTGATTTTTGTATTATTGACTGCCGTTTCTTACAACAACGTTTTTCTCACCGAGAATATACTTCATTTCATCGAGCATTGGCTCATTAAGAGTGACATAGCCGCCTGAAATATACTCTCCCGTATCATTATAGTAGTAATATATCGGGAAGGTTCCTTTGAAAATATCCGTGAGAAGAGCTATTTTTCTTTCTTCAGCACAGCCCTTGCTTTCAAAGCGGAGAAAAATACCGTTTCTCTGCTTTTTTCTTTCGGACCCAGACTCGATATTTTTATAAATGTTGACCGGATTAGGCTCGATGCTTTCACAGACGACAGAAGGCTCTCTGTCCTCACGCATGCTGAGTCTGCCTCTGATGAGAACGATGTTGCCGAGCTGTAACAGATTAGTCCTGTCGGCAAAAAGCTTTGAAAAAACTATACATTCAATACCTGCAGTAAGGTCTTCAAGCTCAACAAAGCACATTGTTGAGTTGTTTTTTGTTGTTTTCTTTTCAAGACGTGATATAATTCCCAGTATTTTTACTGTGGAATTATCCTTATATCTGCTTGAAAAGCTGTTGTCACCCTCAAGAATGTCAATAATTCTGTCTGCTTTTGCTTTTAATGAAACCTCTTTATATTCATCCATAGGGTGGCCGGAAATATAAAGTCCGGTAATTTCCTTTTCATATCTTAAAAGGTCTGACTTGGACATTTCTTCAAGCTCAGGTGCAACAACCTCATCCATACCGGAAAATTCTGAGCCGTCATCAAAAAATCCGATCTGCCCGATTATATTTTTATTTTTGTCCTCATCAATTGCCGAAATTACAGCAGGAAGAACGCTCAACATCTGCCGTCTGTTAAGGTCAAGTCCGTCAAGAGCACCGCATTTTATGAGACTTTCTACAGCACGTCTGTTGAATTCCTTACCGTGCACTCTTTTACAGAAGCTGTAAAAGCTTGTATATTTGCCCATTTGCTCACGGGTACGGATTATTGTACGTATAAAACCTCGACCGAGGTTTTTGATGGCGAGCAAACCGAAACGTACCGTACCGTTTTTAACCGTAAAGCCCTCATAGCTGCTGTTTACAGAGGGAGCAAGTACCTTTATACCAAGCCTTGTGCACTCTGAGATATAATTTGCAACCTTAACTGATGAATCAAGTACACTTGTAAGTGTTGCGGCAAGCAGCTCGCAAGGATAATGAGCCTTGAGATAAGCTGTCTGATATGAAACAAAGGCATATGCGGCAGCATGAGACTTATTGAAGGCATATTTCGCAAAGTTTGACATTTCATCAAAAATATCATTTGCAACTTTAACGCTGATGCCGTTTTTAACCGCACCGCAGCATATCGGGTCACCCTCAATACCGTAAATGAAAATCTGACGCTCTTTTTCCATAACATCAAGCTTTTTCTTACTCATAGCACGACGCACAAGGTCGGCTCGGCCGTAAGAATATCCTGCAAGCTTTCTGCAGATTTCCATAACCTGCTCCTGATATACCATACATCCGTAAGTAACATCCAGAATATCACGCAACTGCTCGCATTTATATACCGTATCATCCGGATTATGTCTGTTATGAATATATGTGTCTATAGAGTCTGCCGGTCCCGGTCTGTAAAGAGAAATCACCGCTATAAGGTCTTCAATAGACTGAGGCTTAAGCCTTGTTAGTACGCTTCTCATTCCTGCAGATTCATATTGAAAAACACCGTCTGTTCTGCCCTGAGAGAGCATTTCAAAAGTTTTTTCATCATTCAGCGGTATATCATCAAGGCTGAATGCTGGATTATTTTTCTTTATCATCTTTACGGCATCGTCAATTACAGTAAGCGTTCTTAGTCCAAGAAAGTCCATCTTAAGAAGCCCGAGCTGCTCAAGAGTAACCATGGTAAACTGTGTAACAACAGATTCGTCGTTAACTGCAAGAGGCACATAGGACGAAACGGGGTCCCGGGTTATAACTACACCTGCGGCGTGGGTTGAAGCGTGGCGAGGCATACCCTCAACCTGACGGGCAATATCCACCAGCCTTCTTACATCGTCATTTGTGCGGTATAAGTTGCTTAGCTCATTTGTTTTAAGTGCTTTGTCAATAGTAATCTTCAACTCATTCGGTATAAGCTTTGCAACCTCGTCAACGGTTGCATAAGGGAGCCCCAGAACTCTTCCGACATCTCGTATTGCACCGCGGGCTGCCATTGTACCGAAGGTTACTATCTGTGCGACATGGTCTGCGCCGTATTTTGAAATAACGTAATCTATTACTTCCTGCCTTCTGACATAGCAGAAATCAATATCGAAGTCAGGCATACTGACTCTTTCAGGATTAAGGAAGCGCTCAAACAGCAGGTTATATTTAATCGGATCAATACCGGTAATTCCGATACAGTAAGCTGCAAGCGAACCTGCTCCCGAGCCTCTTCCCGGCCCTACAGGTATAGACGCATTCTTCGCGTACCTTATGAAGTCGTGAACTATAAGAAAATAATCAACATAACCCATCTTGTTGATTACGTTAAGCTCGTAATTGAGTCTGTCTGTATAATTCTGCGGTGGGTTGTCACCAAACTTATGACAAAGACCGAAAAAGCACTGATTTTTAAAGTACTCGAAATGATCCATGTTATTAGGAACCTCAAAATGAGGGAGCTTGGTATTGCCGAATTCAAAATCAACATTGCATTGAAGAGCTATCTCTTCAGTGTTTTTCACAGCTTCCGGTATCTGAGAAAAGAGCTCAAGCATTTCATCTTCACTCTTAACATAGAATTCCTCAGTACTGAATTCAAGACCGGTTGCCTCACCGAGTACGTGGTTTGTCTGAATGCAGATAAGAACCTGCTGGATCGATGCGTCCTCTTTTTTCAGGTAATGTGCGTCATTTGTTGCGACGAGCGGAATGCCCGTATCTTCGGAAAGACGGATTAAATCGGGTATAATTTCCATCTGCTCACGTAAGCCGTGGTTTTGTATTTCGATATAATAGTTGCCAACGCCGAATATACTCTGATAATAGAGTGCAACAGCCTTTGCACCGTCGTAATCGCCCCTCATAAGTGCCTGAGGGATTTCACCTGCAAGACAGCCGGAGAGAGCAATAAGACCCTCGGAGTGCTTTTCAATAAGCTCTCTGTCTATACGGGGCTTTGTATAAAAGCCCTCAGTCCAGCTTTTACTTACCATTGCAATAAGATTCTGATAGCCGACGTTATTTTTACAAAGGAGAACAAGGTGATATCTCTGACTGTCAAGGCCGTGCACCTTATCGTGTCTTGTTCTGGGTGCCACATAGCATTCGCAGCCGATAATCGGCTTTATGCCCTTTTCCTTGGCAGCCTTATAAAAATCAACAACACCGTACATAACACCGTGATCTGTTACGGCAACACTCGTCTGCCCCAGCTCTTTAACGCGGTCAATAAGCGAATTTATTCTGCAGGCGCCGTCAAGAAGACTGTATTCCGTATGAAGATGCAGATGTGTAAAGGACATAAATTACCCTCCTTTGTTATTATTTTACTTTTAATCTTTCAACCAGTGTTTTATCAGGATTTACAATAATTGACCAGTATTCGTGATAAATAACCATACCCGCTTTGGCGCCGTTCGGCTTTTTAAGCTGTTTTACTCTGGTATAGTCAACCGGAACAAGAGATGAATCTGCCGCCTTGCTGTAGCACGCTGCAATTACAGCCGCCTGCTCAATGGAAAGGTCAGATATATCTCTTCCGTCACTGCAGATTATAACGTGTGATCCCGGAATTTTCTGTGTGTGAAGCCACATATCGTTTTTCATAGCAGTTTTGAGTGACAGCTTATCATTCTGAATATTATTTCTGCCCACAAGAATTCTGAAGCCGTCATCGCTTCTGAATTCATATGGCGGTAATTCCTTAGGCGGCTTCTGCTTTTTGTTCTTTGTGTTCCTGATATAGCCCCCCTGATACAGTTCAAGCCTTATAGCAGAAATTTCACTGTCTGTATCTGCACGAGAAATCTCATCGAGTACAGATTCAAGATAGGTTATTTCATTTTCTCCGTCCTTAATAAGCTCAGCAAGCATTTTTTCCGCAACCTGAGCCTTTCGGTAATCCTTATAATACTTTTTCTGATTTTCCTGAGGAGTAAGAGCGGGGTTACAGGGAATTTTTATTAAATTACAGTTGTCATAATAGTTTTCAACCTCGTAATAGCTGAGACCCTTTTCAAGGCGGTACATATTTGCCACAATAAGCTCACCGTAAAGCTTAAGCAAATCCTTATCCTTGCATCTTTCAAGTTCATCCTTCTGTAAAGCTATTTTTCTGACTGCTCTTTCTATCAGATTATTTAACAGCTTAATAAGCTCATGTCCTCTGTGATTTATACGGTTTATTCTGTCGCGTTCAAAATAAAAATTATCAAGAAGCTCACTGCAGGTTGAAAAGCTTTTAAGAATAAGCTTTTCACCGTACTGATTAAGAGGTATAAATGACAGCTCTTTAGGTTTGCCGTCGGAGTCGGAAAGCATATACACGTAATCGTTTTTATTTAAATTGCTTTTAATTTCATTTATATTAAGCTTCAGGGCTTCAACCGACAAAGGATGCAGTTCTCTTACAAAAACATCTTCCAATGCGGTTTTTGAAGCGATTTCGCGGCTTACAACCGGTGATACACCCTGAAGAACAGATATAATAGCAGATGAAAGGTACTTGTCCTTCTGCTCAAGTATTTTTTCAGCAATGCGATCTACACTGCAGTTCTCAACACAAAGCTTATCCTGCTGAGGAGGAAGTTTATATTCAAGACCGGGTAATATCTGTCTTACAGAGGATGTTGCAAAATCTATACGCTTTATTGAGTCGATTATTGTAGTCCCGGACATCAGAATAAGGTTTGAATGCTTACCCATTATTTCAATACAAACCGTCAGCTCTACTCTGTCACCAATTTCATTTGTTGCATCAAAATCAATGAATATTACTCTGTCTGTTTCTATCTGTCTGATATCCTTTATGAGAGCTCCCTGAAGATGCTTACGGAGCAGCATACAAAACATCGGCGGTACGGGAGGATTGTCTATGCTGTGCTGAGTAAAATGAACTCTTGCACTGTCGGCACGCACACAGAAAAGAAGCTTTTTATTAGTGCTTCTGCCTCTGAGATTAAGAACAATCTCATCCTTAGTGGGCTGGTTTACCTTGTCAACCCTTAAACCAACAGCCTCAGTAAGAAGCTCGTTTCTTACTTTTCTTAAAAATATTCCGTCTAAAGCCATAATTCACCTTTAACCAATAAATCTAACGGGATTTGACTGATTGACAACCAGGTATTCCGCATCACCGAATTTGGATGCAATTATATCCATAAGCTTTGTCATAGCAGGATTTTCAGTTTCAAAATGACCGGCCGCTATAATAGTAACTCCTGTCTCTTCAGCCATCAGAAAATGATGATGACTTATGTCGCCCGTAACATATGCCTCAGCCCCCATTTTCACAGCCGCGTCGAAAAAGTCCATTCCTGCTCCGCCGCAGACGGCAACCCTTTTAATGCTGTCTCTTTTGCCGGCAACTCTGCATACAGTGTTCAGCCTTTCAGCGACAAACGATGCAAATTCACCTGAAGACACGGGGTCAATATCACCTATGCGCGCCATTGGTATTTCACATTCGGCATCGGGCACGCCGACAGGATCATTTATACACAAAAGCTCACATAATACATCGTTGACACCTCCTCTTGCACAGTCGAAGCAGGTGTGCGCCGATATAGCGTTAATTCCGCTCACTGCAAGCTCATAGGCAAGATTGCCCTTAGTGAAGCTTGATTGCGGCTTGAATATTATCGGGTGATGTGTAATTATCAGCTCAGCGCCGAAATCCTTTGCTATTTTTAATGTTTCGGCAGTCAGGTCAAGTGAAAGTGCTATTTTTCTGACCTCGGCCTCCGGATCGCCAACAAGAATGCCACAGTTATCCCAGCTGCATTTTGTGCTGTACGGTGCTATTTCATTTATGTAATCGGATATATCTTTTACCTTAATCATAATAAGCCTCCGAAATTTTCTTTTTTATTTCAGTTATAAGCTCTTGCAATTCTGTGCTTTCTTCAGGTTTGGCCTTTTTTAATGCTGAAAGCTTTTTCTCCATAGAACGAAGCATTTTATCAAGATAGTCCTTTGTAATTTCATCTCTGTTTTTCAATAATTCACCGAGATAGTAATAACTGACATCTTTTTTGTCTGCTTTTCCACTGTAAGAAGCTGCGACGGTACAGTAAAAGCGTTTGCCGTCGGTTGCGGTTTTTTCTTCAAATATTTCAAATCCGTTTGTAACTAAAAACTTCCTTAATGTCTCAGCGTGGGTCATAGGCTGAGCTATTATCCGGATATTTTTATTCTTAATCCAATCGACCGCGGAAAGTATCTCACTTATGAGAATACCTCCCATACCTGCAATTACGATATCATCGGCACAGTTATCAGGAAGACTTCTGAGTCCGTCAGAAAGGATAAGCTTAACCTCATTGCACAGCTCAAAATCTGTTACGGTTTTTTTAGCATTTTCAAGAGGGCCCTTTCCTATATCTGCCGCTATACCTCTCGGACTAATACCGTTCTGTATAAGATAACATAAAAGATAGGCGTGATCGGTACCTATATCAGCAACAACACTGCCATCTCTAACCAGCGACGCAACCGAGCTGAGTCGGGAATCAAGTTTAATTTTATTCATAATTACCTCTAAAAAATCAGAGCCACCTGTTTTGTGGTGGCTCCGGGTTGACTTTGCTTATTTTGAAGCAAGATAACCGTTGATTTTCTCAACAAGTTCATCAACGCTTACACCGTGTACGGCACAAGCCTCTTCAACAGACTCTCCTCTTGAAGCGGGACAGCCGAGACAGTGCATTCCCATTTCAAGGAAAAATACTGCTGTTCCGGGCTCCTTATCAAGAATGTCACCGATAAGCATATCTTTTGTGATTTCTTTCATGTTTCGGACCTACCTTAAAATTATTTAGCAAGCTTATTTTTTAATTCAACAGCTTTCTTTGCTTTTAACACAATATTTTCAGCATCAAGACCGTAAATCTTGAGAAGCTCAAGTGCGGGGCCGGACTTACCGAAGGTATCTTCTACGCCGAGACGTACAACAGGCACGGGGTATTCTTCCGCGAGAACCTCTGCTACTGCACCGCCGAGACCGCCTATTACGCTGTGCTCCTCAGCAGTAACGATAACGCCCGTTTCCTTAGCAGCCTTAACAAGAATATCCCTGTCAATGGGCTTTATGGTATGAATATTGATAACTCTTGCATCTATGCCCTCAGCTTTAAGCGTTTCAGCAGCGATAAGAGCTTCGTTTACCATAAGTCCTGTTGCTACTATAGTAACATCTTTACCGTCCTTGAGCTCAACGCCTTTGCCAAGCTCAAATTTATAATCCTCTGCGTTGATACGAGGTACTGCAAGTCTGCCGAATCGCATATATACGGGGCCGTCATGCTCAGCAGCAGCAAATACAGCCTGCTTAGCTTCAATGTCGTCGGCAGGATTGATAATGACCATATTGGGAACAGAACGCATAAGAGCGATGTCTTCACAGCACTGATGGCTTGCGCCGTCCTCACCAACGGAAATACCTGCATGCGTTGCACCGATCTTAACATTAAGCTTTGGATAAGCAATTGAATTTCTTACCTGTTCAAAAGCTCTTCCTGCGGCAAACATTGCAAAAGATGATGCGAACACGGTGTATCCTGTTGATGCAAGACCTGCTGCAATACCCATCATATTTCCTTCAGCGATGCCGCAGTCAATAAACTTTTCGGGAAACTCCTTTTTGAAGGTAATTGTTTTTGTTGCCTTCGCAAGGTCTGCATCAAGCACAAGAATATCGTCTCTGCACCCGAGATCTTTAAGAGCTGCACCGTATGCATCTCTGGTAGCGCATTTAATTACATCTGCCATAATTACACCTCCAATTCAGCCATGGCCTTATCAAGCTCAGTCATAGCAATTTCATACTGTTCCGCGTTAGGAGCTGAACCGTGCCAATCACACTTATCTTCCATAAACGATACGCCCTTACCCTTTACAGTTTTTGCAACGATGCAAGTGGGCTTACCCTTACATTCATCAGCCTTATTAAAGGCATCCTCAATGTCGCAGAAGCAGTGACCGTTGATTTCAATTACATTCCAGTTAAATGCTTCAAATTTTTCCTTAATGGGATAAGGTGAATTAACCTCGTCGAGTGAGCCGTCGATCTGAAGGTTGTTGTAGTCAACAACAGCTACAAGATTGTCAAGCTTGCGATTGCCTGCAAACATAGCGGCCTCCCACACCTGACCTTCTTCAATTTCACCGTCACCTAGGATTGTATAAACCTTATAATCCTTACCCTTGAGCTTACCTGCAAGAGCCATACCGCAGGCAACCGATATACCCTGGCCGAGAGAACCGGTACTCATATCAACGCCGGGAGTATATCTCATGCTGGGGTGTCCCTGAAGGATTGAGTCGGGCTTTCTGAGTGTTTTGATAAGGTCCACAGGGAAAAAGCCTTTGTGTGCAAGTGCAGCGTAAAGTGCAGGTGCAGTGTGACCCTTTGAAAGCACGAATCTGTCGCGGTTTTCATCGTCAGGCTTTGCAGGATCAACGTTCATCTTTGAAAAATAAAGATAAGTTACAATGTCTGCAATTGACAGTGAGCCTCCGGGATGTCCCGACTTCGCGTTAAATGTACCTTCAATTACACCTTTGCGTACATTAACAGCGAGCTTTTTCAATTCGAGTTTTTTGTTTTCTTCCATAATGTCCTCCTTATTTATTCTGCAAAATTATTTATCATATATTCTATCAGATCTGCAACCGCGCCGTGATTACAGTGACAGGCTACAAATTTCGATATTCTTTTCATTTCTTTAGGAGCCTGACCGCAACAAGCGGGAAATGCAACCGTTTTCAGCATTTCATAATCGTTGAAATAATCACCTATCGCAGCAGTATGCTCCTTATCAACACCAAGTATATCTGCAAGCTTAAGTACGGCCTTACCTTTATTGGTGTCTTCATTTACAATCTCATAACTCCAGGCCGATGAAAACATAAGATTTTCAGTTGTATCCGACATAGAGGTAATGTATTTGTGAACCAGCTTCAATGCAGGAGGAAGGCCCGTGAAAATAACCTTGAACCATTTTTCTTTCGGAATGGCATTGAATGAATAATAATATTTTATGGGCAACTTAGCATTGATAGCTAATATTCTTGACGATATTGTCGGTCTGAATATATAAACATATTTATCGGAAATAACCTGAAATGAAATTGTAGGGTATTTTTTAGCTGTTTTTCTAATTAACTCAATACACTTTTCATTCAAAGGACTTGTCCAAATCATTTTTTCCTGTGCGTAATCATATATACCTGCGCCGTTTATAACAATAGCCTTACCGTCGGGAATATCGAGACGCTTGAAATGCTTACGCATAGATTCGGGAGATCTGCCGGAAGCAAGTGCAAAATTACCGCCGAATTCATTTATATATTTTTGAACAGCATCATAATTACGCTGTACAAGTCGTCTTCCTTTATCATTTATCGTACCGTCAATATCAGAGGCTAAAAGCCAGCCTGAAAGTGATTTTACTGAACTGCTCATTTATCTATCCTCCTTAGAAAATCAGCAAAGTAATCCGGTAATTCGCTTACGATTTCAATATATTTTCCGCTTCGAGGATGCTTAAAGCCGATTTTACCTGCATGAAGGCACTGACCTTCAAGATAAGAAATTACGTTTTTGGGCCCGTAAACAGGGTCGCCGGCAACAGGATGACCGATATATGACATATGCACTCTGATCTGGTGAGTTCTGCCTGTTTCAAGCTTTAGCCTCAGATGAGTAAAATCCTTAAACTCGTTAATCACCTCATAATGTGTAACAGCATGTTTTGAGTTTTTAGTTGTAACGGTCATTTTTTTTCGGTCAACCGGATGTCTGCCTATAGGTGCATCAACAGTACCGTTCTCACTCTTCATTCTGCCATAAACAACACTCTGATATTCTCGCGTAAACGAATGTGCCTTAATCTGTTCTGCTAACGAAATATGTGCATAATCGTTTTTTGCAACAATCAGAAGACCGCTGGTATCTTTATCAATGCGGTGAACTATGCCGGGCCTTATAACACCGTTTATGCCCGAAAGGCTTCCTTTACAGTGGTGAAGCAATGCGTTGACAAGAGTTCCGTCGTAATTTCCTGCTGCAGGATGTACAACCATACCCTTTGGCTTGTTGACAACGAGCAGATCATCATCCTCATACCTTACGTCAAGAGGTATATTTTCTGCAACGACCTCAAGTTCCTTGGGTTCCGGAATAACAAGTGATATTTTATCGCCGTTTTTTATTTTATAATTTTTGCCTACTGCTTTACCGCAAACGCTAACCTGTCCGTCTTCAAGAAGCTTCTGCACAGCTGAACGGGAATTTATTTCACAGTTGGCAGATATGAATTTGTCGATTCTTTCCCCTGCCTGTTCTGCTGTTACAGTGAAAATATGAGCACAAACCATATCAATTCTGCTCCTTCTTTTCTCTTTTTTCCTTTATCATAAGATAAATCTGATAAAAAATCATCAAAAAAGCACCAACGGTAATAAGGCAGTCAGCAAAGTTGAAAATATAAAAGTCAACAAACAGATATTCAATATAATCCACTACATATCCTCTGAAAATTCTGTCGATTATGTTACCGATACCGCCTGCTGCAATCATAACGAAGCAAATATAATCAAGCCTTGACTTAACTATATCCGTAAACATTATGATTATAAGTGCGAGCATACAGATAAGCGAAAGAATTGTAACCGCTGTTATATTGCCTTCAAGAAATCCCATCATACCGCCGTCGTTACGGTGATAGTGAAACTGCAATAAGCCGGGCAAAAACGGTTTTATACTTACAGGCATAAGATACAGCTCGACAAAATATTTGATTATCTGGTCTGTAGCAACAAGCACCGCAATGACAGTTGCGGAAAGAATGCTGCTTTTAAGCTTGGCTTTGCTGAGTTTTAACAATTTGTGACCTCTCAAAAGAACGATTAAAACTTAGATGATTCCGAAATAAGATCTTCAAATCCGAAGGAGTCTTCTTCATCGGAAGAATCAGAATCAAATATTTTAGAAAGATATGATGAAACATCGGGCATTTCAGCCTGCTGCCTTTTTGCTTCGGTTGAATTTGAGAAAAAATCTGTCATCTCGTCTGATGCATTATGATTTAAATCAACATCTTCAATGACGATTTCATTTGTGTTGCTGATATCCACGTGGGTATCAACCTCTTCATATACGGGCATTACAGCCTCAACCTCGGGTTCTGCAAATGCTGCAGGCTCATATTTAACATTTATTTCAAACGGCTCTATGTCGTCTATACTGATTTTATTAACAGAAATATCATTGTTGTCAGCTTCATCTGTATTATGAACAAGCTCATAATCGCTGATTGACTTAACGGCAGAATCAGCAACAAGTATAAGTGCTGAAAGCTCACTCTTGACCTTTGCTGTTTCAGCCTTTAATGCTTCAAGCTGGGCATTTGCCGTAGCAACAACCTCGTCAGCCTTTTCACGGGCAATTCTGGCGTCATTATATGCATCTGAAACGATGGCAGCTGCCTTCTCGTTAGCCTGAGCAATAAATGATTCAACCTCAGCAGTAACCTTTGAAATATAAGCGGCGCGGTAATCGTCTGCTTCTTTCTGAAGCTTCGCAAAGCCTAACTCAAGCTCGCGAAGTCTGATTTCAGCTTCCTTAGTTTTCTCAACGTAGTATTTTTCAGCCTCTTCCTTTTTTGAGGCAATTATAATGTCAGCATTTTTATTCGCTGCATCTACAATGATCTGAGCTTCTCTCTGAGCCTCGGTAAGCTTAGTGCCAGATACCGTCTGTGCACTGATAAGAGCGTCTGCAATTGCAGCTTTATTTTTGTTATACTCTTCAATAACCGGTGCTACTGTCTCTAACTTTTCACTGAGAATGCTGTTATCATTATAAAGCTTTGTATAGCTTTTATAAACCTTCTGTATGAAAGCATCAACATCTGATGCTCTGTAGCCTCCCTTTCCGTTAGGTGCAAAACGCTGGGTGCTGATCTGTAACGGTGTCATCATATTCATATCCCCTTTATCTTATACTTCTTATTTGTTAAGTGATTCCAGATCGATCTGACTGAAAAAGTCACCGAAAAGTTCTACCGATTCGGGTACAAAAGCACAGATGTTTTCGGCAAATCTTGCAAAAACAGATTTGGTAACGAACTTAGCTCCATCAAGAAAATCCATCGCTCTAACCTTCTGATCATCGGTAAGAAGAGAGAGGTTAACCACAACAATTGTATCTCTTTCCATCATAAGAGCGGCAACGTTCTTGGCATCGTAAATATCGCGAAGCAGAATTGAGTTAAGCTTGAACTTATTAGCGGGGCGCGCAGTGTTAATGTTATAAATGTTAGCATTACCGGCTTTTGCAGGAGCAGGTGCTTCCTTTTTCTTTGCAGTCTTGGGTTCAAATGTATATTCAGGTACGCTAATGCCGGGCTGAGGCTTGAAGATAAAATCATCCTGAGTATCGGTTGCATAGATATCTGTATCAAGTCTTTCAGATGATGAATCCTCGAAATCCTCATCTGAAACAGCGGATTCAAGATCATCATAATCGTTATTGATAAAATGTTCACTGATTTTATCCTTAAAGTTTTTAACAAAGTTCATTTTAAAACACTCCTTAAGATTTAATATATTCTATGTCCGAAAAGTGCCGTTCCGACTCTGACAAGTGTTGAACCGTTAAGTACAGCTCTCTCATAATCAGAGGACATACCCATGGACAGGATATTCATATTTACATTATCTAACTTTTTCGCCTTTATGTCAATAAATAAACTGTGCATTTTTGAAAAATATTTATCAAGCTCAGCATTATTATCGCAAATCGGCGGTATGGTCATAAGACCTTCTATACAGATATTGGGCATTTCGCTTATTTCGTGAATTATTTCAAGCACCTGAGAATAATCAGTGCCCGTTTTACTTTCCTCACCGCCGATATTTACCTCGACAAGGCAGGGAGTAATAATTCCCGCTGAGATGCTGCGCTTTGAAATTTCACAAGCAAGCTTAACACTGTCAACAGACTGTATCATATCAACCTGACCCACAATCTGCTTAACCTTATTCGTCTGAAGATGACCTATAAGGTGTGCACTGCAGTTTTCAAGCTTAAGAAAATCCTTTTTTCCGAGAAATTCCTGAACCTTGTTTTCACCTATCAGATCAATTCCGTTTTCAATAGCTCTGTTTATAAAAACAGGCTCAACGGTTTTTGTAACCGCCATAAGCTTCACTGCTTTTTCATCTCTTCCGGACCTGATTGCCGCTTCATTTATTCTCTCTTTAATATATTGAATATTGTAATCAATATCACTGAATCTCTGTTCAACGGATAACCTTTCCATCGCTGATATTAGTTCCTTTCACAATAATACTGTCAAAAGCTTTAAGCTCACGGTACAACTCGGTTTTTTCTGTATCTACCGTCTTATTTCCGTCCTCGTCCACGAAGTAAGCTGTATACTTTTCTGCTACAACGTAATCATCACCGTAATACATTATGTGTATGGGTGTAAAATATGCAACGTTTCCGGCGAGAACATATACGCCGTCAAGTCCCTCATCGTTTTTGATAAGAGCCTCGTTGCTGATTTTATACCCTTCGTATTCAGCAACGGTAATGGTGAGCTTTTCTTTTCTTAAAGACGCGAGCTCTTCGTTAAGGTATTTGCATCTGAAGGTTACGGTAACCTTACCGTCAACGGTATCTGATACATCATATACCGTCATAGGTACCTTATGAATATCTCTTTCCGGGAAATCAACATAAACCGTTTTACCTGTTTTGATTGAAGCTGTATCTTCAATAGAGATGTCGCAAAGTAAAAACCAGGTATGCTGTGCAATTATCTTACCGTAGGCATTACTGCTGTTTTGCGGCTTTGATCCGAGAAGTGAGGCGGTTTCATTTGCATCAACCTTTTTATTTTTGACATCCGCATAGCTTTTTGCCTGCTCATAGCCGTCAACTACACTGACAAAATATCCGGCATAAGGCGAAGAAACATATTCTTTGTTGCTTATAAGCGATTCAAGTGACTTTATCTGTCCGTTGTAGTCATCAATAAGTGCACCGAAATCATATGAATAGCCGGTTGCTATCTGCTTGCTTGTCAAAGCACTGCAAAAGCTGTCAAGTGTATTTTCTATAGAATTAAAATCACCGTCAGAAACCTGACCGACGTAGTCGTGGATATGCTTATATGTTTTCGAATTGAGATAACTCATACTTATTTTACTGAGCTCCTCATAGCTTTTTAGCTCAGATAAATCATTTATACGGTCTTCAAGACTTTTTATCTGCAGGTATGTGTCAGCCTGGTTTCTGTTATCAAAGCAAACGGCAATTGCGTCATTTATGGCAACTCCGGAACTATCCTCAACAAGAGGTATATAAATCTTATCAGACTTTTTAAGAAGTACGGAAGAATTCACTCCGTTTTCTTCTCTGAATTCATCTCTTACTGCAAAACCGTCAGCCGTAAGAACATCCTTCTGAATATAAGAAGTTGCGTATTCGGTTTCAACAATACCGCTTTTATCAAAATAGAAAAATTGCGCAACATAAAGCAACAGTGTAACAAAAACGAAAATCAGCACACCCGCAGCAATTTTCTTACCTCTGTCTTTTTTCATAAAATTCACCTGTGATTAATAATTTCCAGCGCTCTGTTTAAAAGCTCATCCCTTGAAAATGTGTCTATATAAAGCCAATTAATGTCCTTGTAGCGTCTGAACCATGTCAACTGTCTTTTTGCATAACGGCGCGTTTCCATTTTGAGCTTTTCCGTAGCTTGCTCAAGAGTCACAATACCGTCGATATAGGGCTTCAGCTCCTTATAACCGATAGCCTGTCTTGCAGTTGACGATACTTCCGTGCGAAAGAATTCACGAGCCTCATCAAGCAGACCCATATCAAGCATAATATCAACTCTGAGATTGATTCGGTCGTAGAGATACTGACGGTCTTTTGCATCAAGACAAATAAGGCACCATTCATACGGACTTTCGGTCAGATGTGAGAGCTCACATTGCTCGCTTATTGTTTTACCGGTAGAATAATAGACCTCAAGAGCGCGTATAATCCGCTTGACATCGTTAATATGAAGCTTATCTGCACTTATCGGGTCAATTTCGTAAAGTTCATCAAGAAGCTTCTGTGTACCCTCAAGTTCGTTACGTCTTTCGAGTACGGCTCTTATATCACTTTTTTTATAGTCGAGAAATTCGGTGTTATTTATCAGTGTATCAACATAAAGACCGGTGCCGCCGACAACTATAGGAAGCTTACCGCGCGAAAGAATACCTTCTATTGCTGCAAGAGCCTTTGTTTTATATAATGCAACTGAAAATTCGTCACCGGGTTCAACGAAATCAATCAGATGATGCGGTATGGCTTGCATTTCCTGCTGAGTAGGTTTTGCTGTAGCGATATTCATCTTTTTATAAATTTGCATAGAATCGGCAGATACTATTTCACCGCCCAGCCTTTCTGCCAGCTCTATAGACAGTGATGTTTTTCCGGATGCCGTAGGTCCGACAATAACGGGAATCAAGGGTTTTTTCATAAAAATCTCCATTTATTGAATTCGGCCGAACTGCTTTTCAAGCTCATATTTACTTAACTCAATCAGCACCGGTCGTCCGTGGGGACAATACCGTACTCCGGTGTCGTAAAGTACCTGCTCGGCAAGAACCTTCATTTCAGCAGTTGAGTTCTTGTATCCTGCCTTTATTGCCGCCTTGCAAGCAGCCGTATGGTAAATTCTGTCTATTTTTTCAGGCTCTGTATTTGTACGGTTTTCAGAAAGATAACGTGCCGTTTCGATAACGGTATCTTCAATTTCATCAGAAGAAATAAGCATCGGACACTCTCTGACCACAACAACGCCTGTGCCGAAATCCTCAACAAGATAGCCTGCCTTTGCAAAAACATCGAGGTTAGAAATTACAATGTCATATTCGCTTTTGCTGAGGGTAACGGTAACAGGTGAAAGAAGAACCTGAGAGGAAATGTTTTCTTCAGCGTTTTTTCTGAGTCTGTTATAAATTATTCTTTCATGTGCGGCGTGCTTGTCAATAAGACAAAGCTTACCGTCATATTCGCATATTATATATGTTTTAAAGGCTTCTCCGAGTAATCTCAATGGCTTGGGAGGTAAATCCTTTTCCTTAATGGCATTGAATTCAATCGCCTTTTCAGAAACAGCTTCAGAAACAGTATTTCTTACAGCTACAGAAGCATTTGCCGCTTTTTTCATCTCATCGGCATTTGAGGGTTCGGGGATTATTTCCGCATTTGCTGACGCTGTTTGTGTTTTATGTGGTGTTGCAGGCACAGACTGTGATTTCTTTTTAAATGAGCTTACAAGGTCAGGCTCGTCCTTCTGTGCAATGAACGGGTTTTCAACTTCTGTTGAAGATACGGATTTCTGAAATTCAGCTGAGGTCATTTTGTTCCAGAAATCCCGTGGTGAATTCTTTGTATAATTCTTTGCCTTCGGCTCAATTTTCACAGGCTGTTTAAGAACAGCTGCCGGAGCCTGTGAAGGCTGACTGACCTCCTGCATAGTAATCTGAACAGCTTCGGGTGCAGCTTTCTGAGTGAGCTTATTGAGCCTTGCAAGATCAACCTGAGGTGCTCTGTCAAGCTCTTCAATAGCGCTCTTTACTGCATAATATACAGCGGAAGATACTCTTCTTTCGTCGCTGAAGCGTACCTCAGTTTTTGCCGGATGTACATTTACATCAACAGTGTGAGGCGGAACCGTAATATTGAGAACACAGCTTGGGAATTTACCAACCATAACAGAATTCTTGTAAGCGTTCTCCATAGACGCTATGCATGAACGTGATTTGATATATCTGTTGTTGAGGTAAAAATACTGCATTGAGCGTGAAGGGCGCGCAGAGTGAGGCTTACAAGTATAGCCCTGCACCTTTATGCCGTCAAGCTCATAATCCACGGGTAGAAGAGAGTCGGCAAAGGCTCTGCCGAAAATAGAATATATAGCGGAAATAAGCTTGCCGTCACCGGGAGTTATCAAAGCCTGCTTGCCTTCACGGATGAATCTTATGCTGATTTCCGGGTGAGACAGAGCGATTCTGTCTACAACCTCTGCAACAGCGTTAGCTTCGGAAACATCTTTCTTAAGAAACTTCATTCTTGCAGGTGTGTTATAAAATAAGTCTCTTACAATTATTGTTGTACCGTCGGGACAGCCTGCAGTCTCATATTTCATCTGTGTTCCGCCGCTGACAGCATAAGCTGTACCGCTGTCCTGGTTTATACTTTTTGTTAAAACCTCGGTTCTTGATACGGCAGCAATTGAAGCAAGGGCCTCGCCTCTGAAGCCGAGTGTAAAGATGGAATTCAGATCCTCTTCATTTTTGATTTTGCTGGTTGCGTGGCTTAAAAAAGCGTTGGGAACATCCTCTTTGTCAATGCCGCAGCCGTTATCGGTAATTCTTATATAAGTTACACCGCCGTTTTTAATTTCAAGAGTAATTGCTGTTGCTCCTGCATCAATTGAGTTTTCCATAAGCTCCTTGACAACGGAAGCGGGTCTTTCGACAACTTCACCGGCTGCTATCAATTCAGCTATATGTTTTGGAAGTATATTGATTTTTGCCATAAAGTCATCACATCCTTATGTTTATTCCCCTCTTGCTTTTTTTACAAGCTCGTGAAGGGTTGTGAGCGCCTCTAAGGGCGTCAATGTATTTACATCAATATTTTTTATAGAATCAATAAGCTCATCATCAAGAGTAGACTGTAAAGAAATCTGCAGGTCACTCTCATCGGTCGCTTCAATAGCGTTCATAACTGTGCGGTGATCAGGAGTGTTGTTTTCAAGCTCAGTAAGTATAAGCCTTGCTCTTGAAATTACAGATGAAGGAATTCCTGCGAGCTTTGCAACCTCAAGGCCGTAGCTTCCGTCGGCACAGCCGCGCACTATACGTCTGAGGAAGGTTATGGAATCTCCCCTCTTTTTAACTGAAATATTATAGTTTTTTACGCCATCAAGCTGATTTTCAAGCTCTGTAAGCTCATGATAATGAGTTGAGAAAAGAGTTTTAGCACCAATTTTCCTTTTGTCAACTATGTATTCAAGCACTGCTCTTGCAATACTCATACCGTCAAAGGTAGAGGTACCTCTGCCGACCTCATCAAGTATAATAAGAGAATGCTTACCCGCATTTTTGATAATTGTTGAAACCTCGTTCATTTCAACCATAAAGGTTGATTGACCCGATGCCAGGTCGTCAGAGGCACCTATTCGTGTGAAAATACTGTCTACAACAGAAAGTCTTGCACTTTTAGCAGGTACAAAAGAGCCGACCTGCGCCATAAGACAAATAAGTGCTACCTGACGCATATAGGTAGATTTACCCGCCATATTCGGTCCGGTGATAATTGCGCATCGGTTTTCATTGCAATCAAGCTTAGTATCATTAGGCACAAAGGGCATATCGCCAAGCATTGCTTCAACAACCGGATGTCTGCCGTCGGTTATGTCAATTGTATCCCCTTCGACTATTGTGGGGCAAACATAATTGTTGTTAACAGCTACATTTGCAAATGAACATAAAACATCGATTACGGCAATAGCCTGAGCGGTAGACTGAATTCTGTTAAATTCCTCTGCAACGCAATTTCTTATCTGGCAGAAAATTTCATATTCAAGCTTTACTATTCTTTCCTGGGCACCGAGAACCTTGCTTTCAAGCTCTTTGAGCTCCTGTGTTATGTATCTTTCACAATTGGCAAGGGTCTGCTTTCTTATATAGTCCTCGGGGACAAGCTCTTTATATGAGTTTGTAACCTCAATATAATAACCGAAAACTCTGTTATATCCTATTTTTAGCTTTGGAATACCTGTTTTTTCTTTTTCTCTTGCTTCAATTTCAGCAATATATTTCTTGCCGTTGTTCTGTATATCTCTGAGAGTGTCGAGCTCATCGTTGAAGCCGTCTTTTATTATATCGCCCTCTCTTATGCTGAAGGGTGCCTCTTCGTCGATTGAGGAATCAATAAGATTATAGATATCCTCAAGCAAATCAAGTGAAGCGTATTGCTGTCTGAGATACGCTGATGATGAATCGGCAAGAAGAGTCTTCACCGAAGGAAGGCTGGTTATTGTCTGTTTTAAGCTGTTGAGATCCTTTGCGTTGGCCGTTGAATAAACAACCCTCGTAAGAAGACGCTCAATATCATAAATACCGCCGAGTGACTGTGTAAGTTCTGAAAGCTTAATACTGTTGTCGTAAAGCTCTGCAACGGCATTATGACGTTTTGTTATCTGTGTATAGTTGATAAGAGGCTTTTCAAGCCAGCTTCTTATAAGACGTCTGCCCATAGAGGTCTTGGTCTTGTCAAGCACCCATAATAGTGAGCCTCTTTTTTCACGGCTTCTCATGGTTTCCGTAATTTCAAGGTCTCGCTTTGTGGCATAGCTGATTTTCATAAACTGACTGTCAGCATAAATGTTTATATCTCTGATATTTTCAAGATTATTTTTCTGTACGTTTTTAAGATATCTGAGTGTCACGCCCAGAGCAATAACAGCATGGGGTGTACTTTTCAGATTGTATGAATCGATTTTTTCACTTCCGAAATGGCTTAAGCACTCCTCAAGACAGCCGTTAAGCTCAAAATAACTGTCCGGGGGTACTTCGCAGCTTGCCGACATTTTTGTATTGATAAACTCTGAAATCTGCTTATCCTTGGCGGAAGCTACATTAAGAATAATTTCGCTGGGATTGAATACACCGAGCTCGTTAATAACAGCTGACTGTATTTTATCCTTAGCTGAAAACGCAGTAAGATTAACTGCACCCGTTGACACGTCAGCAAAACAAACACCTGCGCCGTCTTTATCAGTAAAAACAGCGGTAAGATAGTTATTTTTGCCTTCATCAAGCATATTGTTTTCAATAACCGAACCCTTTGTAATGATTCTTACGACATCGCGTCTTACGAGACCCTTTGCCGTTGCAGGGTCCTCAACCTGCTCACATATAGCAACCTTATAGCCGTTGGCAACAAGCTTTGCAATATAGTTGTCTGCAGAATGAAAAGGCACGCCGCACATAGGTGCTTTTTCACCGTTGCCGCAGGCTCTGCCCGTAAGAGTGAGCTCAAGCACTGATGAAGCTGTTTTCGCATCATCAAAAAACATTTCATAGAAATCACCCAGGCGGAAAAACAGTATCGTGTCCGGATATTCCTTTTTAATTTCAAAATATTGAAGCATCATAGGTGTCATCTCAGACATACTGCTTTCCTCCTGATATAATTCCTTGATTTTTATCTCAATGAGATATTAGTGGCAACCGCTGCAGGATGAACATGAGCCACCGCATTCGTGGTCGTGCTTTTCAGGCTCGCAGGTAGCAGGGTCAGCGCCGTTAACGCAAAGGCTGAGAATCTGCATGATGTAGTTCATCATTTCGTCAACCTCAGTTCTTG
This sequence comes from Clostridia bacterium, assembly GCA_017517865.1. Lineage (GTDB taxonomy): Bacteria > Bacillota > Clostridia > Oscillospirales > Acutalibacteraceae > UBA6857. Next base: position 18,151 of record JAFWYB010000042.1, on the reverse strand, counting down.
CTGCATCATAAGCCTGCATTTTGCCGTTTGCCATAAACTTTGTGTAAAGAGTATTGAACTCCTCTTCAAAAGCCTGCATTTTAGCTGAATCGGGCTCTTCTTTGCTTGCTTCCATCTGATAGTTCATCTGAACCATCTGAATCTGACCCATAAGATCGTTAAGCTCTGAATCCTTTTCGTTTTCCTCTCTTGCCTTTGTGAATGCAAGATAACGCTCGTCCTGCTGAATTGCAGCACCGAGTTCACGTGTGAGTTTAATGATGTCCATTATTCTGTACTCCTTAAAATATATTTATAATAGCTACTCAACAGAGTAAAATTATACTGTTTCACCGTAAACAACCCAAGTTCTGGGATTGGTTACCTTTACGTGGGCGAATTCGCCGATCAGACCCTCATCGCCCAAAAATTCAATAATTACATTCCCCTGCGTTCTGCCTGAAAGCATACCATCGGTTTTACTTTTGCCTTCAACTAGAACCCGATATACCTTACCCTTCATATCCGCAGTACGTGCAGCCGCTATTTTTTCCTGAAGATCTGTAAGCTCCTTGAACCATCTGCCCTTTTCTTCTCTGGAAACAGAGTCCTCCATATCAAAAGCCTTGGTTCCTTTTCTCGGTGAGAAAATAAAGGTAAACAGAGAGGTATATTTTACATATTCAATAAGCGAAAGCGTATCTTTAAATTCATCATAAGTCTCGCCGGGAAAGCCAACGATTACGTCACTTGTAACAGAGAGCTCCGGCATACGCTCATAAGCATAATCTATAAGCTGAAGATATTTCGCTCTGTCGTAATGTCTGTTCATTTCTTTGAGCACTCTGTCGTTGCCGGACTGGAAGGGCAGATGCAGATGCTTTGCCACCTTATCGCACTCTGCCATAGCGTCAATGAGCTCATAGGTACAGTCACGGGGGTGTGAAGTCATAAAGCGTATAATAAAATCGCCTTCAATTTCATTTATTGCCCTTAAAAGTGCCGGAAATCTCAGTTCGGAAGCTTCATTTTTGTTATATGAATTGACATTCTGACCGAGAAGGGTAATTTCTTTATATCCCTGCGAAACAACATCCCTAACTTCAGAAATTATATCTTCAAATTTTCTGCTTCTTTCTCTTCCTCTGACGTAAGGTACAATACAGTATGAACAGAAATTGTTACAGCCGTACATTATCGGTATCCATGCTCTGAAGGTGCTGTCGCGGTGAACAGGTAAGCTCTCCGCTATATTACCGTCGCAGACAGTGTTATCAAATACTCTTTTACCCGTGCAAAGGCATCTGTATAGAAATTCGGGCAGTCTGTGTGAAGCGTGCGTTCCGAAAAGCAGATTAACAAAAGGATAGCTTTTATAAAACTTTTCAGCTATATGCTCCTGCTGTGTCATACATCCGCACAGACCGATAATCAGCTCCGGATTTGCCTTTTTTAACTGCTTGAGTGCACCTACGTTACCAAAAACTCTATCCTCAGCGTGCTCACGTATTGCACAGGTGTTATATAAAATTAACGATGCACTGTTCAGATCATCAGTAAGCTCGTAACCCATTTCTTCAAGCATCCCCTTGAGCTTTTCACCGTCAGAAACATTACCCTGACAGCCGTAGGTGTGAACAAATGCCTTGGGAGTGTCACAGAAGCGTGATAATAAAACAGTTTTTACAAGCCGGGTATACTCTTTTTGCTTTAACAGTTCATCTTGCGAAATAAAATAGTTTTTATCCAAAATTATGCCTCCGTAGAGTCGTTTTTGTCGCCGTTTCTTATTTCATCACTAAGTGAAATAAGTCTTTTAAGTCTGTAATTTACCGCCGAGCGGCTCATTTTCGGTTCACAGAGCTCACCGAGCTCGCTCAAGCTTGAATCGGGATGCTCCAATCTCAGCTCTGCAATTTGTCTGAGATCACCGTCAAGAGAAGGTATAATGCCCTTTTCTTCAAGCAACATAATTGCGTGCAGCTGATCGTATGCAGCATCAACGGTTCTTGAAAAATTAGCGTTTTCAAAATTATTGCGTCTGTTTGTCAGATTACGGATATCCTTATATATTTTTATATTCATAATCTCCATAGCGCTGTTGCAGGCACCCATAATCGTCAGTAAATCCTCTATGCTTTCACTGTCTTTTATGTAAATAACGTTTACATATCTTCTGACCATATGCTTCGCTTTCAGTCCGTAGTCAGTAAGCATTTTAAGTAAATCCATACTAAGTGTTTTGAAGGGAACAACAAACTCAATATGATAGCTTTTGTTAGGGTCGCTTGCCGTACCGCAGGAAAGAAAGGCACCTCTTAAAAATGCACCGTCGCAACAGCTGAGGCTTTCTTCCTCATTAACTGTTTCGTTAATAAGATTACCCCTGTCGATTCGAAGCGTTCGCTCTCTGCCGCTCATTGAAAACTTTGATAAGACACGCATTCTATCTTCTGCGTCCGCGATGTCAAGGGTATACTTTCCGGCTTCGGAAACTGAGCATTCAGGCAGAATTCCGCTGGCTTTTTCTGTTGCAGACATATATTTCTGCGCAACATTGCCGTTGTCTGTCATCAGAGAAATTGCACCCGAGCTGAAGCTCCTGCCAAAAAGAAGCATACCGTAAGCCATTGCGTGAACACAGCACTCGGGCATATTATCAATTTTAATCAATTCATCTTTAATCTTTGACGAAAAAGACATTGTCTGCCCTCCTGAAAATCAACTAACGATTTTTATCTCTGTTTCAAGCTCAACGCCGAAATTTTCTTTAACAACGTTCTGACAGTGATGTATCAGATTTACAACGTCGCTTGTTGTTGCATTATCATAATTTATAATGAAGCCGGCGTGCTTTTCACTCACCATAGCTCCGCCTATTCTTTTACCCTTAAGGTTGCACTGCTCAATAAGAGAGCCCGCAAAATAGCCCTCGGGGCGTTTGAATACACTGCCTGCGCTCGGATATTCAAGCGGCTGCTTATCCTTGCGCCTGCCAATAAGCTCTTTCATTTCTGCTTCAATCTCATCATAACAGCCCTTTTTCAGCTTAACGACAATTGAAGTTATAACATAGCCACCGTCGGAATATACGCTGTGGCGGTAGGACAGGTCAAGACCGTCGCCCTCGAAGCATCCGATGTTTCCGTTCATATCAATGTGATTAACGCGTATAAGTATATCCTTCATCTCTCCGCCGTAAGCACCTGCATTCATAAAGGCGGCACCGCCGCAGGAGCCCGGAATTCCGAATGCAAATTCCATACCGCTGAGGCTTTCATTAAGCGCAAAACGGCAGGCTGCCGTAAGATTGGTACCCGCACCTATTTCAAGCGTTTCTTCATCAAGCTTTTTGATGTAATCAAAGCCTTTGCCTATAAAAATAACCGGTCGTCCCTTAATGCCGTCATCACTTATAAGAAGATTGCTGCCGTTGCCGAGAATAAACGGCACAAGTCCGAGATTACTGCACTCAATAAGCACAGAGGAAAGTTCATCATTGCCGTTAGGTATAACAAAAAGCTCGGCAGCACCACCGGTTTTAAAGGTGGTGTGGTTTTTCATAGGCTCGTTCAATAAATATTTTACGTTACTGCTGTCAAGTAACCTTAGAAGCTCATTCAAAAGAGAACCCTCCGAATCAATATTCAACAAGCGCAGCACCGATAATACCGGCGTCGTTGCCGAGTGTAGCTCTGCAAAGCACAGTCTGAACCTCGTGATTTTTTGAATATCTCATCTGTGCAACATGTTTTTCAATAGGCTTAAGAAGTGTGTCACCTTCGTTACAGATACCGCCGCCGAAGCAAAGCATATCCGGCTGGAAGGCATTGATTACATTAGCAGTGCCGACTGCAACGTAATATATGTAATTATCACAGACCTCCTTAGCGTACTTGTCACCGGCACGCATACCGTCAAAGGCAGTTCTGCCGCCTGCGTTTTCAATATTACCGCCGCAAAGTTCCCACATCTTACTGTCCTTATGCTCAAGCATAGCAGCCTTTGTCTGATTCACAAGTGCCGTTGCTGACGCATATCTTTCCCAACAGCCTACACGTCCGCAGTTACAGGGCTCACCGTCAAATCTGATACTCATATGGCCAAGCTCACCGCCCGCATCGTTACATCCTGTAAGAAGCTTGCCGTCAAGAACAATTCCGCTGCCTACACCCGTGCCGAGTGTAATTGCTATAAAGCTTTTTTTACCCTTACCGCAGCCTGCAAGTGCCTCGCCGAGAGCTGCGGCATTGGCATCGTTTTCAATATAAACCTTTACATCAGGAAAAGCCTTATTGATGTACTTAACCGCAGGAACGTTAAGAAAACCAAGGTTATTTGCATACATTATAATGCCGTTTTCCTTGTCTACCGAACCCGGTGTACCGATACCTACGGATTCAATATCGGAAACCGATATGCCTGCATCCTTAACCGCTGCATAAATACACTTTACAATGTCTTCAAAGATTTCTTCCGCAGGTCTCGGTGCGTTTGTTTTTGCCTTACCGAGTCCGATAATTTCATACTGATCGTTAATTACACCAACCGCAATATTTGTTCCGCCTAAATCAACACCAATTTTATACATTTTATTCACCTCTTTAAAAATTACCCCAAAGCTTGATTTCATCTTCCCGGGGAGTTATTGCATCATCCATACCGAGATTATGCATTAGCTCACGGGCAGCATTATAGCCCATCTTCTTCTGTCTGTTATTCATTGCAGCAATTTCAATAATTACCGCAAGATTACGACCCGGTTTTACGGGTACACAGGTATAAGGAACTCTTATACCGAGAATTTCGGTATATTCATTTTCAATGCCCATTCTGTCATATACCTTATCGCTGTCCCATGGCTCCAGCTGTATAACCATATCAATTTTTTCGTTCAGCTTTACTGCGCCCATACCGAAAATACGGCGTGCATTTATAATACCGATACCTCTGAGCTCAATAAAGTGTCTGATATTATCCGGTGCTGAGCCGACTATTGTTCTGGAGCTTGTCTTTTTTATTTCAACAGCATCGTCAGCTATAAGTCTGTGACCTCGCTTAATAAGCTCAACAGCTGCTTCGCTCTTGCCTACACCGCTGTCGCCAAGTATAAGCACGCCTTCACCGTATACCTCGACAAAAACACCGTGACGCGTAATTCTTTCAGCAAGCTCAATATTAAGATATGATATTGTTGCAGCCATTGCTCTTGATGTTGTTTCAGTCGTCTTAAGAACAGGAACACCGTGTTTAACCGCAAGCTCTGAAACTGCATCAGGGCAATCAAGGTTGCGCGAAACAACAATACATGCAGGAGATTTTGATAAATATTTATCAACCTTTTCATATCTCTCCGCTCTTTCAAACCTGTTTATATACTCAACCTCAGCCTTACCCAAAAAGTTAACACGTGCACTGTCAAAAAAGTCATCGAAGCCGGCAAGAACAAGGCCGGGTCTGTGCACATCGAGAGACGAAATCAGTATATCTGACGGATCTTTAGGCATGTAAAGCACATCAAACTGCAATTCCTTGATTATTTTAGCAAGTGAAACAGTATATTTAGCTGCCATATTTACACCTCCGTTTAGTTAAATGATAACCCTTTCGGGTTCTGAACGCTCTTTTCTGAGTATAGCGTTTTTCTCAAGAATTGTGCCGCACTCAAAGCTGAACTTCATCATCGGATGGCTTGTACTTTGAATAACAGCGCCCTCGGAGTCTCTCAGAGCGTTAGCTTTTACTGTAAAGGGCTTGATACCCCTTGTCATTACTTCAAGCTCGTCGCCCTCAAAAAATCTGTTTCTCTGGGTGCAGTAAGCTATACCGTTTTCCCACTTGTCAACGATAGCCATAACATCCCATTCACGGTTATAACCACCCTTGTAACTTATCTGAGCATCAGATGCAGGATCACCGTAGAAAAATCCGGTGCAGTAATCTCTGTAGCTGATTTTTTTCATTTCATCAACAAGCCACTGTGACGGTCTGAAATCAGCAGACGGGTTGGCAAAATATTCATCAATGGCAATTCTGTAAGCGTTTGTTACAACTGCAACATAATATGCCGACTTTGCTCTACCTTCAATTTTAAAGCTTGTAATTCCAGCATCGATCATTTCAGGTATATGCTCTATCATGCACATATCCTTCGAATTAAGAATGTATGTACCTCCCTCGTCCTCACCGACAGGGAAATACTGTCCGGGTCTTTTTTCTTCTACCAGACGGTAATTCCAACGGCAGGGCTGAGCACATTCTCCCCTGTTGGCATCTCGGTTTACAAGGTAATTAGATATCAGACATCTTCCTGAAAATGAAACGCACATTGCGCCGTGAACAAAGCACTCAATATCCATATCATCGGGGATATTCTTTCTTAGAATACGGATTTCTTCCATACTGAGCTCACGGGCTGTAACGGCACGCTTTGCGCCCAAATTATAAAAAGCATTTGCGGCGGCGTAGTTTACAATGCCTGTTTGTGTCGAGATGTGTATTTCAACCTCGGGTGCATATTTTTTTGCATATTCAAGCACACCGAGATCTGATATTATAAAAGCATCAACACCTGCTTTTTTTGCGTTTATAAGGAAAGTCGGTAAATGCTCAAGCTCATTGCTTCGGGGCAAAACGTTACACGTCAGATAAACCTTAACGCCGTGTCTGTGAGCATAAGCAACCGCCTCGTGAAGCTGCTCGTCTGTGAAATTTGCAGGACCTGCCCTCATACCGAATACAGTACCGCCGAGATAAACCGCATCAGCACCGAATCTTACTGCGGCAATAAGCCTTTCCATATCGCCGGCAGGAGCAAGAAGCTCGGGCTTTTTAATATTATTTATCATAAATTTGCCTCTAATTTGTTAAGTTCATGCTGTTCATCGGTAGTAGCATAATAAACGTTACCGGATTTATCGTGACAGAAGAAATAATAATCAGTGTCAGAGGGATAAAGAGCAGCGTTTATTGCTGTTTTTCCGGGATTACAGATAGGACCGGGAGGATAACCGATAATATCGTAGGTGTAGTATTTGTTGTAATAAAGAGTGAAATATGACTGTGATGAAAACATATTCATTGCGTTGAGGCTGAGAATATAGTCAGAAGTAGAATTCATCTCAAGTCTCGGATAGGTTGAACTGTCATTAAGTCTGTTATGGATTACAGACGAAATATCCTTCATCTGCGAGCCATCCTTAGCTTCGCGCTGAATTATTGAAGCTATTATGATAATTTCATCCTTTGTCATACCGAGTTCTTTAAGTCTTTCGTCGTAATCGTCAGACCAGCGGCTTTCAAAGTTATTGAAAAGCTTTTTAAGCACTGAGCTTGGCGACTCATCAATAAAGAAATCGTAGGTATCGGGAAACAGATAACCCTCGCAGGTGAGATAACGACTGCCGTCCTTTTCAATTTCCTTGATAAAGCTGTATTGCTCACCTACTATATCGAGGTTAGCGTAGAGCTTTTCGGCTGTACATACCTCATATTTTTCAATTTTTTCAAAAATCTGTGCAATTGTCCAGCCCTCAGGGAAAGTAAGTCGTACAGTATCCTTTGCATAATTGTTTTTAACCATTATGCTTTCTATCATATTTTCAATGCCGTCCGAATAATTGAGATAGTACATACCGGGCTCGTACTCGATAATTTTTGTCTTTAACTCGCCCGTCTCATTATCTGTATACTCAATCTGATCGTAGTGTCTGAACCTTAAGAAGAAATCTGTGAGGAATGGCTGTCTGACAAGGCCTTTATCGCACAATATATCAAAAACCTCGTCGTAGGTTGCTCCCTCGGGTATCTCGACAACTGCCGAATATTCAGTATCATCACTGATAACAAGGATATCGTTCATAAATCCGAGTGCAACCGTTGAAACCGCTGCAACAATTATCGATATGAAAATAATACACACGCACGAAACAAGAAGATTTTTGATAATATCATATCTTCTTGCGGCCTTCTTATACTGCTGTGCACTTATCTGCTTCTTTGCGGGCTTCGTCTTTGAAGCAGATGAACTGCCGTTTTTTACAGCCTTTGAATTACCTTTAGCGGGAGCGTTTGCAGGTCTTGTTCTTCTGACAGGCGTACCGGGAGCGGCTTTTCTCTGCTGAGCAGCAGGGCGCGCTTTTGTCTGAGGTACAGACGCATCAAACAAAGAATCAACGTCATAGTCAGGTATATGTACCTCAAACTTTTTAGGTGACGGTGCAGGTGTATTGCCGCTGATTCCGTTATCGGAATCAATGTTCACACTGAAATCGCCTAACGATAGATTTTTAACTGAATAGTCGGAGTCGGGGAATCCGCCGTTTGAATTTATTTTTTCATTGTGAAAACGGTCATCCATAATTATTCCTCCTTAACTGTGTTGAAATATAATATATTAGTATCACTGATAAGACAGTTGATTTTTACATCGTATTCTTCAGTCGGCAAGCGGTTACATATACATTCACTGTATGCAAGCCCGACACTGCAACAGTCGTATTGTGAAAGATATCTGTCATAGTAGCCGCCACCGTAGCCGAGTCTGTTGCCGTTCATATCAAAAGCAAGAGCAGGAACAACTATCAGGGTATCACTGTCGGGAACAGCATACCCGCAGCATACACTGTCCGGCTCCATAATACCGAACATTCCTTCCTCCAGGTCCGAAAACGAGTTGATAAATCTGAACTCCATAGTACCTTTTCTGTCAAGACATTTCGGGAATGCAACCATCTTTCCGTCAGCAAACGCTTTTTCGGCAATACTAACCGTTGAAACCTCGCGGCCCGACGGATAATAAAGAAAAATTTTATTATGCTGTTTATATAAATAACTTTCCGTGAGTCTGGCGGATATCAATTCGCTTTTAGTCAAAGCATCTGATACCGATGAACGTATATTTCTGTATTTTTGTCTTAACTGTTTCTTAATCATTTCATCTGAATTGATTCTCTGATGCTGTCACTGAGTTCCACACCTTTTAAAGCGGAAACGATAGCAAGACCGAAATCAAGTGCGACGCCTGCGCCCTTGGCTGTGATAAAATTACCGTCTGTAACTACGTGTTCGTCACTGATTTTTGCTCCTCTGAGCTCTTTTTCAAAGCCGGGATATGCAATGGCACACTTACCTTCAAGAAGTCCCTTATGACCTAATATCTGTGGAGCAGCGCATATTGCACAAATCAGTGCACCGTTATTGTTTGCTTTGTCAATTATCTGCTGCACCTTATCTGATGCCTCAAGATTTGTGGCACCGGGTAAGCCACCCGGAAGAATTATAGCCTCGATATTGTCACAGCCGTCAAGACATTCTGCTTCAACATCTGCAATGACATCTATTCCGTGTCTGCCTGCTACAGTTTTGCCGGTAACTCCGACTGTAGTTACAAAAATATCTGCACGCCTTAAAATATCAATTGGTGCTATAGCTTCAATTTCCTCAAAGCCGTCAGCAAGAAAACAATATACCATAATTTTTTACCTCCGTAACCGCTTAATCAAGCGCAATATTCATATATACAGTATTATCTTTTAGCAAAGCTTTTAATTTACAGTTTATAGGATAAATCATTCCGTATTTTTCGGCATCTGAAGGATGAAAAGAAGCATCCGCTTTCAGAATTTCTTCAGAATCTTTGATATCACCGTCTGAAAGATAAATTATATCCTCACTGCTTTTATAAAACCTTAATCCGGAATATTTAAGGCACGAAACAGCATAGTCAACACTGTCACCGCTGAAATTGAAGGTGTTTTTGAGCCTCTTTTTTCTTTCTGCAAAATATTTTTCACCGCTGATTTCAGTTGCATCGCACAAAGTAATCTGCTTGGTTTCCTTATATCTGCACATTTTCGATTCGAAGCCGAATTTACCGTAATAAGAATAAAGCTGTTCATTAGCCGGTACAAGCGATATGAAATCAAAGCCGTTATCTTTACAGTATTTCTGAGCTTCCTCTATCAGCAGTGCCATAAATCCCCTTTTACGGTATTTTTTATCGGTTGCTGCCGCATAAAGATATTTGCCCTCAAATTCGTTATTATCAATATCAACAGTGCAGTCAAGAAGATACAGCACAGAGCAAACAGTATCATTTTCCAAAATCGCAAATATATTACAAATATTGCCCTTTTCAGGAAACAGCAACTCAATATATTCTCTGTCATCGCCGAAGACATTGTGCCAGAGACTGATAAGATCTTCTTTATATTCTCTGTTGACACCTATAATCATTATCTGCAGGTTGCTTCATATTTATCTGCTAAAAATACAGGATAATACGATAGCTTTGCCTTTCTTAAGTTTTCCGCTCCGGTATCGTCTTCACGGTTTATATATTTGAATGAAGACAACTCATTTTTAACAAATTCACGGTTAATCATAGGGTATGCGCCTCTGATATGAGTAAATGCTTTTTCAAAATGAACGCAAAAAACATCATCCGTAAGCTTTTCTCCCATTGTAAAAGCCACAACCTGACCGTCAACACGCAAAAGTCCGCCTTTAAAGCCGAGTTGTTCATAATGTTCAAAGGCTTTTTTAATAATCCTCAGCTCGTTTATAAGTGGCTCTTTATCCTCGTGCCGACTGAGTTCAAGCCATTTTTCAGCCATAGAAATGCATTCGGGAATGTTACTGCGGTTAATACTTTCATACAGACTGCTAAAATTCTTTTCAAAAAAAGATATATGATTTCTCTTCGGCTGATATTTTTTGCCTTTAAGATTTATAAGGTCATCGCTGAGATAGAAATAATCGCACATTGATCTTTCATATCTGATATCAAATACATCAGGAAAGAGTCTGCCTAACATATCGGCATTATCCTCATTCATACCGAATATACCGAAAATGATACCGAGATTCATACCGTCCTCAACAATTTCGCTAAGAGCCCCTTCAACGTCACCGCCGCCCACGGGAAAACAATATTCAACAAAACCGTCGGCAAGTGTGCATTTTGTGACAAGACAGCCACAGCAATCAGCTACTTTAATATCCATAACGGCAGTGTATGAAAATATATTGCCGAAGGAGTATTCACAGGTAGGAATTACCAAGTGAGAAATACGTTCTTTTATCCATTTTTCATCGCAGAGTTCCGGATTACGAAAATCAATCATTACTAAGAAGCTTCCTTTTTACAGTTTGTGTTACACACTGTGATATTTCATCAAGAGACAGCGGCTCTCCGTCCTTACCGCAACAAATAACAGTCCAGCCAAGCTTTTCTGCCGCATAATGAGCAGCCTTATAGCAGGAAACGAGATACTGCACATCTCTTTCATGAACATCTTTTTTATTTTCGTCACCGTTGTATCTCTTTGAAAGAAGCTTCTGAGAAATTTCAACGGGCATATCTAGATAAATAACAAGATCAGGCTCGGGAATACCGAGCTTTTTATATTCAAATTCAAACAGCCAGTCGAGATAGCTGTCCCATTCGGATTCGTCCAGCTTAGTCATCTGATGTGAAGCGTTTGAGGTTGTGTATCTGTTGGCAACAGTAATTTTTTCGGAATTATATTCCTTTTCCCAATGCTTTTTATAGCTTGCGTATCTGTCTACAGCATAAAAAGTGGAGGCTGCGTATGCATTAACATCTGAAGGCTTGTCACCGAGTTCTCCGCTTAGGTACATTTTAACAAGTGTGCTTGAAGGATCGCTGTAATAAGGAAGATCAAGTGTGAAGGTTTTATATCCCTCATTTACAAGCCAATCTTTAAGAAGCTCAGCCTGAGTAGATTTTCCGCTTCCGTCAAGGCCTTCTATAACAATCATTTTACCCATAAATATATCTCCCGGAAATCAGTGAGTAAGAATTACAGCAAAAACCCTAAGGGTTCCCTCAGCTTCTCTGTTTGCAATTGAGTGCTTCTGACCTGAAAGGCAAACACAGCTGTCTCCCTTGTGAAGAATCTCTGTAATGCCGTTATCATCGTAGGTTGCGGTTCCGTCCATAATATAAAATATTTCTTCTTCGTTTTCATGCACATGACCGCCGATTGAACAACCGGGTTCAAGAATTATTTCTGCTACAAGACGTGAAGAGCCTTTATATTCGCCCTTATCTAAAACCTCGCGGACTACCACCTGTCCGTCACCGCCGCGCATATTTATTTTAACAGATTCAGTCATATCAACATTTCTTTTAATCATTACACACTACCCCCATTTTTATAATCCATATGATTATATCAACTTTTTAAATTTTATTCAATGGTTTTTGAATATTTTTTTATATTCTTTTACTTGTGTAAGATTGACAAAACAGCAATTTTACTCTACAATTATATAAATTATTAAAGGATGTGTTATTATGGCAGAAAACGGAATACATATTATCGGTGTTACCAACTGCACTCAGGATGTCTGTGCCGCCTCAGGCAGAATATCAACACAGAACGGTACTGCCCTCGAAATATTTGAGAGAAGCCACGATGAAGAGAAAAATTCATCGCTTATCGGAAAGGTTACCCGCTCGGGTCACACCTCTACTATTGAGCATATATTCTTTAATCTTGCATTTGAAAACGTGAGTGTTGTTGTTGAGCAGTTTATGATTGAGTTCAGACTGGCATCCTTCACTGTAAAATCAAGAAGATATGTTGACTTTTCCGATTGCGGCTACTATGTTCCCGAATTCATGAATGATTCAGATAAGCTTCTTTACACGGAAACAATGGAACACCTTTTCAACTCTTACGTAAAGCTTACTGAATCGGGAATACCTAAAGAGGATGCAAGATTTGTTCTCCCCTACTGCTTTTACAGTAATTTTTACTGCTCACTCAACGGCAGAGAGCTTATCAACGTTCTCAATGCTATGCTGTATGGCAGAGGCAGCAGAATTAAAGAGATATATGATTTAGGTTTATCTCTTCTCTCGCAGGCACGTGAAACCGCTCCCGGTCTTTTCGTTGATTTTGAACTGAAGGCAAAAAAATATAATGATGTGACCGACATCGATTTTGAAGGAAAAGAAGATAGCATTCCGGAAGATCTTTGTGAGATTCTTTCTTATACCTCAGACGGAGATAAAAATATATGCCGTGCTCACCTTATTGAAAAATATAACTTTTCGCCTGACGAAATTGAGACAATAGTCAGCCGCGAGGAAAATATAAATAAAATACTTACATCTCTCATAAAAAGCTCACGCCCGAGAGCGTTGGAAAGTCTGTGTGTTACTGTGCGATTCAACCGCGTATCCCTTGCTTGCCTTACACATTTTGCAAGGCATAGAATTCAGAGTATCTGTATACCGGACCTTATAAAAGCCAGACGTAACGATTATGTTTTGCCCGAAACTGTCAAGGCTGATGCTGAGATTGAAAAAATATATAAAGAAAGCTTTGACAGAATGTCAGCTCTTTATACCGAACTCAGAAATAACGGATACACTGAAAACGAGCTTATATACTGTGTTCTCAGCGGTTCCACACTTGATATTGTTACAACAATGAACGCACGGGAAATGCTCTTATTCTTCCGCTTACGCTCATGCACGAGAGCTCAATGGGAAATTCAGGAGTTTGCAAACGATTTTCTATTTAAGCTCAGAAAAATTTACCCTGCACTGTTTAAGCTATACGGACCGAGCTGTTTCCTTAACGGTGTATGTCCCGAAGGAAGGTTAAGCTGCGGAAGAAGCAATGAAATTAAAGAAAAGTTTGCTGAATAATAAGGTCGCCTTAAGGGCGATCTTATTTTTTGAAAAAAATCCCGCCGGATTGTTATCCGACGGGTAATCTATACGGTTGAGCAGGACTTCTCCGCATCAATCGTGGCGGAGAAGTCACAAACGCTCAAGACTTATCCGCGTGTTAATATTCTTAACAGATGTAAAAAAAATATTCAATGGAAAATTTATCTTTCCTTTAACTTATTAACCATAATTTTTGCAGCCTTATAAATATCTCCGCAGCCCATTGTTAATATTATGTCACCGCTTTCGGCATGTTCAAGTACGTAATCGGAAATCTCCTCAAAGGTATTGAACCAAACGCTGCCGGGAATTCTGTCTGCAAGCTCCTTGGTATAAATTCCGTAGGTATTGACCTCTCTGGAACCCATTATTTCAGTCATCACACATCTGTCAGGTATCTGCAGCACTCTTACAAAATCTTCAAATAAAATTTTTGTTCGAGAATAGGTAAAAGGCTGAAAAACCGCCCAGACAGTCTTATATCCCATTTTCATAACGGATTCTAAGGTCACACGAAGCTCCTCGGGATGATGTGCATAATCGTCAGCAACAGTAATGCCGTCAATTTCTGCAAGGATCTCGAAGCGCCTGCCGGCACCCGAAAATGCCTCAATACCAACTTTGCATTCCTCTGCCGTACAGCCAGCATCCATAGCGGCGGCAAATGCACCGAGTGTGTTTACAATGTTATGCTCACCGGGTATCCTGAGTGCCACCCTCGTAAGCTTCTCGCCCTTGCTCATAATATCAAACTCAGCAAAAGCTCCGCGGTTATAGGTAATGTTTTCGGCATAATAATCGTTTGAAGTGTTTCTGCCGAAGGTGATTTTTTTACGGTCAACACCCTCAACCGACCTTACCGTATTAGCATCGTCGCCGTTATAAATAATCGTACCGGATGTAAGAAGACAGAAGTCCCTGAAGCACTTGATAATATTGTCAAGATTGCCGAAGAATTCAAGATGATCCTCATCAACATTAAGAATCAGAGCAACATCAGGCGCAAGATCGAGAAAATGTGCACCGTATTCGCAGGCCTCACAAACCATAAGCTCACTGTTACCTGCAATACCGTGGCTGTCAATAAGAGGAAGTCTGCCTCCGATTACAGCAGTCGGGTCCTTTTGTGCCATAACAAAAATCTGAGTAAGCATAGATGTTACCGTCGTTTTGCCGTGGGTTCCGCTTACACCGATACATTGAGAATATCTTCTGGTAATTGCGCCGAAAAGCTTTGCTCTTTCAAAGCAAGGAATCCCGCTTTCCTTAGCAGCTACAAGTTCGGGGTTATCCTTAAGAATTGCTGCAGTGTAAACTATAATTTCGGCTCCTTCGAGATTTTCCGGCTTCTGTCCGAGAGTTACTTTAATTCCCAGCCCTCTCAACTTATCAATATTGTCACCCGTGTTGTTATCCGAACCACTGATTTCATAACCCCAGCAGTGAAGTATTTCGGCAAGCGGACACATTCCGCTTCCGCCGATACCGATAAAATGAATTCGCTTTTTTTCTTTGAGAAGATTATCTATTTCAAACATATTAGAGCTCCTAAACGTGTATTTTCACTATATTATATTTCATTTTTTCAAAATAGTAAACACTTTATCGAAAATTAGCAGGAAAAATTTATCAGCATATAATGCAGTATAACATCATCGGGGAGCTGCTAATTATGACAGAAAAGGTAATTCTCATTCTCGGCGGAGATAAGAGGCTGGATACCGTTTATGATATTTTGTCTGAAAATAATAAAAGCTGTATAAGAATAACGGAAAATCAAGACAATTTATCGGACGTTATAAATCAATCATCATATATACTTTTGCCGGTACCAACCTGTGATAATAACGGAAACATCTTCAGTAAAAACAACAGCTTAAACTTAAACTGTCAAAGCATTGCGGATATGATTAACAAAAAGCATATTGTTTTCGGCTGTAATTTCAGCAAGAATCTGAAATATCTTTTAGATAAAAAGAATGTTATTTATTACGATCTGAACTGTAATGAGGACTTTCTTGTTTACAATGCCTATCTTACGGCGCAGGCTGCTCTAAGGCTTTTGCTTGAAAATACAGATGAATATATAATTCACAAAAAGATTTTAATTACCGGCTTCGGAAGAGTAGGCAGAGCACTGGCACAGACACTTAAGAGTCTGACGCCTGATATTACCGTATGTGCACGGAACAAAGCGCAATTAAACGAAGCTGAGTGCTCCGGCTTAAAAATAACAGATTACAGTAAGCTGACAGAACATATAAAAGATAAAGATTATATATTAAACACAGTACCCGACAGAGTTTTTATCGCTGAGCAAA
Organism: Clostridia bacterium; assembly: GCA_017517865.1. Lineage (GTDB taxonomy): Bacteria > Bacillota > Clostridia > Oscillospirales > Acutalibacteraceae > UBA6857. The sequence continues at coordinate 2,140 of JAFWYB010000042.1, read as the reverse complement.
TTTCATCATTATCTGAAAGTGCCGTTTATTTTGAGCTTGCATCAAATCCTTTCGGTGCTGACAGAAACGATTTCGAGAGGCTCAATAAACGCTATATATATGCCGGCGGCTTACCCGGTAAATATCTGCCCTTCTCGGCAGGTAAAAAAATTGCAGAAATAATTGAAAGATTTATTTAGGAGTTGATATTATGCCCGAAAGGCTCAACATCGGCTTTGCACTTACCGGCTCATTCTGCACACTTGACAAGTCTGTAATGCAGATTAAAAAGCTTAAAAATCAAGGAAATAACATTCTGCCGATAATGTCATATAACTGCGCTAACACGGATACGAGATTCGGAAAAGCTGCGGATTTTATAAACAGAATTGAAGAAATAACGGGTAATGGAGTAATAAAAACACTTACGGCAGCCGAGCCGATAGGACCCAAAAATTTAGCCGATGTTATGGTTGTGCTTCCGTGCACGGCAACAACTCTTTCGAAGCTTAAAAACGGTATTTATGATAATCCCGTGACACTTGCAGTAAAATCACACCTGAGAAACAAAAAGCCCGTTGTTATAGGAGTATCAACAAACGATGCTCTGTCTTTAACGGCTAAAAATATCGGCGAACTTATGAATTTCAAGCATTTCTATTTTATTCCTCTTTGTCAGGATAATCCGGAAAGCAAGCCGTTTTCTGTTGTATGTGACTTTGAAAGACTCAGCGAGACTATTGATGCTGCAATGAACGGCATCCAGCTGCAGCCGATGCTTATACAAAAATAAAAGGGGTATAAAAAAGCTCAACGCCGGATAAACCTTATAAACATAAGAAAAGCAAATACCAAAACCGTTGTAAAAGCATAAAATTTAAAGCTTTACAACGGTTTTTTACTGTTACGTTTTTTACTACGGACTTAAAATTACTCTTTCATCTGTCTGAAAAGACAGAGCTGTCAGATCATCATATTTTATAAAGTAAATCCTGACTATCGGCTACCGGCTACTCAAAAGGGCTGCTGCACGAAAGTGTGACAGCCCCTTTTGTGTTTACAGCTCAAAATAGCAACAGTTCAACAAATTGGAATTTGCTCAATTATTATCAGCAATCCATTTTTTTGACCAATCAAACAAAGTTTCTGACATCAAGTTGAAGTCTACCGTTGCGCCATTTTTCAAATAAAGAAATGTATCAACGATAACCCTTTCATCATTTGAAACAATATTCCGCAATTCACTTTGATGTTTTATGTATTTGGCTGTTCGCTTGAAAGCAATTGCCTGTACAACAAAAGAAGCCGATTTATATAACCCTCTTAAAATATCGTCGCTCTTTTCGTGGAGCATATTGTGAACGCAGCCATGATAGATGTTGCAGGCACCGATTTTGATTGCTCGGTTCACGGCACTGTCGTCAACAATAGCCATCACCTCGTCAAGGCTTCCCTTGATGGGTGTGGTGTCATAGCAAAATTGGAACAAGTCCGACGGCTCCCAATTCATAATTTCCTTTTTTCCTGAAAGAAAACCGCAAATCAGTTCTCTGTGAGACAAGGTGTCCAACATAGCATTGTAAACTTTTATATCTGCGGAAGACAATTCATTCAAAATAACAACAACATCAATGTCGCTTTTGTCGCCAGCTTCGCCACGACCATAACTACCTTGCAGGCCAACAAACCATACACGGTTTGCAAAGGTTTCATTTAATGCTTGTAAAAAGTCTTCCATCCAAGCAGTAATATCGATCATCTTAATCACCTCGTTAAATTGGAATTTGTCGCTCAGTCAAACTGAAATTTGCTTTGCTTATCAGTCAGAAGCTGTCAGTATTTTTTCTGTTTCTGCTATATCCTTTTCAATTAATGGACGCATACTATCTTTATATTTCGATAAATCTGCCCTATGCAAACATGATAATATTCTCGGAATATATTGTGGTTTTGCCATACCTACTTGCGCGAGAGCCTTAATGCACTGTCTGGCTGTAATCGGTTTTTCATCCGTAACATGGGCAATATAATCATCAAGAATCGCATCAAAACGATTTTCATCGTCCCATTGTGCATTAGCGGCAAGAATGTACAACACTCGGTTTCTTACCAATGACTTTGGATGGTTAAGTAGTAAAGCAAACTCATCAAAGTATTCATA
>JAFWYB010000041.1 GCA_017517865.1 Clostridia bacterium | reverse complement strand
TCGGTGATTTTTGCCTTTTCTTGCAAAGCTGTTTCGCATTTTAAAGTGCTTCGCAGTTTCGTAAGAACTTAAAATTTCTTGTATTGAAGCCGCAAAACGCAGCAAGGCTGTCGCCTTGCGAGGCTTTTGGCAAAAATACGGTGATTTTTGTTCGAGAAACAAATACTGCCTTATGGGGTGTCGGCGAAATACAGCCCCCTTTTATGTGCTTTTAAGGAATAAAAAACACAGCTCCCCGCAAAGCAGAGAGCTGAGCTGTGGCTTGTTTTGTTAAAAGCAAGACGAAGAAACTAAAACCCCTTAAGGAATTTATACAGAACAACACTTTTAAAATCATTAAAATTAAAGCTTTGAAAAGCCGTGGCTGTTGATAAGAGCATCTATCTTTCTGCCGGATTTGCACAAGGGGCACTCGTGTGACGGATAGATTCTGTAGTTTTCAAGATCGTTAGGGTCAAATACCGAGCGTACCGGGAAGCCTGCACATTCCTTGGCTGTTGAGAAGATTGACGAAATGCCGCTGACTCTTCCTCCGTAGTACTGAACAGCCTCTACTGCTGAACTGGCGGTTTTGCCTGATGCAACGGAAACTGCAAGAATCATTACGTTTTTATCCTTAATCATAGGCACGATATTATCGCGGAAAATAATCTGATTGCCGCCGATAAGCTCGGGGGTTACAACATAAATTGATTTGTGAGCATTCATATTTACGATATTGGCTGCAGAAAGACTTTCTGCAAAGCAAGCGCCTATAACCTCGGTACCGTCAAGGCAGAGTATGGTATCTACAACCGTGTCTGCATAGTAGTAAGAGCAAAGCTCATCCGCAACGGCACGCGCCTCTGAAAGACGGCTCTTTTGTGCAACAACGTCGATATAATAGTTGGTATGGGAATTGCCCGTAACAAAATGTCCCGTAGCAACTCGAAGAAAAAGATTTTTCTTTTTGGTTTCAAATTTAAAGGTCTGTAATTCCGACATAATGCTTCCTCCTTTTTCAGGCACATAACACTTGATAATAACATCACAGATACATACCGTTTAATTTATAATAACATAAGCTTCCGCTTTTGTCAAACATATATATAAAAAGACAGATATTATCTTATATTTCAGTGCTTTGGCACAAAAAATACAGCCTCCGACCGAGTCGGGGGCTGTATATGCTCCGTTATTTCTTTGCGGCCTTCTTTTCCCACAAGGCAATGGTTTCTTTCATCTTGTCATAAACGCCGTCCCACTCTTCAGCACATCTCTCGTCGTTTCTGCGGTCTTCAAAATCATAGTTTTCTGTAAGATATCTGCCGAAAATCTCAGTGAATTTTTCAGCGCCGTAGAAATTGGTGTGGCCGTCGTTATAGAAATCCTCGGTAAAGCTGTAAACCTCAGTGTCAAACTCGTAGTTTGCATAAGCGTAGCCCTCTTTATCGAGAATATCGCACATTGTATTGAGTCTTGCCGCTTCTGTTTTATCAAGATAATGAGGAGTATTAAGGAAAAGCACCTCATAATCCTTATCCTTAACGTAATCGAGCACCTCATAAAGAATCTGCTCGCAAAGAGGATAAAGATCCATCCTTTCATCGGTGGTGTAAATTTCCTTTTCTGTCTTCATCTTTGCAAGACTTGCCTTCTGATGCATAAGGAAGCCGAGATATTCGGTTTCAGGATCCTTCAGCTCGTCGAAGCTGAAGCTTTCCTCTTCCCATTTGCTGTGATATTTGATAAAGGAAAGCATAAAGGACATATCATACCTTGAGGAGCCCTCAACCTCGGAATAAATAACCTTCTGAGTTCTGTTTATTGCATCAAATCTGCTTGCCGAAAAGAACCCGAGGGCGTCAATAACCTTTCTTGAATAGGCATCGTATCTTGTTGTCTGACCTTTATATGTCAGAAGGAAGGGTCTCATATCAATAACTGCCAGCTTAAGGTCCTGATTTCTTTCGGCCTCTTTAAGAAGGCTGATAATAAGCCATGACGGCATACCGTCAGATGCCAGCGGATACATCGTAAGGCCGTATTCATCATAAGCCTTGGCTGAATTCCAATATCGGTCTATACCGCTTGTGCCGATAACAACGCCGTCAACGGTGTTTTTTTCAAGGTTTCTGAAGGTTTTGAAGTTTTCGGAAATATAGGTATTCTGATACTCAAACAAGTCACAAAGCATATAGAGCATAGATGCGACAACAAGTAAGAATGCAACTGAACGCAATAACTGTTTTTTTGTCATATTTACGCCCTCCTTAATATGCTTCGTAAATGAAGCTTGATGCACTGTAATCGGGTCCGTAAACACCGAAAACAAGAATAACAGCAATTGCAATAAGGTAGATTGCCCAACGGAAAATAATATTCTGCTTTGCAAGAGTCTCGCGTACCTTCATACCGTTTTCCTGAAGAATACTTACGGTAAGTAATACGAGCACTCCGACGAGAGCAACGAACATATTTTTACTGTTTACTCCAAGCTCATAAATCTGACCGTCAAGGGCGAATATGAAATCGAGATCAACATCGGTAAAGATGCTTTTAACCATGTGAATTGCAGCTGTAAAACCGGGTGCACGTACAAGAATCTTTGAAACGCCGAGCACAAGGAAGGTTCTTACTATACAGAAAAGCTTCCAGCTGAAGGCTTCAGTGTTGATTTTGAAAAATTCAATCATCTTTTTAAACACCGGAGCAAGAGCCACACTCGTTGAAACGATTATAGCATTGTAAAGTCCGAATGCAACATACTGCCAGCTTGCGCCGTGCCAGATACCGATAAGGAAGAAAACAACAAAGGGTGTTACCGATGAGGGAACAATCTTTGCAAGATATTTCCAGCCTCTGTTACGGAAGAACTTACTGAGTTTTGTAACAGGCTTTGAAAGCATAACGGGATAGAACACATATTCGCGCATCCATGCACCGAGAGTAATGTGCCATCTTCTCCAATACTCCGCAACGGACTGTGAGAAATAAGGTCTTTCGAAGTTCTGCGGAAGGTCGATGCCGAGCATCTGTGCGGCACCTCTTGCAATATCTATACCGCCCGAGAAGTCGCAGTAAATCTGCACTGCATAAGCAAGCATACCGAAAAAGTAAACCGTACCGCTGTACTGCTCATAGTCAGCAGAAAATACAGTGCCGATAATGGGTGCAACTCTGTCTGCTATAACAAGCTTTTTGAATAAGCCCCAGAGCATAAGCTGTGCACCGAACTTAACGGTTGTGTAATCAAATTTATGCTCTTCGGAAAACTGCTTGCCGAGATCACCGTATCTGTTGATGGGACCCTGAACAATTGAGGGAAAGAAGGATACGAAAAGAGCAAATTTTCCGAAATGAGTTTCTGCCTTATATCTGCCTCTGCCGATGTCAATAAGATAGCCGATCGACATAAAGGTATAGAAGGATATACCCAGAGGAACGATAATGTTCTTTAAGGGGTTGATTTCAACGTCAAATCTGAAAAGATTGAAAATTGAGTTAAGGTTTTCAATACCGAAATTCAGATATTTGACCATTGCAAGAACAAAAAGGTTGATAAGCACTGATGCGGCCTGAATTCTTTTGATTTTTGAATTCACAGCCTTTTTCATAGCCTGCTTCTCTTCTTTTGTTACGTCGGGGCCGAGATTTTTAAGTTCAGTCTTGTATGCGTCGCGCTTCTTCTGCATAAGGCGACCTGCAAGATAGGTAACAACTGTTGTTCCTATAATAAAGGCAACCTGCTCTATTCCGCTGAAAAGATAGAAGGAATAGCTTGCAACAAGCAGAACAGCCCACTGAAAGCGTTTCGGTACAATGTAGTATAAAAATACTACAATTGCAAGAAACGCAAAAAATCCAAATGAGGTGTAAGCCATTTTAATACTCCTTAACAGCACCATAAGCAGCACTGAAAAATATGCTGCTTATGACGGATATTTTTTATTCTTTTAAATCAGTCTTCTTCCTGGATTCTGGTGATCATTTCAAACATTGCTTCTGCACTGTTGAAATTTTCAGCTGTCATATCATCAATTGAAATATCGATATCGTATTCCATACCAAGCTCACTTACGATTGAAACAATATCAAAGGAATCAAGAACACCGTCATCAACAAGAGCCTTTTCTTTGCCGAAATCAATATCTGATCTTATCTGGTTGAGAATTTCAAGTAATTTTTCCATTTCGCACCTCTAATTAAGAATAATTTGAAAAGCAATCGCTTTTTACCCGTTAATTTTACATTATTATTATAATAAAGTCAAGATTATTGCGGGAATAATAGGATTACAATTTTAGACAAGCACCTTGCGGTTGATTTTTCCGTTTGCGGTCTTGGGAATCTCGTCAACCTTTTCAACTATCTTCGGAATCTTGAATGCTTCAAGGTAGCCTGCAAGATGCTTTTTAAGCTCGTTGACATCAACATCGGCATCCTTTTCAAGCACAATGTTGAGCTTGGGCACACAGCCACCCATTCTGTCTTCCTTTGCAAAGCAGGCGCATTCGGCAATACCGGGGAAGCGAAGAACGATGTTTTCAACCTCTGTGGGAGCAATCTTGAGTCCGCCGATGCTGATAACGTCACCGCGGCGTCCTACCATATAAACGAAGCCCTCCTCGTCGATATAACCCATATCGTTTGTATAAACAACGCCGTCAACGAGTACCTCTTTGGTAAGCTCAGGCTCGTTGAAATACTCGGTCATCGTCATATCGCCTCTTATAGCGATAAGGCCCTGATTGCTCTGTGATGATTTGATTTCCTTACGGTCATCGTCAACGATAAAAATGTGAGCATTCTTGTTGGGCTTACCAACACAGCTGATGAGACCCTTGTGCTGAGAATAGTCAAACATACTTACACAGCCTGCTTCTGATGAGCCGTAGGCAAAGTAAAGCTTTGTTTCGGGAAGAAGCTCGCAAAGAAGCTCCTTATCAGCCTCGGGGAATGCGGCAGAGCCGGTGTGTATATGATGAAGCTGACCTGAATATTTTGCAAGCTGCTTTTTGGAAAGCACAAGAAGCATACGTACTGCGGCCGGAGGCATAAGAATTGAGGTTACGCCGTAATCCTCGATGCACTGATAGAATTTCTTAATGTCTCTGAAGCCGTCAAGAAGCACTACGGTTGTACCTGTAAGCATACTTACATAAAGCTTTCTGATAGCCGAAGCGTGGTTGATGGGAGCAGGTACGAGATAAATGTTGTTTTCGATAATGCCTGCACCGTACTGTACGTTTTCTGTAACAGCAACAACAGCTCTGTGAGAAACAACTACACCCTTTGACTTTCCGGTTGTGCCTGTTGTAAACATAATGTCACAGGTCATATCCGATGTGGGGAAGCTCCACTCAAGATCTTCCTTATAGTTATCCTCGCCTGTTTTACGAACAAGTTCAGAGTCAAGATATGCAAAGTCGCCCTCGGGCTTTACGTCTGAAATAACCATTACGGCGCCGAGCTGATTTACAACATCCTCAATACCGCCCACACCGATTGTCTTTTCAAGAGGCACGTGAACATTGCCGCTCAAATGAATCGCGAAGCAGGAAACAGCAAACCAGATATCGGAGTCTGCCTTGACGATAATTCTTGAGCCTTTTTCAAAGCCGAAGGAATTGATATAAGAGGCGAGACCCTGAACCTCTTTCCAAAGGGTGGAATAGGTTATTTTTTCGTCGTTGGCTATAACCGCAACGGTGTCGGGCTTTTCGGCTGCAAATTTCGCAACGGCTGAAACTATTGAATCCATTTTTATACTCCTTTTCTGTTTAGCTTTTATTTTTAATTATAAATATTTATAGTTCTTATATTTTCGTATTTTTCAATTCTGCAGATATTTTCAATGAGCTTTGACTGCTGAGAATCAGTGAGAACACCCTCAGCACATCCCCTGAGCTTACTTTTAAGATCCTCCCACGAAAGAGGATTTGCCGCATCGCCCAAAGGAATCAGCACGGTTTTTTCAAGCTCTGTCCCATCCTCAAGAACAACGACTACTCTTGAGCCTCTTATGCCCGCATCTCTGTTTTCCATTGAGCTTTCTTCGATAAGCTCAATTTTTTCAATTATATCCGTCATTTCGTCAACATCGGAAATATCAAGATCTGAAAGATTGAAATGACCTCTCATAAGTGCACAGGCAAGTGAATAGTGAATTGAGAATTTTGCATCATCTGAAACCTTTGGCACCTTTATCTGACCTGCAATCTGAATTGCATTTTTGTATATATATACCTTTACAGCTTTGATTTTTGCCTTCTTAGGTAACCTGCGGCGTATGTCAAGCACACACTCAATTCCGCAGTGGGTGTGACGGCACGAGGGATAAGGCTTCATATAGCTTTCACAGATTGTAAAGGTTTCGCCAAGGCCTTCTGTTATCATTTTTTCGTCAATCTCATCGCTCATCGCGTGGAAAAAGCCCTTCTGACTTTCAAGAGGATAAACAGAGCTTCTGACTCCCTTTGAAATCATTTTCGCTGATATTATACCCGTCTTTGCCGCATTGGCAGGATTTATAGGCTTGCAGCACTGACCGCTTTCTGCAATTATAATAAGACCGCTTGCCTGAACAGCACAAAGAGCCATAGTGTTGTATATACCGTCGGCATCCATACCCATAAGCTTTGCGGCGGCAGCACCGCAGGCTATTGCACCCGCCGTACCCGTTGAGTGAAAGCCTCTGTGCACAAGTCCCGGCTGAACAGCGGCGGCAACACGGTTATAAACCTCGTAGCCTACATTTATTGCAGTAATAATATCTTCACCGTTAACATCAAGAGTCTGAGAAAGGGTCAGAACAGTTGAAATAACGTGGGCACCGACGTGGCCCATTGCCTTTCTGTTTCCGTCATCCATATCTGCTCCGTGAACGTAGCAGGCGCTTAAAAATGCAGCGTTAGCAGCGGGAATACGCTCTTTTGAAAGAAGGAAGTCACATTCTTCCTTTCCGCTCATTTCGAGCATAAGCTCCTCAGCCGCCCTGTTAAAAACAGTGTTGACCCTATAACCGGCAAAGCCTGCGGCATAGTAGTCAAGAATATATTTTTTGGTCGTTTCCACAACCTCTGAAGAAAGCATTCCAAAATTAAGAGAATGTGCAAAATTGCTGAGAATTTTTGTTGCATGTATCATAGCATTACCTCTTTTCTGTTTTGTGACTTGTTTTGACACATACACTAATAAATTTTATCACAGCAAGACCGTAAAAGCAATAGTTTTTTCTTTTTAATATTTGTATAATTCAAAACGGCACTTCAGAAATGAAGTGCCGCTTTAAGCTTATTTTTATATACTGCGTCTGATATATCTTCCTCGTCCGCATTCGGCGGTAATTTCGCCGTCCTTCTGGATAATCTCACCGCGGCTGATTGTATATCTGGGCCAACCCTTGAAGGTCATACCCTCATAGATTGAAAAGTCGCTGTAACCGAAAAGCTCCGGTGTTATGGTGCGCTCCCAATCAAGGTCAACTATTGCAAGGTCGGCGTGCTTGCCGATTGCGATTTCGCCCTTATCCTCAAGGCCGAATATTCTTGCAGTATTTATACTGTTGACCTGAGAAAGTCTGTGAAGGGGTATCCCCCTCTTATGGTAGCCTTCGCTTATAAGCACGGGCAGAATCATACCGGGGCCGCCGAAGCCGACGAAGGTTGTCCATATATCGTCACCGCGCTCAAATCTCTTAGCCTTATCAACAGGCACATTATCTGTGCCCATTGTCTTGACACTGCCATTTCTTATACCCTCCCAGAGTGCTTCAATATCACTCTGAGCGTGAAGCGGCGGATTAACCTTAGCAAGAAGACCGCAGGGGGCTTCATCTGTAAGTGTGAGATACTGGGGGCAGGTTTCAAGTGTGACATTGCCCCCGAAGGTATTCTTTAATGTTTCGTACATTTTAACAGTAGAGCCTGCCGCGGTATGCACAACATACATATTGCCGTCAACAACACTGTTTATCCACATTGAATCAGCAACGCAGGCTGTTTCAACAAATGTGGGGCGTGTTTTTCCGAAGTTTGCAAGTGAATATCTGTCAATATCCTGCGTTTTAAGCTCTCTTTCGAGAGCGCGGAAAATATCCGGGTCTTCGCAGTGCACGCAAAGAAGAAGCTTGGGTGAAATATCACGAAGCTTTTTAAGAATGAAATATAAATCTGCCTTATCGAGAGTAAGAGCCTCTTCCTTGGGGATATCGTAGAAAAGGTGTGCAATATCCTGCTTGTCAAAGAAGAATTTGAAGGAAGTGATTCCCAGCTCTTCAATGAAGCCTTCAAGCTGCTCAAGGTGAACCTTTGCACAAAGGCCAAGAGAAATTGCAAAGTCAACAAGACTGTTTTTCTCTGCCTGCTCAACAGCCTCACGGACAGTTTCAAAATAGTTGCCCTTACCTCTGTGATAATTGATAAGTGTGGTAAGACCGCCGATTGCCTGACGGGGCGTGTCATAGCGGAAAGCATCGCCAAGGTCCTTATAAAGTCCCATGTGCATATGAGGGTCAATTGTGCCGGGCATTACGTACATACCGTCAGCATCAATTATTTCAGCCTCGCCCTCGAATGTGCCCGGAGCAAGAATTGCGGAAATTCTTTCGCCGTCTATTAGAAGGTCAACCTTTTTTACCTCGTGTTCAAAAACAACATTACCGTTTTTAATAAGCTTTTTCATAATCATTTACCTTCTTTGAGAGAGTAGAAATACTCCTTGACATAATCACTGTTTACAACATCACCGTATTTCATCCAAACATCAAGAAGAGCTGCCTTGTGTGAAATCGTAATACGGTCGAAAAGACAGTCCTCAACATAGCCGAGATTGTAGTTTCTTGTTACAGCATCAACGGCAGTTGCACGGCAACAGCCGCTTGTTGAGCCGCCGACGATGATAACTGTATCAATGCCGAGCTTTACAAGATAGCTCTGCAAGGGTGTGCCGTAAAAAGCACTTGCATAGCTTTTGGGGATGATAAGCTCTGTCGGAAGAGGCTTCACGCAGGGCAGAAGGTCTGCTTCGGGAGCGCCGTCGATATACTTTGTCTGATCGCGCTTTGTTTTTGTTGCAAAGCTGTCAAATGCATTTGTTGAATTCTGAACGTTGCGGGTATAGAAAATGGGAATTCCGCATTCTCTTGCAACGTCTCTGAGTGAAAGAATTTTTCTTACACCCGCCCAGCTTTCGGCACCGCCGCCTGAGGGCCATTCGTCAAGCTGATCCTCAATAGGCTTATCTGCGCCGATGTAGTTAGGCTGAAGGTCAATAATCAGAAGAAGGGGCTTTTTACCGAAGCCTCTGGGCTGGCCGTAGTGACCCTTTTCAATAACAATTCTGTCAACCTCTGTTAAACAATCTTCCCATGCATGCATAATTATTTCTTCCTTTCTTTTTTATAATCCGAGATAAATCTTTTTCAGTTCTTCGTTTTGAGCAATTTCCTTTGCATCGCCGCTCATAGCAATTCTGCCCTGCTGCATAACGTAAGCACGGTTTGCCATTTTAAGAACATCGTGAACATTCTGCTCTGTTATCAGTACTGATATACCGTTTTTATTGATAAGGCGGATTGCCTCAAACATATGCTGTGTTGTAATAGGTGAAAGACCGATTGAGGGCTCATCAAGAATAAGGAGCTCCGGACAAGCCATTATACTGCGTCCGATTGCAACCATCTGCTGTTGGCCGCCGCTGAGATTGCCGCATGCCATCTTTTCCATACTCTTAAGCTCAGGAAAAACCGTATATACGTACTCAAGATTTTCCTTCTCCTTACCTCTTGCGCGCTTAGCGAAAGCTCCCATTTCAAGATTTTCGCGTACACTCATCTGCGCAAAAAGCTTTCTTCCCTCGGGCACCTGAATAATACCCGCTTCAACAACCTTATCTGCTGATGCATCGGTAATATCCTCACCGCGGAAAAAGATTTTGCCGCTGTCTGTGCCGTTTAATTTTGATATGGCGCGTACGAGAGTAGTCTTACCCGTACCGTTGGCACCGATAAGCGCAACTATTTCTCCGTCACCTACTGTCATGGAAACATCGTCAATGATTCTTACTGCGCCGTAATTTACACACAAATTTTTAATATCAAGCATAATCAAGCCTCCGCAGTTTTACCGAGATAGGATTCAATAACCTGTTTGTTTTCAGAAACCTCTGCAGGTGTACCCTTGCAGATAAGCTTGCCCTGATCGAGAACATAAACTGTATCTGAAAGCGACATAAGCGCAGGCATAATATGCTCAATCATAAGAATTGTTACACCTGACTTACGGATTTTCCTTATAAGCTCTACCATTTCAACGGACTCGGTAGGTGTAAGACCTGCCATAACCTCATCAAGAAGCAGAAGTCTGGGGCCTGTTGCAAGAGCTCTTGCAAGCTCAAGACGTCTTTTCTCTCCGGTATTAAGATCACTTGCATCAGTATCGGATTTTTCCGAAAGTCCGACAAAATCTATACAGCGCTTTGCTTCGGCATAGGCTTCACTTTTACTTTTAAACTGATTATAAGCACCGACAACCGTATTATCAAGAACAGAAAGGTCGCCGAAGGGCTTTGCTATCTGGAAGGTTCTACCTATGCCCATACGGCATATAAGGTGAGCCTTAAGCTTTTCTATATGCTTTCCGTCAAAGATTATGCTGCCGCCGTCGGCTCTGTAGTAGCCAGTAAGACAGTTGAAAAGCGTTGTTTTACCTGCACCGTTGGCACCGATAAGACCAACGATCTCGCCTTCTTTTATTTCAAGGGAAACATTGTCAACAGCCTTATTTCCGCTGAAGTGCTTATAAACACCGTTTACCGAAAGTAATGTCATTTTATTTCCCCCTCTTCTTGTTAGCAAATTTGATTATTCTGCCGTAAATACCGTCGGGACAGAAAATGATAAATGCAGCAATCAGAACACCGTAAAGTATCATATTCACACCGCTTATTGAGGTAAAGGCGGAGTTGCAGATTTCCTGCAAGGGAATAATGAGGAGTGCACCGAGCAAGGGACCGTAAAGGGTGCCGCTTCCGCCGATAATACAAGGCACAATAGCCTCAACCGATATTGCAGAGGCGAATACTATTGAAGGATCTATAAAGCCGTAATACTGTGAATAGAAGGTGCCGGCAAGAGCAGCAAATACTGCACTTGCAGAAATTGCAATAAGCTTATATTTAAGAACATTAACGCCCAAAGCCGCTGCCGCTTCCTGATTTGCCTTGATAGCAACAAGATTGAGACCGAGTTTGCTTCTGGTCATAAACGCAATAAATACAGTTGCAGCAGCAACAAGAACAAGGATTATTGCAAAATAAGTCTTGTCGCTTGCAAACTGAAATTCTGCAGCGTTCTGTACATACGGTATAAGTATGCCCGATGCGCCGCCGAATACCTTTGTATTGTTGAAAATAATTCTGAAAATTTCTGCAAAAGCAAGTGTAGCAAGTGCAAAATAGTCATCTCTGAGCTTGTAGCGGAAGGAAAGAAAGCCGATTGCGGAGCCTACGAGTGCCGCTGCAATTGCACCGACGAACATACCTATCCAAGGTGAAACACCGAACATAGTGTAAAGAAGAGTGGAGGTATATGCGCCGATTCCGAAGAAAACGGCATGACCGAAGGAGAACTGACCTGCATAACCGCTCATAATATTCCAGCTCTGACCGAGAAGTGCGGCAATAAGAACCGATATACCGATGCAGAGAATATATCCGTCAGCTACAATAAGGAAAGCTGTTGCTAAAACAGCAAGTGAAATCAGTGTAACGTTATTTATTTTTTTAGTGTTCACGGCGATTACTCCTTCCGAAAAGTCCTGACGGTTTTGCAAGAAGAATAAGTATAAACGCAGCATATACAGTCAGATCGCTCCAGCTGCCGCCTGCAAAATAGCCTGTCATAGATTCAACGACACCTACGATAAGGCCTGAAATAAGTGCGCCCCAGAGATTGCCCATACCGCCGAGAATTGCAATAACGAAGCACTTAAGCTGAAAGGTTTCGCCAAGGGTGGGATAAATGCTGAGAATAGGTGTGAGAAGTGAGCCTGCAATACCCGTGCAGAGAGCACCGATACCGAAGGCAATTGCGCTTGTGTTTTTGATAACAACACCCATAAGCTGTGCACCCTCTCTGTTCTGTGAGCAGGCGCGGATTGCCTTACCTATACGTGTACGGTAAAGAACAATGTAAATAGCCGCAGTAACAACGAGCACAACACCGAAGGCTATAAGCTTTGCAGGGTTTACCGAGATTGCACCTATCTGAATCATACCGGGAAGATTTTCAACCTCAAGGCTTTTATAGTTAGGTGTAAACACTGCAAGAAGTGTGTTTTCAAGAATATATGCTACACCGAGAGTCAGAAGAAGCTGATTGTGTGTAGGTGCATCTGAAATCCGGTGAATAAGAAAACGCTGAATAATATATCCGAGAGCAAAAAGAGTAATCGCTGAGAAAATAAGAGCGATATAGGGACTGATACCGAGACCTGTTGAAACAACATATACAACATACATACCTACGGTCATCATGGCACCGTGGGCAAAGTTTGTAATTTTCATAACACCGAATATCAGTGTAAGGCCCAGAGCTGCAAGTGAATAGACACCGCCCATAAGAAGGCCGTCAAGAAGAGCCTGAAAAACCTGTGCATTCATTATTTCTTAGCCTCCTTTTTAAGGATGATTTCACCCTCTGCATATTCCTTGGGATAAACTATAACGTGTTTTCCGTTCTGAATCTGAATCATAACGCCGGCAGAGTTGATATTTTCACCGGTTTCATCAAACTTTATTGCTCCCTGAGGAAGAACGTGGTCACCCATTTCTGTTTCTGCAAGAGCCTGACGTAAGGCTTCCGCATCGGTTGTACCCGCACGTCTGAGAGCATCCGCAAGTACCATAATTGATTCATAGCCGTAAATGGCACAAACGGGAATCTCCTCACCGTATTTTTCACGGTAGGTCGAAAGAAGATATTCAGTTTCTTCACTGTAAGGATTATAGCGGTAATTGATATCGAAGAAGCCGTCTGCTTTTTCTCCGTAGGTTGCTGTAAACTTGGCATCTGAGAAGGCACCGTTTGCAACACCTATAACGCAGGGAAATTCAACCTTACGGTCAATAATTTCCTTTGCAAAAAGGCTCTGGTCTGAATAGTAGCCGATGGGAACAACGATATCGGGGTCAAGAGAAATAAGCTTTGTAACCTCTGAGCTGAGAGTTGATGCAGAAGCAGAATATGAAATCATACCCACTATTTCAAGACCCGTTTCATCAATATGCTCCTCTATATATTCAGCAATACCCGTGCCGTAGTTAGAGTCCTCGTAAATGAAGGCAACCGTCTTCATATCGTCGGTTTTTACACTTGAAAGGTATTCTATAAAGTTACTGCTGAAGGTAACGGTGCTGGGCTGAATTCTGAAAGAATATTTATATCCGTTTTTAAGAAGCGTATCACTTGCGGCAACGGTAACAACAAAGGGTATGCCCGCCTTTTCGGCTGTTCTTGAAACAACCTGTGCCGAACCGCTTGTGTAGGTACCTGTAAGTGCGCATACATTCATATTGATAAGCTTCTGTGCGGCAGTTGCAGAGCCGCCTGCAGTACCGAGGCTGTCAACAACCTTAAGCTCAAGCATTTTACCGTTGATACCGCCGTTTTCATTGATATAATCGACAGCAATTTTCTGTGAATTTACCAAGGCCTGTCCCTCATAAGCCATACTGCCCGTAAGAGGGTGGATTGAGCCGATTTTAATCGTGCCTGAATCGCTGTCATCGGAACAGCCCGTAAATGAAAACATCATAATAAAGCAGAGAATCAGACAGACTAAAACACTTACTATTCGCTTCATAGCATCGTACTCCTTTTGATTATCGGTTTTATGAATTAGTGTTATCACTTTTTCTAATGATAATATTAACACAACACCTATACTAAGTCAATATAATTTTTAAGAAAAAGACCTTGAGAAAGTAAATTTATTGTTAAGGTACACGTGAAAGTATATCTATAAGAGCAAGGGTGGGGCGGTTAAGATATTTATCCTTACGGTATATTATCGAAATTTTTCTTTGCGAAGCGCCCTGCTTTACCGAAAGAAAGTTAAGCTGATTTTTAAGGTCACCGTAATAACGGTAGCTTGAGGGCAGAAGCATTATGCCAAGATCTCTTGCTGCAAAGGCTATTGCCGTTGATATTTCCGACACTGAAATCGATACCTTCGGTGTAACCGTACATTCTCTGCAGATTTCGAAAAAATCATTCGTGAGAAGCTGATCGTCCTCAAGTACGATAAACGGAAAATCCTTAACCTCTGTGAAATCAATTTTTCCGTTCTTTACCTTTTCATTCAGCTTTGACTGCTTTGAGCACACAAGCATAATTTCTTCATCAGCTATGGGAGTAACCGTCAGCTCACCGTCGATCCCCGCATCGCAGGACACCGTGTATGCGAAGTCAATCGTACCGTCGTTAAGGTTTCTGATAATATCCTTTGACTTGCTTTCAATAAACTTCAATGTAACATCAGGGAAAACCGTTCTGAATTCATTTACGATGTCGGGAAGAAGAAACGGGGCTCTTGACGGAGATATACCGACACACACCGTTCCGTACAGACCGTTATCCGCATCGGCAATATTGTCAATTATCCCCGAATATTCGTCGAGAATTTTCCTTGCCCCTTTGACATAAATCTCACCGGACTGAGTGAGCTTTACCGAGGGTGAGGTTCTTTCAAAGAGCAACACGCCCAATTCGTTTTCAAGCTTGCGGATATACTGACTGAGACTCGACTGAGAAATACCGAGCTTATCTGCCGCCTGAGAAAAGTTTTTAACCTCCGCAAGAGCGAGAGCGTATTCGAAACGTTTAAGGTCTGTCATAAAATATCCCTCCAACCTTTAATATAACCTATAAAAATATTGTTTGTCAATAAAAAAAGGTAATTTGCTTAGTTTTGACGGTAGCGGTAAGCTTTGTAATCGAGTGAAAGAAAAACGACCACCGATTGGTGATCGTTTGTTTATGTGGTTATGTCTTGGTTTTGAACTCTTATCATTTTACCCAATTAATGATATCATAACAAAGTATTTCATCAGTACCAACAAGTATAACACATTTAAAATTTATTACGGGTGTTCCTTTGTGTCTGTAACCACCCATTTTCCGTTGGTATCTTTTTCTACCTTCCAAAGAGAAAGTATTCCCCAACTACCATAATCCGTTTCGCCTTCTTTATTGACCCCTTCCTGCGAGTAACGCACCCACATATAGCCCTCGTTATCATCCAGATGTGCAGACCATAGTTTAAGTGAATATTTTGTTTTAACTGTTTCAGGATAAATATCTATTGAAGATGCATATACAGAAAGTTCACCATACTTTTTATAGTTATCATCTTCTGTATGACCGCAGTCGCTAAATGCTTCATTTGCTAAATTCATAACATCTCTGACAGCTGCACGGTCCCAGAGAGTTCCAATATACATAACTTTTTGTATATCTTCCTGACTATAAAAATTGCGCATATACCCGGGAAATGCAATCAATCTATAAATCGGGAAATTTATAACAAGTATTATAAACAAGGCAATAGCAGAAAAAATCGCAACTTTCTTTTTCATACAGATGCTCCTTTGTTAATTTATAAAAAAATTATAGCATATATTCACGTCAATTAGCAAGAACAAATCTTAATCTTAAGAAAGTTGTAAGATTATCGAACCTATGGCACCCACTCTTGCTCAAGAAAAAATCAAGCACCTGCTGAACAGGTGCAAAAATTAATAGGTTTTAACTTCTCCGCATTTTTCTGCAATAAATGAAAGAAATTCATTGTATTTCAACTGAGATTCAAAGCTTGAAACGGGTATCAGACAAGCCAGCAGACTGTTGATATGAATATAAATCATTTTACCTTCAACAACGCTTACACTCTTTATTGAAGAATATTTAACCTCAGATCTGTCATCAGGCGTTATTTCAGTTATACAGTCATCTGAAAATTCAACAACCGAAACAGGACTGTAAAGCTTTTTATCCTTTTTCAGCTGACTTTTCACTCTTCTCATAACCGATGTAATAAGAATCTTAGGCACATAAAGCTGAATAACGGTTAACAAAACCAGAAAAATCGCAACTCTTTTTATAAACTCATCTGAAAAACCCAGATTTACATACAAGCTCACAACCGTAAGCACAGTGATTAAAAATATATACACTCTTAATCTTATCACATCTTTTTTAGGGTAGTCTATATTTTTCACTGCAAAACGGTTAAAATCAAGATACTGCTTTTCTGTTATATTTACATTCAACCTGAACTTTATGTTTTTGCGCTCTTTCGCATACTCACCCGCCATAAGTTCCTCAATTGTAACGTCAAAAATTTCCGCAACCTTAAAAAAAGTTTCAAGCCTTGGCTTTGACTCACCGTTTTCCCACTTTGAAACAGCTGCAGGTGTAACGTCAAGAATATTGGCAAGCTCAAGCTGTGTCATACCTTTAGCTTCACGCAATTCACACAAAAAATTTCCGAATTTATAATCATTCATATTCCCGCTCTCCTTCCGTATAATTCGAGTGAATTATAGCAAAAAACGAGAAATATATCAACAAAAACTATATTGAATTTTAGTTGATATTTGTTTTAATTGGTTTTTTGGATAAAAATGTATCAATAAAACCTGTGACATATACTCTTACGCTTTACAATATCACTTTACAACTCAAAAATTAAAAACGTCTTTTCTCAGAAGCTCATAAGAAACAACGTGGTGCCGACTTGCGGTACCCAAAGTTTTGTTGCACCTTGGAGCGGCGCCAAAACTTTGACCGCTACGCTGTTCAGGCATTGCCTTTATCTGCCACCGGCTCACTTATCTTTAAAAGTGCTCCCCTCACAAGCTCAACAAATTTTATGTTGTGTCGGTCAGAAATATGGTCGTCTCACTCGCTTGGAGCGCTT
>JAFWYB010000024.1 GCA_017517865.1 Clostridia bacterium | reverse complement strand
CCGCAGTTGGCGTAGGAGATGTATCCCGAGCGCTCAAAAACCACGATCTCTGCCTTTTCATCGAGCCTTCGGATTCGTGCGGCGGCGGTTGCTCCGCCTGCCACACCGCCTACAATCACAACTTTCATAATTACCGTTCCACCTTTCCGCGATAAGAAGATATACCGCCGATGTTATTGACCTTGGTATATCCCATCTGTCCGAGCATCGTCGCAGCCTGACGACTTCTTGCACCGGAATAGCAATAAACAAACAACTCCGTATCTTTATTTTCCACGACAGACCTTACATTGTCAAGAGCTTGCAGCGGAACGTTCTTGCTTTCCGGGATATGACCTTCGCTGTATTCCTGCGGAGTGCGCACGTCAAGCAGCACGGCACCGGTGGTATTTTTATATTCCTTTACGCCCTGATTCACATCGGGTTGTCTTAAAAAATCAAAGAATCCCATTTTAGATCTCCTTACAACATACCGAGGATTGCTTCCTTCGGTCTTGCTCCCATTACCTGATTTACGATTTTACCCTTTTCAATTACCACCAGAGTAGGAATGCTCATAATGCCGAACTGACTCGCCAGCTCCACCTCTTCATCCACGTTGATCTTTCCGACCTTGATGTCGGGGCGCTCATCAGCGATTTCCTCAACAATCGGTACTACCATTCGGCAGGGGCCGCACCATGGTGCCCAAAAGTCCAGAAGGACTTTCTTTTCGGAATTTAATACTTCATTTTGAAAATTGTTTTTGTTGATATTGATAGCAGACATATTCACGTCCTCCTTTTTTCTTTGTGGCTTCATTATATCACAGCTTTTGACATCGTTCTGTGATGATATCACATTTCTGCTTTTACTTCAATGTAGCCAATATCACAAGTCAATATGCACTTTCGAGAATTTTGCGTATTTCTACACTTTGCAAAATTGCTACCGTGTTTTGCTTGCTGTCTACGTACAGGTTGCGATGAAAAAACATTTCTTCTTTGTCTACTGCGGATCAATTTTTGATATAGAAAGAAAAAACAACCAACAGTGTTGAGAAAATTCAACGACTGCGAGGTTGTTTTTTGACCACAGTTTATCCCACATCTGCAACCGGAACATACGGAGTAGGCGGAAATAAAAGCACCAAGGAGGATGTGATTTTGAGCAGAAAGGGTTAGGAATAAACGGAAAAGGCTATAAATCAGGTGTTTTTTACCATTTGGGAACAGAGGGCCGCAGGTTCGAATCCTGTCGCCTCGACCATATAAGAACGAAAGTTATGATACCTTTGGTATTGCAACTTTCGTTCTTTTTATCTAAACAATCCCTTTTCTTGACAATTTCTAAAAATAATAGTATATTTTTTATGATGAGTTTTTCTCATCGCCGATTGCGGAGTGTTTCATCTGGGGAAAGAGGAGCTAGGCATTGTGCTAAACTCTGGTGCGGTACCGCAACGGTCGACATTGTTCCACCTTAAAATGCACCCAGGACAATGTCAACATTAAAAAGTTGCGGTCGCTTGCTGTAATTAGATTCAGCAAGCGATTTCTTGTTTTGACTGTTGTATATAGTACAAAAATCTACGCTTATATCCACAGGGTTGCATCGTTTTTCAGCGGGTTGCATTGAAATGCAACCCAAAATTCAAATTGCAACTTTTTGCAACCCCAGATCAACCCGTATCAAAAATTGCGTTATAATTCAGAAAAGCACTTCTTCGGAAGTGCTTTTTTCAATTAAATTCGCCTTGCGGCGAGTTAAATATTTGCTTCGCAAATGCTATTGGCGAGTTTTATTTCACTTTCTGCCTCGGCAGAAAATCTCACAATTCGTCAGGATTATTTCATTTTTCCCCAAGGAAAATATTTCACCCAAAACCTTTTTTGATTTCATCGTGAGCCTTGCGGGATTTGTGAAATATGCCTTGTGTGTGAAATATTGCTTTTAGTGTGAATCTGATACAGCACACAGGGCTTCGTTTTATTTATGCATCAGTATAGGTGCTCTCATCTGCAAAGCAATCAGATTCCATATCAAAAAAACGGCAACCTCTGTAAGATTGCCGTTTTTTATGTTTATGTTACGGTCTGCGAATGCTCAGATTGAGTCCGAGAGCGCACACAGAAAGGGCGAGAAGCATTGCAAAGGGTGCTATGTATGAGCCTGATGACAATAAAAGATTATTGCTTGCCGTCGCAATAAGCGAGGCTCCGAGAAGATTGAAATTTATAATACTGAAATTTGACGGAAAATACTTCTGACCGTAAAATGCCGCTGTAAAGGCTGAACACACCGTGGGGCAGGAGCCGTAGGAGATTCCCGTAAGACAAAGACCTGCTATACATAGGGGCAGTGAGCCCGTAAATACGGCGATAAGAGTAACTCCAGCGGCAAAAATTGTAATTATGTTTGCTGCGAGCATCGTAACACGGCGGCCTGCCGCATCAAAAAGTGCACCTGTGAAAATTCTTCCGAGACCGTTGCACACGGAAAGTACACCGACAAGCGTTGTTGCAAGAGATGCCTCTGCACCGACAGAAATTACAAGGTCACGGGCAAAGCTGATAACCGAATTGCCTACCGCAGTAAGGAACACAAGACAGATAAAGGCACGCCAGAAGGTAAAGCGCTTAACCATCTGTGCAGTTGTATAATCCTTGACCTCAAAGCTTTCCTTTACTGACCTTTTTCCGGCCTTCGCCTCGGGGAAAACAACCTCGGCAGACGGTCTTTTTATGATAAGTCCCGTAAAAACAAGCACAAGAGCAAGAGCGGCGCCGAAAATTATAAACGTCTTCTGCCAGCCTACACTTTCCATAGCAAAAAGGGCCTCAACAGCCTTACCAAGTATAAGCGTGCTTGCACCGAAGGCCATCATCAACGCGCCTGAACACAGTCCCTTTTTGTCAGGGAACCAGGCGTTTACGGTTGAAATAATAACGTTATAAGCCATACCGATACCGAAACCTGCAAAAACGGCATAAAACAAATAAAGATAGACTATTTTACCCGTCAGCAAGCCCGTAAGGATAAAGCCTGCACCTGCAATAATACCCGCAAGCACCGTAGCCCTGCCGGCACCGATGAATCTGATTATTCTGCCGCCTGCAAAGCAACC
Source organism: Clostridia bacterium (assembly GCA_017517865.1). Lineage (GTDB taxonomy): Bacteria > Bacillota > Clostridia > Oscillospirales > Acutalibacteraceae > UBA6857. The sequence goes on along the minus strand of JAFWYB010000024.1, from coordinate 4,928 downwards.
CACACAAAAAAAGCTCATTGTAAGAGTAAAGTTGAAAGCAAGGTCCGAATCACTGAAGCCGAATTCAGTCCTGAAAGGAACCTTGAGAATAGACCAGGCATAAAGTATACCCGAAAAGAGCATGGCAAAAACACCTACCGTAAGCATACCCTTACGACTTGAAAGTTTTTTATCCGAAAGCATTTTTCTTCTCCTTATTTTTTTTTGTATTGCTGACATTATATCAATCGCCCGATGAAAAGTCAATAAGCATAAAGCTACTGAGCATAATATTAACATTATCTGCGCTGTACGTTTTCCTGAGTTAATAAACAGACATAAGCAAAGAAAGGGAGATGTGAAACCTCTTCGCACCTAATTGCTGTTTTCGATGCAAATCAAGCAAAAAGCACACAAACACCTTACTTCTGAGTTTTTAACTCAGTTACATGCAAAAGCAACGTATTTTTAAGCTTAATTTTGTTATGTCGGCGTCCTTTGCGGGGCTGTTTTTATCGCATTTGTAAACAAAAAATAAAAAATTGTCGATTTTGTTGACGTTCTTGCACCGCGAGAGGTATAATTTCCATATAATAAAAATAAAGGAGATTTTATTATGAAGAAGCTTAAAAAAATTGCTGTTTCCCTTGTGATAATTCTCGTTCTGATTATTGTAGGTGCGCTTGCCGTTTTTCAGGGTGAAGCAAGAACACTTCTTTCGGTCAGGCAAAGAGGTGACACAGGTATATACGAGGTGAATTATGCCGCTGATTATAAGCTTGACGAGCTTATTGAGGCAGGCGGTGCCGCAACCGAGGAGGAGCTTGTGCAGTACATACTCAAAACAATGCTCAAGGGGCTTCCCATTGAGGTACCCTATGAAATTCCCAATCTTGCCTGCTCAACCTTCTTTGCAGAAACCCCCGAAAAGGGCTATATCTTCGGCAGAAACCTCGACAACCAGACCACTGACCTTGCCGTTGTAAGAACTGACCCCAAGAATGGCTACAGCTCCGTCTCGGTGGTAAACCTCAGCTTTTTAGGCTACACCGAAAGCTACACACCCGATAAACTCACGGACAGAATCAACACCCTTGCAACAGCCTACTTCCCTCTTGACGGCGTAAACGAAAAGGGACTTGCAGTCGGCGTGCTTCAGCTTCAGGCACCCGCCACCGCTCAGGATAACGGAAAGCCCGATGTGGGCACGACCCTTGCAATAAGAGCTATGCTCGACAAATGCGCAACCGCAGACGAGGCGATAGAATTTCTCAGAAGCGTTGATATGTTTGCAGCGGCAAAAGGCTGCTATCACTTCCAGATTGCAGATGCAACGGGTAAAAGCGTGGTTGTCTCCTACGTTGAAAACGAAATGATTATAACCGAAAAGAGCGAGAAGGGCTTTATAGCTGCAACAAACTTCTATCTTCATGAGGTACCCTTCGAGTATGAGCAGCAGGGTCTTGACCGTTATGAAATTCTTGAGGAAACCCTTACGGAAAAGAAGTCTGTGCTTTCTGCCGTTGAGGGTATGGAGCTACTTGAAGCGGTCCGAATAAAAGGCACCGACCCCAAGGATGACGCAAAGGGCAGAATATATTCAACACAGTGGTCATCAATATACGACCTTACCAACCCGTCACTTAGCCTTTGTGCCGATATGAATTACGATGACGTTTATACCTATGAGGTTAAATAAGCCGTGTATATGTCGGGAATCGGGCGACCCTACGCAAGGAAGTTAAGCCTTACGCAGGGTCGCCCTTCAACAATCTTTTTTTATAACTCTGAGAAGAATTCGAGTATTTCACTGTAATACCAACTCAGGGTATCGTCACCGCTCATAAATATCTCGTGCTTTGAATTTTTCACATTCTTTACCTTTACGCGTGCTTTTTCGGCAAACTTATCCGTATATTCTCCCAGAAGCTGCCTGTCCTGCTGAGGCTTGAAGATAAGAAGCTGTGCTCTGAGAGCCTTTATGCCCTCATCGGAAAGAATTTTATCTCTTGCCTCTACGGAAGCCTTTACCCAACCGAAGGAGGGGCCTCCCGTCTGATAAAGAGGCTCTCTTTTTCTTTTTTCGTGGTAATAGCTGAAGCGCTCGGGACTTACAGCATCGCTGTCTTCTGCGGTCTGTGCGGGATCAAATACACACCTTCCCGGTGCTGATATCTTACTGCCGCCCAAAAAGCTGAGAAGCCTTGCAGCCGCAGCCGCAACAGCAACGGGCATCCCCATATTGCCGCAGATCATCGGCGAAGAAAGCACTGCCCTGCTGACAGTGTGCTGATGCTTCATCATATAAAGCAGTGCAACCGTACTGCCCAGAGAATGGGAGTAAATATAAATTCTGCCGTTTGTACTTACGGACTTCACTACACTTTCAATAAAAAGGTGCAGATCGTCTGCATAGGTATCAAAGGAGTCGATTTCTACTCTTTCGGTTTTCTTTGACTGATGGGCAGACTTACCGTGTCCGCGCAGGTCAGGTACAAAAACGCTGTAGCCTGCCTTACGGAAATAATAAGTAACCTCGCGGAATTTTTCAGCACTTTCGGTAAAGCCGTGAAGAATTATTATACTACCCCTTGAAAGCAGTTTTTCATATGCCTCATAATGAAGAAGGGTACCGTCTGAAGCAAAAAGCTCTCCCTCTCTGCCCTTTTTCTGAAGATAAGGCTCAACCTCCGTTATCATTACATTACGGAACATTCTTTCGGGAATAATATCAACCTTATTTAAAAAATCAAGCATATTGTGCCTCCTTTCGTTTTCTGATTATATTCTATCACATTCAGCGTCTGTGTCAACCCGGCTGTTGCAAAACTAATAAATATGTGGTATAAAGAATCCGGGAAGTGATAAAATGAAGAATAAATGCAGACTGATATACATAATGCTTTTTATTGCATTTTTATGTATCGAGGTGAGTATAGCCCTTTTCATAAGAGACAGCTTTATACGCCCTTACGTCGGGGATATGCTTGTAACCGTAGTAATCTGCCTGTTTCTGAGAGGATTTACACCGCTTAAAGCAAAGCTTATGCCGCTGTTTGTTTTTATTTTCGCCGCAGCGGTGGAAACGGGTCAGTATTTTGACTTTGTTGCTCTTCTTGGTCTTGACGGCAACCGATTTCTTTCAGTGCTTCTGGGCAGAACCTTTTCCTTTGCCGATATAATATGCTACGGCTTTGGCTGTATAGCCTTTTTCACTGCAGAACGGCTCATTATGAAAATAAGAAGCAAAACATAAAAAATAAACCCCGCAGTTAACTGCGGGGTTTTCTGTGTTGGTTAATCATTCGGCGTCTTTTCCGTTAAAAATGTTATAAAGGAAATTAAAGAAGCCGTCAAAAATTCTGCTAAGTGCAAGATATGCTTTTTCGATTATGGACCAATCCATCGTTCAAATCTCCTTTCAAAACTATTATGCTTTCTCTTCGCCGTCCATTTCGGGGTAATCAACAGGAGGCCACTCATCAGTAACACCGAATACATACTGGAGCCACTGTACCACTCTGTCCATAAACTTGAGGAATTCATCCCATACCATCATAAAACTGTCCCAGTTCATAGTTTTTCTCCTTTCGCAAGAGTTAAATATAACACTGAGGGGATACTACCCCCTTATCGTTCAAAGACATTTTACTACTTAAGCAAAGCAAAGTCAACTGTTTTTTGGTATTTTTTTAATCTTTGTTAATTTTATACATATTTTTACAGTCGGGACCTCTGTGTTATTTATATATATTCCTTTTTAAAGAGTCCACCCCCTTTGCATTGTCGTAAACACACCGTTTTTGTCTATATATAGTGTTTTATGCAGTTGTGATTATTGCACAATGAAAACCGGTGATTCAGGGCAGTGATGTTAAAAACACCGAATTTATTTGTTTATTTTTTATCTTGTGATAATAAAGCCCGAAATGATATAATATTTATGAAGAAAACATTTCTGTAAAAAGGAGGTCTACTTATGAAAAAGAAGATAATCACCGTCAGCAGACAGTTCGGCTCAGGCGGAAGAACAATAGCAAAGGCGCTTGCAGAAAAATTAGGCTACGCTTACTATGACAGCGCCCTTGTTGAGGAGGTTGCCAAGGAAACCGGCTTTGACCCGTCATACATCGCTGACGCAGGTGAATACGCACCGGGTAAAAGCATACTTTCCTACGCTTTTTCTTCGGCTGCCCCCCACGCCTCCGGTAAGCTTATAGCAACCGACTATCTGTGGTCAGCTCAGTGCAGAGTTATTCTTGAGCTTGCCGAAAAGGGCAACTGCGTTATAGTTGGCAGGTGCGCCGATTATATTCTGCGCGACAGAGAGGACTGCCTTAACGTGTTCATACACGCCCCCACTCCCTATAAAGCAAAAAGAATTGTTGAGCTTTACGGTGTAACCGATAAGAGCCCTGAAAAGCGCCTTGAAGAAAAAGATACCCGCCGCAAGGTAAACTATAAATATTTCACCGGCAGAGAATGGGGCCTTACGGAAAATTACCACATTTCTCTTGACAGCGGAGTTTTAGGTGAAGAAAAGTGTGTTGAAATTATAGCAGACGTTGTAAATAAACTCGATTAAATAAAAGGTGCTGTAAAAATGCAGCCCCTCAGACTGTCGATAAACGCACAAGAACGTGCAAAAGAATAAAATCAGAAATAATGGCTTACATACTTTATAAAATCATGCACAACATTTAAGCGACACAACATCAAGCTGTGTCGCTTAAGCTTTTGCACTTGACCTTTTTCGCCCTCCCGGAGTACCACAAGCTGATAAAGGGTAGATATGACAAGGTTTAATTGGGTATATTTTCACCGTAGCTTCGTTAAAAAGGCTTGAAAGGCGCAAGCCTTCCTGCGCTTTTTGCCTTGCTACAATAAAAATCTCCTCCCATTAAACTTCAAAGAATCTTAAATGTTCGAGTTGTGGTGCATTTGGGATT
>JAFWYB010000011.1 GCA_017517865.1 Clostridia bacterium | reverse complement strand
TTCTTGGCGAATCGGTCTTATGTTAAATGCAGTATTTGTCCTCGACACCCCTGCATAGCTTTTGCTTTATGGGAAACACATAGGTTACAGTTTGCTAAACCGTATCATAGGAATCTCACCTCTGCCGGGTTCTCCGCCAGCTCCGTAGAGAAGTATCATTATCATTCTGACTGTCATCGCCATATCGGTTGCAATCCGATAATCGTGCAGGGGTTATCGCTCTTTCCGCTTTCGGAAATCAAGGCGTACCTGCTACCGTAGCTACTCATCAGAAATAAAGTCCTATGTGAGTGACTTATTCACTTTTCAATGTTCGTGAAAGGCTTTTGAAAAAATACCCTTCATTATGTTTGCACTGGGAAGGGGCAAATTGGGGTGATTTTTTTGAAAAAATTTTTTATTTTTTTAAAAAATTTTTTTCAGCGTACATATTGCTCGGTATAAAAGGTATCGAGGTCATCAATTATGAACAGGTCACTTCTGTACTGACCGGGCCAAACAGCAACGATTTTGCTTTTGCCCGCTTTGGCGTTCATACACGCATCAAGTCTTTGCTGACGAGTAAATAACTGAGTTAATTCACCGTTGGGAGTAAGTTCCATAAAACATATGTACTGTTTACTCCTGTACGGGAAACATCCAGCTTCTTTTGAGCTACGCATTGTATTACTCCTTTCATTTTGATTTGAAAGGCTTTTGAAAAATACCCTTCATTATGTTTGCACTGGGAGAGGGTAAATTGGGGTGATTTTTCCGAAACTTTTTTAAAAAAATTTTTAGAAATAAAAAAAGCTGCCTGTTCCAACAAGTAGAACAAGCAGCGAATAATAGTGATATATGATGTTTTTAATACTATATAAATCTATAATAATAGAATACCAATAAGCTATATAAAAAAACAAGTCCCTTTTCTATTAGAAGAAAAGGGACTTAAAAATGATTTTGAGGACATTTAATGAGTCGGGGTGTTCTTAATAACTCGGTTTCTACAGTTCGACAGATTGGAATTTATCTATTTTTTGTTTTTACTAATTCACCAATCATTGCACCACCGATAATGCATACTGCACCAACAATTTGAATTACAGTCATTTTTTCATCAAGCAAGACGGTAGCGAAAACAACTGCCGAAAGCGGTTCAAGATAACCGCATACCGCTACTGTTTGTACGGGCAATTTAGAAAGTGGCGAAAAATACAGATAACAACCGATACCCGTGTTTAAAATGCCAAGAATAGTAATCCATGCCCAATCATTTGTCGGCACATCTATAACAAAACCTTGTTTTATACCGACAAATATGGCAACAGTTAAGAAACTGACAAAAAGTTGAATTACCGAATTTTCCATTCCTGTAATGCTTTTCGATTGCTTGTTGAGTGTAACCATAAAGCAATACATAACAGCCGACATGCCACCGCAGAGCAACCCCCAATTATTTCCGTTGCCGTTAGAAACATTACCATTCACAAGCACAACGCCAACAAGAACCGTTGCAAACCCTATTATTTTGGGAAAGGTTAACTTTTCCTTGAAAATCAACGGCGATAAAATCATCACAATAACAGGACCACAATAATATATCAACGATGCTAAACTTACACCGATTTGTTGATATGCTTCGTACAAAAACATCCAACTTGTACCCATTGCAATACCTGACAAAGCAATGAAAACCGTATCTTTTTTGTGTTCCTTTATATGAAACTTTCCTTTACCAATTAAAAACAATACGACCAAAAGAACACTACCGATTAGTGTTCTTAAAAACACAATTTCATAACTACTTAACGATATATTACTTGCCACAATTCCATTTAGACCGAATAACAATAATGCTGACAAATATTTTACAAATGCCTTTTTATCCATCAGTATTCACCTTTACAAATTTAAATTTATTACCACGCATTTATTCATACCAACTCGTCAAATCATCGCTAAATGCTACTGCGAGAGATGCACCGAAAAGATAATTATCCTCATTATCACCGTGATAGAACATAGCATATTTATGTGGCGAAACACCGCTTACATCAATAACAAATCCTGCAGTTATTCTGTCTTTCGCCCAGGGTTTGTTCTCTTGATTAAGATATAAGGTGCGGATATTCTTAAAACTCTTAAAATCCTTTGTTGACATAATGCTTATCCCGTTTTTCGGTGAATTGAAAATAAGATATTCATCATTTTCTTTGATTACACATACATTCTCACCGCAATCGGTAAAACCTTGAAACTGCCAATTAACTAAATCTTCTGATGAGCTGAAAGAAACACCGTTTTGCTTGAAAAAGCATATAAATTTATCTTCCTCACAAAGAATATATGGATCAATCATTCTGCCCATTTCTTTTTCGGGTATATCACCCTTAACTTTGAGCAAAACAGGTTCTTCCCATTTGATTAAATCCTTACTTTTCATTGTGAAAATTCTTGAATTCTCATTTCCATAAATCTGCCCGTCTTTTCGAGGATAGGTTTGCAGGCAAAGATAATACTCATCATTGTGCTTGATAACATTACCCGGAGAGGAATAGTTTTTCATATTATCTTTTTCAGTCAGTTTTTTTGGCTTACTCCAATTAACAAAATCCGTGCTTTGGCTCATTGCAACATAAAAATACTGTCTTTCATCAGTATTTTCAACCAAAGTGAAAAACAAATATACCGTACCGTTTTCTATATAAACTGCAGGGTCTCGGTATGAATATTCATTTGTTTGTTCAAAAATAAGCATTTTAAAACCACCCTGCAAATTCAAAGTTGTCGAACACATTATATCACAACACTATCTAAAGTTTCAACTAACGTACATACTGATGTTTTTTAATACTCTATAAAACTCTATAGTATTAGGAACGCAAAAGAACTGTGTTACAGCATAACGCTCACCTTTTTGATTAGCAGAAAAGGGATACCCAAGATGAAAATTAGCAGAAATCAAAAATCGTTAGCAGAAATTGATAAATCCTGCTAATTTTGATTAGCAAGGATTATCACCTTGAAGGTGGTAGTTAGTCCAACTTGGGGAGGCGATTCTGCTAACGAAAAAATCGTATTTTGATAAATTTTTTTGAAAATGTGCAAAAAACAAAAAAGCCGCAAACCCTTGATAAATCAAGGAGTTTCGGCTTTCAAAAATGGCACCCCCTACCGGGATCGAACCGATATCTAGCCCTTAGGAGATCCTCCAGAAGCAGTTTTTTGGTTCCCTTCCAAGGTGCCCTAATCCCTTATATATCAACGATTTCACGCATTATCGAGTTAATCTGTTCCCTTAAAATATCGGCTGATTTTTGCTGTTTTTTCACGTTCCTGTTAGCAGGCTGTTAGCAAAAAGGCTGTTTTTTGGGTAATGACATCGAGTTAATCTGTTCCTATCGCTTCCAAAAAGCGATTTTTGTGAGTTTTATGTATCAATCTAATTGTAAACATATTTTAATTCAAAAGTCAATCGATAACAAAAAACTTCTCGTCATAATAGCATTACTTTATGGTATGAAAATATAGTATTTAAAACATTATAACTACCTAATTAGCTGTCCGTTTCTAACTGATAGAACGGGCAGCTTTTTTTTGTTTTTCAAAAAATTTTTTTGAAAACTACCCCCCCAAATGGCACTTCCCAGTGCATATATAGTGAAGGGTATTTTTCCCAAAGCCTTTCACGAACATTGAAAAGTGAATAAGTCACTCACATAGGACTTTATTTCTGATGAGTAGCTACGGTAGCAGGTACGCCTTGATTTCCGAAAGTGGAAAGAGCGATAACCCCTGCACGATTATCGGATTGCAACCGATATGGCGATGACAGTCAGAATGATAATGATACTTCTCTACGGAGCTGGCGGAGTACCCGGCAGAGGTGAGATTCCTATGATACGGTTTAGCAAACTGTAACCTATGTGTTTCCCATAAAGCAAAAGCTATGCAGGGGTGTCGAGGACAAATACTGCATTTAACATAAGACCGATTCGCCAAGAACGGGTTTCGGTCTATTACATAGCCGTTCAATTAACATTGTCGGCTATCTTCAAAATGAAAGGAGAGATGGGAATGTATATTCTCGATGGACTTTAGTAAAGAATAAAGTCACCCAAAACAAAGTTTTGTAAGAAGGAGGAAAAGTAATGATTCACGCTTTGCTTGTACTGCCCGGTCTTTACGGTGCAGTAATTCTTCAGACAATCAGCGAAATCGTTTCTCGCTTTGGCTTCTAATTTAAGATGAACATACAGAGCGAGGAAAAAGTAGTCCAAATCCCAATCAGCCAAATTCGAGATTTCCCCGAACATCCGTACAAGGTCAAAGACGATGAGAGCATGAATGAACTTGTTGACAGCATTATGCAGAGAGGCCTAATACAGCCGGTCATCATAAGACCAACGGAGGACGGGAACTACGAAATGGTATCGGGACACAGACGAAAACGAGCCTTTGAAATTGCGGGGATAAAAAACATCCCCGCAAGAGTAAAAGAAATGACGAAGGACGAAGCAATATTAGCAATGGTTGATTCAAACCTTCAAAGAGAGGTTATCCTACCAAGCGAAAAGGCATTCGCATACAAGATGAGGTTGGAGGCTATGAAACGACAAGCAGGCAGACCTGCAAAAGATAATTCGGACCCAACGGGACCGAATTTAATCGGAACACGCTCTAACACTGAATTGGCACAAGAGGTTAATGAAAGTGAAACACAAATAAAGAGGTATATCCGATTAACCAACCTTATCCCCGAACTGCTTGAACTTGTTGATGAGGGCAGAATTGCAATGCGACCTGCGGTAGAAATATCCTACTTACCCGAAGAAGCACAAATGCAGTTGTATGAAACCATTGACTACAATGACGCAACACCTTCGCACTATCAGGCTATCCGATTGAGAAACTTTCATCGTGATGGCAAATTAACACCAGAGGTTATTGAAGCGATAATGTCAGAGGAAAAACCGAACCAAAAAGAAAAATCCCCGTTTCGGGACAAACGTATAGTCGGAGTAATTCCCAAGCACATACCGCAAGAAAGACATTGCGAATATGTTATTAAAGCAATAGACTACTATAACCGCCATTTAGAAAAAGTAAGGAATAACCGTTCACGGTAATTCCTTACTTTATTTTTTATCCAAAAAAGAAAGGAAATAAAAATTATGGTAATCAAAACAACCATTAAAAAGATGTTCAACAACGACAAGTCGCTTAAGGCTTTTGCCGATGTTGAGATTGACGGCTCCATTGTAATCCACAGTGTTGCCGTTATGGAAACCGAAAAGGGCAGACACATTTCTATGCCCTACACCAAGTGGAAGAACAAGGACGGCGAAGAAAAACAGCACGACGTTGTT
>JAFWYB010000010.1 GCA_017517865.1 Clostridia bacterium | reverse complement strand
TGCGATTTTTTGCGGAGCGGATTTTTGGCAAGACAAGACACAAAACGCAGTAAATCCTATCGGATTTACGAGTATTTTAACGAAGTATTGGCGGAAATCCGCCCGTAAAAAACGGGGTTCGGATTATGCTCGCCACCCTACGGTAACTATATTTGACGTATTGGCTATTGTCTGCACAGAAAGTATATTTTTCTTTGCATAGTGCTTGCAGGAAATTCTGTACTGATAGCCGGATGCAATCGGAAGAGTTGTTGAAAGGTTGGCTACTCCCGCATCGGCATAAACATTGTTATTTTTTGCTTCGTCCTTATTCTGACAGTTGAAATTAAAATCTTCTGACTCAAGATTATTCTTTATTTTATTTATACCGTTTCCTTCGGCTTCGCCATCCGAGCCGAAGCCCTGCATATCGTCTTCCAAAATAAACCACCCTTCCTTTTGGTAAGTTTTGCCTTTCGTAGATATATCTCCCGAAAGCGGAAACGTAAGAAAAAAATTTAATAAAATATAATCTCTTTAAGTATATCTCTGCACTTTTCTTTAAGACGCAGCTTTCTCATAGAGCAGGTATGAGAGTCAATGCCCAAAAAGCAGGCAACGTCACCCGTTTTCAATCTGTTGTCGCTGAACAAATCAAAAAGCTCCTTTTCTCTTTCCGAAAGGCGCTCGTAAACCTCGTTTACATATCTTTCTGCGTAACAGGAAACCACAGCCTCTTCAAATCTTGTAAAACGGCGGGAGGCCTCAAGCAGGGCCTCGTCAAAAACACACTCTCTTTTGGTTTTTAAAGCTCTTTTTTTGAACTGACGTAAAACCATATTATGTGCCGTTCTGAAAAGCCATGGGCTGATGTGCTCCTTATCAATAAGGTGACCCTTCTGACTGAAAGCAACAAAGGTTTCCTGTGTTGCATCCTCGGTATCCTCTCTGTCGGCCAGGAAGAGCATACAGTATTTATATATCGGCTCATAATACTCTTTGCAGTACGCTTCAACCTCTTCTCTGCTGAGCAAAATATCACCCTCACTACACGAAAATTGAATAATATTAACAGATAGTTTATATCATAAACGGCAAAAATTGTCAATCTGCAGCGAACACCGCCGAAAAATCTCACCGTGCTTTTTATCATTATAAAAATCAGCCGCAGACAGCGCAATTTATAAAAAAACTCCCTGCAGTTTCTGAGCAGGGAGTAATTTTCAACAGTATATAACCTGTTTTCTTTTGATTAAAAGAACTTATCGGGATCTACCTCATACTTATCTGAAAGAATCTTTATAAAGTCGATAAGAGCGAGAATACCGCCGATGTAGAAGCATAATGTTGCAACGATCTTTGCAATACCCTTCTTGGTTTCACCCATCATAAAGTTATGAATACCTAAGCTGCCAAGGAAGAAGCATATAAGAGCCATTGTAACCTTATCCTTGCCGTTAAGATAGCCACCGTTTCCTCTGGGAGAAACAGCAACACCGCAGTTAAGACAAACTGTTGCATTGGGGTCGGGAATAACGTTACCGCAGTTAGCGCAGAAGGTTGAACCCTCGCCTACTCTAACGCCGCACTTGATACAAACTGCCTGATTGGGATTCATTGCCTGTCCGCAATTTTTACAATACATAATATTTACCCTCCGAAAAAAATAATCAGTACCTTAATAATATCATACACAAAATACAAAGTCAACATAATTTTTACAAAAAGCGACCGTTTTTTACAACAAGCGACCGTTTTTACACAACGTTGCACAGTTTGATAAGCCAGTCAACAATGAAGCCCGCACCTATGCTTATAAGTATTATTTTATCGACCCTTCTGTTATTGAAAAGCCTTCCGTCGAAGAGAAAATACAAATATCCTACGGGAACGGCCCAGAACATTTTGTGATATGCAAATGCCGAAGCAAAATCAAGCTGCAGAGCCGCACGCAGAGCTCTCGTCATTCCGCAGCCCGGGCAGGGAATGCTGAAAAGAGTCTGAAAAACGCAGGGTACGCTGAAACTGTAAAGCACTGCTATACACGCAAGATAGCCGAGGGTGTAAAGCAGCTTTGTTTTCAGATATTTTATTCTTTTCATAAATACTTCCTCTTTAAACAAATCGTCTGACCGTCATTATAGCATAAAAAAGAGCGGTTTGCAATAAAAAAATCCCCACCTCGGGCACCGCTTCATAAGGAAGCTACCCTTTAGGTGAGGATTGAATTATCCCCTGCCGCGCTTAACGAAGGCAGTAGGATAAGCCGTAAGCTTTATTTCATACAGCCCTTATCGAAGGAGGGATTAAAGGCGTAGAAATTCTTTTCGTTGAGCTTGTCGGTTGCGAGCCTGAGGCCCTCGCCGAACCGCTGATAATGCACAATTTCTCTTTCGCGCAGAAACTTTATTACATCGCAGACATCGGGGTCGTCAATAAGGCGCAGAATGTTGTCGTAGGTGGTTCTCGCCTTCTGCTCTGCTGCCATATCCTCGTGAAGGTCAGTGATGATATCGCCCTTGCTCTGCAGATAAGCCGCAGTAAAGGGTACGCCTGCCGCGCTTGAGGGGTAAACGCCTGTTGTGTGGTCAACAAAGTAGGCATCGAAGCCGCACTTTTTTATTTCCTCGCAGGAAAGGTTTTTCGTCAGCTGATAAACGAGGGTGCCTATCATCTCAAGATGACCGAGCTCCTCGGTACCTATATCGGTAAGCAGACCCTGCAGCTTAGGGTCAGGCATTGAGAAGCGCTGGCTGAGATATCTGAGCGATGCGCCCAGCTCACCGTCGGGTCCGCCGTACTGGCTGATTATGATTTTCGCATAGGTCGGGTTGCATTTTTTGATATTCACCGGATACTGAAGTATTTTTTCATATTGAAACATCAGCAGTCACCTCCGCAGTTTGCCCAAGGGAAGGGTGTTTCTGTCCACATACAGTCCTCGTCGTGCATTGGCGTGAGAGGCCCGTATTTGCATTCGTACTCCTTGAGCAGCTCCTTATACTGTCTGCGGAAGGATTCCGTAAGCTTCTTCGTTTCACAGTCACAGCCGTGGGTATCGGTGTAAAGATGAAGCTCCCACAGCACGAAGCGAAGCGACATAAGTCTGTGTTTAAGGTTCTTTGTGTTAATCATTTGCAGCACCCCATTGTAAAGGGCTTGTCGAGACACGGAAAAAGAGTACCTCTCATAAGAGCCTTTTCGCAGGTGTAAACCTCATCTGCTCTGCCCTGAAAGGGTACGTAAGCCATAGCAAAGGCCGTGCTTTCCGGAATTTCCGAAAGTGTGGCACCGCATTCGCACTCGCAGTACGCTCTGCCTGTCTGACGCTGCAAAGGATAACCGCAGGAATTATTATTCATAGGTTTCTCCCCTTTTATTGTTTTGTAGCATAATTAACTACCGTTAACATAGTATGCCGATAAATTAAAAGGGTGATTTTTGCGTACGCGGGGCAACACCTGCATATAATAACCAAGCACCCCGCTGAGAAAGCGAGGTGCTGAAATTTTAACTTTCAGAAGACAGAGAACCGTCGGCTGTCTTCATTTTTTTCAGGGGTTACGGTGAGGTTTTCACGCTAACCGTCACCTGTGCTCAATCTTCTAATACTATAGGTGAAAAAACCAAACCTCGTTCCATTTTGTTGTCAACAATCATTTTATATACTTTCTGACGAACAATAATTAATTTCGCCGCATAATGCATAGAGCCAAATATTTCTCCTGTTTTTACAATATCAGGTTGATTTTCAAAAACTTCTTTCTTAAAATGCAACATCCCTATACCACTTGACAGATATTTTGTAACCCTGCATTTAGAACACAGTTGAGATTCACTAATAGCCCTACACCCTGCCATTAATCCGCCATCCAATGTATTAGGAATAACAAGTTGATGAATATCCGGCAAAACTTCTTTACCGTTTTTACTCAACACATCCATAAACGAAATTCCTTTTATACCGTTTTCCAAGAGGGCTTCCTTAGCTTTATCATTTACGAAGAGTTCATCACCAATCCAATTTAGTTCCCCAAAAAAACGTTTTCCCCATTTAGGAACTTTTTTTATTTTAAAAGGCTCTCTCTGTACTTCACCTGAGCCGCATTCCGAGCATTTATTATCATAACAGTAAGTTGTTCCATCTTTTATAAAAGTTAACTCAGGTTGAGGATAGCCGAATCTCCATTTAGATCTAATCCGAAGCCATTCTGCGTTATTTAATTCTTCCTTCGTAAAAAAAGTTTCTGAAGAGTATGGCAGTTTTTTATGTTCAACTATTTTTGAAATATAGTTCCAATGAGGGCTACTTTCTAAAATATCCAAAACAGTACTCCCGATGCTCACTGGTTCATAAAAAATACCATTAGCATTTAAATAATCTATCAATTCAGGAACATCATCAGCAATAAAACATATATGTTTATTTATCTCCATATTAACACCTCAAAATGACAATATATAAAGACAGGGGACGGTTCTCTGTCTTTTATCTCAGACATTTTCAACCAACCCTTTGCTTATTAATTATAGCTTTCGCCTGTTCGTCTGTCAAGCGGACATTTTCTTTTTCTTCCATTTCCAGACACTTATCTGTGTTTGTTTCATGATTGAATGCCGCAAACTCATCAAGCGGCATCATACCAAGAATGAAATCCGTGTCAACTATCCACTTGTTGTCTGTGTACTCACGGTAGCTGCTGAATTCATATAAGACAGGGGACGGTTCTCTGTCTTGCCTTCCAAAAATACTTTGATTTTTGTTATTATAATTGTTCATTATTCAAGTTGACTTTTCGGACTTGTCGGCACTATAATATCAACGCTGAAAAAAACAGAAAAAAATCGAAGAAGGTATTTTTATGGAACCTAATATTATGAAAACACTCCTCGGCATTTCAATCGCCCTTATGGCAGGCCTTTTTATGTCGAGAGTAGTAAAGCCCCTTAAGCTCCCCGCAGTTACAGGCTACCTCGTAGCAGGTATTCTTATCGGCCCCTACTGCCTCGGTATGCTCGGTGTTACCGGTATCGGCTTTACAAGCCATACAGAGGTAAGCGCGCTGAGCTTTTTCAACGATATTGCTCTGGGCTTCATCGCTTTTGCAATAGGCGACGAATTCCGTATCTCTCAGCTTAAGAAAACAGGTAAGCAAGCAACCGTTATCGGCGTTATTCAGGCGGTTGTTGCCACACTTCTCGTTGATGCCGCTCTGATCGGTCTTCATTTCATCCTCGGCGAGGATAAGCTCCCCCTTTCAACTGCAGTCATATTAGGTGCAATCGCATCTGCAACGGCACCTGCCGCAACGCTTATGGTTGTCAAGCAGTATAAGGCAAAGGGTAAGCTCACAGACCTTCTTCTTCCCATAGTTGCGCTTGACGATGCGGTAGGCCTTATTATCTTTGCAGTTTCATTAGGCGCCGCAAAGGCTATGATAAGCGGTGAATTCAATATAATTTCAATCATCGTTGACCCCATTGTTGAAATTATCGGCTCACTTGTTATCGGTGCAATAATAGGTGCTTTCCTTTCTTTCTCTGAAAAGTTCTTCTTCTCAAGAAGCAAAAGACAGGCTATAGTCGTTACAGCAATCATTTTCGCTGTTGCCGTTTCAAAAATGCATTGGAATATCGGCGGCGTTCACATCGGCTTCTCTCCCCTTCTTGTTTGTATGATGCTCGGTACCGTATTCTGCAATATGTGCGAATTTTCTGCCAACCTTATGGAAAAAACAGACAGATGGACTGCACCCCTTTTCATACTCTTCTTCGTACTCAGCGGCTCAGAGCTTGAGTTTGACGTTTTCAGCGACCCGGCTGTTATCGGTATCGGCGTTGTATATATCATCTTCCGTTCACTCGGCAAGTATTTCGGTGCACGCCTCAGCGCCGGTCTTGTCAAGTGCGAGCCCAACATCAAAAAATATCTCGGTATCACTCTTCTTCCTCAGGCAGGCGTTGCTCTGGGTATGTCAATCACCGTACTCAACAGCGGCTTCGGTGAGGATGGCATTATGATAAGAAACATCGTTCTTTTCGGCGTTCTTATCTATGAGCTTTTCGGCCCCATGATGACAAAGATTGCTCTTACCAAGGCAGGCGACATCAGACCCAAGGAGCACAAGGAAAAGGTTGCTCTCGAAAAGGGCCGCGGAGAACACTGATAAAAAATCCCGACGGAATATCCGTCGGGATTTTTAAATGCAGAATGCAAAAATGCAAAATGCAGAATTGCGACGGACAGTTCAAAAGCTATAAGGCTTTACCCGCCGTTACCGGTGTTATGAAAGTAGAGATGTTGAATGGAGATTTACCATATGTGGGAGAATGGAGCGAGCTCCGTATAACCCTCCCGACGGCTACACCGCCACCCTCCCTTTCAAGGCGGGCACGATTTTTCTCAAGGAAAGTTACCGTAAAAAAAGGCATATCAAAAGGGGCTGTTTTCAGCCCCTTTGTGTTTTATTCTATTATTCTGTCGTGCTTAGCCTTACTGAATTTGATTGCTTTATCTATCTGGTCACCAACATATAAAAAGCGCTGAAAACCGACATAGCAATAAAAAAGCAAAAAGCTGCATCCACAAGATAAGGATTTATTTTTTTCTTCAGTGATTCAAATAATATTTTCACACTGAAACCGCCTACCAACAATCCTACCAGCATGGCAGCGGCATATTCTATGTCGCTCAAATTTTCACCCTGAGACGAAAGAAATCCACCGATTGACATAACGATTATGCTTCCCAACAAATAAAACAGACAGCCTCTTTTTTTATTTGTCATTTCTTTTTAACCACCTTCATTATCGGTCTGATGAATTTGTTGAGCTTTTTCTCAACCCACTGAAATTCTGCTTCGGCTTTGATTGCATCCTGCTCGAGGCGGTTTTCATAATCGTAATAGTTTATGTCACAGCCGCAGTCGGGGCATTCGGGCTTGAGGTATGTAAGCTTTAATTTTTTGCCGCATTTGGGACATCTGTTATCCATTATTCTGCCTCCTTTACTGCAAGAGCGGCCTTTTCTCTGCGTTCAACAATTTCCTTTTGTATAGTTTCAAGCTTTTCTCCCTCGAGGTCGTAGAACTTGTAGGGAATAAGAGCAAGAAGGCCGAGCACTGTGGGTATGCAGGTAACAAGACCCCACATCCAGAAGCGTGTGTTTACAGGTCCCTCTTCGGGAAGATGCCAGAGAACGTCACCGTTTTCGCCCGTCTGCTGAACAAAGCCGAGTACGGGCATAAGTGCAGTTGCAATAGTGGTTGAAAGTGAGCCCGTAAGCTTACCTACAAAGGTAAGAATCGAGAAGCCCATGCCCTCGTTTCTTTCGCCTGTTTTCCACTCCATATAGTCAACAGTCTCACCAATCATCTTGGTAGGAATAACAGCCTTGATTGAGCCGCTTATGCTTGAGGATACGCCCTGAATTGCAAGAAGAGGCACAATAACACCGGGATTTCTGTAGAATTTGCAGCCGATAAGGAACACAACTACGGTAACACCGGCGTGAATAAAGGATATTCTTGTTACAATCTGCTTGCTCGACCAGCGTCTTTCAAGCTTTGACATAACAGCATAGGTTGAATAGCCTGCAACAGTACCGGGAAGACCTGCAAGAAGTGAAAGGCTGGCAATACCGAGTGAAAATGAGTAATAATAGGTTGTGAAATTGCCGCCGATGCCTTCAATTGTTCCTATGAGTGATGAAAGCGTAAGCAGAAGAAGAGGCTTATTCTTCAAAAGGTAGCGGAAACAGTCAAGAAGTCCGGGCTCGTCGTTAGTGGGCACAACTCTTTCCTTGGTGCAGAAGCCGGCAAGTGAAAACAGCACCATACCTATAGTACCGCCGATAATACCGAAAACAAGGAAGAGTGTTGCAAGCGAGAAAGGAAGCACGCCGCTCTTCTGAAGGTCTATGAAAGCAACCATTATGATGCCGGGAATACCGCCGATAATGCCAGAGATAAGTCTTGCAGACTTGATTACTCTTGAGCGGTCCTCGGGGTTAGGTGAAATGGCGGCTGAAAGTCCCCAGAAGGGAATATCGCCTATGGTATAGAAGAATTCCCACAGGAAGTAGGTGACAAACATATATACAGTCTTTACTGCGGCATTGTCAACTCCGCTAAGGAAGGTTGCACCGCCGAAGAATATAACTGTCATAAGTCCAAGAGGAATGGGTACGAACATAAGGTAGGGTCTGAGCTTACCGTAGCGGGTACGGGTCTTGTCAACAATCGAGCCCATAAGAGGGTCGTTGAAGGCATCCCAGAAGGTCATAATCGCCATCATAAGAGTAACGTATTTGAATTCAACACCGAGGGCGTAGCAAAGGTAAATGTTAATCTGTCCGCGGATAAGGTTGTAGCCTATACACTGTCCGCCGTTTGCTATGCCGTAAATAAGCGTTTCCTTAACGCCTACGTACCGCTTCTGTGTATTGTTTTCTGTCATATGTTTTCTCCTTTACTTATTTTGTATAAAAGGGTGCCGCAAGACAAAGAAGTGTGTTTTCTCTGCCGTCGGTACTGCCCCATAATTCCAGCGAGTACCATTCATTCTCCTTTGCCGTAAAGGTGAGTGTATCACCGAACGGATATTCTCTTTCACCCTCACTGCTGCAAAGAACAAACTTCTCAGCCCTGATTTCTCTTTCAGGCTCAAGCTCTCTGTGTCTTGAAAGGTCCGTGCTGATTCTGAGCACCGTCTCGCCCGCTTCAAAAGTATCGCCCGCAGTTTTGCCGTTTTTGTCGTTAAAGCTCATAAATATACCGTTGGTTACAAGAGTTCTGCCCTCTTCAACGGCTTTTTTCATTTTTCCTGCAGTTATTTCACCGTCAATAAGAAGATATGTGCAGGCCGATTTATATATGTTTTTTGTCTCTCTGTGCCAGTCACGGCCCATAGTGGGAGCAATTCTGTATCCCTGCGTAAGCAGACTGTGCCAAAGCCTGCGCGCCTTGAGATTCAGTGTGTTTATATAAGGTGAGCCCTCGGAGAAAATTTCCATATAGCTGACATTCTCCCATTTTTTCACCCTGAAATCCCAGTGTCCGCCTGTACATACAGGTGTGCCAAGCTGAAAGGGATGTGCTATACCCACTATGCCCCTTTTCTCTTTTACATCGGCAATCTTTTCATCAATATTATCGGGTACGGCATCACGCCAATCTACGTAGCTGTCACAGTCAATAACAAGCATATGACCGAAATAGGTTGTCCACTCTATACCCTTTACTATGCAGAGCTCTTTTTCGTTCTGTGTCTGTTCATAGCCGGACATCGTATTATGGTCGGTAAGAAAAATACCGCTGAGCTTACGTTCCTTTGCCGTTGAAATAAGCCTTTCTACGGTAAAATCACCGTCGGAATGTACCGTATGACAATGAAGCTCGCAGGGATACCATTTTTTATTCATAGCCCTTCACCTCGATTTCACATACACATTCATCGGTAACGACTGCGTGAAGATTAAGAGTCAGCACCCATTCACCCGCAGAGATTTTAACCTTGTCAAAACCGACAGAAGCGAATTCCTCACCTATTTCGTGGTGCTGAGTTGCCGCTTGTCTGTGTGCCGCACCGACATAGCCTTCGGGCGAATCAAGTGAAAGGGTGATGAGATTTTTCAAAGGCATAAATTCGCCGTAATCGGTATATTCCGTCCATTGCTCACCGCAGTCACGGATGAGATTTTCTTTTATAAGAGCCTCACATTTTTCTCTATCTGTAAGTTCTTTAGGTGAATAGGAGTAGTCAATTATCAGCTTTTTCACACCTGAAGGTACTGCGAACGGAAGAAAGATGTTTGTTCTTTCATTTTCAGGGGTTACGGTAACTGTTTTATTAAGAAGAATCTTCATCAGCATTCCCATTCCCCTATGTATTTTTTGTATTTAGCCGCATAGGCATCAACGAGCTTTTCAGCTATGGGATATGAGCAGACAAGGGGATGCACCGTAAGAGCCTTGACCGCCTTTTCTCTGCTTCTTTCCATTATTGCCTCAACGGTAAGGTTTTCATAATGCTTTACAGCACGGATAAGATTTTTCTGCATTTCCGGCACATCGGTAATTCTGTGAGTGTGTACGCCGTCTCTGTCAACGGTGCAGGTGATTTCACACACATCACCGTCACCTAGAAAATCAAGTGCACCGTCATTGGGTACCGAAAGCACCATCTGCACACTGCTGCCCGTATTCATTGCCTTTATGTAATCGAGAGCAACTGCTGCATAGCTTCCGTTTTCCGGCTGAGCTATATATTCCTCAACTGTGGGTGTGGGGAATTTTTCTTCTCTTGCCTTGCCGCTTTCAATGGCAAAATAGCTGTTTTCTCTCATAGCATAATGAGTCATAAAGCACCTGAATGCCTTTTCAAAATCGTTATCTATATCAATTTTACGCATTTCATCAAGCATATGCTCATTGATTTCAAGAATGGTTTCACCTCTCGTCTTTTCACTTGCAAGCACCGAATTAACTGCTCTGTCACGGTAGTGGTAAAAATAGAGGTATTCATTCGGAAGAAGGTTATCGGAAAGTGATGTAATCGCCTTATCAAAAAGGCGCATTTCACTCTTTTTATAAAGGTGAGGGTGAGTGAGAATTTCTTCGGTAACATCCTTGCCATCGCTGACAAAGTTTTTGAACCATGAAAGGTGGTTAAGGCCGAAGCATTCGCACTGAAGATCTCTTCTGCCCGTCATATCGCGAAGCTGACGCAAAAAACCGCTCGGTGCATCGCAGACACCGTAAATGTTGTTATAGCCCATTGTGCGAAGTGCCTGAGTAACGAGTCCGCTGGGGTTTGTAAAGTTGAAAACGGGCGCATTTTTCTTTGAATATTTCTTCACCTGCTCACAGTAGTCGAGCAGAGTATGTATACTTCTGAGTGCCATTGCAAAGCCGCCCGCACCAGTAGTTTCCTGACCGAGCACGCCGAGATTAAGAGCAGTTCTTTCGTCAAAAACTCTGCCTCTGTCGCCCTCGGCACGGATTGTTGTTATAACGAAGTCCGCATCGGTTAGAGCCTCTTTACTGTCTGTTGTAAGGCTGAATTTCAGCTCGGGGTCAATGAGCTCTGATATTTTCTTTGCTATTTTTCCGTATATGTAAAGCTTTTCCTCGTCAATATCCATAAATACGGTTTCGGTTATGCCGATGTTTCTCGCGCCGAGTGCTATTGACTTTGCCAGAAAGGGTGAACGGACACCGCCGCCGCCTAAAACTGCAAGCTTCATACCTCTTCCTCCATATTTGAATTCATTATTTTTTTAATTATTTCTTCGTCGGCAAAGTCAACGAAAATCCAGCCCGTATTTTTTCTCAGCGGATATTTTATAAAGCTGCCGTTGATTATATCTGCGCCCCTTTTCAGGTCTGCACCCTTTTCTCTGAATGCGGTTGAAATGAAATGCAGGGCAAAATCATCGGGCGAAGTGCTGCAGGAATCGAGAAAGGGCTTTGCACAGTCTTCCCATTTCTTTGCGTAGTCAAGGCCGTATCTGTCCTGAATCATAGCCTCAAAGGTAACGGTGCGTCTTAAGGGCAACGGATGTGTCTTTCTTTTTGAATCCTGGTCCTTCCAGAAGGAAAAGTCAAGACCGCAGGTTTCTCTTGTTAAAAAGCTTTTTTTCCTCTTACAGCGGCGCATAAGCACTAATTTGCCTCTGCACTGCGAAAGCTGAGGATTTCTGTTTTCAAGATACCATTTTTCCTCATTGCCGCTTATGTATTTTTTATAAAAGGCAGAGAAAAAACGTCTGTTCTGTATTCCTCTGTCAAGCTTTATGCTCAGCACAATTGTTTCGCGTGGATTCGCCCCGAGAAAGGCGTAAAATATATCAAGCAGAAAATCAAAGCTCAGTTTTTTCGTTCTTGCTTCATCCTCGAAGCAGTCGGCAACAGCGTGACAAAGATAAAAATCCCCGCCTCTGTTGTAAAGACGTATATCAAAAAGCCGTACTCCGACTCTGAGCTGCTCTTCTACGGTAAGGCTCTGACAGCGGCACATTTTTTCCATAGAAACATATGCAGTGGCACTGTCATGTGTGCCTGCCAGATTAACTGTTGAAAGATATACGTCGTCCTTAAGGCGGGAAATAATCATAATATTACCTCTTAGTTGAGTGTGGTTTTGCCTTCGGATATTACACCGATATAGCTCTTGCCGCGGTTTACGGTAAGCTCACTGCCGTCGGCGGCATAGAACTTGATTTCGCTGTCCTCGGTGGGCTTTTCCCATGTAATTTTCTGAACGGTACCCTTGGTGATGTAGTAGCCGTTGCCGCCCTTCCAATCAACCTCCATAATACCGCTCTTATCGTAAACATGTACGTCTGTCTGAAGGACAAATACATTTGTGAAGCTGAGCTGTTCACCGCTTCTTACGTCGGTGTGGTTATTGCCCGAATGAAGCTTATAGTAGGTACCTGTTTCTTCGTTATAGTTAAAGGTGCTGAAATAGCTCTTTGAGAAGGTAAGAACTGCCTTTGTGCAGGCCTCTGTGCCCTTGGCTTCAATACCCGCAGAGGTAAAATTGAATGCATTTACGTCTCTGCCCTCGGCATAGTCTGTTCTCATTCCGTAATGCTCAAGTGCTGAGGGAATCTGGGGACCCTTGAGATAGGCAGTGTGCTCTGTGGGATATTTCTTGAGTCTTTCAGGGTCTCTGCCGAAAAGCCTGTCATAGCCCTTGTTGCCGTCGAAATGGTCTGTCTTTTTAAGCTGAGGCGTACCGAGAAGCTTGTTACTGCCGAAGCAGAAATAAACCGCATCATAGCTTTTTGCAAAGATAGGGTAATAATATCTGCAGCTTCTTACCGAGCATACCTCGGGAACCTGCGTGTAGTCGGCATAAACGCCCATCATACGGGTAATACCACCCTCAACAACTATCTCATAGACAATGTCAGCATCACTGATACCGTATTGAGGAAGTGCTGCCTTGATGTTGCTTATCATAACAGCCATAGGTCTTTTTCCCGAAGCAGCCTCGGTAACATCGTAAAGGCCCGTGAGGCGGTTGATATAGTTACCCTGACCGTCAGAAATTTCATCGGGAGACGGAACATTCTGGATTATCTCGATTTTTTCGGTAGTTTCCTCCACCGTGGTTTCGGGTGCGTTTGTTGTTTCCTCCTGCTTGTCTGATGAACAGCCGTAAAAGCAGGTGCATATAAGCACAACCGTAAGAAGCAACGAGATTATTTTTCTGAGTTTCATAGCTTTTCTCCTTCTGAGCCGAGTTATTTTTACTTTAATATACAGTATAGCATTATATTTCACTTTTTTCAACATAATATTAAACAGATATAACTTTTTATCTTTGAAAATTGCAATATGCGACAACCGCATATCCGTCACCGCGTAGCTGCCGGTGCATTTCTGCTTAGAAAGCAAAAAAAAACGGGCACCCCGGGTGCCCGTCAGCTTCGCAAAATTATTTTGCTGAAAGTGCTTTGATGAACTCCTCAATAAGCTCACCGATTCTCTTGAGAATATAAGTAAGATCTTCCCAGAACATACCTAAGCCCCAATCAGGCTCGGGATTTTCTACTACATTTTTGTTTGTATTTTCGTTCATTGCCGTTTCCTCCTTATTTAGTTAAGACTTTTCGTCTTTTACATTACGATTATATAACGATATTCACATTTTGTCAATAACTTTATTAAGTCCCTTTCTCTGCAATCCAAAAAAATCCGATTACGGCAAACATATTTTGTGCAAAGAGTAAAAAACACAAAATATTGTGCCAACGTATTGATTTAGCACAAAATATATTGTAGAATTATACTCGGTTTAAATTATGAGGAAGAAAGGTGAAAAAATATGACAGTTATAAAAAGAGACGGTACCGTTGTCGAATTTGACCGCAGTAAAATCATTGTAGCTCTTCAGAAAGCAAATGAGGCCGTTGACGAAGAAAACCGTATTACAGACAATCAGATTGAAGCAATAGCCGATTACATAGCCGACAAAAAGAGAACAAGAATTCTCGTTGAGGATATTCAGGATATGGTTGAGCATAAGCTTATGCAGCTTGACCGCTTTGCTCTTGCCAAGGCTTATATCATCTACCGCTACAACAGAGCACTCGTAAGAAGGGCAAACACCACAGACGAGTCAATTCTCAGCCTTATCAAAAACTCAAACAAGGATGTTATGGAGGAAAATTCCAACAAGGATGCGGTTATGGCAGCTACTCAGCGCGACCTTATCGCAGGCGAGGTTTCAAAGGACCTTACCAGACGTCTTCTTCTGCCCGAGCATATTTCAAAGGCTCACGATGAGGGTGCTATCCACTTCCACGATGCAGACTATTTCCTTCAGCCTATCTTCAACTGCTGCCTTATCAATATCGGCGATATGCTCGACAACGGCACTGTTATGAACGGTAAGCTTATTGAAAGCCCCAAGAGCTTCCACGTCGCCTGTAACATAACAACCCAGATTATTGCCTCCGTTGCCTGCAGTCAGTACGGCGGACAGTCGGTTGACATCAGCCACCTGGGCAAATATCTCAGAAAGAGTAAGGAAAAGTTTGTAAGACATCTTACTGAGGTTTTCGGTGAAGAGTTTGATAAAGAAACAATAGAAAAAATTGCCGCCGACCGTCTTCAGGATGAGCTCAAGGCAGGCGTTCAGACTATTCAGTATCAGATAAATACCCTTATGACCACCAACGGTCAGTCCCCCTTCGTTACAATCTTCCTCAACCTCAAAAAGGACGACGAATACATCGAAGAAAATGCGATGATTATTTACGAAATCCTCCGTCAGAGATATGAGGGTATCAAGAACGAAAAGGGCGTTTACGTAACTCCCGCCTTCCCTAAGCTTGTTTACGTGCTTGATGAGCACAACTGTCTCAAGGGCGGAAAGTATGACTATATCACTAAGTTCGCGGTTAAATGCTCTGCCAAAAGACTTTACCCCGACTATATCTCAGCTAAAAAGATGCGCGAGAATTACGAGGGTAACGTATTTTCTCCCATGGGCTGCCGCTCCTTCCTTTCACCCTGGAAGGACGAAAACGGTCAGTATAAGTTTGAGGGCCGCTTCAATCAGGGCGTGGTTTCTCTTAACCTTCCTCAGATAGGTATTCTTGCAAAGGGTGACGAAGAAAAGTTCTGGGCTCTTCTTGAAGACAGACTCAGCCTTTGCTTTGAGGCTCTTATGTGCCGCCATCACGCGCTTCACAACGTTATTTCGGATACAAGCCCGGTTCACTGGCAATACGGTGCTATTGCAAGGCTCAAGAAGGGCGAAACCATAGAAAAATATCTGCACGACGGCTACAGCACAATTTCTCTGGGCTACATCGGTCTTTACGAGCTCACAAAGCTTATGAAAGGTGTGAGCCACACTGACCCCGCAGGTACGGAGTTCGCTCTCAGGGTTATGAAAAGCCTTCGTGAGCACTGCGAAAAATGGAAGAAGGAAACAGGTCTCGGCTTCGGTCTTTACGGTACTCCCGCCGAATCTCTCTGCTACCGCTTCGCAAGAGTTGACAAGGCACGCTTCGGTACTATCGAGGACGTAACCGATAAGGGCTACTACACCAACTCATATCACGTTGACGTACGCGAGGATATAGATGCATTCCAAAAGTTCACCTTTGAAAGTCAGTTCCAGACAATTTCATCGGGCGGTGCTATTTCCTACGTTGAAATTCCCAATATGCGCCACAACCTTGAAGCTCTCGAGGAGCTCGTAAAATTCATTTACGATAACATTCAGTACGCCGAATTCAACACCAAGAGCGACTACTGTCACGAGTGCGGCTTTGACGGCGAAATCAAAATCAACGATAACATTCAATGGGAATGCCCCAACTGCGGCAACACGGATCAAAGAAAAATGAATGTTACAAGACGTACCTGCGGTTACCTCGGCGAAAACTTCTGGAATGTAGGCAAGACCAAAGAAATAAAATCCAGAGTTTTACATTTATAATCAGACTCAGCATCGGAGTAGTCAGTAGTCAGTAGTCAGGGAATGCCTGCGGGCGTTTTAGTGAATACAATCTTATTCACCTGTACAATCTGCTTGCCGGCGGTTTGTTTAACTTATTTTTGCGGACACATACTGACGATTTGATTACAGTCAGCCCGCGACCACAATTTTGCATTTTGCATTCTGCATTTTGCATTTATTTTACCGGAGGTAAAATATGAATTACGCAACAATAAAGCCCTTTGACGTAGCTAACGGCCCCGGAGTAAGAGTTTCACTTTTCGTAAGCGGCTGCACGCACCGCTGCAAGGGCTGCTTCAACGAGGAGGCCTGGGACTTCAATTTCGGTGAAAGGTTTACCGAAAAAGAGGTCGACAGAATAATTGAAGCTCTCAGCCCCGACTATATAAAGGGCTTCTCCCTTTTAGGCGGCGAGCCCTTCGAGCCGGTCAATCAGAAGGAGCTTGCTCCCCTTTTAGAAAAAATAAAAAGCACCTACCCCGAAAAAACGGTGTGGTGCTATACGGGCTACACTCTTGAAGCTGACCTTCTTTCGGGAAGGCTCTGCGATTTTGCAGTAACAAAGCGTATGCTTGACTGTATTGACATTCTTGTTGACGGAAAATTTGTTGAAGAAAAGAAAAATCTTCAGCTTCGCTTCAAGGGCTCGGAAAACCAAAGAATTATTGACCTAAAAAAAACACTTGCGGAAAACCGCACAATACTTTGGGAGGAAGAAAACAGATGACACACAGCGTAAGAATCAAAAAGCTCAGAGAAAATGCTATAATCCCCACCTACGGCAGTGAATTTGCTGCAGGTGCTGACCTTTATGCCGCCATTGATGAGGCAGTGACAATCGAGCCGGGCGAAACAAAGATGATTCCCACGGGTCTTGCTTTTGAAATTCCCGAAGGCTATGCAGGCTTTGTTTATGCAAGAAGCGGTCTTGCAAGCAAAAGAGGTCTTGCACCCGCAAACAAGGTAGGCGTTATCGACAGCGATTACAGAGGCGAGGTTATGACAGCTCTTCACAACCACGGAAAAGAGCCTCAGATCATTGAAGCAGGTGAAAGAGTCGCTCAGATGGTAATTGCTCCCTATATCACTGCAAGCTTCATTCTTTCAGATGAGCTTGACGACACCGTAAGAGGCGAAGGCGGCTTCGGCTCAACGGGCAGAAAGTAAGAGTAGTAAGTAGCAAGGAATTGCCCTTCGGGCGTAAAAAGCAAAAGCACCACAGTATCCCCACTGTGGTGCTTTTGTTTTTTATAAATAAGTCAGCACGCCGCCTGCTCTTTCAACGGTGTAGCCTCTTTCGCTCAGAAGGTCAGCTATGCCACCCTCACCTATTACGTGGGCGGCACCCACACAGATAAACACCGTTCTGCCCTCCTCAAGAATACCCTCGGCAAAGTCTGCCATAAGAATATTTCTGTCAGTAAGCATTTCCTTGTTATATTCGTCGTTCAGACGCTTTTCCTCCTCGGTCATAGCGGCATCCTCACCTGCGAGATAAGCCTCAAAGGACTCCTCATCACCGCTTTGCCATAAATTCATAAGTTCATCAAAGCCCTCAGCGGTTTCGTCACCCTGTTCCACAAGAGCAAGGGTGCTTTTAAGCATATATTCCTGAAGCTCATCGGAAAAAGAGGCAAGCATATCCGTCTGAGATTCTGCAGTTTCAATTTCAAGAATCTCCTTACCTGCCTTGTCTGCCTCGGTAAGAAGATGCATATCTATGCCGAGAGTTGTATCTGCACCCGCTTTTTCAGCCGCAATCAGCTCAATCATGCTTGACCACAACACAGGCTTGCAGAAATCAAGCATTGAGCTGTAAAGGCCTGCATCGGTAAGATACTGAACAGCCTTTGAATAGGTTTCGGCATCTATATGGTCATCAATTTTTGTGAAATCCTTGTAAATAAGCTTAGCGGTAGTCATAAGCGAAGCTGCCGTATCAACCTCGTTGATATTCACCTCAACAGCAAGAGCTTCACTTTCACCGAATGCCTGAGTTACGTAATCGGGCAAGGGATAAAAATCGGGCTTGCCGACGTGTATTGAACCGAAAAGCCACACAATGTCACCGTCAGCATCGGTTGCTTTGTAAAGTATGGGGCCCTCGGGGTATACCATTACGGGAGCTTTGGTTGTTTCGGGCTCCGTGGTCTGCTCAGGCTCGGCAGTCTTAACACTGTTGCAGCCGAAAAGGCAGAAGCAGAGCACAAGTACAGTTAAAACTGCTGTTACTTTTCTTGCCATATTTTTCACCTCTTAAAAAGCATTAACCCAAAAGATAATCTGATACAAGCATAAGACAGAAGCCTGAAAGAAGAGCATAAGTTGCCCCCTTATGTGCACCGTGAGCATGAGTTTCGGGTATCATATCCGCACTGACAACATAAAGCATCGTACCGCCCGCAAAGGCTAAAGCAAAAGGCAGAACGGCACTTGCAACACTCACCGCAAAATAACCGATGAGCGTACCGACAACCTCAACCAGACCTGTCGCCGCCGCAATAAGAAAGGTCCTTCTTGCCGATATACCCGCCGCCAGCATAGGGCCTATTATCACCATACCCTCGGGGATATTCTGCAGGGCAATACCGCCCGCAATAACCAAAGCGTGGGCCGTATTTTCCGATCCGAATCCCACACCCGCCGCAATACCCTCGGGCAGATTATGAATAGCAATTGCCATAACAAACAGCAAAACCTTACTTAGTCTTGCACTTCCCTCAGCCGTTTCGGCATGACCTGCAAGGGAGTGCAAATGCGGAACGAGCTTATCCACAAGATTAAGCCCAAGGGCACCTGCAAAAATACCTATAACCGTAATAATTATGCCATACTTCCCGCCGTAGTCAATTGAAGGAACGACAAGCCCCAACACAGCCGCGGAAAGCATAACTCCCGCCGCAAAAGCGAGTATGATATCCGTAAATCTGTGTGAGGTTTTTTTGAATATAAAGCCTACAAGGGCACCTATCAGCGTTGAACCGCCCACACCCAAAGCAGTAATTAAAACCATCTGCATAAAACCACCTCTTTACAGGTTAATTCTATCAGTATGAAAGCTGTTTGTCAATATAAATCAACTGCGGATATTACGATACGGGCAATTGTTCGGCATCCGTTCACATCGCGGATAACGCCGTAGTTAATGCAGTTTTTGCGCTCAGTAATTCAGAACACTTTACCTGCTTTCGCGTCAAGCCTATCATAACCTCTGTCACCGACGAAAATCAATTGTCTTAGAAAATCTTCTAAATTGTTCCAAGCAAAAAACAGACCGCTTTCAATTTTGAAAACAGTCTGTCGGTATTATTTTTGAAAAGCACAAGAGACGGTCGTGTTAATACTTAAACCCGTCAATATGCGGTCTTCATACATAAGCTTGCCGCTTACATACTGATAGGTTGTTTTTTCACCGTTAACGGTTTTACTTGCTCTTAAGCCGTCGTTGTCTGTTTATAGCTTATGTACGGCGGGAAACGCCCGACCCGGCGGTGGGGTTAGAACCGCCGAGTGAGGGGCAAGTTTAACTTTGTTCAATCAGTCCCCTGATTGACCGTCAATTTTTTGAACATTCTCTTTCATGTTCAAAAAAGCATTAAACAATTCGAAAAACTTATCAAAAGCTTCTTCTTCAGATTGTGATTCCAGACGAAGAATAGAACTCCAACTACGAGTACTAAGGTCATAAATACCTTGAAAATACTTTTGAAATGATTCAAAAAACATACGTGCTTCGTTTTGATTGCTATAATATTCGCATGTCATATATCCATCTATAAAACAATGCAACAACCTTAAATCTTTTTCTTTAAAAAATAAGAACGGTTTCTTTTCAATTTCCATTAAAATATTTGTTATTGTGTTCATACTTTACACATCCAATTCCAAATAAGATTATAAGACAGGATAAGACAGAGGACGGTTCTATGTCTTATCTCAGACATTTTTCAACCAATCCTTTGCTCACAAGACAGAGAACCGTCCCCTGTCTTCTTCACATAGAACCGTCGGCTGTGTTCTCCTTTAGAAATAACACTCGTTGATTACTTTCATTCAATGGTACATCAAAACGCTTGAAATATATAGGTATATGATTATGAATATCATTTTTGTACCATCCATAAACATAAGTATGGATTACGGTTAGCTCATCAAAAGAGTATGCTGTTAACCCAAAATTACATTCATAACGAAATTTTCCATCATCCTCTACTATTTTGTAACCAGTGTAATCATCATCTCCTTGTAATGTCCTATATAGAGTGCAAAACACCTCTTCAAACGATGAATTATATACATTCTGAACTTTAATAAAAATATTGTCTATTTTATCAGGCTTAATATTCTTGCAATTCGAAACACAATCAAGTTTCACATTCATTAAATAATCTTCCATTTCATCCGACGTATTAAATTTAAGTTCCAAGTAAACGTCTCTGACTTCATTCCAATAATCAAAATACGTAAACAAAACCACTTGAGCATTAGGTGGAATAATATTTGGAAACACAGTTTTTGGAATAAAATACTCCTCCGAATCATAATCATCAATATTATCCGAAAACAGCACTCCGCTCTCATCTGTTTTTATTACATTAATGATAGAGAAAACAAACACGATGATAAGTATAAAAATAATCAAAACATTCTTTTTCATGACTCATACCTCAATAATGCTTCTAATAGCCCTCTTAAACATTGCTGGATAAGACAGAGAACCGTCCCCTGTCTTCCTTCTATCTTCCTTTATCCGAAGATATATTCTTACCAACTAAGTATAGCACGTCAACAAATAATATTCAACAATTTGGAAGATTTGTGTATAAATTTACATATATTTTACAAACCAAAACTTTTTGTTAAATACAGACGACACAAAAAAAGGAGCTGTAAAAAAACAGCACCCTGTTTTTGTGCAGGGTGCATAGAATATACTTGTTTTTATTCCACTTCTACTATTTTTTCAAAATGAAATTTTTCGCCCTCAGTACCGTAAAGCAAAACTCCTCCGCTGATATGCGTTAAAAACATTTCATTGGTATCTGTGCATCCCCAGTCAAAAATGCCGTTGAGCTCATACTTTTCAGTATTATCTGATTCGCTTGCGTCGAAGCTGTCGGGACCGCCGTACATAACGATATTGATTGTATCGCTGTCCTCCTTATACCAGTTGCCCTCGAAATACTCTAAAATTTCGCTGTTACCGTAGCCGTAGCCATAGGCAGCCTCACCGTTTTCCTTGAATTCGGCAGTGAGAGTGTAAACCTCACCGTCAACCTCATATTCGCCCCACCATGAACCGATAAAGTTGGGCATATCTTCTTCGAACATATTGTTTTCGAAGTGTCCGCCGAGAAGGTCATAGGGCGAGAAGTCCCATATCTGCTGACCCTTGCTCAGATAGCCGGTTTCAAGACTCATCGATGGCAGATATTCGGTGATGTTTCCGTCTTTATCGGTAATTGCAAGCTGGAGGTTAGGCATAATGTCACTGATGTTACCTCTGAGGAAAAGAATTTC
Source organism: Clostridia bacterium (assembly GCA_017517865.1). Lineage (GTDB taxonomy): Bacteria > Bacillota > Clostridia > Oscillospirales > Acutalibacteraceae > UBA6857. Next base: position 7,175 of record JAFWYB010000010.1, on the reverse strand, counting down.
TCCGTCACTTTCGGCAAGTCTTTTCTTCGCATAGCCGATACCGTTTTCGTTGAAGGCATATTGGTTTACGGTAACCTCAGCACCCTCTGCAGGTATAACGGCATAAAGCTCATTTCCTTCAAGAGAATAAAAATTCTCGCGTCTGAATTCGTCAAGGAACTTATGCTTCTTATAAATACCTTTATACTGCAGGTCTTCGATAATCACGCCGATATCCTCACTGTAATAACCGAGATATGCCACACCGCAAAGATAGTTTTCGTCCTTCATCAGCCTGCGGAATTCACCGAGAGCCTTCTCACTCTCTGACTGTGTAACAGACTCTGTGGATGTATCCTGTTCGGCAGTTGTCTCTGTTGTGGTTTCTTCTGTTGTTGTTTCAGTGGTCAGAGTAGTTTCAGGCTCTTGTGTGCCGCCGCAGGAGCAGAGAATCAGAAGGCAGAGAAGCAAAGATAAAAGAACAGTTATTTTTTTCATATTATTACTTCCTTTCACGCCCAGGGGTTTTCGCTTTCAGGCTTTCTTATATCAGCAAGAAGATACTGCTCCCATAGATACCATTTGCCGTCCTTGGCAAGTCTGAGCTGAACGCTTCTCGGACTATCCGCACCGCCTGAGGTTACATAAAGTGTTGCATATCCTTCATTCTGATATGAGTAGGGATTTTCGCTGACTGTTATAGTGTAGGGGTCTGTCGGCTGATAATTATTCTGCGGTGTTGCGCCGTCAAAATATGAACGGGGTACATAATCCTTATCTCTGAAGCGGTCAGCGATGAACTGCCTATCCATAACAGATAATGGTCTTGGACCTCTTAAAATATCAAGCATCTGCAAGGAAAGCTCTTTATTCTTAGGATAAACGCAGAAAGCGAGAACGGTAAGAGCAGCCGTACCGAAGGGCGTATTCTGTTTGCCTTCGGCAATAGCCTTGAAGGCTTCAAGAGTTTCGGGCAAATCGTAAAAAGTAATTCTTTGCATAATAAATCTCCTTTTTTAATCATTAAACGGTGTACATAACATACACCGTTTAAATTTTTATCAGAAGTTTCTGCCTTTTCCGCCGAAGGTATCACCCGAGGAGCTGGTATGAGTTGAGCTTCCGCCGGATGAGGAATCATTGCTTCTCTTAACCCTGCTGACATCACTGTACATAAAGTTATCGTACTGATAAGTAAGCTGAACATTAGCCACATAGCTTGCGGCATTTACCTGCTTTCTTACAGTCTTAAGCTTTGAAGCCTGAATTTTCATAATGATAAAAGCTATTGCAAAACCGATAACAATACTTAAGGGAATGTAGTAACCGGGAGTGCTCGGATCAATAGCACTCTCCACCTCACTGGTAAGGGTTTCAAATGCCGCAGCATATTCGCCATTTTCAAGATCGGGCAATACCATTTCAAAGATAACATCAATCTCAAAATCAGTGATATACTCAATAGCGGAGCCGTGGGTAGCAAGATAAACGTTTCTTGTGCCGTCCTCTTTTCCGGTGTTGAAAACAAACAGAAATCCGTCCTTGCTTTCGCCCCTACCGTAACCGATCTCTATAAAATAGTCATCAGCATAGGCTCTGTCTGTTTTACCCTCATAGCTGTCAACCGTAAGAATAGCCGCATCCATATCGTACTTATCACCAAGCTCCTTGAGCTTTACGCTAAGCTCTGCCTCCTCGGCATCGGTAAGTATATCAGCGTTGTCCGTTACAAGAGGAAGTGTTCTGTCTGACGCAGCAGATTCAGTTACAGGCTCAGTATCTGCCTGAGTTTCCTGTTGCGACGGTGTTGTATCGACAGTAACATTGTTTTCTTTAAGAATGCTTTCAACTGCATTGTAATAGCCGACAGCTCCGTCATAATAGGTTTCTGTGTAAGCAAAAGCATCCCACACGCTTTTCTGAACATTCTCCGGGAAGAGAGCTTCTGCTTCACCCGAGCACCAGAAGGCGTATCTTTGTGCAACATAGTCATAGGTAAGTGCAACACTGTTTTCCTTCGTTGCCTTAGTCTCGCAAAGCTCATAGCTGTAGTCCTTGGTATTACCGTCACCCGTTGAATCCACAATTGCGAGCAGTACACTGTAGCCGTAGGTATCCTCAATATTCTGTGCCATTGCTTCAACAGTGCCGATGTCGGAAACATATCCGTTTTCGTCGAAAATATGTGTACCCGCCGCAGAAACGGGAATTACCATTGAAAGGCAGAGAACAAGAACTGTTAAAATCGCAAATACTTTATTTTTCATAGTCCTGCCCCCTTAAAAATTCTGTAATGCCCAAAGGACAAAGTAAGCCGCCGCAGAAAGAGGCACGGTAAGAGCCGCAACCTTTTTCCAGAAGGCACTCTTATCAAGAGGAAGATCACCGACAAATTTTCCTGTCTGTCCGTTCATGGCAAAGGTGTATTTTTTGCCGTTCCAGGTGGTGTTAAGAATCCACACGGGATAAAGCGCATAGGAATAGGAGCCGTTAGCAATTTCAACCTGTGAATTCTGAGGTATAACTACATTATAACCGGTAACTGTTCTCTCAAGAGCAGATTCAACGCTGTTTTTTACTCTTTCGTTAGCTCTGGGCACACAGGCGTCAAGGTCCACATCATACTTATCAGCCAGAAAGCCCGCCATATAAGCTGTACTGAAGGGCTTTGCCTCACCGATATTAAAGGGCTCAATGGACTCCATAAGAGTGTCATCCATTTTTGACGAGCCGTCAACGGGGATGTTTGCAAAATCCATATTGCCGCTTCTGTAGCAGTCAAAATATGAGGTTTCGGTGTATTTGTAGCTACTGTCCGACCATGTTCGTCTTTTTTCAGCCTTAAATTGAGCATCGCCTACAGCCGTACCCGAGAAAAGCCAATGAGGCACATAAACACCCTTGATTTCGTCAATATGATTCTGATCCTTGAAAATCTTAGGCACCAATTTCTTTGAAGCAACATACTTGTTAAGTGCTTCCTTTGCCTGCTTTTTATCGAATTTGAAAGGAATGATCAGGTTTGGTTTAAGTCCGCCTGCAAACTGACTTGTCATAACTACGGGGTTATCACAGTAAGGACAGGTTGTTGCACCCGTTGTTGCATCAGCAACAATTTCACCGCCGCAGGATTTACAGGTATAAACACCCATACCGCTTATTTCGTCGGACTGCCACTGAGAAGCCTCGGTCTGCCAGGCAAAATTATCCTGACCGATATTAGCCGATGCGCCTGCCGCCTGCTCCATTGCGGCAACATCAAACTCTGCATCACAGTAGGGGCATTTCATATTCTGTGTACCTGCATTGAATTCTATGGCACCGCCACAGCAGGGACACTTCTGTTCTAATAAAGCTGACATTCAATCAACTCCTTCTATATAGCTTTTCATAACATTATAAATCTCCGTTGTTATTCCCCAAGCGTTTTTTGGTATCTCATCAGTATTGCTGAAGGAATACTCTACCTCTCCCGTAGAAATATAAACACTGCTTACGGGAGCATCAAGGATAAACTCTTCGCTCTTTTTAAGCTTGCCCCAGGAAAAAACTCTGTACTTTTTACAGATATCCCTTATCTCCTTCAGCGGTGTAAAGGGTGCTTCAACACTCTTTGATATGTCTTTATCTGAAGTAAGAGAGGTGTAATCATAGGTAATTACGGTGCCGCCGTTTTCCGACTGACGGATTTCAAGACTTTCACTTGAACCGTCCATACCGCCGCCGCTTGAATAACGGCACAGTATAATATCATCCTCAGGCGTTTTTATCATTCCGTACTTATCGACAACACTGCTGTCCATATACTTTTTAACTGCAAGCACCGATAAAGCTACGAGAATAACAACTGAGAGAATTATTATAATTTTAGTTTTCATTAACCTCTTTTATTTCCGCAGCCTGAGCAGAATGCACTTTCATTCACGGTTCCGCAGAAATCACAGGTCCAGCTTGCCGATGCAGGCTGAGCAAAAGCAGCATTATTCTGAGGCATCTGCTGATTCTGACCGTAAGTGTTCTGCTGATAAGGATTCTGCTGCTGATAACCGCCCTGCTGATAGCCCATATTACCCTGAGGCATCTGCTGACCGTAAGGATTAGGCTGACCGTAGCCCATATTACCCTGCATAGGCTGACCGTAGGGACTCGGCTGACCATAACCCATTTGCTGAGGCTGACCGTACATGCCCTGCTGAGGCATAGGCTGACCGTAGGGATTTGGCTGGCCGTAGCCCATATTATTCATACCCATTGTACCGTTCATAGGCATACCACCCTGCATACCCATACCGCCTGTCATATTAACAGCGCCGTTTACGCCGAGAGCCGCCATAATATCCATAGCCATTTTCTGATAGCGGTTATATTCCATTGAGCCCATACCTTCAACACGGAAGTTATTGAGTCTTACCTCAAAATCATCAAAATAAGGATTATTAACAAGGAATTTAAGCTTAAAGTTATAGTAATACTTATATCTGGGAGGATTGTAGCTTACGTTCTGACCTTCACCGTTACGCATATAAATTTCATCTCTGTCCTCATCTATATCAAGTCCGCAGGATGTAATTGATGAAATTGCCATAACATCAGGATTTTCCTCTGACCAGTTACCGGGAGTATAACGCGAAACAACAAAGTTACCGTTTCTCTGATCAATATAAACCTTCTTATCATCACCGAAGGTAAGTGAAGGACTGAAAGCACGAAGAACCGCCTTGTTATCCTCACGGTACTGAAGATGTGCCTTCATCTGTTCGAGAGTAGAATGTCTTCTGTCATCACAGAAGGGAGAAAGCTTCTTAGCACAGTCCTTGCACATATTGCCATCTTCAAGCTTTCTGTTGCCGAGCATACCTATTTTTTCACCGCAGATGTCGCAGAATTTCTTATCAAAAAGTCCCATAATATTTTCTCCTTTATGTAAATTCAGTTAATTTTCAGTTTGCATCATTACTGTCGAAGATGTCACCGCATTCGGGACAGAACTTCGGCGGATTATGTGGGTCCTCGGGCTTCCAGCCGCATTTGTCGCACTGATATAATGGTGCGCCCTCGGGCTTTCTGCTTCCGCATTCGGGGCAGAATTTACCTTTATTCACCGCACCGCAACTGCAGGTCCAACCTTCGGGCTCTGCCGGCTTAGGTGAGCCGCATTCAACACAGAATTTACCTGTATTTGTGGCTCCGCAGGAGCATTTCCAGCCGTTCTGAGCAGGTGCGGCGGTAGCTGCATTTGCCATTGCCTGAGCCTGAGCGTTTACAAGCTGCTGTGCCTGCTGCTGAGCCTGCTGCTGTTGTTGCTGCTGAACACCTGCATTATACATATCCATAGGATTAAAGCCTCCGCCTGCTCCCATAGCCATATTCATACCCATAAAGCCCATCATAGCTCCGTTGGGGTTAGCTGCTGCAGCTTCCATAGCAGCTGCTCTTGCTTCCGCCTCTCTGCCTGCCATCATAAAGGGATTTGAGCCCATTGCTGCGGCGTCTTCCATCTTCTGAATCTTCGCTCTGTCCTCATCGTTAAGCTTAATGGGGTTAAGAGCAATAGAGCAAACAGAGATACCTCTTGCTTCAGTCCAGGTTCTTCTGAGTGCATTATTTACTGCCTGTTTTAATTCTGCCGTGTGTGCGGGAATCTGTGCAGGGCGAAGCTCAAGTGCTGAAAGCTCTGCAAAAGCAGGCTGAAGAGCATCTATAAACTCAGTTTTCAGTTGAGGATCAAGCTCTTCTCTTGTGAATTCATAGGAAATATTGCCGGAAAGGCCGGTGTAGAAAAGAAGAGGGTCTGTAATTTTGTATGAATAAATGCCGTTGCATCTGACTTCGACTGTACGGAACAGGTTAAGTCTTTTGTTTACAACTTCAAACTCAAAGGGGTTTGGTGTACCAAATTTATTGTCAAGGATTTCCTTTGTGTTGAAGTAGTAGACTCTCTGATCCTTGGGTGCTTCACCGCCGTAGGTGAAACGCTTGCCGATATTTCTGAAGGTTGCCTTGATGCTGTCACCAAAGGAGCCTGCAAAAATGCTCGGCTCTGTTGAAGCATCATAGGTGAATTCACCGGGCTCGGCACATACCTCAACCACCTTGCCCTGCTCAACGATAATCATACACTGACCGTCGGCAACAACTATGCCTGAGCCTGATGTGATGATGTTTTCGTCGCCCTTATAATTGGATGAGCGACCTGTCGTTTTCTTCTGTCCTTTTCTCATAAGAACATCATTGGGTAATGACTCGCAAATGAAAAACTCTTTCCACTGGTCAGCCATTACACCGCCTGCCGCACCTAAAGCAGCTTTAATAAGTCCCATATCATATTTCTCCTTTCGAGATTATTATTTTATCTGCCCTTTTTTGAATAAGGGTTTTTGTTTTCTTTTGGTGGGTCTTTAAAATTACCTGCCCTTGTTAAAGACCCCAAAACAATAATTCTTAAAGCAACAAATATCACCCAAAGAATTATAGAGCCTGCAAACCACCAAACAGAAATTCCTTTCCAAAAGTGAAGGGCAAGTAATATCCACGCAGGAACAGTCCATTCAAGGTTAAACAACAAGCTAAGCAATAAAGAAAAGAAAAAACCACTGTTGCTTTTCTTTATTTTCACCGTAAATCACCGTCCCTTTTCAAGAAAAACGGAGAAGGACTCTCCGTTTTTCTTATCTTTTTAATCTTTTTTATTTAAGCTTCACGCTCTTAACGGTGCTCCATTCGCTGAAGATGGTCTGACCGTTTACTTTCTGATATGCTCTTACCTTAAAGTAGATTGTCTTTCCGCTTGCAGAAGATGAGAATGTTTTTGAGCCTGCAAGCTTATTTGCTTCGTATGAAGCTACCTTCTTAAAGCCGCTTGTCTTCTTTGTTGAATAGTAAAGCTGATAGCCTGTCTCGCCGTCAACATTTGACCACTTGACTGTTGCCTTTGATTTTGACGGTGAAGTTACAGATGTGATTGAGGGTGCCTTGCACTCTGTTGCTGTCAGGAATTCCTTTGAAGCTGTTGCCCAGAGAACTGTTCCGTCTTCTGTCTTTGTGTAAGCCTTAATCTTGAACTTATACTCTGTGCCTGCTTTAAGGTTAGTTGCTTTTCTGTAGGAGGTTACACCCTTAACAGATGCAATCTGAACGAACTTGCCTTTTGAAGGGCTGTACTGATATACTCTGTAGCCTGTTGCGCCTTCAACTGC
>JAFWYB010000009.1 GCA_017517865.1 Clostridia bacterium | reverse complement strand
CGAAACAGCTTTGCAAGAAAAGGCAAAAATCACCGATAATGCTGACGCATATCGGTGATTTTTAACGCATTATTGTGAAGTTGTTTCGCTTTTTAAAGAAATACTTCCTTATGGGGTGTCGGCGTTTTTACAGCCCCTTTTTGTGTTTATTTTGCGTAATCCACAGCTCTTGTTTCACGGATCATATTAACCTTAATCTGACCGGGATATTCAAGCTCCTGCTCAATTTTTTCAACAATGCTGCGTGCAACGAGAGCCATATTCTCATCGCTGATAACCTCGGGCTTGACGGCAATTCTGACCTCACGGCCTGCCTGAACGGCGTAAGCCTTTTCAACGCCTGCAAAGGATTCGGAAATCTGCTCAAGGGTTTCAAGACGCTTGATATAGTTCTGAAGATTTTCTCTTCTTGCACCGGGTCTAGCAGCCGAAACAGCGTCTGCAGCCTGAACAAGGCAGGCGATAATGCTCTTGGGCTCAACGTCACCGTGGTGTGCATGGATTGCATTGACAACGGTTTCGTTTTCCTTATACTTCTTGGCGTATTCAACACCGAGCTCAATATGTGAGCCCTCCTGCTGATGGTCAACTGCCTTACCGATATCGTGAAGAAGACCTGCACGTCTTGCAAGCTTAACATCAACACCGAGCTCTGCAGCCATAAGACCTGCAATATAAGAAACCTCAAGTGAATGGTTAAGCACATTCTGACCGTAGCTGGTACGGTACTTAAGGCGACCGAGAAGCTTAACAAGCTCGTTGTGAACACCGTTGACGCCTGCGTCAATAACGGCCCTTTCACCTGCCTGCTTAATTGTCTGGTCAACCTCGCGTTTTGCCTTTTCGTGAATCTTTTCAATAAGTGCGGGATGAATTCTGCCGTCAGAGATAAGTCTTTCAAGAGTGATTCTTGCAACCTCTCTGCGTACGGGATCAAAGCTTGAAAGGGTAATTGCTTCGGGTGTATCGTCGATGATGAGGTCAACACCTGTGATTGTTTCGAGGGTTCTGATGTTACGACCCTCTCGGCCGATGATACGGCCCTTCATTTCATCGTTGGGAAGAGCAACAACGGAAACGGTGGCTTCAGATGCGTGATCTGCGGCGCAGCGCTGGATAGCGGTTGTGATAACCTCTCTTGCAAGGTTTTCGGATTCCTCACGTACCATCTGCTCGTATTCCATAATTTTGACAGCCTTTTCTCTTTTGAGAGTTTCCTCAAGAGCGTTGAGCAAATCAACCTTGGCCTGCTCTTTTGTATAGCCCGATATTTTTTCAAGCATTTCTAACTGACTTCTTTTGATGCTTTCTGCTTCGGAAAGTTGACTTTCTGCCTGCTTGATTTTTTCTTCAAGCACTTCTTCCTTTTTCTCAAGGTTTTCTGTTTTCTTGTCAAGGCTTTCTTCCTTCTGAATCATACGTCTTTCCTGACGCTGAACCTCGTTTCTTCTTTCACGAAGTTCTTTTTCAGTTTCGGTTCTGAGCTTGTGGATTTCATCCTTAGCTTCAAGAACAGCCTCACGCTTTTTTGTTTCCGCTTCATTAACCGCCTGGTTTACTATACGTGTAGCCTCTTCGTTAGCTGAGCCTATCATAGCCTCAGCAGTCTTTTTTCTATGAGCTGAGCCGAGTACAAAACCGACAACGGCAGTAATAACAGCACAAACAACTGCAATAATAATTGCAACGGTTAAACTGATTTCCAAAGTAGCAGCACCTCCTTCATCTGATTTTTTTCGGTAACATATATCAGGGCACGAAGCCTTAAAATATCACCTGTTGTGTCATCAAAAGAATTACAGTAACTTACTCGAATGATAGTTTTATACACTATCTTGAATATTTTAAAACAAAATACACAATATGTCAAGTGAATTTATATGGAAAAGTGTTAATATTTATTATATTTTTTAAGGCTGTGTCACAACAAACGGTTGATATTTGCTCAGAAAAAGTAAAAAGCAGAATAGGGGACGAGGGGCGCATCGCTGAGGCGATATTTTTTACGTATACACCTCCGAAGGTAAGAAATCTCTCGCGCCGTGTATATATGCTAAGCAGGCAGGGGAATTACAATTACATTTTTTCAGAAATATAATAAATTATTAAATTAAACCGCGGGTTATTGTTTTTTAAGCTTTCTTTAAAGTTGAAAAAATATACTCGTATTGTGGGATGGGAACCGATATGTGTTTTTTTCCGATTTTTCACATATCCCCCTCCTTTCCATCCCACTCCCCTCTCCTTTCAAATATGCACGAAGCGGAGCCGATTTCAGAATCGGCTCCGCCGGCATTTATTTTAAGAAACCTGAATTTTATTCACGGCATATTGCTTTTATGACAATCTTTTTTCTTTTACGGTGATAAGCTTTCATCACATTAAATAAAAATGAAGGGAGTCATATCAATGATATGCAGAAACTGTAAGTTCAGTCTACAGGGAAGTGAAAGATTCTGCCCAAACTGCGGAGCACCGTTAAGTGAAGATAATGATGAAAAGCTCAGCCGACAGATTGCTCCGCCGCCGGCACCCGAAATATTTTTCACGCCGGTAAGGCAGAATGCCGCTGAAAGCGGTATATTCCGTGAGATGCCGGCAGCAAATTGCCCCGCGCCGCAAAAAGCTGAGAAAAAGCGCAGAGCAAAAGCACCGATTGTGTTGGCACTTGTTATATTGCTTGCAGTGCTTGTTACCGGCGCTTTTGCCGCCGCAGAACATTTCAATGTAGCGCCCGTAATAATGCAGTATCTGAACGGTACGCCCGCAAATAATAATCCCGGCGCTTCCGAAGTCCCCGAAGAAAAAACCACTCTTACAGATACGGGAATAATTATGCCTGAAATAAGCTATACGCCCACACAGGCCTTTGTTGCAAACAGACCCTCTCTTTCGCTCAGAAAAGGTCCCTCGGATTCTTACGGGCTCATAAGAGGGCTTAATTCGGGCTGTCAGGTGCAGATTCTGGGCGGCAGTGTAACAGACGAAATATGGGTGTATGTGTATGTGCCCTTTTATGACTGCTACGGCTGGCTCAATTCTTCTTTCGTTACCCTTTATAACAGCCTTGAGACCCCCGAGGTGATGCAGACAGAGGAAAGCACTCAGCAGTGAGACTTCTGTTATAGGTAAAAAAAGCAGAGAGACTAAGTCAAAAATCTCTCTGCTTTTCAAATTTCATTCTTTTACCCGTAACGGGGTGAGTGAACTCTATCCTCTCCGACCACAGGTGAATAAAGGGAGCTTCGTCTCTTGCACCGTAGCGTCTGTCGCCGACGAGGGGCATTTTTCTTGAGGCGAACTGTACTCTTATCTGATGGGTTCTGCCCGTGTGAAGTTTGACTCTTACAAGCGTATTTTCACCGCAGGACTCAACGACCGTGTAGCTGAGAACGGCTCTTTTTACGCCTCTGCGTTCTTTCTTTACGGTAAAGGATTTATTTTTTCCTTTGTCGAAATAAAGCAGATCCTCAAGCAAGCCCTCTTTTTTATCGGGTATACCGTGAAGAAGGGCAAGGTACTGCTTGTCAAAGCTTCTGTCTGCTATCTGCTGTGAAAGAGCCGCAGCGCTTTTTTCGTTAAGGGCGTAAACCATAACTCCGCCCACCTCTCTGTCAAGACGGTGAACGGGATAGGGCTCCGAGCCCGGAATCTCTCTGAGGCAAGAAATCATATTCGGCTTTTTTTCGTCATACTGTGAGAGCAGACCTCGCTCCTTTATACAGACAAGAAGCTCATTATCCTTATAAAGAATTTCCATTAATCAATAATACCTCCGCCTACAACGTAATCACCGTCGTAAAGCACAACGGACTGCCCCTTTGCTATGGCACGCTGAGGCTCGTCAAAAACAAGGCGGAAGCGGGCTTCGCCTGCGGGAGAGACCGTTGCCCACTGCTCCTCATGCTTATAGCGTACCTTTGCTTTTACCCTGAGGTCCCTTTCAAGCTTGTCAAAGGGGATGAAATTTATGTCCTTTGCGGTAAGCTCTCTTGTGAAAAGGCTCTGATTGTCACAGAGAATCACACGATTGTTTTCAACGTCCTTTTCCTTGACGTACATCGGTGCGGGAAGTGCAAGACCGAGGCCCTTGCGCTGACCTACGGTGTATCGGATAATACCCTTGTGAGTGCCGAGCACTCTGCCGTCAGCTGTGACGAAATCGCCGTCGGGGAAGGAAAGACCCGAATATTTTTCTATAAAGGCGGCATAGTCGCCGTCGGGTATAAAGCAGATATCCTGACTGTCCTGCTTTCTTGCGGTGGAAAAATTTATGCTTTCGGCAATTTCCCTTACCTGAGTCTTCGAGTATTCTCCGAGAGGGAAGCGGGTACGGGAAAGCTGCTTTTGGGTGAGACACCAGAGCACGTAGCTCTGATCCTTTTCTTTATACGCTCCTTTTTTGAGCAGATAGCGGTCGCCCTGCTTTTCTATGCGGGCGTAATGGCCCGTAGCAATGCCGTCATAGCCGTTAGCCTCGGCAAAGGTGAGAAGTTCACCGAATTTCAGATGTCTGTTACAGCTGATGCATGGGTTGGGTGTTGCACCCTCGCGGTAAGCTTTTATGAAATCCTCAATTACACAGGTACGGAATTTATCTCCGAGATAAACGGTAAAAAATGGTATGCCGAGCATATCCGCAGTCTTTTTTGCATCTGCGGCATCGGTGCTTTTTTTTTCAATAAATACATCTGAGGGCCTGAAAAAGGAGCAGTTCACTCCTGCTACGTCAAGTCCCTCTTTTTTCAGCAGATAAGCGGAAACGGCACTGTCAACGCCGCCGCTCATACCGACCATAACTTTTGCCATATTTTTTCTCCTCGTAAAAATCAGCAGAGCAGGGGTAATCCTGCTCTTTTGCTTCGGATATTTAAATTATAGCTTTTATACCGTCGGCTTGTCAAGAGTCAAACTCTTCCTCAGCGTCGCCGGCTTCGGGGCAGGGCATATAGGGAAGAATAACGGTGAACTCGGTGTAGCTTTCGTTGCTTGCCGCCTTTATTGCACCGCCGTGAAGCTCGGTGAGCTGCTTTGCTATGGCGAGGCCCAGTCCCGAACCGCCGCTCGCAGTCATTCTTGCCGTGTCGGTGCGATAAAACTTTTCAAAAAGCCTTGCCAGCTTTGCTTCGGGAATCATATCACAGCGGTTGCGGAATTTTATGACGAGACGGTTGTTTATAATTCTTGCTCCCACGAAGATTACCGAGCTTTCATAGCTGTAGGCGACTGCATTCTTAAGAAGGTTGCCGAATATGCGTGCAAGCTTGTCCGAGTCGCCGAAAACGAGTATTTTTTCTTTCAGGTCAATATTTATATCAAGCTGTTTTTCGCTGAGCATAGGGTAAAACTCATCAGAAAGCTGATGCAGCATCATACCTATGTCAATGCGGTTTTTTTCAAGAGTAACCGAATGTATGTTGAAGCGTGTAATTTCGAAAAATTCGTTTATCAGCTGTTCAAGCCGATAAGCCTTGTCAAGGGCAATACCCGTGAACTTTGCTCTCTGCTCCCTTGAAAGCTCGGGGGATTCGTCAAGCAGGGTAAGATAGCCTATAACAGAGGTCAGCGGAGTTTTGAGGTCGTGAGCAAGATACATAACCAGGTCGTTTTTTCTGCTTTCCGCCTCGGCGGCACGGCTTCTGCTTTCAACAACGTCGAATTTTATATCCTTGAGCTTTATTTCAATATCGCTGTAGCTTCTTGAAAAGGGCTCAATTTCGGTGCGTCTGTCTGTAATTGCCTCAAGACTTTTGTAGGTTTTGTTGAAATTTATCAGCGTGGAAACTGACTGAGCAATACAGTTGAAGGTGAATATCACTGCAAAGACCAGAAGGGGAATGATATATTCTTCGTTGAAAATCCAATCCACGGCTGCTCGGCTGAGAAACTTTTCCAGAAAGGGAGCAATTACATAGTAATATGAACGGTAAAAGATTCTGTAATTGCTGTTGCTCAGGCTTCCGAAAAGAAAAACCACAAGATAAAGCAACTCAAGAGCAGTGAAGGTAATAAGGTTTTTTATAAAAAAGCTTTTAAGAGTATATGTAATAATGCTTCTGAATTCCGTTCTTCTTTTAGTCCTTTTCAATTTTATATCCAACTCCCCACACTGTTTTGATGAATTTGGGATTTTTCGGTCTTTCGTGCATTTTTTCTCTTATACGTCTTATATGTACCATAACGGTGTTGTTGCTGTCAAGATATTTTTCGCCCCACACTCTTTCGAAAATCTCTTCGGTTGAAATAACCTTTCCTGCATTTTCGCATAAAAGCCACAGTATTCCGAACTCAGTGGGTGTGAGTGTGAGAATTTCTCCGTAAAGAGAGCAGGTACGCTTGTCGTTATTTATTTCAAGACCCGATATTTCTATCGTTCCGTCGTTTTCGGCATTTTCGTTATACTGTCTGTATCTTCTCAGCTGTGCCTTTGCTCTTGCTGCAAGCTCCGGAGGATTGAAGGGCTTTGTAACATAATCGTCAGCGCCGAGAGAAAGGCCTGAGATTCTGTCGCTGAAGGCGGTTTTGGCCGTAAGCATTATAACCGGGTATTTGTATTTCTTTCTTATTTCTGCGCAAAGGGTGAAGCCGTCGGTACCGGGCAGCATTACGTCAAGAATTGCAAGGTCAAATTCCTCGCTGTTTATTATGCCGAGAGCCTCGGTGCCGTTATTGCATTTGGTTATGGTGAAGCCTTCACCTGCAAGGCAATGCTCTACAAGGTCGGCTATTTCTTTTTCGTCGTCCACTACAAGGATTTTCATTTTTATTACCCTCTCTGACTGTGTATCTTTTTACGCAACGGTGTGCTTGCTATCATAATAACACAAATTTTTACAATTTTCCTTAAGACTTTCTTAATTTTTCAGATTATAACCCGCTTCAGAAAAACTTAAGATAAATTTACAGGGCTGTTTTCGGTCTTACATATTAAAAATGATAAATTACTGTTAAAACTCTTTATTTTTTTAAGCTAATATATTATTATACAGAATGAGTAGGTATATTTTCCGCGAAAGGATGTTCAATATGGGCAAGATTCTTATTGTAGATGACGATTTAGCAATAGCTCAGCTTATTTCAGATGCTCTGGAGGATGAAGGCTTCAGCACCGTCATAAAAACCGACGGCAGGGGAGCCTACGACTGTATATCCGAAAATGTAAAGGATATTGATCTTATAACTCTTGATATTATGATGCCCGATATTTCAGGCATAGAGCTTTGTCGCTTTATAAGAAACACGGTTGACTGTCCCATTGTTTTTGTTACGGCAAAGGGCAGCAGTGCCGATGCTGTGGAGGGCTTTGAAAACGGCGGCGACGACTATATTACTAAGCCTTTTGTAGTTGAGGAGTTCGTTTCGAGGATCAAGGCTCACCTCAGAAGAGAAAAGAGAGGTGCAAGAGATAACGAAAAAGATGTTATCAGAGTAGGAGACATTGAAATAAACGTTAACTCCTATGAGGTTTTCAGAAAGGGAGAGCTTGTTTCCTTTTCTACAAGGGAGTTTCAGCTTTTGCAGTATCTTATGGAAAATGCAGGCAAGGTGCTCACAAGAGAACAGATTTTTAACCACGTGTGGGATACCGAGTTCGGTGATATAGGTACCGTTGCGGTAAATATCAAAAACATCAGGGATAAGCTTGACCCCGAAAACAGATATATAAAAACCGTGTGGGGTGTAGGATACAAGTTTATTAAGTAATATTTTCGGAGGTGCAGAGGATGCAGCCTTTAAAAAAAGCAAATACGGCGGTATCCTTTATATTGCTTGCCGTTATTGTTGCACTTGCTGTTTTATATAATTCGGCAGTAACGAAAAACGTACTGGGCTCGGCGTATAACGACAGAGTGATGCTCAAGAGCTTCAATTCTCAGCTTGTCAAAAGGCTTACTTCCTGTGAGAGCCCTGACAGCTGGAGCAGAATAATCGAGGAATATCAGGATACGGTAATTGTTATTGAGAACGAAAGCAATGAGGTTGTTGCAAGAAGTGAGGGCAGAAGCTGGTCGGCTCTTGACGTGAAGGTGCCGACCCCCTTCGATTATAACGGTAACGCCTTCGTTATAAAATCCTCGGTACGTCTGATGAGGTATTATGTTGACGAGGGCAGCGGCCTTATGTGGTTTATCTTCGTTGAGTTTATTATAGGTCTGACCGCAATTGCGCTTTTGTTCTTTGCTCTTTACAGTATAACGATAAGACCCTTCATAAGCCTTAACAGAGCCATAGAGGAATATGATAAAACAGGAAAGCTCAAAAAGGTTAAGATAAAGGGCTATGCAGGCAGAGTATACGGCAGATTCGCTTCTCTTACAGAAAACCTTGAAGACAGACGTCAGACAGAAAGACGTATTATAGCGTCAATTTCCCACGATATAAAAACACCTCTTACTTCCATAATGGGCTACGCTGAGCAGCTTCAGAAGGATAACCTCAGTGAGGAAAGAAAAAACAGATATCTTAAAACCGTTTATGCCAAGAGTGTTGACATAACAGCGCTGATAAAGGAATTTGACGACTATCTGAGTTTTAACGAAAAACAGGAAATTACAAAAGAGGACGTGTCCCTTAAGGAGATTTACCACAGCGTTATTGATGAATACACCGATGAATTAGAAAACAAGGGTATAGAATTCAAGGCGTTTCTCAGAGGTGACGGTGATGCCCTTTTAAGGCTTGATATGCCTAAGAGCAGACGTGTGCTCAGCAATGTTTTTGCAAACTGCGTAAAGCATTTTACGGGTGAAAGAAAGCTGATAGAGATAAGCTTTTCATCAGACAGAGAAAAGATATACATTACCGTTGACGATTCGGGTGAGGGCGTAAGCGAGGATAAGCTTGATATTATATTCGAGCCTCTTTACACCTCTGACAAGGGCAGAAAGGTTGCGGGGCTCGGTCTTGCCATCTGCCGTGAGATTACCGAGCTTCACAACGGAAGAATATATGCAGAGCCCTCTCATCTGGGCGGACTGCGTATATGCATAGAGCTTGACAGAGAGGATTAAAAGCACAGCCGGTGATAGAATGAAAAAGGAAACTGTTATAAAAAAGAATGACGATATAAGACTCAGCATAACCGCTCTTACCTCTCAGGGAAGCGGTCTCGGCCGATACAGAGATATGGCTGTTTTCGTTGAGGGCACTGCACCGGGTGACGAAATAGAAGCGCATATCATAAAGGTAAAAAGCAGCTATGCCGTGGGCAAAATCAAAAGGATTATAAAGCCTGCGCCTTGCCGCGTTGACTCCGACTGTGAGTACGACAGCCGTTGCGGGGGCTGCGCTTACAGACACATTACCTATGAAAAAGAGCTGGAAATAAAAAAGCAGACCGTTGACGATGCACTGAGGCGTATCGGCGGTCTTGATATAAGTGCAAAGCAGATTCTTTCAATAGAAAGGCCTGAATATTACAGAAACAAGGCACAGATTCCCGTCGGCATTGATGAAAGCGGCAAGCTTCTTACGGGCTTCTATTCAAGGCGTACCCACCGCATAACAGACAGCAGGGAATGTCTTTTGCAGATGAAGGAATTCAATATGCTTCTGCCCGCTGTAAGAGAGTACATACTTGAAAATCCCGTAACCGTATATAATGAAGAAAGCGGCACGGGCCTTTTAAGACACATATACTTCCGCCGTGCAAGGTCAACGGGGGAGATAATGGTCTGTATTGTAATAAACGGTGACAGCCTTCCGAAGCAGGAAAGGCTTATCGGAAAGCTTCTTGCAACGGGTCTTGATGTAAAGTCGGTAATACTCAACGTAAATAAGGAAAAAACCAACGTGGTTCTCGGTGAAAGGTGTATCACAATTTACGGCAGTGACTATATTGAAGATGTGCTCTGCGGTCTGAGATTCAGAATAAGTCCGCTTTCCTTTTATCAGGTGAATCCCGAGGGTACAGAGCTCCTTTACGGCAAGGCAAAGGAATATGCCTGCCTTACGGGAGAAGAAACTCTTCTCGACCTTTACTGCGGTACGGGAACCATAGGCCTTACAATGGCAGACAGTGTGAAAAAGCTTATCGGTGTTGAGATAATTCCGCAGGCTATTGAAAATGCTAAAGAAAACGCAAGGCTCAACGGCATTGAAAACGCAGAGTTTTTCTGTGACGATGCTCAGGGTGCGGCAAAAACACTTTATGAGCAGGGAATACATCCCGACGTTGTTGTGCTTGACCCGCCGAGAAAGGGCTGCAGCCCCGATGTTATTGAAACCGTGGCGAAAATGTCACCCGACAGAGTGGTATACGTTTCCTGCGACCCTGCAACCCTTGCAAGAGACCTGGCTCTTTTTGCTCCTCTCGGCTATGAGGCAGCAGAGGTAACAGCAGTCGATATGTTCCCGAGAACAGTGCATGTAGAAAGTGCCGTAAAGCTTATTAAAAAACAGTAAAGGAAGAGACAGCTTGAGCTTTATAAAAAAACACAGATTAATATTTTCACTTATTCTTGTTATTGCAATTTTATGGTGCGGTGCCTATATATGGTCCTTTTCCGTTATTCCTAACCGCTATGAGGGTGAGCCTCTGCCTGAAACGGCTGAGGGTCAGGTGCGCTTTGTTGACGACGGCAGCTGCACACCCTATCTTGCAAAATACGGTGCCGACGGTGAAATGCTTGAGGTTCCTTTCAAGGTAATAACCGTTTCCGATTCTCACCTGACCGATGAAAGCGGAGAGCTCTGGTTTGAGACCCTTTCAGAGCTTATTGAAAGCGAAAAGCCCGACCTTGTGGCTCTTCTTGGTGACCTTATTTTAAGCGGAAATGAGAGTATTCAGAAAAAGCTTGCTGTCTTCTTTGAGCAAAGAGAGCAGTATTGGTGCTTTGTGCCGGGTAATCACGACGGTCAGGAATATACCGGAACCGAAGACAGATATGAGCTTCGCCGCTGGTGGTACGGTACTATGACCGGCTCACCCTATTGCATCAGCTTTGACGAGGGCGGAGACGATGTATACGGCTTCGGAAACTGTGCAATAAATATACGCACTCCGTCGGGTATAAGTCAGACCCTTTTCTTTATGGATAACAGTGTTAATACCGATGACGGCTTTTCCTTTGACGAAAGTCAGCTCAGCTGGTACGAAAGGCGCATAGATGAAATCCGCATGGAAAACGGCGGTAAGACAGTGGCGAGTACTGTGCTTATGCACCGCCCGCTTGAACAGTATCAGACTGCATTGGATTATGTGGAAAAGGGCGAGGCGGAGCTCGTTTACGGTGACTGCATAGAAGAAATTGAATACGGCGGCGGAAGCATGATGTTCCGCAGAGCGAAGGACGCGGGCAGTACCCACACCTTTGTCTGCGGTCACGAGCATAAAAATGATACACGGATTGTTCTTGACGGAATAAATCTTATTTATACTCAGGGACTTCATTTTGAAACCTACGGCAGAAGCACTGCAATAAGATGGAAGCTGCTTTATATGCTTAACAGAAGGTGCAATTGGTTTACTGAGGGCGGTACAGGCTTTGTTTATACTGCTGCGGGTGAAACGGTTATTGCTCCCGTTTATCTGCCTTTGTCAAGTTATACATGAGTATAGATAAAGGACATTGAGGTACCCTGATTTAAAAAGCATTAAGAGTGTTTCGGTTTTTTAATTGTTACGGAAAATTGTTGTAGCCTTTAATAACTGTTAAAAATTTTGTTAATTTAGAATAAAAAAGGAAGCAACTATTGTAAAATTCTGCAAGTTTTTATATAATGATGTGACTTTAAATATTAAAGGAGACAGACAAATGAAGCTTTTTAAGAAGGTGTTATGCCTTGCACTGACTCTGCTTATGCTCTTTTCGTGTTGCAGCACAGCCTTTGCTGCTGAAACCTATGCCCACCTTCCGCAGGTGTATGTAACCGGTTTCCAGTCGGCAAATATCTATTATGAAAACGACCCTGATAAAAAGCCGCTTTTTGCACCTGTTGATACTGACAGAATTCTCGGCAATCTCAATAATATTGACGAATATCTTGTTTCTTCAATTAAAAACAGAGAGCCCGATTTATTATACACCTGTGTGTATTCTTTCTTATGGGACAGCTTCGGTATGCTTGCAATGGGACCTGACGGAAGCAATTCAGAGGGTGTTGTTGTTGAACCTACCGTTCTTACACATACCGGTGACGGAAGATACGAATTTCTTTACGACAGCCGCAAAAATCCTCTTGATATCGTTCCCGAGCTTCGGAATTATATTGAGCTTGTAAAAGCGGAAACAGGTTCAGATAAGATTGAGCTTGTAGGTTCTTCTTACGGTGTAGCCGTTGTTACAACATATCTCGGCGTTTATGAAAACGATCTTGATGATATTGATTCTGTTCTTCTCTGTGTTCCGTCAGTTGGCGGTATTTCATTTTTCGGCGAGCTTCTGAGCGGTAATTTCAATGTTGATTATATCAGCCTTCAGAACTTTCTTTTAGGTCTTGTTAACATAAACAATAATAATACGCTTCTCGGCATTCTTAACAGCACAGGCGTTTTTGACCTTTTGTTTGCCACTATTGCAGTGCCAGCGCTCAGAATGGCGATTTATGATGCGGTGCTTGATATTTGTCGTGATCTTATTGCTACAATTCCCGCAATCTGGGTAACCATTCAGGATCAGCACTTTGTTCCTGCGATGAAAACAATGTACGGCGAAAATTGGGAAAGCCCTGACCATAAATATGCTCAGCTTATTTCAACCGCTAAGCTTTATCACGAAAACGTTATGCTCAAGGCAGAGGATATTCTGCTGAAAGCAAGTGAAAAGGTTCATCTTGCGGTTATCTGCAAATACGGTAAGGCACCCATTCCTCTGAGCAATGATGCCGTTCATATGGAAGACGGTCTTGCAACTCTTGAGATTTCATCCTTCGGTGCAACATGTGCTCTTTACGGCGAAACCCTCGGCAGTAAATATACTCAGGCAAAGTATACAGATTACAGCTTTATTGATATAAACAATCAGATTGACGCTTCAACCTGCTTATTCCCGTTTACAACTTGGTTCCTCAAGGGTCTCGAGCACAGCCAGAAAAACGAAGATTACTGGCAGCTTATCAATGAAATTGTTTACAGAGATCTTACTGTGTTCAGCGATGAAAATCTTCCCCAGTTTATGCAGGTTTCAGAGGATGATGCCGAAAGACTCATTCCTCTTGTTGAGGAAAAGCAGTATTCAAATTTCATTGTTAAGTTCTTTGAGATGCTTCTTACTCCCGTGAGATTTATATTTAATATTATAAAGAGCCTTTTTAAATAATTCTGCGGCGCGCACTTCAGTTGTTTCAATGTTTTGCGTAAACATTTTAAGCAAAAAATATATTAATTAAATGAAAGGAGTAAAAAAAATGGATATTGAAAAATTAAGAAAGAATCTTAATAAGCTTTCTCTCGTATGCTTTATTATTGCAATAGTGGTATTTATTATAAACTATTTTGTTTTTCATTATGTAACCGATGACGGTATCACTTTTGTATGGCATCCCGAAGCAGGAAAGCCTTTTGTTACAGATCTTATCGGTATGTTGGGTGCTGATATGGTATTCGCTTCAATTATTTCGGCGCTTTGTTCAAAGATTCTTTGTTCCAAAAAATAATTTTTATATTCCCCGTGTTTTTTGCACGGGGAATATTTTTTGTGTTGAATATTGAGATGCTTTATGTTACTATTTAAAAAAAGGTGAACAAGGAGAAAGCATATGAACCGTAACGAATATCTTAAGCTGATAGACGAAACAATTGAAAAAGGCAGATATAAGGCTGACTGGCAGTCACTTGCCGACCACCCCGTGCCCGATTGGCTGAGAGAGGGTAAGCTGGGCATTTTCATTCATTGGGGAATTTACAGTGTGCCTGCCTTCGGCAACGAGTGGTACCCCCGTTCAATGTATGATAAAAACTGCCGTGAGTTTGAGCATCACAGAAAAACCTACGGTGAGCACAATGTGTTCGGCTATAAGGATTTTATTCCTATGTTTAAAGCTGAAAGGTTCAGCGCTGAGGAGTGGATTGAGCTTTTCTGCAAAGCGGGAGCAAAATATGTTGTACCCGTTGCAGAGCACCACGACGGCTTTGCTATGTATAAAACCGATTTCAACCGCTGGAACAGTACACAAATGGGACCGGAAAGAGATGTTATCGGTGAGCTTAAGGCTGCCTGTGAAAAGGCGGGTCTTACCTTCTGCGCCTCAACTCACAGGGCAGAGCACTATTTTTTCCTCAATACGGGCAGAACCTGTGACAGCGATGTGCTTGATGAGGCTTACAGAGATTTTTACGGCCCTGCCGCTCTTACGGAAGACGGCTCCCACGAGCTTGACACGGAAAATCCCTATTCAACACCGCCCACCGAGGAGTGGCTTGATGACTGGCTTGTGCGCACCTGTGAGCTTATAGATAAATATCAGCCCTCTGTTCTTTATTTCGACTGGTGGATTCAGAATCAGGCCTTCAAGCCTTGGCTCAAAAAGCTTGCCGCTTATTATTATAACCGCGGTGAGGAGTGGGGCAAGCAGGTTACAATAAACTATAAGCACGAGGCTTTTCCGCCCACGGTGGGTATTTTTGATGTTGAAAGAGGCGCCCTCACGGGCATTTCTCCCTTCTATTGGCAGACCGACACGGCTATCGGCAAGCAGTCATGGGGCTACAGAGCAGATAATACCTACAAGAGCTCAAGACAGATAATCTGTGACTTTATTGATATAGTAAGTAAGAACGGCTCACTGCTTCTAAATATCGGCCCGCGCTCAGACGGCACAGTTACCGAGGAGGAGACGAAGGTGCTTCTTGATATGGGCAAATGGCTCGGTATCAACGGCGAGGGTATTTACGGCAGCAGCCACTGGAAGGTTTTCGGTGAGGGTGAGGTCAATGCAGAAGCGGGCTTCTTCAAAGACGGTGACGAAAAGGCGTTTACGGCAGGGGATTACCGTTTTACATATAAAAAGGGTAATCTTTACGTCTTCCAGATGCGTCCCGATGGTAAGGATATGGTTATAAGAACCCTTGCAAGAAAGAAAATGCGCGATATGATTATTTCGTCGGCGGAGCTTCTCGGCTATGGAAAGGTTAACTTTGAAAAGGATGAAAACGCCCTTACCGTGAAGCTTCCCGACGGTGTGGATACGGAATTTCCGCTTTGCGTAAAGCTGGAGCTTGCATAAAGAATAAAAAATTAACATAGCGGTAACGGGGAGGCGGCTCCCTGAAGCGGAGCGACCCTTCGGTCGCTCCGCTTCTTTTGCGGGAACCTTGTTCCCGCAAAAGTCACGCGGCCCTTGCAAGAGCAAGGACCGCGTGCAGGGAGCCGCCTTTTTTCTCCAACCTCACAGTAAATCGCTGAGCTTCCTGCTTCTCCCTTTGGGAGAGGTGTCCGGAGGACGGAGAGGGGAACTCTGCCTTTAAGATAGTATCTCCTCCAGCATTTCACCGAAATAAACCACCGTTGCAAAAGGCGTCAGCTTAAGATAACGTCTCAGTTTATCGAGCTTATCTTTTGGGGGTAAATTGACAGTGAGGCTTTTGCCGTTAACATCCATATTTATGCTTTCAGAAGTGTTTATCATGCTCAGAACCGAATATTCCCTGAGATAAATATTATACGCGGTTTTCTCAGAGGCTGTAAGTGTACCGCAGAAGAAAGCAACGGCACAGATTATGACCGTGTTGACAAAGCAGAATACTGTCAGAAGTCTTTTTGTTTCCTTAAGCATTATTTCTCATACTCCTTTAAAATTTTAACCAGTGTTTCGCCCAGACATTTGCCTGTATATACGGCTTCCTCAAGTGTGTTTGCATCTGAGCCCACCTCTACAAGCAGAGAACAGTGGGTCAGATTCATATTATAGCTTCTGGCACAGAAATAGAGCGGCCTTGTAATGCCGGGAAAGCCTTCCTCGAGCTCTTTCTGAAGCTTAAGCGCAAAGGTGAGATTTTCTTTCCAGTCCGGCAGATTGGTTATACCGTTTCCTTCCTCCTGACAGCCGCTGATAATCATAATCTGAGCCGCCTTTTTACCGTCAATTTCTACGGTAGGGGCTATTTTTGTTCCGTCATTGTACTGAATGGCATCGCGGTGAATGTCAAGTGTAATCTGTATTGAGGGATATTTTTTCAGATATTCCTCGACGGTTTTTCTTGAGCGGGAATATGCACCTGAATAGGGGTTGTCGTGTATATCTGTGACGTGAATTACCTTGTAGCCTGCATTTTCAAGCCGCTCACATATGGCTTTTCCCACACGTACCATATTTCTGCCCTCGTCGTTTGTGCGGGTAACGTTGCCGGTGGGATAAAAATCTCTGTCGAGAAGCTGATAGGTTTCGGTAGTGTGTGTATGATATATGAGTACGGCAGGCTCATTTTTATTTATATCAAGGTCAAGCTCTTTGCCAAGATATGCTTTTATATCTATGTCGGTTTTGTTGGTGTTTTTCACTTTTACCTTTCCGTAACTGTCGGTGACTCCGTCGTTGACATATTTATAGTCGCTTATGTCGCCGTCTTTTTTGTCCTTTGCAGCTTTCTTTTCGGCTTCGGCTATAAGTTTTTTAATATCGCTGTCGGTGTCTGTAAGCTTTGGCTTTGCGGTCTGATTTTCTTCTGTTACGGCATCCTCTTTTTGCTGAGCTTCAGTCTGCTGCTCATCGGGTGTTGTTGCTTCGGCTAAGGCTTCGGTCGGCATAAATACATCGGTGATCTGCCCGCTTGAGCTGTCGGTAACGCTGCTGTTAAGCGAAATCACGCTTTTAGATGGCAGATAGCTTTTTGCAAAAAGCAGAACCGCATCTGTCAGAAGCTCAAAAAACTGAGAGTGAAAAATGCACAGCAGTCCGATAAGCACTGCCGTTGAGGCCATAGCGGCCGTGATCCTTGCAAAAACCGTTGCTTTACTTTTCATATATATTCCGCCTTAACTTTCTGTTCTTTTAACTATGTTTATTACCGAAAGGCTTAAATTTATGCCATAATTGCAAAAATATCCTCGGTAGGTATACCGGGCTGCAAAGCCTTGTTGATACCCATAGCAATAAAGGTTGCCGCACGGGATATTACGTTGTCAATCTCTTTTGGGGTTACCATCATTCCTTTTTCTCCTCTGAGATATTTCTGCTTCTGCCTTTCAGGTATTTCAAGGCCTGCTTTTTCTATAAAGTCCAGTGTCATTGTTACGGCATCAACAACCGTAGGCACGCCTATAGCTATTACGGGAATTCCCATACTGCTTTCGTCTATGCGGCTTCTTCTGTTTCCTACACCCGCACCGGGGGACACGCCCGTGTTGCACATCTGCACCGTTGTTCCCAGTCTTTCGGTGCTTTTTGCGGCAAGAGCATCAATAACAATAAGGGCGGAGGGCTTGATCTGTGAGCATACGCCGCTTATGATTTCTGCCGTTTCTATACCTGTATTACCCAAAACTCCCGGGACTATGCCTGCAACACTGCGAAGTCCGTCAAAGCCTATGCTTTCTGCAATTTCGGGGGTAATGTGCCTTGTTGCAAGAAGCTTTTCCACACTTTCCGGGCCGAGTGCGTCGGGGGTTATTCTGTCGTTGCCGAGACCTGCTACGAGCACCGTGCCCTTTTCGGGAACAAGAGAGCTGATTTCTTCGGCAAAGGCTTCTATTGCGTCACCGTGTATGTCGGCACTGTCTTTTAGAAACGGAATTTCAAGGGTGACATATTTGCCTATGGGCTTGCGGAGCTGACGGGCGGCTTCATCGGTTTCTACACTTATACGCGATATTTTCATTCCGCAGCTTTTACAGCATTCAAAGCTTATGCCTTCTCTTTGCTTTTCGGTTATCGATTCGTGTCTTTCAAGAGCCAAATCTGTACGAAAATTCATTTTTTCACCTCAAAACTATTGCAATATGCACAATAATGTGTTAGTATTGTTGTCGCTTTAAAAAAAGTATATCCAAATTTGCAAAAATATCTTGAATTTTCTTACAAAAGATGATATGATATGCTCTGCATGACACAAGACTAATTAGGAGGTGTAAAGATTATGGCAAACATCAAATCAGCAAAGAAGCGCGTTCTTGTAAACGCAACAAAGCAGGCTCGCAATAAGTCAGCAAACTCAGCTCTTAAGACAGCTCTCAAGAAGGCTAACGTTGCTATTGAAACAAACGCAGCAGATAAGGAAGATGTTGTAAAATTCGCAGTTAAGAAGATTGACCAGGCTACAGCAAAGGGTCTTCTTCATAAGAACAACGCTGCAAGAAAGAAGTCAGCTCTTGTAACAAAGCTCAACGCTTCAAAATAAGGGAAGTTTTAAGAATCCGTGAGATGGGTTATCCCATCTCTTTTTCTTTTGATTTTTCTTTTTTTGCAATCAGTATTCCGTAAAAATTAACATTGTGTAACTATTTAATAAAATTCCTATATATAATTGTATTTTAACGAGATCTGTGCTATAATATGCATACCATTATGCTGGAGGTTTCTACGAATGAAACAGCGTATATCAAAAATTCTTATGTTACTGTTTACCGTAGCCTGTTTTTCCTGCCTGTTTTTTCTTAATGCAAGCGCGGCGGAAGAAACGGTCGGCGACTTTGTTTTCACGGTAAGCGGCTCATCGGCAACCCTGAAGGAATATAAGGGTACGGCTTCTGCTGTTGAAATTCCCTCAAAGGTTGGCAAGGCTTCCGTTACCGCAATCGGTAATGAGGCGTTCTGGAGTAATAAAACTATGAAATCGGTTTCAATACCCTCAACCGTAAAGGTTATCGGTACTGCAGCCTTCAATGAATGCACGTCGCTTACCAAGATTGTTCTTCCTGCAAAAATGACAACTCTCGGCAACGCCGCCTTCTGGTACTGTACTTCACTCAAGCAGGTGCTTATCGGCAGTGATGCGACCTATATCGGCGAAAATGCTTTTGTCGGCTGTCACGAGGAGCTTACGGTTTATGTTGTCAAGGACACCTACGCCGAGTCGGCAATAAGCGGTATGAAGGGTGTAACTCTCGCTTACCGCTATGTTACGGATCTTAAGCTCAGCTCTTCATCTCTTAAGCTTACAACGGGTCAGACAAAGGCACTAACCTATACATACTCACCTGAAAAGGTATATAATTCAAAGGTTAAGTACAAGTCAGACAACACATCGGTTGTCACCGTTGACTCAAAGGGTAATATAAAGGCTGTTGCTCCCGGTAAAGCAACGGTTACGGTTACTACGGCAGACGGCAGTAAAATCAGCCGCAAGGCAACGGTTACGGTTGTACCGGAAAAGGTAAGCGGCTTTAACCTTACAGACGTTACACCTACGGGCTATACCCTTAACTGGGCAAGGTCAGAGGGCGCAACGAAATATAAGGTTTACAGATATAACTCAGAAACCAAAAAATATGAAACCTATAAATACACAACCGATACCTCTCTGACGGTAAGCGGAATGAAGGTAGGCTCAAATCAGCTTTATAAGGTGCTCGCTTATACATCGGTAAACGGTACTACCTATAAGGCTTCAAACTCCTCGGCCTACAGAGCCTATGTAGCAAAGCCTCAGAGGGTTGAGAAAATTACGGCAAAGCCTGCTCACAATTATATAAATCTTTCCTGGCAGGCACCGGAAAATACAAACGGCTACAGAATTTATTTTTACGATAAGGAAGCCTCAAAGTATACCTTTTATAAATCAACCACAAAAACCTCGTATAAGATATCGGGCCTTTCTCCCGATACAGAATACACCTTTATGATAAAGGCTTATCTTAAGCTTGGCGGTGCAGTGGCGTACGCCTCATATTCACCTCTTGTAAGCAGCACGACAAGACCCGATTATATCAAGGGTGTTACCGCTGAAGAAGGCAGTGTTTTTTCAACAAGTCTCACGCTCAGCTGGGATAAGTACGAAAAGGCATCGGGCTATCAGATAAGACAGTATGAGCCTGACGGCAGCTATGTAACCGTTGCAACCGTTGAGGGTAACGAAGCGACAAGCTATACCGTTTCAGAACTCAGTCCTTCAACAAGCTACGGCTTTTCTGTAAGAGCTTATGTGAGCTACGGAGGAAAAAACCTTTACGGTTACTTCGGCGATGCCTTCTACATAACGACAGACTCCCGCCCGGAAACCGACGAGGAAGCATTTGATGCCTTTGCCGAGGCTTACGGTGCAACCGTATCGGGCGACGAAAGCATTGTGCTTGTCAATACGTCTGATACATACGGCTTTGAGGGCGAAAACAGCAGCGAATACGAGGATGTAATTGCTGCCTCACACCTTGAGGACGATGTAATGCTTTATTTCACCGACGGAAAGGAAAAAACAAGCGGTAAGCAGCTTTACTCCTTCATCAGCGACGACGGAGACGGAGTGTTCGGGCTTGATTTTGAAGATCTTTCCGATATCGCCTTTGAGGATGACGGAAACGGTATCCGTGTCTGCTTCTCTCTTAACGGAGAAGACGATGTAACAGAGCTTTTCAGCTATAATCCTGCTGAAGCAATTGCTCAGAATAACAGTGAATTTGCTCTTGTTTCATATACTTACGGTAAGGCAGAGGTAACTGCCAAGATAAACGGCGGCACGATAGACGATATTACCGTAACCGTTCCCGTTTCACTTATATTCACTCTTGCAGGCAGGGAGTATTCCTTCTCTCAGGTTTACACAACAACATACTTATTCATCAGGTAAAAATTTGTCTGAGCTAAAAGGCAATTTTTATATATAATTTCAAGGAGGTAATTCTTATGAGAAAGTCATTTAAGGCGGTTTTGTCAATGATGTTCTGTGTGCTTCTTGTTTCGGGAACAATGCTTGTTTCACTTGCAGTGGGCAACATTTCAGGACTCAAGGCATCAAGCGTCACTGCAAAATCTGCAACGATTTCATGGTCTGCCGCTTCGGGGGCAGACGGCTATGTGCTTACTTACACAACGGGAAGCACAACAAAGAGTGTTACAATTTCCGGCAAGAGCAAAACAAGCTATAAGCTCACTCTCACCCCCGGTAAGACTTATACCGTTAAGGTCAAGAGCTATGACAAGCCCCTTATCGGTAAGACAAAGTACGGTAAGGAATACAGCGTAAGTGTTAAGGCTGTTCCCGCAAAGGTAACAAATTTCAAGGCTACAAACCTTTCAGGCGGCACATCGGTTAAGCTCACCTGGTCAAAGGTTTCCGGCGCAACGGGTTATGTTGTTCAGCAGTATAAGAGCAAGAAATGGACAAGCATCAAAACAACAACAGGCACATCACTTACAGTAAAGAGCCTTAAGGCAGGTACCGAATACAAGTTCCGTATTGCTGCATATTACAAATACAACAGCAAGAACATTTACGGCTCATACGTAAGCCTCACCGCAAAGCCCACCTTCCTTGCAACCTCAACAATAAAGGTTAAGGACGTAGGTACAAAAACAGCTACCGTTTACTGGTCAGCAGTTTCAGGCGCAACAAAGTATCAGGTTTATAACGCAACCACAAAGAAGTATAAGAACGTTACAACCAGAAGCTTAACCTACAAGACTCTTTCAGCAGGTGAAACCTACAAGGTAAGAGTAAGAGGCTATGCTACCGTAAGCGGTAAGACCGTATACGGCACATGGTCTGAGTATTTCTCATTCAAAACAGCACCCGGCAAGGTTACAGACTTAACAACCTCAAACCTTAAACAGGCAAGCGTTGATGTTAAGTGGAATAAGATTTCAGGTGCAACCGGCTACC
This sequence comes from Clostridia bacterium, assembly GCA_017517865.1. GTDB lineage: Bacteria > Bacillota > Clostridia > Oscillospirales > Acutalibacteraceae > UBA6857. Next base: position 24,939 of record JAFWYB010000009.1, on the reverse strand, counting down.
AGGTATACCTTTACAACTATGCAACAGAGACAAATACACGCGTAAAGGCAACAACAGGTAATACCTACACCGTTACAGGCCTTGAAGCAGGCTCAACCTACAGAATCGGTGTGCGTGCATATAACAAGAACGGCAGCACCACCAACTACGGCTCATTCGTTTACGCTTATGTTGATACAGCTCCCGAAATTACAGCGGGCGCACTCACAACCGAAAAGGACATTCAGCTTCAGTGGAATGAGGTAAGAAATGCAACTTCATACAAGCTTGAAAAATATGATCCCATTCAGCATAAGTGGACAGAGCTTGATGAGATTGCAGTTGAAGAGCCCTACAAAGGTACAGTAAAATCAGAAAGCTATGTAACCTTCCTTGATGAAGGCGTAGGTGATAATAAGGTTGAGCTTTACCGCCTTACAGCCTACAATGCTGACGGTGCGGTAATCAACACCACAGAAAAGGAAGTGGCAACAAATAACGTTACCTTAGTAAAGAACGATTACTCAGTTGCAGTTTCTTGGGATGTTCCTGCAGATGCGAAGGATTATACAGTTTACTGGAGACCTCACAACAGCTCAATCTGGTCAAAGGCATTTGTTATTTCAGATCCTTCAGCAAACTCATATACATTCTATCTTGCTCCCGGTGAAATCCATAACTATATGGTTTTCGCTTCACGTAACGGCAAAACAGGCGTTACAGTTGCAAACTTCACAGTAAGTATGAACGAGCTTACGATTGACAGCTCAAACGAAAGCAAAAATGCACAGCTTCTTATGCTTGTAAACGCTATCAACAAGGCAAAGCTTGAAAAGGGTACCGCAAAGGTAACAACGGACAGCTACGCCAAGATGATTCTTGATGCTATCTATATGTCAGAGGATATGCTCGATGAAATCCCCGGTTCAAGATTACTCTTTGATGACGGTAAGATTGCAGGCGATAAGATCGTAAGCTTCTTCCAGATTCTTGTTGGTCTCGGTATGGCTGATGAAAGCGATATTCCCGAAACAGTAACAGTTGAAGATCCTGCTCCCGTAACATATACCTTCAAAAACGGCTCATGCAGTGAAATCAGAACTGACCTTAAGAGCTTTATTGAGCCTTCAGGCACAGCAGATAAGCTCGCTTACCTTTATAATCAGAATAATCCCGCTGCATGGAAGAACGGCTTCTCATCAGTTACAACAACATATTACCCGGAAACAGGTAAATATAAGGTTGTAGCAACTCTCAAGCAGGAAAAGTTCGGTTCTTCGACAAGTAAGTCCGAGGCTGAGTACCATCCCGGCTTTATCTCAGTTTACGATGCTCTCGGCTTCCAGGGCGAAGGCGTTGATAACGAAATTACAACTCTCGGTGCAACAAAGCTTACTGCTTATATTGACGCAGAAGGCCGCATCTACAATTACAGCATTACCTCACCCTTCTCAACAAAGTTTATGGCAAGTGACGGTTCGGATGCAGGCATCGGTATGATGATGAGCGGTACAACAACTCTCAGCTATAAGATTACATATTCAGCTGAATAATTAACTTCAGATGTAATATAATATAAAGGGATGCTTACTAAGTATCCCTTTATATAATAGAGTCTATCTGCAAAAAGCAGACGAAAGGAAGTCCCGATGAGACAGAAAAAATTTATACATTTAATAATAATTTTTGTGATTGCTCTGTGGGCTTTCTGCATCAGTCTTGTTGTAAGCTCAAGTATCGCAAGAAAAAGCGGTAAAGACAATACTACTACTGCGGCAGGTGCACCGTCGTTTTCACAGCAGATTACAACCGAACCTCAGACCACCGCAGATGACGTTACGGTATATATGCCGCCTGACATCACTCTGGGAAACCACGTTGCTACCACCGTTACACCCGACGATCCTGCATGGAAGGTTTCCTACGATGCTTCCGTTTCAGCCTCAAAGCAGCAGGCTGAAATCAACAAAAACGTACCCGTAGGCAAGGATAATATTGTCAAGGCTTATGTTGACGGTATCAACAAGGCAAAAAACACAGAAAAGCTTGTTGTTTCAACAGACGGCTCACTTGATATAAGCTTTGATCAGATTACCGGCGGCGCAGCAGCCGAAAAAATAGCTCTTGAGGCTATGCAGGCAAATGCCCCGAAGTCGGTTACTTATAATTTCATAAAGGGTACTGATTCTGAAACGGGACAGACCACCGTAACGGCAATACCTCCCTCGGGAAGCTTTGCAAAGCTTTCTTCCGATGCGGTAAAGCAGGCGACGGCAAACCCCACGGGCGACGGAGGATATAAAATTGTAATTGTGCTCAAGGATGAGACCCAGACTCTGACTCAGGAGGCTGTAAACCATTCCAAGGCTATTGAAGCTCTCAACCTGACCGATTTTCTGCCCTCGGGAATGGAAATGGAGGAAATGACCGTAACCTACAGCGGAACCACGGCGGAGGCTGTTTTCGATAAGGATAACCGCCTTATTTCTCTTAGCTACAAGCTCAATATCGCTTCCTGCTCGGGTAACGGCACATATAATTTTATGACAAAAATCCCCATTGAATTTGCACTTCACGGCACGCAGACAAGAAGCTGTACATTTACTTATTAAAATGCATCTTTCTTATTGACTTGAGTGGAAGTTAGTGATATAATCAAAGGGTAAAAATAAAACTCAGGAGGAAAATCCCATGGAGAAATTTAAAAAGATTCTCAAGGTAGTTGCAATCATCGTTGCAATCACCGCTGCTATTGCAGGCATTTATGTTGCAGTTACTAAAATCATTGAAAAGAAAAAGATCAAGAATGCAGACGACAGAGAAAACTTTGTTTCCTGCTCCTGCGAAGACGTGGATTTTATTTCTGAAACAGTTGCATAAAAATCAAGAGTCGCTTAAAGCGGCTCTTATTTTTTATGCCAAATTGCGGATAAAGTAAGCAGTGAAGGAGTTCGTATGCTCTCAAAGGCATCGTCGTCGAAGCGGCGGATGGTTTTGGACTGTAACAGACAGGGGAGGATAATTATTGACAAAAATACCCGATTATAGTAAAATTAAACCAATAAAATGAAAAGAAAAAGGATAATAAAATATGAAAAAGGGAATATTGAAAAAAGTTCTTTTAATTTTTGTTCTTGTGGTTTTAGCCGCTCTCGTTGCAGTTGGCTTTTCTGAAAACAGACTCAGCGATTTCGGTCAGTGCGGTAATAGCGTCTGGTGGGAATATGACTCGGCCAAGGGTCAGCTTTACATATTCGGCGAAGGAGATATGTATGATTACGATTTTTTAGTCCGATCTGCATCACCCTTTTATGACACAAAAATCAAAACCGTAATTATTCAACATGACGTTACAAGCATCGGTAACAGAGCCTTTGATAGCTGTGAAAACCTCAGAAGTGTAACCGTACCCGACTCTGTAACCCGAATCGGTTTGTCGGCATTCGAAAACTGTAAAAAGCTGGAATATGTCGGTATGCCGGAAAGCATTAAGGAAATAGGTCACTCCGCCTTTAATAACTGCGGTAAGCTTAAGGAAATTACACTGCCCACATATCTTACAGAGATAGCAACCTCAAGCTTCGGCTCCTGTGAAAAGCTCGAAAAAATAAACATTCCCGAGGGCGTTACCGCTATAGGATACTCAGCTTTCAGGGGTTGTAAAAACCTTAAGGAAATAAAGCTGCCTGATTCTCTTAAAAAAATAGAAGCCTTTGCATTCGAGGGCTGCAGCAGCCTTACAGGTATAGAAATCCCTGAAGGTGTGGAAGTTATTGAAAGCTGTGCTTTTAATGAATGTACAGGTCTTTCAGAGCTTAATATGCCCGATAGCATAGAAAAAGCAGAATCACTGATTTTTTATAACACCGCATATTATAACGACAGCAAAAACTGGAGTGACGGAGTGCTTTATATCGGTAATCACCTTGTGAATGTCAAAGAGGATTTCTCAGGCACTTTAGCTGTCAAAGAAGGAACTCTTACGGTTTCAGGCGTTTTCAGTTGTGAAAAGCTTACGGCTGTTACTGTGCCTGACAGTGTAAAATATATAGACAGCGGAACCTTTGAGGATTGCACAGCTCTTAAGGATATTACTCTTTCAAAGAATCTGGTAAGTATTGGCGAAAGCGCCTTCCTGAACACCGCTTATTATAACGATGAGTCAAACTGGGAAAAGGGAGTTCTTTATATAGATAACTGCCTTATTGCTGCCAATGAGAAAATTTCTGATAAATATGAGATTAAAGAGGGCACACGTCTTATTGCAGATGATGCCTTTAAAGAATCAAGCGTTGAATCTCTCGTCTTACCCGAGGGTTCGGAAATTATAGGTAACAGTGCTTTTGTCTGGTGCTATAGCCTAAAGAACATAACTCTCCCCGAAAGTTTGAAGGTTATCGGAAAGGAAGCCTTTGTCGGTTGTTCAGAGCTTGCTGAAATATCAGTTCCCGCAGGGGTCAGAAAGATAGGCGATAACGCTTTCTACGATTGCAGTTCTTTGACAGATATATACTTTGGTGCAGGTGAAGAGGAATGGAAGAATATTGATATAGGCTATACGGATGAGGATTTTGAGAAGATTACAATCCACTTCACAGAAACCGAATAAGATGAAAAGGAGCTTTCTTTTAAGGAAGCCCCTTTTTTTAATAAAAGCTATTGACATAAAAGAAGAAAAGTGATACTATTTCTATACCTATTACATATAGGTCAAAACCGAATATTTCATTTATGATAGAGGCGCGATACAGTATCAGTATTTTTCGGCTAAAGGGGCTTCGCAGGTTCTGCCGATTTAGAAAGGGCTGGTCGCCGAAGGAGTCAGGCGAAAGGCTACCTGGGCGGTTGAAATAAGATTTGACCGACTGTCGCAATTGCGGAGTGCTATTATAACTGTGAAAGAGCAGTATTTTTGCTGTGATTTGCATATATATTGACACTCGGTATTTAATCGGGTGTTTTTTTATGGCATATAAATGATTTCTCGGTAAGAAAATTCTTATTTAAGGAGTAATGAAAAATGAACAGAAAGCCTATTTTTGAAGGAGCAGCATCAGCTCTCGTAACACCGATGAATGAAAACGGCGTTGACTATGAAGCTTTCAAGAAGCTTATCGAATGGCAGATAGAAGAGGGCATTGACGCTCTCGTTATCGCAGGAACCTCAGGTGAAGGCTCAACCCTTACCGACGAGGAACACAGAGAGGTTCTCCGCTTCTCGGTTGAGGTTGTAGCAGGCAGAGTACCCGTTATCGCAGGTACAGGCTCAAACGATACCGCTTATGCTATTGACCTTACAAAGTATGCTTGTGAGGTAGGCTGTGATGCTATGCTTGTTGTAACACCCTACTATAACAAGGCAACTCAGAAGGGTCTTATCAAGATGTTCACAGAAATTGCCGACGCAAGCACAAAGCCCGTCATTCTTTATAACGTACCCTCAAGAACAGGCGTAAACATCGAGCCTAAGACCTATGCAGTACTCGCTGAGCATCCTATGATTCAGGGCATAAAGGAAGCCAACGGCGCTATCGATAAGATTGTTGAAACAATGTCTCTCGTTGGCGATAAGCTGGATGTTTATTCAGGTAACGACGATCAGATAGTACCTCTTCTTTCCGTTGGCGGTAAGGGTGTTATCTCCGTTCTTTCAAACGTACTTCCCAAGGAAACCTCTCAGATGGTACACAAGTTCCTTGACGGCGACGTGAAGGGTGCCGCTCAGATGCAGTTTAAATTCTTCCCCCTTGTAAAGGCACTTTTCAGTGAGGTCAATCCTATCCCTGCAAAGGCAGCTATGGCGGCTATGGGCTTCTGCGAGGACTATGTAAGATCACCTCTTACAGTTATGGAGGATGACACAAAGGCAGTGCTTCTTGCTGAAATGAGAAAGCTCGGTCTTAACGTATAAGAGGAAAAGACTATGAAGTTTATTGTTAACGGTGCAGGCGGAGCAATGGGTAAGGTGCTTTGTCAGATTATTGCTGACAGCGGCAAGCACGAAACCGTTGCCTTCTGCAGTATGGAATTTACAACGGATGAAAAGAATAATATTTATTCTTCAGTCAAAGACTATCAGGGAGAGGCTGATTGCATTATTGACTTCTCTCATCACAGCGCAACCGCAGACGTAACAGAATATGCGGTAAAGAGAAATATACCTCTTGTTATTGCAACTACGGGTCAGACTGATGAGGAAAAGGCAATGATTAAGGCTGCAAGTGAGAAAATACCTCTTTTCTGCAGTGCAAATATGTCCTTCGGTGTGGCTATTCTTTCCTGTCTTGCAAAGATTGTTGCAAAGGCTATGCCCGACTGTGATATAGAAATAATCGAAAAGCACCACAACAGAAAGCTTGACGTGCCCAGCGGTACAGCTCTTTTACTTGCTGACTCTATAATGAGCGTCAAGGACGATTGCGAATACAATATCGGCAGACAAGAAAACGGCAAGAGAACCAAAAATGAAATCGGCATCCATGCTGTAAGAATGGGTAACGAGGTCGGTACTCACGAGGTAATCTTTGCCACAAACAGTCAGGTTATTACCCTTAAGCACGAGGCCGAAAACAGAGGCCTTTTTGCAGAGGGAGCGGTAACTGCCGCCGAATTCCTTGTAAATAAGGATGCAGGCTATTACAATATGGATGATATTCTCGCTTGATAAGGTGATATTATGAAAATTGGTATATACGGCTACGGTAATCTCGGCAGAGGCGTTGAGGATTCCGTAAAGAGAAATGCAGATATGGAGCTTGCGGCTGTTTTTACAAGACGCGACCCCGCTTCACTTGAAATAGCTACAGAAAATGTTCCCGTTGTTCACACAGACGATATTGATGAATGGACGGATAAAATTGATGTTATGATTATATGCGGCGGAAGTGCAACGGATTTACCCGAAATGACTCCCGCACTGAGTGAAAAGTTCAATGTTGTCGATTCCTATGATAACCACTCGCAGATAAGTGTTCACTATAAAAATGTAAATGATAAGGCAGAGAAAAGCGGAAAGGTTGCTCTCATTTCCTGCGGCTGGGACCCGGGTATGTTTTCCTTAAACCGCCTTTATGCTTCGGCAATACTCCCTGACGGTAACGATTATACCTTCTGGGGCAAGGGTGTTTCTCAGGGCCACTCCGACGCTATAAGACGTATTGACGGAGTTATAGATGCCCGTCAGTATACAGTGCCCGTAGAGGATGCCATGAACCGTGTAAGAAGCGGTGAAGCTCCCGAGCTTACTGCACGTGACAAGCACAAGAGAGAGTGCTTTGTTGTAGCTGAAGAGGGCGCAGATTTAGAGCGTATCCGCAAAGAGATAGTGACAATGCCTGCTTATTTTGAGCCCTATGATACAACCGTGACCTTCATCACTATGGAGGAAATGAAAAGAGATCACAGTGAGCTTCCACACGGCGGAAGCGTTATCCGTACCGGTGTTACAGGTAAGGACGATTGCAATAAGCAGGTTATCGAATACAGCCTCAAGCTTGATTCCAACCCCGAATTTACGGGCAGTGTGCTTACCTGCTATGCCAGAGCCGTTTACAGAATGGCTCAGCGCGGCGAGAAGGGATGTAAAACGGTTTTTGATGTTGCTCCCGCGGATATTATAGCCGTAAGCAAGGAAGAATTACTTGCACATATGCTCTGATACCCATATAAACCAAGGAAAGAACGGTTAAATATTATGATATGTGAAAATATTGGAATAAACGGTAATCACCTGACCTTTGCCGGTGTTGACACCGTAGCACTTGCCGAAAAGCACGGCACTCCTCTCTATCTTTTCGACGAGGACAGAATAAGAAATAACTGCCGTATTTATCTTGATGCTATGAAAAAGCATTTCGGTGAAAGCAGCTTTCCCTGCTACGCCTCAAAGGCGGCATCCTTCAAGAGGATTTATGAAATAATGAAAGCGGAGGGAATGGGCATCGACCTTGTTTCTCCCGGTGAAATTTATACCGCCGTAAAGGCCGGCTTTCCTATGGAAAATTCTCTTTTTCACGGCAACAACAAGACCGATGCAGACGTTGCCTATGCTATGGAATGCGGAGTAGGCTATTTTGTTGCCGACAGTATATATGAGCTTGACGCAATAGCACGCTGTAAAAAAGACGGTACAAAGCAGAAGGTTATTCTCCGTCTTACGCCGGGTATTGACCCTCACACCTACGATGCAGTTGCAACGGGCAAGGTCGATTCAAAGTTCGGCACTGCCATTGAAACGGGTCAGGCTGAGGAGCTGGTTAAAAAGGCTCTTACAAACGACAGCATTGAAATAGTAGGCTATCACTGCCACGTGGGCTCTCAGGTCTTTGACAGTGAGGGTGATGTTTATCTTCAGGCGGCAACCATTATGCTTTCCTTCGGTGCAAAAATGCAGAGAGATTACGGCGTAGAGTTTAAGCTGCTCAACCTTGGCGGCGGATTCGGCGTGCGCTACACAGAGGATGACCCCTATCTTGATGTTGATTCCGCTATAGGTAAGCTCGGTGCTCACGTTAAAAGGGTCTGTGAAGACCTTGGTATAAATGTACCGCAGATTATTATGGAGCCGGGAAGAAGCATTGTTGCCGACGCAGGTATGACCCTTTATTCAGTCGGTACCGTAAAGGAAATTACAGGCTATAAAAACTACGTTTCGATTGACGGCGGTATGACCGACAACCCGCGATATGCACTTTACGGCTCAAAATATACGGTGCTTCTTGCAAACCGTATGAATGAGGAATGCGACTTTGTTGCAGATGTTGCGGGACGATGCTGTGAAAGCGGAGATATTATTCAGCCCGATGTTAAAATGCCGAAGCCCCGAAGAAACGACATTATTGCCGTTTGTACAACGGGTGCTTACAATTACTCTATGGCATCAAACTACAACAGAATTCCAAGACCGCCCATTGTTATGCTCAGCGGTGGCGAGGATAGAATTGCAGTAAAAAGAGAGTCCTATGAGGATCTTGTGAAAAACGATTTATAAAATAAAAATGCGGATACTTATGTATCCGCATTTTTGTTTTTCTTAATATTCCCAGGGCGGTTTCTCGTCGGGTGCAACCTTACCGTCACAGCCCTTTTGCTCACATTTTTCGGTCTGACTTACAGAAGAGCTGTTCTTTTTCTTTCTGATTAAAATGAAAGCAACCGCACCGATAAGTAAAATAAGCACAACACCGCCAATGCCGGAGATTGAACTTTTTTTATTTATATCAACAGCTGTGACAGTATTATCTGTGCCGTGCTGAGAAATATCACCGTCGATAATCGTTACCTCTTCCGAATCAGGTATGCCGAAAACTGTATCTGCATATTCAATAAGCAACACGCAGGGGATGCCCGTTCTTTCGGTGAAGTCTTCAAGAGCAGTGTTGACAATGCTTTCGTCAAAGTCGAGCGTTGTTCTGTTTACTGCCTTTGAGGGGGTAAGGCTACTTTTATCTGAAGTGCTGTTGAAATTGGTTTCAAGCTCAAGCTTATATATACTGTCGGCCATATATGTTATAACGGCAGCATAGTCAGTGTCAAGCGAGTATCCGAAGTAATCGGTGTTTATATATCTGTTCATTGCGTCGCCATACTCAGTGTATTCGCCGAACATCTCGTTTATTTCTCTTTTTATATTGTCACCGACCCAGGCTATGGTATAGTAGCCGTCAGCCTCTTCATTTGTAAGAAATACTAACAGAATATTATCTTCAACTGCCGACGAAGAGCCGAAAAATTCTTTGTAATTATCGTTGGTATAATCCTGGAAGGTTGCTTCGTCGTAGTAATCAACGTAGCTTATATCCGAGCTGTAATCAAGGCTCGTATTTGTAAAAACAGCTCCGGATATTATTATAAAAATGAAAATAACAACAACAGCGGCAAAGCATCCTACACCTCCGCCTGAGGGACCGTAATAGGTTCTGTGAAATACAGGACCGAAAAAGGGTCTGTGATGATGTGGCGGTCTGTGAGGAGGTCTTGGTGTCGGTCCGCCGGAAAATCCTCCTCCGCCCGAGAAGCTGCCTCCCGAGAATCCGCCTCCGGAGAAGCCACCGCCTCTTGAGCCGCCGAAGCTGCCGCCGGAAAATCCTCCGCCTCTGCTTCCGCCGCCGGGTCCTGCCATAATAACACGTCCTTTCTTAAAGAAAATATATAAGTTTACTCACCCTTGAATACATCGGCAACCTCGTGAATGGTAAGGTAAGCCTTTGAATCAATTCTGTGAACTATATTTTTCATTTTAGCCCACCTTATCTGAGAAAGCTTATTTCGGAAACGACTGAAAGTCCGAGAGCGGAAAGATTGTCAAGTCCCTTTTCGTAAAGGCGGTTGTCCTCATAGGCATCGGGTGAGTGAGCATCAATTCCCATTGTGACAGGCGGCTTCTTTTCAGAAACAAGCCTCCAGAAATCCGGGTAGGGATAGCCCTGCTTGCCGTCGTTTATGCTGTGGCTGAAGCCTAACAGATTATATTCAAGAGGTGTTCCTGTCTCAATGGCTTTATTTATGATGTCGAGAGAGATTTTCTCACAGTGTTCATCAAATTCGGGATATCCTCTCATAAAGATGTCGGGATGTGCAACGTAGCTGAAAAGCCCGGTATCCATAGCCTCAACAATATCGTCACGGTAACGGTAAAGCTGCTCCGGTTCAGTTATATCACCGTTATACAGGTGTCCCGGCTCATCCTCGCAGAAGTGGTGACCCAGTATGAGATAATCTATTTCGTGCTTTTCAAGCATTTCCTTAAGCCAGGGCGTATATTTCGGAAAATATTCGCACTCAAGCCCGAGCTTTATGCTGATTTCGTTTTTATACCTTTCCCGGAGCTGCTTTACGCTGTTACAGTAATCCTCAAGCTCACTTTTGTGCATACGCATATGTGAGATATAGTCCCTGAAATCCCATGGAGAGTGGTCTGAAAAGCCTATCTCGTCAAAGCCTGCCTTTACAGCACTGATAACGTATTGCTCATCTGTGCCTTTGGCGTGAAAACAGCGTGAAGTGTGGGTGTGGTAATTATATTTCATAGTATCCAATCCTTTTTTTTGTTTTTGCAGTAATATGTTTCTGAACCGTTTTATGGCGCAGTATTGAAAGTGTTAGCCTATTCCACCGAGAAGAGCACCGGCTATGAGTACGACAATACATACGGGGCAGAATACGTATTTTGCAAGGGGATAGAACCATTTGCCCAAGGGCTTGCTTCTTCCCTTGTTGACCTCTGAGGTAACAACTTTTTTGCCGAGCACCCAGAAAAACATTATGCCGGCAAGACCTGCACCCAGAGGACAAATATAAATAGATATGATATCCATCCAGTCTGAAACGATGTGCTGAATGAGAAGAGATATTCCGAGACCTGTACCGCAGACTGCAACAGCGGCGGGTATTCTTTTAAGCTTAAGCTTTTCCTGCACAGTTGCAATAGGAGCCTCGTAAAGGTTGATAAGTGAGGTGAGACCCGCAAAAAAGACTGCAACGAAGAAAATAATTGCAATTACGGAGCCGCCGGGCATTGTTTTGAAGAGGTTGGGCAGGAAAACGAACATAAGCATAGGTCCGCCGGTTGAAAGCTCTGCACCTGCGGTTGCCATAGCGGGAATAATAACAAGTGCGGCAAGCATAGCGGCAATTGTGTCGAAAAAGGCTACGTTACGTGCGCTTCTGGGAATATCCTCTTTATCTGAAAGATATGAGCCGTAAATGAGTGTGCCGTTGCCCGCAACAGAGAGAGAGAAGAATGCCTGACCGAGAGCGTAGATATATGTTTTCGGGTCAAGAAGAGCCTCGGGGTCAACGGTGAAAATATATTTATAACCCTCAATTGCATTCTCACGGGTAGAAATATATACTGCAAGACCGACGAAAAGCAAAAAGAACAGAGGCATCATAACCTTGTTTGCCTTTTCAATGCCCGAGCCTATGCCGAATATAAGTATAGCAAGTGTAATAACAATTGCGAGTATCTGCCATAGATTATTGCCGAAGGCTGATGCCATCGAGCCGAAAGCAGCTGTAAAAGAGTCAACGTCGGTTGCTGCAAGGGTGCTGCCTGTAAATGTGCCTACGGTATACCTGAATATCCAGCCCATAACAACAGTGTAGCCTATTGCAAGAGCGAGTGAGCCCAAAGTGGGTATAAGACCGAGAGCCTGACCGGGCTTTTCGTTGCTTCTGCTTTTCGTCGCATATCCGAAGGCATCAACGGGACCGCTTTTTGCAAGTCTTCCGAAGCTCATTTCGCCAATAACACCCGTTGAGCCGATAAGTATGACAAACAGCAGATAAATAAGTATAAAAGCGCCGCCGCCACCCGATGAAACCCTCATGGGGAAAAGCCATATATTACCCATTCCTACCGCAGAGCCTATACATGCGAGAATAAACCCCCAGCGACTGCCGAAGGAATCACGCTTTTTTGTTTCCATATAAATTTCCTCTTTTCTGTCATTTTGTCCTTGATTTACATATATAATATCATATATATACACTTAAATCAAATATTTTACCCTAACTTTATGTTGCAAAAAAAAGACAAGTGTGTTATTATATCTTCGGTTAATACTCTATAGCAGAAAAGGAGAAATTACAGATGAGAGTTATAGTGCTTGACAATGCTTTGGAAATTTCAAAGGAAGCTGCTGAAATAGTTATCAATCAGATAAATAAAAAGCACGGCAGTGTAATCGGTTTTGCAACAGGCGCATCACCTGTTGAAACCTATAAAAGAATTATCGAGGCATATGAAAAGGGTGAGGTAAGCCTTAAATATATTACTACCTTCAACCTTGACGAATATGTCGGCCTCGACAGAGAAAACGTAAACAGCTATTTCTGGTTTATGAAGGAAAATCTTTTCGGTAAAACCGATGTTGATTTTAACAGAGTAAATTTCCTTTCGGGCATGGCAGAAGATGTTGAGGCTGAGTGCGGCAGATATTCAAACAGAATCAGAGAGTGCGGCGGCATCGATCTTCAGATTCTCGGTATCGGCACCAACGGACATATCGGCTTCAATGAGCCCGGCGAAAAATTTGCTGACGGTCCCTTTGCCGTTAAGCTTACACAGAGCACCATTGACTCAAATAAAAAGTATTTTGAGGCAGTTGGTGACACAATGCCTGAATATGCCCTTACGATGGGTATCGGCGATATTATGCGCGCTAAAAAGATTCTTCTTATCGCAACGGGCGCAAGCAAGGCAAAGGCCGTAAAGACCCTTGTTGAGGGCGAGGTTACACCGGAATGTCCCGCTTCTATTCTTAAGCTTCATTCAGACGTTACTGTTTTCCTTGATAAGGAAAGTGCAGCTCTTCTCGGTGAAGATAAATGAGTCTTGAAGTAATTACAAAGCTGAAAACGTCGCCTAAAATAAAAAGCATTACCGTTACGGATGACGGTAAGCTTCTAATAAAGTGGTCAAAGGTTGAGGGTGCAGAAAAGTACGGTATAAAAAGAGCAAGCTCTGACGAAAACGAATTTGAGCATATTGCCTGGTGTAAAAAAACCGAGTTTATTGATGAAAACGTACTGACGGACACTACCTACCGCTATAAGATTATGGCGCATAAAAAGCTTGAGGGTAAAAAGACCTCAACAAAGCTGAGTGCAGTAAAGGCGGTTGTAATTTCCGATATTCCCGCACCTACGGGGCTTAAGGCCGGGCAGGATAAGTCCTGCGGAATAAGACTCAGTTGGGATAAATGTGACGGTGCAGATGAATATATTGTAAGCCGCAGGAACGACTTCTATTCCCAGATTCTTCCCGTGGCAAGAACCAAGGAAAATTTTTTCACCGACGATAAAACCGTATGGGGTCAGCCCTACCATTATTCAGTGCAGGCCATAGTAAAAAGCGGCGAAGAGAAAAAGCAGGGTAATTTCAGCAACGAGGTACATTTTGTCAGCCTTGATAAAGGCAGGATTATTCAGGCAAAATCCCTTCACGGCAAGAAAGTAAGGCTTACTCTCAGAATAGTTACGGGTGCGGACTGCTACTGTATTGAAAGAGGCGAAAGTGAAAACGGCCCCTTTGAAGAGATTTTACGCACCAAAGACGCTCTGGAATATTACGTTGTTGATAAGACCCCCAAGGCATATAAAACCTATTATTACAGAGTAAGAGCCTTAAAAAAGGTTGCGGATACTGAATTTTACGGAAAATACTGCGATATTACCGCTGTAAAATCAAAGTGCTGAAATAAATTATGAAAAAATGTTGACTAATTGCGTTTCATAGTTTACAATAGAAATGAACATAAAAATTCAAGGAGGAAAGATTTATGAAAAACTTTATTTCACTTGCTGCAACAGTTGAAGAAGATACAACAGCAGAAAGCCCCAGATATTTCTTTGAGATTTTCTGGAACTTCTGTGTAGAAATCTATGAGTTCTTCAAATACATCTGCTACGATGTGTTCCTCGGTAAAGCTCCCTGATCATAAGTAAAAAAATTACAGCACACAGCACCTTCCGTGGGGAAGGTGCTGTTTTTTTGTATAGAAAAATACGCCGCAGCCTAACTCTCCGATTTGTACGGACAGCATAAAAATTCCCGCAATACTTGCGTATTACGGGAATTATTCATAATGCTTAAGCGGAAAAGGGCAAACCCTTAACTACCTTGCGCAGGGGTTTCTTCTTTTCATCGCCTGTTTTTTCGGATTTGTACAGTGATGCGGATGCCTTTATTTCTTAGAATATACCCTGAGCCATCATAGCATCAGCAACCTTGATGAAGCCTGCAATGTTTGCACCGGCTACAAGGTTATAACCGAGTCCGTACTCTTCTGCGGCAGCAGCTGAGTTGTTGTGAATATCAATCATAATCTGACGGAGCTTTGCATCAACCTCTTCAGCGGTCCAGTTGTATCTCATTGAGTTCTGACCCATTTCAAGTGCTGAAACGGCAACACCGCCTGCGTTTACTGCCTTTGCAGGACCGACAGCCTTGCAGCTGTTCATAAGAAGAGCAAGGGCGTCGTTTGTTGTGGGCATATTTGCAACCTCGATATAATAGGGAACCTTGTTTGCAATAAGCTGCTGAGCTTCCTTCATACCGATCTCGTTCTGTGTTGCACAGGGCATTGCTATATCAACTTTAACGCCCCATGGCTTTTCGCCTGCATAGAATTCAGCACCGAACTTATCAGCGTAGTCCTGAACTCTGTCGCGGCCCGAAGCACGCATTTCAAGCATATAGTTAATCTTTTCTTCTGTGTTTATGCCGTCCTTATCGTAAATGTAGCCGTCAGGACCTGAAAGAGTAACAACCTTACCGCCGAGCTCCGTAATCTTTTTAACAGCACCCCATGCAACGTTACCGAAGCCGGAGATTGCAACTGTCTTGCCCTTGATTTCTTCACCGAAGTGCTTAAGAACCTCAACGGTGTAATATGTTGCACCGTAGCCTGTTGCTTCAGGTCTTATGAGTGAGCCGCCGTAGGAAAGACCCTTACCCGTAAGTACGCCGTTTTCGAAAACGCCCTTTACGCGTCTGTAGTGACCGTAAAGATAACCGATTTCTCTTGCACCAACGCCCATATCACCTGCGGGAACGTCAACGTCGGGACCGATATGTCTGTAGAGCTCTGTCATGAATGACTGACAGAAGCGGAGGATTTCACTGTCGCTTCTGCCTCTGGGGTCAAAATCCGAGCCACCCTTGGCACCGCCGATGGGGAGACCTGTAAGGCTGTTTTTAAAGGTCTGCTCGAAAGCAAGAAACTTCATAATACCCAGGTAAACAGAGGGATGGAAGCGGAGACCGCCCTTGAAGGGACCGATAGCACCGTTGAACTGTACACGGTAGCCGGTATTTACGTGAACCTTGCCGTTATCGTCAGCCCATGTAACACGGAAGGAAATAGCTCTTTCAGGTTCAACCATTCTTTCAAGAAGTGAGCACTTTTCATACTCGGGATGCTGTTCGATAACAGGTGTGAGTGAATGAAGCACCTCTGTGACGGTCTGAACGAATTCCGGCTCGTGATCGTACTTTTTGCTTACGCTGTCAATGACATTCTGAACATAACTCATTACTAATAAAACTCCTTTTTAAGCTCGAAAATTGAGCAGAATTGTATAAATAATATCAGCACTTTAATGCGATAGAAAATATTTTATTCCTACTAATAAAAAATTGCAATAAAAATTCAAAATTTTTTAAAATTTTGTAAGATATGAAAATATTTTTTCTAAATTTCTCTATCTTTTAGGAAAATTGCGAATAAAAAAAGGAGCACGGACACTCCTTTTTTAATATTCTTTAATATAATATTGTCGTTGCCGGAAAAATATTACTTTAATATGGGTACACCGTTTTTGTCAAAATCCACCTTACGTATTCTCGCGTGTCGGCAAGGGTCATAAAGCGGGTCATCGGTAAAAGTACCGCACTTGCCGTCAAGATGGCATGCGGGTCGGGCGTGATACACGAGAAGAAGATTGCCGTTTTCGTCGGTGACAAAGCTGTTGTGACCCGGGCCGGATTCTCCCTCAAGGTCCTGAGTTGAAAGCACCGGGCAGGGGAGCTTATGCCAGCTTGCGGGGTTCATCAGATCTGCATCTGCATCGGCGCTGAGCCTTCCTATACAGTACTCTGAGCCTGTGCCGGAGGCTGAGAAGAATATGTAGATTTTATCCTTGGATTTGAGTACACAGGGCCCCTCGTTTACTCTGAAACGCACCTTTTCCCAATCGTACTCGGGCTTGGTGAGAAGTATGGGGTGAGAAATGAGCTTCCACGGCTCGGAGGGGTCAATTTCAGCCATAAACAGTGAGGAATCACCGATAATTTCCGCCCATATAAGGTAATGCGCATCTGCGTGAGAAAAGTATGTCATATCAAGAGAAAAGCTTCTGAAGGACTGCTTATCAGAAGCAACAGCCTCCATCCTGACGGGAGAGCTCCACCCGTCATTATAGGGATCGGAACCCTTACAGCACAACACATAGGGCCTTATATTCCACACGTCGTCGCTGTTGCCTGCGGCAAAGAAAATGTACCATTTACCGCCGATAAAATGTATTTCGGGTGCCCATATATGTCTTGAGCATACGCCCGAAGAGGGGGCTTTCCATATGGTTTTTTCTTCTGCAGAGGCAAGGCCCTTAACGGTATCGCTTTTTCGCAGCACGATACGGTCGTACCCGTGCTCTGCATCACCGAAGGCGGGATACGATGCGGTAAAATAGAAGGTACCGTCAGGTGCTCTCATAGCATAAGGGTCAGCTCTTTCGGGTATAAACGGATTAGGGTAAGCGGTCATAATAATTCTCCTCGGAGCATAGTATATACAAATAGATTTATAGCACAGACCGAAAGAAAAGTCAAATAAAAAGCCGACAAAAAAATCCTTTTCAGCACTTGACAACGGCAATGAAAACCTATATAATAATTTAGTCGCAAGACGCGCCGGTGTGGCGGAATAGGCAGACGCAAGGGACTTAAAATCCCTCGGTGGCAACACCGTACCGGTTCAAGTCCGGTCACCGGCACCAATACCCGAGAATCCTTTATTTATAAGGCTTCTCGGGCTTTTGTTTTGCCTGAAAACCGTGATTTTATGAGTGCTTTGTATATTCACTCTCAGTATCAAGAAGGGTCTTGCTATCATTTGCCTCTGTGAGCATAAAAATGCAAAGCAGTATTTGTTTAACCAAATTTTGTTTTTTTGCTTCGCAACCTGCCGCATAAAACACTGGCGTGTTTGAATTTTTCCTGAGTATTATTGAATTATTACATCCTTCCTTGAATATGAAATTCACCAACACCGTGATAAAAACTCACTCAACGTTATATTGAAATTCAATTCATTGTGTGCAAGAATATATTCAGAAGTAGACGTCACTTTCAATTATGAAACGAGGTTTTGTTATGAAGTTAAATATAGGTGAAACAATCAAAAGGTTAAGAAAAGAACGAGAGATTACACAGGAAGAATTTGCTGAAGTGCTTGGAGTTTCTTGTCAATCAGTATCCCGTTGGGAAAATGATATGTGTTATCCTGACATTGAACTTATACCAACCATTGCAGAATTTTTTGGTATATCAACTGACAGATTGATGGGTGTTAATGAAACAAAAGAACAAGAAATGGTCAACAGTTACCTTGAAGCTTTTCAGAATGAAATTAGCCAAGGAAACATTAACGAGTGTATCACTATTGCTCGCAATGGTGTCAAAGAGTTTCCCAACAACTATACACTTCTTAATAAACTTATGTATGCTCTTTTTGTTTCAGGCGATGACGACGGTAACATATCCGACTGGAAAGAGAATATGGCAAAGTACGATGATGAAATAACAGCATTGGGCGAAAGAATAATGAGGTACTGTCCCGATCAGAACATTCGTCTTGAGGCTACGGCCCGACTTGCTTTCAATCATTGTTGTCAAGGCAGAAAGGAAATAGGAAAAAAGATTTATGCTACCTTGCCACCGATGAAGCTCTGCCGTGAAAATCAAATTTGGTGGTCATTAGAAAAAGAAGAAAAGCTTCCCTTCTTACAGAATGCAATTATGGAAAGCTATCGTTACTTAAGCAGCTTTATTTGGCTTTTGGCTGATGCTGACATTCTTCCTGTTGAAACGGAGCTTTTAGTTTTAAAGAAGGATTTCGAAATTGAAGAGATTATGCTCGACGGTAACCGTCCTAAAAACAGTTGGGGCGATGTGTGGATTGAATATGATATAGCAAGTAAATATGCAGTACTCAACGATTATGAAAATATGTATAAGCATCTGCACCTAGCTGTTAAAAGAGCAAAGGATTGTGATAACCGTCCTGAGGAAGAGACATACAGTGCACTTCTGGTCGGTGAAATTACTAAAAGAAGAATTGATTTTGATACAGCTGACAGCCGTTCGCTTTGTGAAATTCTTCGCGACAAATGGTTACAGGATGAAGAGTTTAACTGTGTCCGTGAAAATGATGAGTTTAAGCAAATCATTGAAAGCTTAAGTTGAATATATAAATCAAAAGTCCCGTATGGAAAGCAAAACATTGCGATCTAACGGGATAAAATTTATATCAGCACTATGAATATTCGTGAGCTTTTGAGAACTGCGTACAAAAGTGCTGTTTTCAGTACGTTTATTGGGACTTAATTAGCCTTGCGGGTGGTTTGATATTGCAAACACAATAGTGAAAGGAGTATAATAATAACGAAAATTAATGCTTGAGGGTGGTTGTATTTTATGCCTGACCTTAATGATTTTTATGCTTTTAAAATGACCTCTTCCGGCGGTGGTTCAGGTAGTGGAAGAAACACCAACACAGGTGGCGGTAACGGCGGCGGAACGGGTTGTGCCACTGCTTTGATTGTGTTAGCGATTATTGGTTGGGTGTTGTGTCTGATAGGAAAGTAACGAAAGAAGGTATCTGTTGTGATTTCAAAAATGAACGCTGATATAAAGATCAACATAATTCGTACCGACCGAAAAACTCTCTCCATACAACTCAAGCACGGCGAAATCATTGCCCGTGCACCGCTGCGTATGAAGGATAAAGAGATATACAGTTTTATCGAATCAAAAAAGTCGTGGGTCGAAAAGAATCTTACCAAAATGGAGAAACGAGAAAAAGCAATCAGCGAGGTGCAACCATTCACACAGGAAGAAATAAATGCACTTGCCGAAAAAGCGAAGCAGATTATTCCTGAACGAGTGAGATATTACGCTCCGAAAATCGGCGTTACCTATAACAGAATCACTATCCGTTGTCAGCGTACCCGTTGGGGCAGTTGCTCGTCAAAGGGTAATCTTAACTTTAACTGCCTGTTAGCACTGTTTCCGATTGAGGTTATCGACAGTGTTGTTGTACACGAGCTTTGCCATAGAAAGCATATGAACCATTCGCCGCAGTTTTATGCTGAGGTTGAAAAAGTGTTTCCGGAGTATAAGAAGTGGCATAAGTGGCTCAGTGATAACGGCGGGGCGTATATGGGGAGATTGCCGAAATAAACATTTTGTATGCAGAGCAACTTTTGTTGAAAGAAAAATATTTTTATTATATAATATAAAAAATACAGAATGATAAAGGTGACCATATGAAAATAATAATTGATGCCGATGCTTGTCCTGTTGTAGACATTACAGTTAATACAGCCAAAGAGCGAGGTCTCCCGTGTATCATCGTCTGCGATAACACCCACTCCATTGAAAAAGACGGAGCAAAAACTATTGTCGTTGACAAGGGTACAGATTCTGCTGATTGCCGTATTGCAAACCTTACTGAAAAGGGAGATGTAATCGTTACTCAGGACTACGGACTTGCGGCACTTGTGCTTGGCAAGGGCGCAAAGGCACTTAATCAGAACGGACTCATTTATACCGACAGTAATATAGAAAATCTCCTTTTCACCCGTTTTATAGGCAAAAAGGAGAGAATGGCAGGCAACAGAACAAAAGGCCCGAAAAAGAGAACTGCACAGAATGATGCAGACTTTTTGAAGGCGTTGCTGTTGTGTTTGGATAATTAAGTGTAAAGGAGGAATAATTATGGGTTATATGGTTTTTGATAAATATGAAATACCGGAAATAGTTATAAAAAATGGTAAGAAGTATATTTACGATAAAGTCAGAAAAAAGGATGTTTTGTTTACACCTGAAGAAAAGGTCAGACAACAAGTTCTGACTTATTTGATTGATGAATTGAAAGTTCCGGAGTATATGATTGATGAAGAAACAGCTATGTCGTATTACAAGGTTGTTTCATCAAAAAGACCTGATATTCTTATATTGAAAAAAAGCGAAGAAACAGGTGAAGCTGTTCCGATGGCTGTGATTGAATGTAAGAGAAATAATACATTGATCGATGGAGTTATTATTGAACAAACGTTACACTACGCTGAACAGTTAGGTTGTAACTATGCAATGATTACAGATGGTGATTATGTAGACGTAGCGTATTGTGAGTTGGATAATAAAATGTTAGTATCTATAAAATCTCTTCCAACTTATGAAGATATGCTTAACGGAAATTATGAAGGGATTCTGTAATATAAAACGAGGTTTAATATGATAGCTTATACATATAAATCACATGGAATATTCACCCTCACTGACAAACCCAAACCCAAACTTCTCGACCCTCGCGATGCCATTGTCAGGGTTACCATGAGCAGTATCTGCTCAAGCGATTTACATATCAAGCTCGGTTCTGTGCCTCGTGCTGTTCCCGGTATAACCGTAGGTCACGAAATGGTCGGCATTGTTGAAAGTATCGGAAGCGGCGTGACGAAATTCAAGCCCGGCGACAGAGTTACCGTTAATGTTGAAACATTTTGCGGAGAGTGCTTTTTCTGCAAGAAGGGCTTTGTGAACAACTGCACGGATAAGAATGGCGGTTGGGCACTTGGTTGCCGTATTGACGGCGGACAGACCGAATTTGTGCGAGTGCCTTATGCTGATATGGGACTTAACAAAATCCCCGACAGTGTCAGCGATGAACAGGCTCTCTTTGTGGGTGATGTTCTTGCCACAGGCTTCTGGGCGACACGCATTTCTGAAATCACTGAAGATGAAACTGTGCTTATTATCGGTGCAGGTCCTACGGGTATCTGTACTCTGCTTTGCACTATGCTGAAAAATCCCAAGCGTATTATCGTTTGTGAAAAGGACAAGAACCGCATTGATTTTGTCAAGAGTCACTATCCCGAAGTTCTTGTCTGCGAGCCTGAAAATTGCAAGGAGTTCGTACTCGCAAACTCTGACCACGGCGGTGCTGATGTTGTACTCGAGGTCGCAGGTGCAGAGGATACCTTCCGCCTTGCCTGGGAGTGTGCAAGACCTAACGCCATTGTTACGGTGGTTGCCCTTTACGATAAAGCGCAGACCTTGCCTCTTCCCGATATGTACGGCAAGAATCTTATCTTTAAAACGGGTGGTGTTGACGGCTGTGACTGTGATGAAATCCTTTCACTTATTGCTGAGGGCAAGATCGACCCCACACCTCTCATAACCCACAGATTTAAGCTTCGGGACATCGAAAAGGCTTATGAGATTTTTGAGAACAAGCTCGACGGGGTTATCAAGATTGCGATTATTAATGAGTAAATCCTGCCTTCGGGCTTGATTATAAAAATTTTTATTAAAGGAGATTGCTTTTTGAGAAAGACAATCAGAAAAACGGAGAGTGTAATGTAAACGGGAGGTTTGCAAATATATTCTCGCAATCCTCTCGTATTTTGAGCGTCACGATTTATGAAAGGATTTAAAAATGAACAATTTGACGATACGTTTAGAAACTGAAAATGACTACAGAGCAGTAGAAGAACTCACCCGAGAGGCCTTCTGGAATGTTTATAAGCCGGGTGCCGACGAGCATTATTTTGTACACAAAATGCGAAAGCATCCCGACTTTATTCCTGAGCTTGCCTTTGTTCTTGAAAAAGACGGCAAAATTATAGGTAACATTATGTACACGAAGGCCTGGCTTGAGGACCGGAACGGAAAAAGGAAAGAGATTCTTTCTTTTGGACCTCTTTGTGTCGCACCTGAGTATCAGAGACAGAAGCTCGGTAAGCTTCTGATTGAGCATTCATTTGAAGTTGCCTGCAAAATGGGTTACGATGTGAATATCATTTTTGGTAATCCCGGCAATTATGTAGGGCGAGGCTTTGTAAGCTGCAAAAGGAAAAATGTCAGCTTTGTTGTTGACGGCAACTTCCCTACGGCTCTTCTCGTCTGTGAGCTTGTGTCCGGTGCTCTTGACGGCAGAAGGTGGATGTATATTCCGAGTACCGCCGCCGATTGCTGTGAGGACACTGCCGCAGTAGAGGCCTTTGATGCCACCTTCCCCGAAAAGGAAAAGAAGTGGATGCCGAGTCAGGAGGAGTTTTATATCTACAGTCATTCTTCCGTAGTAAGATAAACGTAAACACCGCTGAGGAATCAGGATATTCCTTGGCGGTATTTTTTTGTGGTATTTTTGTTGGAGATGTGATATAATCATTTCGATAAATAAAAATTTATTATTCAGGAGAATTTATATGAGTAATTTTCGTTTTGGTATTATGGGTGCAGCTAAAATTGCAAACAAGTTTTGTGAGGCAGTTTCGTTACTTGATAACTGTGAAGTATGTGCAATTTCAAGCAAAAGCTATGACAGGGCAAAAGACCTTGCGACTAAGCACGGCATAAATAAATATTACGATAATTACGCAGAAATGCTCGAAGCTGAAAAGCCTGACTGCGTATATATTGCTGTTACAAACAATGACCATTACCGTCTTACAATGATGTGCGTTGAAAGAGGTATTCCTGTATTATGCGAAAAAGCTATGTTTCAGAATTCAGATGAAGCGAAAAAGGTTTTTGAAGCAGCTGAAAGAAATAAGGTTTTCGTTATGGAGGCTATGTGGAGCCGCTTCTTACCTGCCGTAAAAATGGCAAAAATGTGGATAGATAAGGGCGAAATCGGTGTTCCCGAAATCTCACAGTTTTTAATAGGATTTAAGGCTGCCGAAGATAACAATAATCGATTTTTTAACCCTTTGCTTGGTGGCGGTGCAGCAAAAGATATTACGGTTTACGCCTATGAAATTACTACGTATCTGATTGAGCAAGAGATAAAAAATATGAATGTTTCTGCTACATGGAGCGACAGCGGTGTAGATGCTAATAATCATATCAGTATAGACTTTGAGCACACCTTGGCAGATTTGGCAGCATCTATTATGACCTCTATTGACGATAAAATGATAATATACGGAAAATACGGAAAGATTATTATACCGAATCCCCATCATTCAAGCGAATGCTTTTTATATGATATTTCCGGAAATATCAAGGAACATTTTGAAGATAAAGAAACGGTAAATGGCTTCACTTATGAAATCAGCGAAGCTATGAGATGCATTAATTCAGGTGAAATCGAAAGTCCTGTTGTTCCGTGGAAGGTTACAATAGCATGTTCTGAGCTATTTGACAAAATAGCAGAAACAAAAAAACAATGAGTACCTGAACCCGAAAAAGCGGTATAATGCTGTGCTGATAGTGTGATATAATCAGATTGATAAATTAGAATTTGCAGAGGTGCTTTATGAGAAAAGAAATTGATATAAACACTTGGGACAGAAAAGAACACTTTGAATTTTATTCTGATATTGCAACACCTCATTATTGCGTTGCATTCAATGTTGATATAACAAAGCTTCTTGAGTTTACAAGAGAGAACAAAATATCTTTCTATTACTCGCTTATATATCTTTGTACACGGTCGATTAATGAAATTGATGAGTTTTTACTTGAAACTGAGGATAACAAGGTTTATAAGATTGACCGCCGTGTGCCTTGCTTTACGGATTTGAAAAAAGGTGCAACAAGCTTTCATATGGTGTCACTTCCTTGTGATGGTAATATTATAGAATTTGCAACTAACGCCCGTAAGGAAAGTGAAAACAATCCTTTGTCAGTGCATTCTCTTGGTGGCTTGAGAGAGTCGCAGATTGTATTTTCCTGTATTCCTTGGGCGGATATTACAATGTGCTCAAACGAGCGTGATTACACAGACCCGAAGCTCAAAGACGATACTGCACCCATTCTCGTTTGGGGAAAATACACCGAGCAAAATGGGAAATATATCATCAATATGACTCTTGATGTGAACCACCGTTTTATTGACGGATATTTTGTTGGTCGGTTCGTTCAGAAGCTTGAAGAAAAAATTGCAGAGCTTAAGTGATGTGACAAATAAGAATTTAAAGGAGACTGTCCACTATGAAAATGATGCACATAACCATCCAAACTCAAAATTTCAATGAGGAAATCAAATTTTATCAAGAGATCATCGGTCTTTCCATTCAACATGAAATGAACGGAATGGGACGACATATCGTATTTTTAGGTGATAATGAGGGCGGGATGCCTATTGAAATTATCGATAGACCTGATGCCGAAAACAGCGGAAATCAATTTTTGTCTATGGGCTACAAAACGGACGATGTGGTAAAAAT
>JAFWYB010000040.1 GCA_017517865.1 Clostridia bacterium | reverse complement strand
GTCTGCGGTGTAGGTGAAGCCGCCGAAATCGATAACGATATTCTGACCCTCTTTTATGATGATGCCGTTACCGTCCGAATCCTTGAGAAGAGTAACGGTTGCTTCGGTACCGTCTGCGGGTACTGCGGCAATAGCCTCCTCGAGTGTGAGGTATTCTTCTTCGCCGAGCTTTGCGGCAGCCGTATCCTCTGCAAAGGCAATAAAGGGAACAGCTGACACCAGCATCAGTACTGCAAGAAGAACCGACAAAGCTTTTCTTTTCATTTCATAGTCCTCCAAATATAAATTTTATTTTAATATGGCTGAATTTTATCACAAAGAATTGTAATAATCAAGAAAAATGTGTGTATACAGTTTGAATTTTATATATATAATTTTATCCCTCAAAGGTGCCTGCTTCAATAGCCGTTATCTGGTCAACTCTTCTCTGGTGTCTTCCACCCTCGAATTCTGTTGTAAGGAAAACGTCAACCATTTCAAGCGCAAGGCCTGCACCTACAACTCTGCCGCCCATACAAAGAGCGTTTGCATCGTTGTGAAGGCGTGTGAATTTTGCACTGAACCAATCGCTGCAGCATGCGGCTCTGATGCCCTTTACCTTGTTCGCTGCCATAGAAATACCTATACCGGTGCCGCAGCAGAGGATTGCCTTTTCGCATTCGCCTGAAGTTACGGCCTTACATGTTCTGTAAGCGATTGCCGCATAGTCTATTGACTCGGGAGTGTATGTGCCGAAGTCCTTGTATTCTATTCCTTTTTCCTCAAGATGCTTCTTGATTTCTTCCTTTAAAAAATATCCGCCGTGGTCTGCTCCTAATGCTATCATTGTAAAAGTCTCCTTTGTTTGCATTATAATATACTATAATAACACAAATGTAAGCTTTTGTAAATAGGAATTGTATAACAGCAGTTCACGGAAAGCGGAAAAACTGTGTGGGTAATATCCTTCGGACCTTTGAAAGCCGTAAACAAACAGGATATCACTCATAATGTTCAGTGATATCCTGTTTGATTGTATGTTTTTTTTTGCGCGACAACCGGGTGAACTTTAAATATCATTATATCGCGCGTTAATGCCTGCTGCTTGTTACTTACTGCTAAGATTGCGTGCCTTAAGCTCGCGCTCTGCCTGTGGGAGCCTCAGATAGGTTGGCATAAGCTGTGCACCGTCAACTGCTTTTTCCTCGCTGAAGCCGTCAGCGGCGGCAAAGGCAACAGAGGAGCCCCTCTGATAAAGCTGACCTGCGGGAGCAATACCATAGCCCAGCCTCTCGTGACAGAGTCTTGCACCGTCTCCGACGAAAACAACGTTTTCGTAGTCGGGCAGAAGCTTTTCCAGCTCATCAATTTTAACAGCCATATCCTCGGTGAGTCTTGTTACCTTCTCTCCCTTAACACGGAAAATACCGCAGTAGACCTGGTTGCAGCGGGCGTCCATAACGCTTACCGCAGTACAGCTTCTGCCGAGAAGATTATAAGACAGAGCCTCGAGGGTGGAAACGGGAATACACTTCTTTTTAAGCCCGTCACAGAGACCCTTTATGGCTGCAACGCCTATTCTTATGCCGGTAAATGAGCCGGGACCCACACTGCAGGCAAAAAAGTCCATATCCTCAATATCGAGCTCAGCATTTTTCAGAGCGCTGTCTATCATAGGCAAAAGAGTTCTGGAATGGGTAAGCCCCGTGTTTATACTGCTTTCAGAAAGAATTTTGCCGTCCTCGGTAATTCCCACCGAGGCACAGACTGCACTTGTATCAACTGCAAGAATTTTCATACTGTATCCAATCCTTCAACTGTAATAATACGCTTGTTTTCGTCCTCGCATTTTTCAATGGTTACGCGTACCGTGCCTTCCGGCAGGGCGTTTTCAATGTTTTCGCTCCACTCAACGGCAAGCACAGCACCCATATCGAGGTAATCGAAAAATCCGCTGGAGTAAAGGTCATCCCAGGTTTCAACCTTATACATATCAAAATGCACAAGGGGAGGCTTTCCGCCGTAATCGTTGACTATGGCAAAGGTGGGGCTTGAAACATCTGCCTTTATGCCCATACCTCTTGCAATTCCCCTCGTAAAGGAGGTTTTTCCTGCACCGAGTCCGCCGAAAAAGGCTATAACGGTACCGCCTGTGAGCTTTTTCGCAATTTTTTCCGCAAAAGCCTCAGTGTCGGCAGTACATTGTGAAACGAAGCTTATCATAGGTGCTCCTCCCTTCATAATGTAGGCTTATATTTTACCATAAATATTCAATAAGTCAACAGCAGTATTTTACAATATGTCAAACCCCCTTGAAAAAAAGCGGGATTTATTATATAATCCCTATATCAAAGGACGTGATAATTTGCTTTTGAAAAAAATAAAACAGATTTTTACAGGGACGGATTTTATACTGATTGCCCTTACTCTTGCTCTTTCGGTGTTCGGCACTGTTATGGTTTCAAGCGCTACCTACACCTCGGCAAGCACCTCATATTTTTCACGAGATGCCAGGGTTATGATTCTTGCACTTGCACTTGGTATGGGTATTGCCCTGGTGGTTTCTTTTATAGATTACGACATAATACTTAAGCTTGCTCCCGTTGTGGCGGTGGGCTGTGTGGCTGCTATGCTTATTCTGTTCCGCTTCGGCGTTTCTCCCGAGGGCAGAAGCGATGCTATCTCGTGGCTTAAGCTCGGAAGCCTGTATTTTCAGCCTTCTGAAATTGTAAAGATAGGTTTTATAATAACCCTATCGTGGCATCTGAGTAAGGTAAAAAACAGCATTTCAGATATCAAAACCGTTTTTCTTCTGTGTCTTCATGCAGCTGTTCCCATCGTTCTCGTTGTTGCAACGGGTGATATGGGCTCGGCACTCATCTTTATTATGATGTTTATCGGTATGATGTTCATAGCGGGCGTGCACTGGCTCTATTTTCCTGCGGCCGGTGTGGCTATTTTTGCCGCATCTCCCTTTATATGGTATAAGGTTTTTGACGATATTCAGCGAAACCGTATTCTTGCACTTTTCAGCCCCGAAAGCTATCCTACTGAGATTTATCAGCAGAACCAGGCTCTCAAAGCTATGAAAAACGGCGGCTTTTCGGGTATGGGCCTTTTCAAGGGTGAGCTCAGTCACAGCAGGTTTCTTCCCGAAAAAGAGAACGATATGATTTTTTCGGTTATCTGTGAGGAGCTCGGCTTTATAGGCGCAATCATACTTTTTGTGCTGTTCCTTTTTCTTGCTTACAGAGTAATTGCCGTGGGCAAAAGAAGCAGGAATTATGCCGCAGGGCTTATGTGCTACGGTGTAGCTTTTATGATAATAAGTCAGGCTGTAATCAACATCGGTATGTGCACAAGGCTGCTGCCTGTTATCGGCATCACCCTGCCCTTTATCAGCGCGGGCGGTTCATCAACGGTTTGTCTTTATCTTGCTATGGGTATAGTGCTCAGCGTTTATCGCTCCTCGGGCGGATTGGGATATGAAAACGATTACCGTTTTGCAAGAATAGCAAGGGAATTCGGTAATTGAATACAGAATTGCTGCTAAGGCGGGCGGAAGCGGAAAAGCTTCTTCCCGCCTGCTTTTGTGCATCTGCTGAGTGCGCTCAGGCGGCTGAGCCGATAACGCTTTTTGCTCTTTTTATCAAAACTGTACAAAATTAAAAATAATCTGCCGTGTAATTTGAATAATATATTTTCGGATATAAGTAGATAATAAATTTTATTAGTGATATAATATGCGTTGTAAAAACCAAGGAGGTTGAAAAATGCTCAAAGAGAACAAAATGGGCGTTATGTCCATAAAGAAGCTGGTTATAACAATGAGCCTTCCTATGATGGTGTCAATGCTTGTTCAGGCTCTTTATAATGTGGTAGACAGTATCTTCGTTTCACAGGTCTGTGAGGATGCTCTCACGGCGGTATCTCTTGCTTTCCCGGCACAGAATCTTATGATAGGTGTTGCTACCGGTACCGGTGTAGGCATCAACGCTCTTCTTTCAAGAAGTCTTGGTGCAAAAAGCTTTGAAAAGGCAAACAGCGTTGCAAAAAACGGCATTTTTCTCTGTTGTTTCAGCGGACTTATCTTTTTGCTTTTCGGCTTGTTCGGTACAGAAGCTTTTTTCGCATCACAGGTGGATACCGAAAGCCTGATTTATACCTACGGAGTTGACTATCTGAGGGTGGTGTGTATGCTTTCTCTCGGCCTTTTCGGTCAGGTTACCATGGAAAGACTTATGCAGGCAACGGGCAAGACAACACTTTCGATGGTTACTCAGCTTGCGGGTGCAATCACCAACATTATTCTTGACCCCGTATTTATTTTCGGCAAGGGTACCGTTTTGTTCGGCAGCTTTGTGATGCCCTTTGGCTTCGGTATGCAGGCAAAGGGCGCAGCGGTTGCTACCGTTATCGGTCAGTTTGTTGCCTTTGCCATGGGTTGTATTCTTCAGGTTAAATATAATAAGGAAATAAAGCTCAGCTTTAAAAAATTCAAGCCTGACCTCAGACTCATTCTTGAAATATACAAAATCGGAGTGCCCTCAATTCTTATGGTAGGTATAGGCTCCTTTATGACCTTCTGCCTTAATAAGATTCTGCTTGCCTTTACTTCAACTGCAGCGGCGGTGTTCGGCGTATATTTCAAGCTACAGTCCTTTGTGTTTATGCCCGTGTTCGGTCTGAATAACGGAGTTATTCCCATTATTGCTTATAACTACGGTGCAAGAAATAAGGCAAGAATCATAAAAACAGTACGCTTCAGCTGTGTTATA
Source organism: Clostridia bacterium (assembly GCA_017517865.1). Lineage (GTDB taxonomy): Bacteria > Bacillota > Clostridia > Oscillospirales > Acutalibacteraceae > UBA6857. The sequence goes on along the minus strand of JAFWYB010000040.1, from coordinate 17,514 downwards.
GCGGTCAGTGTTATGGCTGCGGGCACACTTCTTATGTGGACTGTGCCCGAAACTATGCTCCGGCTTTTTGACGCGAGTGAGGATATGATGGGTATAGGTGTACCTGCCCTTAAAATTATCAGCACCTCATTTATCCTTGCGGGTGTGAGCATAAATCTCGGTTCTGTATTTATGGCGCTGGGCAAGAGCTATTTCTCAACAATAGTTTCCTTTGCAAGACAGATTGTGGTGCTTCTTCCCGCAGCTTATTTCCTTTCAAAAACAGGAGACGTCACAAACGTGTGGTTTGCATTCCCTATAGCTGAGTTTATGAGCCTTATTGTTACACTTGTCAGCTTCATCTTCGTTTACAAAACAATAATTGCAAAGCTCAGCAAGGTAAAAACGGCATAAATTTGCAACAGAAGTTTGATTGTATGAACATTTATTAAACACTTTCTTAAAAAATGTTTCAAAATATTGAAAACGGTAAAAAACGGTGTATTATATAGCTACAGACATTATGTGTCTGTCTTGATACACCGTTTCCTGTTCTCAATATAAGTAAAGCACCGTAATCGCTCAGATACGGTGCTTTGCATTTTCGGGATATTTTATTGCTTATGACTTCACTATAAATGCAGACCGGCTGATTATTCCTGCTTCTGCCTTTTTTGTCTGACGAAGTGCTTTATAAGATAGATGATGCAGCCTACGGGGATAGCGATTATTATCAGCTCAACTATGCGGTGCATAGGGAAGATTTCATATATTCCGTCTCCGACAATTGTAAAAAGGACAACTCTCGGCATAATTCCCAGTAACGATGCGATAAAATATCTGGGAAAGCGGCAACGTGAAGCACCCCAGAAAAGGCTTACAAAGTCTATGGGGAAAACGGGCAGTGCGCGTATGACGAGCAGGGTAGGGAAGTTTTCGTTAAGCTTCATATCGAGTATTTTTTTACCGGGCTTTGTTTTTGAAAGCAGCCTGTTTACGTAAGGTCCGCCAAGGAAAACGCCCAGAAGATAGGTGACGGTAATTTCCAGAATGATACCGACAAGGCTTATAAGGCAGGCGGTGGGGGTGGGAAAGGCCATACCTATTGAAACGTAGATAAGCATAGCGGGTATAATAAAGAGTACCGACTTGACGAGATAAACACCCCAGATTGTGATGATAGCTATGATCATATTTGTGCTTGCATCAACAAGGGCACGCACATCAATGTTTTTGAGCTTTTCATAATTGATAACCGCTAAGGCAAAAATAGTCATAGCGACGGCAACTCTCAGAAAAGCCATAATTGTTGCTTTCGTTTTCTGATTCATTTTAAAACTCCCGAAAAAAGAAATTGCTTAATTATACACTGTTTCGTGGAATAATACAAGGTAAAAAGAGCGGATATTACATTTATTTTAAATTTATTTAAATATAAAGGTATAGACTTTTCTCGTCTGTTGTGATATATTATTATGAAATGTAATTTACAGACTGTTTTCAGTGAGGTGTAAACAGATGACCATTAAAGAAAAAGCAGAAAGAGCAGCCGTGGGTGCAACCCTGGATACTCTTCTGAAATATGTTGATAAAAATCCTGAGGAAAATCTGCTCAAGCTTATAGCGCTCGGCGAAAAGCTTCTCGGCGGCACCTTCCCTCAGAGCAGCATTGAGGCGGCAAGAAGAGCCGTGAAGGAAGGCGACAGTAACGTTTACTACCGTTTTGCAATGAGCATGCTTAAGGATATTGACAGAGGACTTCTTAAAAAGCTTCTGCTTTCAATGGGTCTTGGCGCGGGCGTAAAGGGTACGAAGGCTGTAAGAAAGAACAGAGATATATATAAATGTAACATACCCTTCCTTATGCTTATGGACCCGACAAGTGCATGCAATATGAAATGTAAGGGCTGCTGGTCCGCTGAGTACGGTCACAAGAACAGCCTTACCTATGAAGAGATGTACAGTATTGTAAAGCAGGGCAGAGAGCTGGGTACCCACGTTTATATGTACACCGGCGGTGAGCCTCTTATCCGTAAGGACGACATTATAAAAATTTGTGAGGAATATCCCGACTGCGCCTTTCTTGCATTTACTAATGCAACTCTGGTTGATGAAAAATTTTGCGAGGATATGAAGAGAGTGGGTAACATCACTCTTGCAATTTCCGTTGAGGGTGACCAGAATTCAAGTGACGCAAGGCGCGGAGAGGGCCATTATGAAAAGGCACTGAAGGCTATGGAGCTTCTTAAGAGCAAGGGCTGTCTTTTCGGCATCTCCGTGTGCTACACGAGAGATAATGTGCCCACCGTTACAAGCGACGAATTCCTTGACAAAATGATAGAATGCGGCGTTAAGTTTGCTCTTTATTTCAACTTTATGCCCATCGGCCACGACGCCCCCGTTGACCTTATTCCCACTCCCGAGCAGAGAGAGCATATGTACTATTGGCTCAGAAGGGTACGTAATCAGAAAACGGGTAAGCCTATGTTCTTTATGGACTTCCAGAGCGACGGTGAATACCCCGGCGGCTGTATTGCGGGCGGAAGAAACTATTTTCACATCAACTCTGCAGGCGATATGGAGCCTTGTGTATTCATTCATTATTCCGATGCAAATATAAGGACTCATACAATCCTTGAGGGACTTCGCAACCCGTTGTTTATGGCGTTCAGACACGACCAGCCCTTCAACGAAAACCATTTAAGACCCTGTCCCATGCTTGAAAACCCCGACTGTCTTAGAAGGATAATCAAGGAAACGGGAGCAAAGTCAACAAACCTTGTGCGTGAGGAAAGCGCAGAGGAGCTTTGCAGTAAGTGTGATAAATTCGCAAGGGAATGGGCGCCCAGAGCTGAAGAAATCTGGAAGAATAATCCTCATCCCAACTGGAAGGCTCACTATTACAGAGATACTCCTGAAGGAAAAGCAGAATTCGGCATAAAAGAATGATCAATGCACAATGCGCAATTCGCAATCGCGGGCAACGGTGAAAAAGTAACAGTGCGGTTCCCGCCGAATCAGTTTTCTGCTGTTTTAATAAGATAAGCCGTCTGATAACAGACGGCTTTTTTGTTTGCTGAGATTTAAAAAGTAAAAAATCCGTCTGAAAAAATCAGACGGATTTTTTTGTTGAGAGTATACAACAAGCTCGGGTGGCGGGTAAACACCTCCGAATATTGAGCTGTTTCCCGCGATTGCGAATCGCGCATTTAACAAAATCCGCTTAGCGGATTTTGTTACGCTTCCGCTTCAAGAGCTTCACGCTTTTCACGGATGAAAGCATAGATAGGCTCAAGCTTTTCCTTGGTAAGGGGATAGCCGAATCTCATAAGAAGCCATACACCGGTATAAACAATGGCGGGGATGATCGTGCAGATAAGCATAATTTTGTTACTTGTGTTGTTTTCGGTTATGAAGCCGTCGATGTTCTTTTCGGGGTCGTATTTTGCCCACTGAAGAAGGAAAAGACCGAGGCCGTCAGCGATGGTCTGACCGAATTTACGTGAGAAGGTGTAAACCGCATATACGGCACTTTCGTTTCTTTCGCCGGTTTTATATTCCTGATAGTCAATAACGTCCATAACAACAGCCCAGCAGGTAAGGCTTACGAAGGTGTAGCCGAAGCCGATGAGAAGAAGTGCTGCCATAAATAACCAGGCGGGGAATATAGGATTGGCTGAGTTGGGGTCAAGCATACGGACTACGCTGCTGTTGTTTGCGAAGATTGCAAGGGCAACGGAAGTGATTGCGGCGATGATTGAGAACTTGCCGCAAAGCTCTTTTTTACCGTACTTTGCCGAGAGCTTGGGTGTGAAGAGCACAAGGCAAACCATAGGAAGATAGTTGCAGATTGTGCCGAGTACGCCCAGTGAAGTGTTTTCAAAGTAGTTTTTGTAAAGATATGTGTTGAAGGAGTTGAACTGAAGCTGACCGCTGATAAGTACGCCTGCAAGAGCAACCGTAACGAAGGGGCGTGACTTGAGAAGACCGAGATAGGTTTTCTTGAAATCCATCTTGGGCTCTGCCTCTGAGGGAACTCTTTCCTTGGTTCTCTTGAAGCCTATAAGATAGAATGTAATGGAAAGCACGCCCATAATGAGGGCGAAGATGAACATCTTGTTACCGTCGGCAACATCAACCATAACGGTCTCGCCGGTTTTTTCGTCAAGCTTGGGGATTGCTGTATAGATAACGAAGGGAGCGATAAGAGAAACAACTGCACCGCCGATACCCGAGCCGATTGAACGGAAGGTTGAAAGAAGGTTTCTGCCGTTGGGGTCGTCTGTGATAACGGAAGCGAGTGAGCCGAAGGGGATGTTCATACCGGTGTACATCATACCGTAGAAAATATAGGTGATGTAGCAGATTACGAGGAGTATACCCGTATCGGTTGTGATTTTGTTATAGGGTGCAAAGCAGAGAATTGTTGCAACACCGAGAGGTACGGATACCCATTTGAGGTAGGGCCTGAACTTACCGTCCTTATTGGGAGCCTTTTTAGCAACCATAGCACCCCAGATGGGGTCGTTTATACAGTCCCAAAGACGGGTGATGATAAACATAAAGCCTGCAACCATAGGCTGAATTTTAAGAACGTCTGTCATAAACAGCTTGAGGTAGCTGGAAATATATGTAAGGTTAAACATATTGCCTGCTTCGGCAACGGTGTAGCCTGCAGCTTCCTTCACACCTATTTTATTCGGGTGTTCATTCACGGGCTTTTCTTTAACTTTCTTTTCTTTTGCCATTGGTGATTCTCCTTTCGGGTTTACTTAAAAGAATAAACCTTCTTTTATTGTTATTTCGCCTGCTTCAAAGCCCTTTGCGGCGATTGCTTCAATTATGAGCTTATCGTCAACGTCGGTTTTCATTGTGGCTGTTACGCTGTTTTTGCTAAGGTCAACCTTAGCCTTGCTGATACCGTCTATTGCACACAGTGCATCTTCAACCGCTTTTGCGCAGTGGGCGCAGTGCATACCGCTTACTGCAATGATTTTTTTCACAGACAGCAGCTCCTTTCTTAGGTTATATTTTGCATAATATACATTATATATAAGAGCAAAATAAAAAGCAACAAAAAAATATATTTTATTTTCCTTTGTTTATTTTGCATATTTTAAAGGCGGTGATTTTGTTTAAAAAAGCAAGACGCTCACGGTGGGTTGAAAATAATAAAAAATGTTTTGACGAAAATGCAGAAAACCGCTTGACTTTTTGGGAAATTTATTGTAATTTAATTAAGTAAATGACTAGCATTAGCCATTGAAAATTACGGCGCTAAAAACGCTAACACTTTCGAAAGGGGTTTTTAAAACCATGAAACAGGAACTCAGAGTTATAGCTCTCGCTCTCGCAATGGCATTGATTTTCTTATGCGGCGTAGCAGTAGGCAGAACAAATGTTGGTACAGCAGCTCCCTCAACAGACGGCGGTTCACAGCAGGTTGGACAGCAGTCTCAGCAGGAGGAAACCACAAAGGCTCCCTCGCTTGCTGATCAGGCAGGTAACTCAGGCAACAACGGTGCAGCAGACAACAATGGTGGCGCAGCAGACAACAACGGCGGCGCAGCAGACAACAACGGTGGCGCAGCAGACAACAACGGCGGCGCAGCAGCTGCAGACACAGTTAAGACATCATCAGGCCTCGAAAGACCCGCAGACGGCAACTATGCAGGTATGTGCGAAGCTTACAACAAGGCTATCAACGATTACAGAGCTTATAAGGGCGTTGTAACATTACACAAGGTTGAAAACACAGTTGTTAACATCACAGAACTTCCCGCAGTAGCTAAGCCTCTTGAGAGCACACTTAACGGCGTCATCGGCAACCTCGTTAAGCCCGTTGACGAAACATTCACATTCGAAAACGGTAAAGATCAGAATGATCCTAACCGTGAGATCGGCCATAAGATGATTCCTTGGGGCAGAGATGCAAAGGTTACAACTGCTGACCTTGCAGAAGCTTCAATCAAGGAAAATGCAGACGGCGGTTACACAATCACAGTTAAGTTTGTTTCAGAATCAGCAACATTCGACGGAACAACTTCAACGGAGCCCGTTCATCATATGACTGCAATGGATCCTCTTAACCTCGGCACACTCGATGTTAAGCCTCTTGAAATCTTCTCAGCTGAAATGACATATCCCGGTGCTACAACATCAGTTACAGTTGACAGCCAGGGCAGACTCATCAAGCTCGAAAACAAGCTTCCCCTTGAAGGTAAGGGTAACGGCGGTATGGGCTTCATCAAGGCTACAATCGGTATTGCAGGCCAGATGGATTCAGTTTACGACATTACTTACGCATAAGTTTAAAAGTAATAAACATACAGGGCTGTCTTATGACGGCCCTTTTTGTTAATTTTCGGAAAGGGTTTTGTTATGAAAAAAACATCTGTTGCTCTTGCTCTCGGTGCAGCGGCGGGTCTCGGCTTTTATAAGTTCAACGATTGGTTTTATAACGCACTTCTCAACAGAGATTTTGAAATACCCGCATTACTCGGCAGAATGATTGCCGATTCCGATGAGTCCGCGGATAATGAAAAGGAAAGAATCAGCCGCGATATGAAATGGCTCAACAGCTGTGAAATTGAAAAATACAGCATAATAAGTGACAGAGGCAGCCGCCTTCAGGGCTATCTCATAAGACCTGAAAGGAAAAGCGAGGTTTATGTTTTCGGCGCTCACGGTTACAGAAGCAGCGGCAAGGGCGAATGGTGCCACTATGCAAAGCACTATGTTGAGGATTTGGGCTACAATATGTTCTTCGTTGACCACCAGGCGGCAGGTGAAAGTGAGGGTCAGTATTACGGCTTCGCCTCCTTTGAATCTGAGGACTGTATGAAGTGGCTGAGCTTTATGCTCGATACCTTCGGCAAGGATATAAAAATTATTCTTCACGGAATTTCAATGGGAAGCACCACCGTTATGATAATGAGCGGTAAGGATGAGCTGCCCGAAAATGTTAAGTTCACTGTTGCAGATTGCGGTTTTACCTCTGCTCTTGATGAGTTTTCATACAAACTCAAAAGCTGGCATGTTCCGAAATTCCCGATTTTCCCCATTATAAAAGCAATGCAGAAAAAGCGTGCAGGCTATGATTTTCAGGCTGATACCAATGCTCTTGCTGCCGTTAAAAACGCAAAGGTGCCTATGCTTTTTATTCACGGCGACAAGGACACCTTTGTGCCGACCTATATGGCTGCACTTCTTCACAACGCCTGCAGTGCCGATTATAAGGATATTCTTATTGTAAAGGGTGCTGACCACGCTATGAGCTATAAAGAGGGCAAAGAGGAGTATGAGCAGAAGGTCGGAGAGTTTATAGAAAAATTCATCTGATCAGGTTATAGTTCAACCTCATTTTGATAAAATTATTCTCAGAAACGGTCCGGAAACGGGTCGTTTTTTTTGCCGCGCAGGAGCGAGACGGGGAGGTGCCCTCTCTGTCACTGCGTGACACCTCTCCCCGAGGGGAGAGGCCGGGTTTTACGCAAGGTTGAGGATAGGGAAGGGCGGCTCCCTGCCCGCGGGGCGCGTTTTCGCACCCCGCGGGACTTTTGTGTGAAGCGCAGCTTCCGCAAAAGAAGCGGAGCGGCCAAAGGCCCGCTCCGCTTCAGGGAGCCGCCTTTTTTTACGTCTGCTGCCCGGAAACTCAGCGAAAAATTCTATGATTGTAATCAAAACACACCTTCAGTTTACACATTGTTCATAATAGTTTGATATACTAAACTATAATTGTGTAACTATACTCTGATTCGTTGATTTTATAAAATAACAAGTGTAAAGGAAGATGAAATTGATTCGTTTGCTTAAATATCTCAAGTCTATGAAGGGCTCCACTGCGGCAGCGATGTTTTTTGTTGTTATTTCACAGGCAGGCAGCCTCATACTTCCCGTTCTGATGAGCATGATTGTCAATAACGGTATTGCAAATGAGGATATAGATTATATTACGAAGGTCGGTATTATTATGATGGCGGTTTCTGCTTTTGCTGTTATTGTTGCCACCTTCAACAGCTACTTTTCAAGTAAAACTGCCGCAAACTACGGCAAACTCCTCAGAAGAGATCTGTTTTTAAAGGTAGAGTCTCTTTCGCAGAGAGATATTGAAAGAGTAGGAACTCCCTCTCTTATCACAAGGTGCACCAATGACGTAAAGGTTCTTCAGGATTTTGTGCTTCAGTGTCTTCGTATAATTATTTCAGCTCCCATTATGCTTGTGGGCGGTATCATAATGGCATTTGTTATGAACCCCACTCTTTCGCTTATAATTTTTGCTGTTATGCCCGTAATTGCGGTTATAGTGCTTATAGTGCTCAAAACCGTTATGCCTCTTTTTAAAAGAAGACAGAAGCTTCTCGACTCAATCAATCGCTTTATAAGAGAAAAGCTTACAGGCACAAGAGTAATCAGAGCCTTTAACAGAGGTGATATCGAGGATGCAAAGTTTGATAAGCAGAATATTGAGTTTTCATCTCTTACACTTAAGTTTCAGCGCCTTATGTCGGTGCTTATACCGGTTTGTATAGTGTTGGTTATCTTTGCCCTTGACCTTCTTATCGTCTTTGCCGCAAAGGATATTGACTCACTTGACCCCATAGCTGAAAGGCTTGCTCTTGAAAATTCAATAGGTAACCTTCAGGCCTTTGTTGTTTATATGGTTATGATAGTTTATTCCTTTACCATGGCTGCGGCTATGTTTGTTATCGTACCCAGAGCAAGAATTTCCGCAAAAAGAATAAACGAAGTGCTTGATCTTGAGGCGACAGTAACCGATCCTGCCTCTCCCGTGCTTCCCGACGAAAGCAAAAGAGGCACTGTTGAATTCAGAAATGTTTCCTTCGGCTATGAGGACTCAGGCAAGCCTACACTTAAAAATGTCAGCTTTACCGCTGAAAGAAACAAGGTAACGGCAATCATCGGCGGTACCGGCTGCGGAAAGAGTACAATAGTAAACCTTATTACAAGATTTTATGATGTAACTGAGGGACAGGTTCTTTTTGAGGGTGTTGACGTTAGAGATATGCTCCAGTCAGAGCTTCATAAGAGAATAGGCTACATACCTCAGAAGGCTGTGCTTTTCAGCGGCAGTATAGAGGATAATCTGCGCTACGGTGACGAGAATGCAAGCGAAGAAAGAATGAGGCTTGCTCTTGAGATTTCACAGAGCAGTGAGTTTGTAGATAAGCTTCCCGAGGGTATAAAGTCCTTTGTAAGTCAGAACGGTACAAATCTTTCCGGCGGTCAGAAGCAGCGCCTTTCTATAGCAAGAGCTCTCACAAGAGAGGCTGATATCTATATTTTTGACGACAGCTTCTCTGCTCTTGATTTCAAGACCGACTCAAAGCTCAGAAGAGCAATAAAAGAAAATATCACTGCAACTGTAATCATTGTTGCTCAGCGTGTAGGTACAATTATTGATGCTGACAAAATCATCGTTCTTGATAAGGGTGAAATTGTAGGTATGGGTAAGCACGGTGAGCTTATGGAAAGCTGCAGTGTTTATCAGGAAATTTACACATCACAGATAGAAAAGGGGGGATGAATAATGAAAAAAAATAAATCCCCTAAAAAGCTCGGTAGTGAAAAGTATGCTCAGTACCGTGACAACAGCCATAACGAAAAGGAAAAGCCCGAGAATATGTTGAAAACTGCAAAGAAGCTTTTCTCACTTCTCAAGGGAAAGGGGCTGCTTGTTATCATCACCGCAGTTTTTGCGGCGGTAGGCTCAATTCTCACCGTGCTGGGTCCCCGTTATCTCGGTGACATCATAGATGTTCTTGATGTGCAGATAAAGGCAAAGCTTGCAGGCGGCGTGATGGATTTCAGACCCATTTACGAGATACTCGTTACTATTCTTATCATATACGTGGGAAGCTCGGTGCTGACCTTTTTACAGCATTATATTATGGCGGGTCTTGTGCAGAATCTTATCACAGACCTCAGACGAAAGCTCAACCGTAAGCTCAGCCATCTGCCTCTTTCATATTTTGATAATCACAACAAGGGTGATATTCTTTCAAGAATCACCAACGATATTGACAACATAAACAATACCCTGCAAAACAGCCTTATTCAGATAATCACCTCGGTGGTTACCTTTGTGGGTGTGTTTGTGATTATGTTTATGGAAAACAAGCTTCTCACCGGTTGGAGTATGCTTCCCTTCCCCATCGGTATTATGATTGCTATGGTTATTCTGAGATTTTCAAAGTACTATTTCAGAAAGCAGTGGAGGGTAACCGGTGATGTAAACGGCCATATTGAAGAAATGTTTACAGGCCACAGAATAGTAAAGGCATACGGTCACGAGCAGAAGGCAATAGCCGAGTTTGACGAAATAAACGAGACTCTTACGCAGTCTTCAAGAAAAGCGCAGTTTTTCTCAGGTCTTATTGCTCCTCTTGTAAACTTTGCAAATAATGCAGGCTACGTGATTATTTGCGTTCTGAGCGGATATCTTATTATTAAGGGTGAAGCAAGCATAGGAGCCATAACTGTGTTTATGACCTACACAAAGCTTGTTACACAGCCTATATCAGACCTGAGTATGATTGCAAACAACCTCCAGTCGTCGCTTGCATCGGCAGAGCGTGTTTTCAATGTGCTTGACGCAGAGGAGGAGCCCGAGGAGGGTGAAAAGGCACTTACTCTTGAAACTGCGGGTACCGTGACCTTTGAAAACGTAGACTTCTCATACGTACCCGAAAAGCCTCTTATAAAGGACTTTAACCTTACCGTAAATAAGGGCGACCTTGTTGCTATTGTAGGTCCCACGGGTGCGGGTAAAACAACAATAGTTAATCTTCTTATGCGTTTTTATGAGATTCAGGGCGGTGCAATCAGAATTGACGGTGTTGATATACGCGACATAACAAGAAAGGAGCTTCGCTCACACCTTGGTATGGTGCTTCAGGATACCTGGCTGTTTGAGGGCACTCTCAGAGAAAATATTTTATACGGCAGGCCCGATGCAGACGAAGAGGAATTCAACAACGCAGTTATTGCTTCTCAGGCTGATTCCTTTATTTCAACACTTCCCGACGGGCTTGAAACAGTGCTTGAGGAAAACGGCGCAAATCTTTCAGAGGGTCAGCGTCAGCTTGTTACAATCGCAAGAGCAATTCTTGCTTCTCCCGATATACTTATTCTTGATGAAGCAACCTCGTCTGTTGATACAAGAACGGAGATGCTCATTCAGAGAGGTATGCAGAACCTTATGAAGGGCAGAACAAACTTTGTTATTGCTCACCGACTTTCAACCATACGTGAGGCAGATATGATTCTTGTTATGAACGAGGGCAGAATTGTTGAGACGGGTACCCATAAGGCGCTTATGAAGGAAAACGGCTTCTATGCCGATCTTTACAATTCACAGTTTTCCAACTGACAGATCAGCATAGGATGCCCGATGAATAAACATCCGCGGAGGAAATATGGAGCTAATTACTTTACCTAACGGTCTGAGAATATTTCTTAACCCCTGCGAAAATCTGCGCTCTGCAATAGTGGGAGTGTGGATTCTCAGCGGCTCAAGATATGAAAATGACCAAAACAACGGAATATCTCATTTTATTGAGCATATTGTGTTCAAGGGAAGTAAAAAACGAAGCGGCTTCGAAATAGCCGAGTCAATGGATGAAATCGGTGCACAGGTGAATGCCTACACCACAAAGCAGTATACGTTTTTCTATGTCAAGGCTCTTGACTATCAGCTTTTAAAGGCTGCGGACATACTTTTTGATATGATTACCGCACCGGGGCTTGACAGTAGGGATATTGAAACGGAAAAGGGTGTTATCATTGAAGAAATAGCCATGTGCGATGATGATCCCGATGATGTGTGCTATGAGCTTAACGAGGCAGGAATATTCTCTCAAAGCACAATGGCATATGAGATTCTCGGCTCGAGAAAGACGGTCTCTTCCTTTACGGCAGAGGATATCAGAGAATATATGGCTGAAAAATACACTCCGTCGAGAATGGTTATAGGTGTAAGCGGAAGCTTTGAAAGAGAAGAGATTCTTTCAAAGGCAGAGGAATATTTCGGTAAGCTTCCCGTCAGTGAGGCTGCTGAGGATTTTTACACCGTACCCTTTAACCGCGGAATTTATCTTAAGAATATGCCGACGGAGCAGAACCACATTATTATGTGCTTTCCCGGTGTGGCGGTTGACAGCGAAGATCTTTACCCGCTGCACATAGCCACCTTCGTTCTCGGCTCGGGCACATCGTCAATGCTCAACCGCAGAATAAGAGAGGAGCTCGGACTGGTTTATTCTGTTGAGGCCTGGCTCGGCACCTATGTTGGCGGCGGCTACTCGGCGGTTTCAATGAGTCTCGGTGACAGGGGCGAGGAAAGAGCAATAAGAGAGGCTGTAAAAATAATAGCAGATTTTCCGCAAAAAATTACACAGCGGCAGGTTGATATCGCCAAGGAAAAGGTTATAGCAGGTCTTATTATGGCGGGCGAAAACCCACAGTCAAGGTTTTCCTCCAACGGCAGAACACAGCTTCTGCTTTCAAAATTTACCACAGACGATGAAATTATAGATGCAATAAAATCAATAACACTTGAAAAAGTGTGTGAGGTTTCAGCAAAATATCTTGATATGTCCTTATGCTCCTTTACCGCTGTCGGCAAAGTAAAAAAAGAAGAGGAATACAGAAAGATAATTGAAAGTGCAACAAAAGAAGAAGGTAATTGAATGAATTCAGACAGAAAGGCAGAAAGACTCGTTATAAAGGTGGGAACCTCCACCCTTACATACGAAACGGGCAAGATAAATATAAGAAGAATGGCAAAGCTCTGTTCCGTGCTTGCCGATTTACACAACTCGGGCAGAGAGGTAGTGCTTGTCACCTCGGGCGCAATCGGTGTTGGTGTGGGTAAGCTCGGTCTCAAGGAAAGGCCCAAGGATATTCCCGGCAGGCAGGCGGCGGCAACAGTCGGTCAGTGCGAGCTGATGTTTATGTATGACAAGTTCTTCGGTGAAAACGGAGTAAAAACAGGTCAGCTTCTTATTACAAAAAGCGATATTGAAAACGACAAGAGAAGAACAAACCTTGAAAATACCTTTGAAAAGCTTTTCGAATACGATGCACTACCCGTTGTAAATGAAAACGACAGTGTTGCAACGGAGGAAATTGTTTACGGAGATAACGATTCTCTTTCGGCAATAGTTGCAAGGCTCATACATGCCGACAAGCTTATAATCCTTTCGGATATAGACGGACTTTTCAACGAAAATCCCAACGAAAACCCGGAAGCAAGGCTTATTCCCGTGGTTGAAGAAATCACCGAAGAAATTGAAGCACTCTGCGGAGGTTCAGGCACCGACAGAGGAACCGGCGGTATGGTAACGAAAATTCATGCGGCCAAGATAACTACCGAGGTTGGAATTCCCACGGTTATTATGAACGGCAGTGACCCTCAGGATATATATAAGCTCATTGACGGTCATTGTATAGGTACACTTTTTACTGCAAAATGAGAGGAGAGACTCCTGTGCTCACTAAGTTAGGCGAAAGAGCGAAAAAAGCAGAAAGATTTCTTATGACTGCTTCTGCTGCTCAGAAAAACGAGGCACTCAGCTTTATAGCAGAGGCTCTCGTTGAGAATACACAGTACATAATTGAAGAAAACAGAAAAGATATTGCCGCGGCAAGAGAAAAGGGTATGAGTGAATCTATGATTGACCGCCTTATGCTCGATGAGAAGAGAATCAGCGGCATAGCCGATGCTACGCGGGAGCTTATCGGTCTTGCGGATCCCGTAGGCAGGGTAATAAGCGGCACAACCCGTCCCAACGGGCTTGTTATAGAAAAGGTCACGGTGCCTCTTGGCGTAATTGCGGTTATTTTTGAGGCACGTCCGAATGTAACGGTGGATGCAGCGGCTTTGTGCCTTAAGTCGGGTAACGCAGTAATTCTGCGCGGCGGTAAGGAAGCCATCAATTCAAATATGGCTATGGCAAAAATTATGCGTCAGGCAATAGCACGTGCCGGTCTTCCGGAGGACTGTATACAGCTCGTTAAAGATACTTCAAGAGAGAGCGCAACTGCTCTTATGAAAATGAACGGCTATGTTGACGTTCTCATTCCGAGGGGCGGTGCAGGTCTTATTTCCGCCTGTGTGCAGAATTCCACGGTGCCCGTAATTGAAACGGGAACGGGCAACTGCCACATTTATGTTGATAAGTATGCGGATATAAATAAGGCGGTGGAGATAATCTATAACGCCAAAACCTCAAGACCCTCCGTATGTAACGCCTGCGAAAGTCTTGTAATTCATAAGGATGTGGCAGAGACGGTGCTTCCTCTTATAAAGGAAAGACTTGATGAAAAGGGAGTTATAATTCACGCTGATAAAAGAGCGGGTGCAATTATTTCCGGCTGTATCGACGCAACCGAGGAGGATTATGCAAGAGAATATCTCGGCTATGAAATCAGCGTTAAGGTTGTTGATTCGCTTGAGGAAGCGGCAGAACATATTATGACCTATACAAGCGGTCACAGTGAATGCATTATCAGTGAAAGCTATACCGCGGCCAGGGAGTTTACCTCAAAAGTAGATGCGGCGGCAGTTTATGTCAATGCCTCAACCCGCTTTACCGACGGCGGAGAATTCGGCTTCGGTGCAGAAATAGGCATTTCAACCCAGAAGCTTCACGCAAGAGGGCCCTTAGGGCTTCCCGAGCTTACAAGCTTTAAATATATAGTTTACGGCAACGGTCAGATACGCTGAGAAGGGGTGAATTTATGGCAGAAAAGAAAAAGCGTTCACCGCTGAGCTTCATCGTCGGGCTCATTGTTATTTCACTTTCCGTTACGGGAATTATCAGCATAATTTCAACGGTTACCGACAGCCTTTCACGTCAGGCTAAGGAAAAGGAGCTGCTGCGTTATGAGGAGTATGAAAAATTTATAGCGCCCGTTATAATGTACGATCCCGACACCTTTGACGATATCACAATGGCTGATACAAATCAGCTTATAAGCATCGCTATCTGGTCGATACTCGACAGTGACCTTGAGCCCGATGCCTACGAATATGCCGAGGGCGGTATGCTCATTCCCGAAAAGGACGTTGAAGAAAAATTCCGCAGTCTTTTCGGCAGTGAGGTAAGTCTTACACACACAACCGTTGACGGCGGGGGTATCTATTTCAGCTACAGCGAAAGCAACAGCGCGTATGTTATTCCCATAACAGGTGTCACTCCCGTATATACCCCGAAGGTTACTGCGGCAACGGAAAGAGGCGGTACGGTTATTCTCACAGTAGGCTATCTTGCCTCAACGGATTGGGTGCAGGACGGCGAGGGTAATATGGTTGCTCCCGAGCCTGCAAAGTATATGAAGATAACACTCGGTGAGAATTCAGACGGAAGTCTTTATCTCAGAGCTCTTCAGTCGGCGGAAAAAAACTAAAAACATTTAAAGTTTTAACTATCCATTGACTTTTTCAGAAAAAAATTATATAGTATTAGTATAATAGGTAAGCTGTATTAAGTTTACTGTGAATGATGTAACTGCCAATTTTATATTCAAGGAGGATAAACCAATGAAAAAGACATTGAAAAGAGCTATGCTTGTTTCCGTTGTTATAATGGCTTTTGTTCTTATGATGAGCTTTGCTTCATCGGCTGCAAGCGACTGCGGAACAGGAAACCACAACCTCATTGAGCTTGAGGGTCAGAAGGCAACCTGCACTGAGCCCGGCTACACCGTATCTTACTGCACACTCTGTGAGCGTGTTGTCGGTACAACAATAACAGAAAATGCACTCGGACACGATTATAAGGGTGCAGAGTATGAATATGAGCAGGTGGGCAGCTATTATAAGAGAGGTCTCACTTGTCAGCGCGAGGACTGCGGTGAAACCGTATACGACACACATCTTGACGAAAACAATATGTCAGCCTTTGACCGCTACTATCTTGTTGAGCTTGTAAATCCTTTTGTTGCAGATACCTATTGTGCAGACGTTACCTATACAAAGGTTATTGAAAGTCATAAGGAAGAGGTTATCTCAAAAAAGAAGGATGCTGATTACGGTAAGTGGTACATAAAAGAGGGTGAAACCCTCGAAAGCTATGCTCAGGGTCTCGGATATGCCGATTACGAAGCATGGATGGCTGCCGTTGATAACGAAAACTTTGTTCAGCGCTTCAAGGATAAGGCCTTCGGTGCTTATGATCTTATAGGTTGGACTGAGTCAAAAATGGAATCCGGCTTATTCGATGAGGAAGACCTTGTTGACTTTGCGGCAACAAAGGTTACTGCAAACGACAAGATTTATGCTGCCTTTGAGGGCGATCCTAACGTAAACTACCTTGTTCAGTTTATGAATGCCAACGGTGCATATTTCACCATTCAGTTCGATGTACGTCACGGACAGAAGGCTGACGATTCTATCTTCAAGCCCGTTGTTGAAGACGGTGAGGTAGTATATACAGGCGGTCAGCTTGTTCTTCCCGAAACAATGAAGAGCTATTACGAGTTCAAGGGTTGGAATTACGACATCAATAACGTTTACGGTAACGTAACCTTTACTGCCGTTTACGACGAGTTCAATAAGGTATATGAGTATCAGCTCAAGACCTGGGACGATGATAAGGAAGAGTTCGTTATTTCAGATGCAACTGCAACAGCAGTTTGCGGAATGCCTCTTGAGTATACACTTCCCGAGGGCAAGACAATAAACGATATCACTGCAAGACCCAAGGACCGTACATATCTCTATTCTTGGAACGGCAACTGGATGACTGAGAACGGTTTAGGCTTTAACAGCAAGAATACTCAGCCTCCCTACGGCTCACTTGACACAAGATATAAGGATACTGAGGGCTATGCACCTATCGTGCTTACTCCCACATATAACAAAAACTATAATCTTTACGAAACCACCATCGTTATTAAATTCGCAAACACAGTTCAGTTTGATAACGAGATATACGAAAGAAACAGATATCTCAACAACCTTAACGTTCAGATTACGGATGCCAACGGTCAGCTTATGACAAGAGGTACGGCAAATCTCGTTGAGGGTACCGATTATGCAGAGTTCACGTGTGTTCTTTATGACAGCACAAGCTATACTGTAACAGTAACCTCAGAACGTAACAAGTATTCCGGTGCAACGGTTCTTTCAAGAAACTATGTTTATGCTTACGATGCTCCCGTATATATTTCGGTAGCACTCACACTTGATGAGGATTATGTTGAGGGCCAGAGCTGCCGCTGTATCTGTCACAATTCACTTTTCAAGCCCATCTGGGTAAAGATTCTCAATCTCTTATATAACCTTTTCAATGTCAAGTATGTATGCTGTGATGATATGTATGCATCAATCGGCGACCTTCTTGCTTACGTAAAGTAATAAGTTAACATAAAAGGGGCTGTAAAAACGCCGACACCCCATAAGGAAGTATTTCTTTAAAAAGCGAAACAACTTCACAATAATGCGTTAAAAATCACCGATATGCGTCAGCATTATCGGTGATTTTTGCCTTTTCTTGCAAAGCTGTTTCG
>JAFWYB010000039.1 GCA_017517865.1 Clostridia bacterium | reverse complement strand
CATGTTGTTACATCTTCGGGTACAGATACATATTCTGCGATTTCTGCCGCACTCGGTTCGTTGAAGGGACCTCGCCACGGTGGAGCCAACATTAAAGTTGTTCAAATGTTTGATGATATGAAAGCAAGTATAAATACAAAAAACGAACAGGAAATAAAAGATTATCTCGGAAAGCTTCTCGATAAACAGGCATTTGATAAGGCGGGACTTATTTACGGTATGGGTCATGCGGTTTATTCTTTATCTGATCCGAGAGCCGATATCCTTCGTACGTATGCTGAACAGCTTTCAAAAGAAAAAGGTATGGAGGATGAATTCAGGCTGTATGAATTTGTGGAAAAAAACGCCCCTCAGATCATTGCAGATAAACGCAAGATATATAAAGGCGTCAGTGCGAATGTTGATTTTTATTCAGGCATGGTCTATAAAATGCTTAATCTGCCTAATGAATTATTCACTCCCATTTTTGCGGTCGCCAGAATTGTCGGTTGGAGTGCACACCGTATTGAAGAAATACAAAACGCAGGAAAAATTATCCGTCCTGCTTATATAAATGTTAAGGACAGATTTGAATATATTCCGCTGAATGAAAGATAAATTATAAAAAATTCAAAAAGTGGTTGTCGAAAAATCCTGAGTCAATAATCCAAGCGTGAAAAATTCCACCCTGCTGCACAGCAGCGCGGAATTCCTTCAACTAAATATATTTTTTTCGTCTGTCTACTTGATAGGGCCGCTTCAAAATGTCGCTTAACGGGTTGTGTTTTTATGGCTTCAAGTGACTAATTTAGTCTTTTGAAAATATTTGGTGGGGGCAGTTATTATATAATAAAATACTACGGTAGGAAGTAAATATTATTACTTATCCGTCACAAATGTTGATTTAACCTGTTTTTTTTATATACAATTATAACATAACCACTGAAAAGAGTGATATTCCGAGTCGGTCAAAAAATTTAGGGAGGTTATTCAGTGAATAAAATCGTAAAAAAATGATACTGTTGACAATGTTTGTTGGTTGTTGTTCAACACTTTTACTTAAATGGGTGGATTATAGTGGAGTTCAGGAATTAAACGGAACATCAATCTTGACAGGAAACGCGATACTTACAGTGTTAATATTGGGTATGTATGGCATTAGCGTGCTGTTTTACGAAAAAGCTCCAAAAGTGTTCTTTAACGTAGGTCTGTCAAGTTTGTGTATGTTTTTTTCAATTATGTTTTCAAAATTTGAATACTGGGGAAGATTCACAAACAAATGCATCGGACCATATGTTGGTTTATTTGCAATTATCTTAACGATTGTTATATACGTGTGGTTGAATGTCAGGAACAAGAAAACTACTGAGTGAAATTAGAATTATTCAACTTAATATTTTAACTGCTCTCTTCGTGAGGGCAGTTTTTCTTTTCACTCCGAGATTGCATTTTCAATATTTATTACTCATCCGTCACAAATGTTGATTTAACACATCTTTTTATATATAATTATTACATACCCACCGAAAAGAGTGATATTATGATTAAAATACTTATCATAGAAGATGATGTTAGCATTGTCAAAAATTTAAGTGAGCTTCTTCGTCAGGAAGGCTTTGAAACTGATAGTGCACTGAACTGTAAAGAAGCAGAGACTAAAATTGAAACTGCACAGTTCGACCTTGTTCTATTAGATGTGCTTCTGCCTGACGGAAACGGATTTTCTCTTTGTAACAGAATCAAAAGTGTAACCGATTGTCCTGTAATTTTCCTTACTGCTTCAGCGGATGAGTTCAGTGTTGTTACGGGTCTT
Source organism: Clostridia bacterium (assembly GCA_017517865.1). Taxonomy (GTDB): domain Bacteria; phylum Bacillota; class Clostridia; order Oscillospirales; family Acutalibacteraceae; genus UBA6857. The sequence continues at coordinate 6,645 of JAFWYB010000039.1, read as the reverse complement.
GATATAGGTGCTGATGATTATATTGAAAAGCCTTACCGTCCGAGAGAACTTATCTCCCGCATAAAATCTGTTCTTCGCAGAACAGGTAAAAGCCAAAGTATGCTCAATCTCGGCAATGTAAGTGTTGATATGGATAAAGGAATTGTCACCAAAAACGGCAAAGATGTTTTTCTTTCAGCTTTAGAGTACAGGCTTTTTCTCGTTTTTCTTAATAATCCCGGTGTTACTCTTACAAGAAATAAATTGCTTTCTGAAATATGGGATATTGCAGGCGACTTTGTCAACGACAATACGCTTACGGTATATATAAAAAGGCTGAGAGAAAAAGTTGAAGATGATATACAGAATCCCAAAATCATTCTTACAGTAAGAGGTTTGGGATACAAATTAGGTGAATAAAATGAAACTTTCAAATAATCCCGAAATAAGAAAATTTTTAGCAGTAACAGTGATACCCTCACTGTTACTATGCTTTATTGCAGCTTTTTATTCTAAATTTACTGCTGTATGTATTTTGATTTTAAGTACATTTTTGATATGCAGCTTTCTAGCGTTTACAAAGAAAAGATATAACAGAATTAATAATCTAGGTGAAAATATAAATAAGATTCTTCACGGAAACGACACAATAAACATTAAAGGCTTTGATGAGGGCGAACTTTCAATTTTAGAAAGTGATGTGCAAAAAATGCTTGTACGCCTTCGTGACCAAAAGGATATTTTAGAAAAGAAAAGAACTTTTCTTGCAGACTCAATTGCTGACATTTCTCATCAGTTAAGAACTCCGCTTACAAGTATTAATCTTATTCTGTCTCTTATTGAGTCGCCTGACATATCAGAGGAAAGAAGAGAAGAACTTTTAAGAGAACTTTCGTCACTTATTACCAAAACAGAACATCTTGTTTCTGTTCTTCTTAAAATTTCAAAACTCGATGCCGGAACTGTACAGTTTGAAAAGAAGACCACCGACCTGTCTTCGATTCTTGAAAAATCTGCAGAACCTCTGTTGATACCTATGGATATTAAAAATCAAAAGCTAAATATAAATGTGGAAAATATTTATTTCGATTGTGATTCTGCATGGTGCATTGAAGCCTTCGGAAACATATTGAAAAACTGTGCTGAGCATACACCTGAAAACGGAGAGATAACGGTAACTGCTGAGGACACGCCCATTTTCACAGAGATTATCATTACTGACACAGGCAGTGGCATTGGGGAAGAGGACTTGCCTCATATCTTTGACCGCTTTTATAAAGGTAAAAACTCATCAAAAGAAAGCTTTGGTGTAGGCCTTAATCTTGCCAAAATGATTATTTTAGGCCATAACGGAACAATAAAAGCTGAAAACGGTCAGTTCTGCGGTGCGAAATTTACAATAAGATTTTACAAGCAGGTTGTGTGACGTTTTTGTAATAATAGAGTCACCGAAGTGTAATTTTTGATTGGTAAAATGAAGCTGCAACAAAAAGAAAAGGAGCAATTCAATATGGATATTTTAAAAATTGAAAACCTTTCAAAAATTTACGGTGAGGGTGAAAATCAGGTTAAAGCTCTCGATAATGTAAGCTTCAGCGTACCTAAAGGTCAGTTTGTGGCTATCATCGGTCCGTCAGGCTCGGGAAAAAGTACACTTCTGCATATCCTCGGCGGTGTTGATAAGCCCACAAGCGGCAAGGTTTACCTCGATGGGCAGGACGTTTACGCACAAAACGAAGACCAGCTCGCCATATTCCGCCGCAGGCAGGTAGGTCTTATTTATCAGTTTTATAACCTCATCCCTGTTCTCAATGTAACGGAAAACATTTCGTTACCCGTACTTATGGACGGCAAAAAGGTAGACAAAAATTACCTTCGTGAGCTTATTGACCTTCTTTCTCTCACCGGAAGAGAAAAGCATCTTCCCAACGAGCTTTCAGGTGGTCAGCAACAGAGAGTTTCTATCGGTAGAGCACTCATTAACAATCCTGCCGTTATGCTTGCCGACGAGCCGACGGGTAACCTTGACTCGAAAAACAGCCACGAAATCGTTGAACTTCTTAAACTCTCTAACAAAAAATACGGTCAGACACTTATCGTTATCACTCACGATGATTCGATTGCTTTGCAGGCAGACAGAATTATCACCATAAACGACGGTAAAATTGCGAGTGACAGACTTCTCGTTAAGTGAGGTGACTGCAATGAATATCTTTAAACAGTTTACCAAACGCTCACTTAAAGAGAACAAAACAAGAACTCTTGTTACAATCATCGGCATTATCCTTTCCGTCGCAATGTTTACTGCCACAATAGAGGCTTTTGTAACCGTTCAGGATTACCTTATAAACTATGCAGAAATGTATAACGGCAAATACCATGTAGGCTTTTATGATGTTGAATATGATGATATTTCAAAAATTACCGAGGACGAAAGAGTAGAAAAATATACCTTTGTTCAGGAGATAGGCTATGCTGAAATCGGCTCTTCAAATGAGTACAAGCCGTATCTGTATATAGCAGGCATACCGTCTGACTTTACGGACATAATGCCGATACATCTGACAGAGGGCAGACTACCCCAAAACAGTAACGAGATTGTTGTTTCCGACCATCTTTATACCAACGGCTCGGTACAGCTTAAGCTCGGGCAGAAAATCACTCTTGCAGTCGGACAAAGACAATGGTCTGAGCTTGTGAACATTACAGATGAAGAATATAAAAAACTTGACGGTGACTCCTGGGCAAAGCTTACTCAGGAATATCCGTTAAGAAAAACCGAAGGCGAAGAAGCAACAGAATATCTTGTTAATACAAAAGAGAAAACATATACTGTTGTAGGCTTTTGTGTAAGACCTGAACAAACCACTATTGAACCCATTTCGGCACCCGGCTATACAGCTTACACAATAAACGAAAAGGGAAATACAAGACTTTCTTCCGTGTATACCGTAATTTCTCAACCCTCCGATTACAGCCGATTTAACCTTGATATCGTTAAAAAGATTGAAGTTAATTCCTGCATAAACTATGACCTGCTTATGTATAGCTTCAACAGCTTTGATTCGGCATTTCCCTTCCTTGTTATCGGCTTGCTTTCTCTTCTTATAGGACTCATTGTTTTCGGCTCGGTTTCGCTTATTTATAATTCGTTTTCAATTTCCGTCAGTGAGAGGACAAAGCAGTTCGGTATTCTTAAAAGTATAGGTGCCACTAAAAAGCAGATAAGAAAATCTGTTCTTTACGAAGCATCGGTGCTTTGCAGTATCGGCATACCGATAGGTCTCATCTCAGGTTGCTTGGGCATTGCTATAACATTCTACTTCTTAAGTGATTCAATCGCAACCTTCCTTGCAGAGCTTACAGACCTTAAAATGCGGTTTGTGTTCTCGCCCGTGGCAATCATTGCCGCAAGCGTAATAAGCTTTGTGACGGTAATCATCTCAGCATATATTCCTGCGAAAAAGGCAATAAAAATTAACCCCATTGAATCTGTCAGACAGTCAAATGAGATTAAGGTCAACCGTCGAAGTGTTAAGGTATCTCCGCTTACCGAGAAGCTTTTCGGCTTTGAAGCAACACTGTCGTCAAAGAATTTTAAAAGAAACAAAAAGAAATACCGTGCTACAGTTTTTTCACTTTTTGTTTCCGTTGTCCTGTTCATTTCCGCTTCTTCACTTTCGACGTATTTTACCGATATTGTTGCAGCCGAAAGTCAGGATATGAATTATGATGTTGCCGTAAACATTTTTAATTACGACGATGACTATAATCCTTTATATGAAACAGATGAATTCAGAAACAAGTTGTATAACAGATTGAAATCTGTTAAAGGAATTGATGAGTTTACACTTACCGAAAAGATGGGCACAGAATATAACCTTGATAAAAAATATATTTCGGAAGAATACATTGATATGATGAACAAAGAGGTCGAAAGATATTCGGACGAAGTTGAAAGTCAGTATTACGGAATGTTCAAATATAACTTCATTGATGATGACGCTTTCAGAAGACTTCTTAAAGCGGAAGGTCTCAGCGAAGAGGGATATTTTGACAAAGAAAACCCGAAAGCCCTTGTTTATGATATGGGCACCTATATCTACCAGAATGACAACAAAGAAAAGGTTTATATAATACCCTTCCTTAACACGGACGATATTTCTTCAAACATTGAGATAACAAATATCCTTCCTCGTTTTACAGAGAATGATGTGGACTACCATTATATAGGGGAAACAACGGTAAAAGACGGTGTAACATATTACGTTTATGATATCGGCCGTGACGAGGGCGAAGAATTTGACGAGTCAACAAAGCGTTACCTGCCCGAAGAAAAGGCCGTACAGAACATTAAGATTTCAATCGGTGCGGTTATCGACGAAAAGCCGTATTTTGCAGACCATAACACAAACCTTATTTACCCTGAATCGGTAAAAGAAGGTATAATGCTTGACGAATACAGCCAAACACACGCTTACATTCTCTGCGAAGACCACAGCAAAGTTGCAAGTGACGTAAGCCGACTTATCAAGGATATCGGCGGAGACAGAAACCACATCAGCGTTGTCGATTACGCAGCAGAAATTGAAAGCATAAGAGCGCTTGTGACTATCGCAAAGGTTATGGCATACGGATTTATCATCCTCATTTCCGCTATCGCAGCAGCAAATGTCTTTAACACAATTTCAACCAATATTTCCCTGAGAAGACGGGAGTTTGCAACACTCAAATCCGTCGGTCTTACAAGCAAGGGTATGAGAAAGATGATGACATTTGAATCTATCCTTTACGGCGTAAAGAGTATTGTGTTCTCGCTTCCGGTTTCATTGGGAACGACATATCTCGTATATCTTGTAGCAGCAGACAGCGGTTACGAAATGCCGTTTTACATCCCGTGGGACAAATTCATTATAGCTATTGCAAGCGTATTCATAATCGTTGTGCTGAGTATGATTTATTCAATCAAAAAAGTGAGCAAAGAAAATACAGTCGATACGCTCAGAAACGAGAATATTTAAAACAAACCCCACAGGCTGAAAAGTCTGCGGGGTATTTGCGTATCAGGTGTAAATCAGTTCAGTTGCAACAATCTCTTTTGCTCTCGCTTCAATGTTTTGCATACGGCACACCCACTCCATCTGATTTTCTTCTTTCAGTTGCTCGGTTACACTTTCAACCTTTTTAATTTGCTCAACAAGAGAATCAAACATTTCTTGTGCCTGTTTTTCTACATCGGCACAGTGCTGATAAAGTTTGCCTTGACCAAGTAGTAAACTAAAAAGCACCTTCTTATATTTTTCAAGATAATCTTTGCACATCATACCCCATTTACCGAGAGTGATATTTGCTTCTTCAGGCGGTAATGCGAGGTTAGGTATGAGATAATCACCAACACGACAATATTGAATTTTGTTTGACATAATAACATCCTCCTTATTTTTCACTCTTCTCAATAATTTTCAGTAACAGTTCATCAACATCCTCGGTGGGCAAATCCTCAGCCAAGAGCATATTGCGAAACTCATTCATTCCGTTGATAAGTAAATTGCACTCAAAATCTGTAAACTTGATTTTTGTTTTTCTGCTCATAAATAATAACCTCCTGTTATTTGGTAGCTTTATTCTACCTTATAACAGGAGGTTAGTCGAATGTGTGGATTTTATATTTTAAAATTTGCTTGTTTTATAAGTGGAAGTATTTTTTCATATTCTTTTCTGCGTGGTGTCCGTGTTGCTCGTTCCCAAGCCGAATAAGCATTTGGTGCAACTCCGATTTTTTGTGCTATTTGAGATTGGTTAAGAGATAGTTTAGCCCGAACTTCTTGTAGAAGTGTATTATATGGATAATCAACAAAAGTGGTATAGTCATCAAGCAACAGATGACGGTCTATTTCAAGAATATCTGCAAGTAAAACCGCAGTTTTATATTTTATTGGATTTTTATCATTTTCATAGAGAGTGATAGTAGCAGGGACAACGCCAACCAAGTTAGCAAGTTCGCGGGTTGTGTAACCTTTATGAATTCTGTAATATCTCAATGTACTTCCTGCGGTATTGCAATTGTCACTATTCTCAAAATCATACTGTAAATGCAACATTAACTTACCTTTAGCAAAGAAATATATTTCTGTGTGATTGAGAATAGTATTGCATTTGCACCAAAGTACAGAAGAAAGGTTTTCTATGGAGAACATAGAGAAGCAATACGAGAAATATTACGAACTCTTTGCCAATGGAAAGGTGTTGAAATAATAGAGGGAGAAATATGTCCCGACCACGTACACCTGTTGGTAAGCATCCCGCCTAAAATGAGTGTATCAGGGTTTATGGGATACTTAAAGGGAAAGAGTAGTTTAATGTTATTTCAGAGGTTCGGTAATATGAAATTTGCATATAGAAACCGCGAGTTTTGGTGCAAAGGATATTATGTAGATACAACAGGAAAAAATACAGCCGCCATAAAGAATTATATAGAGAATCAATTGAAAGAAGATAAACAAAGTGATCAGTTGAGTCTCTTCGACCCAAGAGACCCGTTTACGGGTAGCAAGTAATCCTATGCGTGGCTGGCAGGCCAATAAAAGACGCACTTGTGCGTTGCCTGTAGTATTAGGGCTATGCCCGAAACGGAAAAACCACCCGCTATGCGGGTGGATATTTATT
>JAFWYB010000038.1 GCA_017517865.1 Clostridia bacterium | reverse complement strand
TCCTGCGCTTTTTGCCTTGCTACAATAAAAATCTCCTCCCATTAAACTTCAAAGAATCTTAAATGTTCGAGTTGTGGTGCATTTGGGATTTTCTTCGACGAAGCAATACTTGCGTATTGCAAGGAGAAAAAATTTCAAAGGTGCTGCAAATCGGGCATTTAAGACTTGTTATCTCTATCCTTTGTCAGCTTGCGCCTTCGTAACGAAGAAAAGATCATCTTGCACATTTCTCGGCAGTCTGACAGCTTGTAGAAAAAGTAGTCTTCGACAAGTTGAAAGAACCGTTGCTGAGCAACGGTTCTTATTGATTAACTTATGCGTTTGCGTCTTCGCCTTCTGCTTCCTTCTCAGGCATAAGGTCTGCAAAGAAATTCTTGATTATTTCAAGGATTGCCTTGATGTAATCAAATACTGTCTGTAAAGCTTCCATAATTGCACCTCCTATTTAAATCGGATTTTCTCCGTAGGTTTATATTACCAAATTTTATACCTTTTGTCAAGAGTATGAATTTTTATAATAATTTATAATAATTTATTAATGCGCATCACACCGTTTCAAGTGAATACTGCTGTGAAAACTCGGCGTATCTTTCATTGAAATCGTTTTCGCCTTTCTTAACCTTTTTGAGGTACTTATGAATATCCATACCCTTGTGTGAAATTTCAATAATAAGGCCCGCAATATTTGAGCAGTGGTCCGAAACTCTTTCGAGATTTGTGAGAAGGTCACTGAGCACGAAGCCGAGCTCAATCGTGCATTCACCCTTCTGCAGACGGTTGATGTGTCTTGCCTTAAGGCCGTCCTTGAGATCATCTACAACCTGCTCGAGGGGCTCAACGAGCATTGCCTTTTCAAGGCTGCCCGTGTTGAAGGCCTCATAGGAAAGGTCGACAACACCTCTTACGGCGTTCACCATAACCTCAAGCTCCTTCTGACATTCGCCTGAAAAGTTGAGCTTTTTATCTCTTATTTCATCAACGGAATTAAGAATATTAACCGCATAGTCGGATATTCTTTCAAGGTCACCGATTATATGAAGAAGCTTCGTTGCCTCAGCCGCATCGTTATCTGAAAGCTCAAGGGCCGAAACCTTAACAAGGTACGAGCCGAGTCTGTCCTCATAACGGTCGGCCTTCTTTTCGTATTCAATAACCCTTTCGTAAAGCTCTTTATCGTAATTTCCCAGAAGATTCAGAGCACCGTCAATGGCAACCTTTGAAATTTCTGCCATTCTCTCGGTAACCGTCTTACACCTTTCGACTGCAACTGTGGGAGTAGCAAGAAGACGGTCGTCGAGTATTTCGTAATGCTCTTTTTCGTCCTTATCCCTGATTGTAATGGTTGCAATCTTTTCAAGAAGCTTCGTAAAGGGCATCCAGAGAGCAACACAGCAAAGCTTGAAGACAGTGTTGATAACCGCAATCCAGAATTCGTCAACCTTGTCGTCAAGGAAGTCGAAGCCTATTACAGCGTTGAGTCCGTAGAAGGCGGCAAGAAGTATGGGGGTGCTGATTGCATTGAAATAGAAATGGGCAAAGGCTGCGCGCTTTGCATTCTTGTTTGCACCTGCTGAAGAAATAAGCGCAGTAACGGTGGTACCTATGCCCTGACCCATAATAACGGGTATGGCCGTTGAGAAAGGAATTGCGCCCGTTGCGGAAAGAGCCTGCAAAATACCGACCGATGCGGAAGACGACTGAATGACAGCAGTAACCACAACACCGGCAAGAACACCGAGCACGGGATTTGAGAATGCGGTAAGAATATTTGCAAATTCAGGAACATCCTTAAGGCCTTCAACGGCATCGGACATCATTGTCATACCTGTCATAAGGGTAGCAAAGCCGAGGATGATTGTGGCTGTATCCTTACTCTTTGCTTCCTTTTTGAACATAAGAACTATAACGCCGAAAATTGCAAGTATGGGAACAAAGAAGGAGGGCTTGAAGAACTGCATAAAGCCTGCACCGTCAACAGCCATAAGGGAGATAAGCCATGAGGTAACGGTTGTACCGACATTTGCGCCCATAATAACGCCGATTGACTGCTTTAAGGTCATAATACCCGAGTTGACGAAGCCGACAACCATAACGGTGGTAGCCGACGATGACTGTATAATGGCCGTTACGCCCGTGCCGAGAAGAAATCCCTTGATGGGACTGTCTGTCATCTTTCCCAGAAGAGACTTGAGCTGACCTCCAGCCTTCTTTTCAAGAGCGGCGCCCATTATGTTCATGCCGAAAAGGAAAAGAGCAAGTCCGCCGATAAGGTCCAGAACATTAAAATTTTCCATATTGCACCTCTTTTTACTTCAAATTGGCTTTTTTCATAAATGTTAAACTCACCTATTATGATATTATCAAAAAACAGAGTCAACTTTCAAGTATGTTTTCCGTTTTTATCTAAATTTGTAGAAAGTGATAAATCTTCCCGTCAATGTTTATATTTTTTAACCCGTTTGCCTCGGGTAATATATTGACCTTATATTTTTATTGCTGTAAAATATAAGCGGAGATGATATTATGATAGGTAAAGATGTTGAGGTTATTGAATATCCGAAGAAAATTGAAAGCTATAATTTCCTCACCCACCTTATCGGTGCAGTGCTGTCTGTTGCAGGCGTGTTTTTTATGCTCACAAATGCGGATACGGTAAGAAAAGAAGTATGCAGCCTTATTTACGGGGCAACTCTTCTTGCGGTTTATACCGCCTCAACCGTTTACCATGCCCTGAAGCCCTCACAGGCAAAGCGCGTTGCAAGGCTCGTTGACCATTCGGCCGTACCTCTGCTTATTGCAGGCACGGCAACGCCATGTGCACTTATATCTCTTTACAATGTAAGCCCCGCCCACGGCATTGCCGTTTTTGTCTGCGGTTGGCTGTGTGCTCTTTTCGGAATTTTTTCAAAGCTTTTCTTTTTTGAAAGGCTGAAAGCGCTGACTATGGCAGTATATATAGTATGCGGTCTTTCAATGCTTCTGAGCGCAGTGCCGAGGCTCGGCGAGCTTAACAGAGGCGGCTTTGGCTGGTTGGTTTTCGGCTGTGTTTTTTATCTTATCGGGGCAGTTTTTTGCGGACTGGGTGCAAAGAGACCGGTCTTTCACCCGATTTTTCATATTTTCGTTATGCTGGGCAGCGGAATACACTTTTACGCAATTTGCAGATTTATAATTTTTATATAAAAAAACTTTTGGGCGACCCTGTACAAGGTCGCCCTTTCTTGTTTTTATTCTGCCGAAAGAGCCGTAATAAGCTCCTTGATTGCTTCAACGGGCGGCTTGCCCTGAAGCTTGAAGGAAATGTAAGGCGATGTTTTTGCCGCGCTGATCATCGCTCTGCCTCTGAGCTTATGTCCTACCGCCGAAACAAAATCCGGCTTAAGGTCATCGGTAAAGGCAAGAATCATTCCGTTCTGCTGTTTGATTTCATATATTCCGAGCTTTGCCGCCTTTGCTCTGAGAAGTGCCACATCAACAAGTCCCTTTACACTTGCAGGCGGTTCACCGAAGCGATCGATAAACTCATCCATAACGTCCATAGCGTCCTCACCTGTTTCTATCGAGGCAATACGCTTATACATACCTATGCGGTTTTTGACTGCATCAATATAGCTTTCCGGAATGTGGGCATCAACAGATATATCAATAACGCATTCCTTTTTCTCCTCGGTTGCTATGCCCGTCTTTTCCTCGTCAACGGTTTCAGAAAGAATTTTCAGATACATATCATAGCCTACCGCCTCCATGTGCCCGTGCTGCTGAGCACCGAGTATATTACCCGCACCTCTTATCTCAAGGTCGCGCATAGCAATACGGAATCCCGAGCCGAATTCGGTGAATTCTCTTATGGCAGAAAGCCTTCTCTGCGCGATTTCGGTAAGCTCACGGTTTTTGCTATAGGTAAAATAAGCGTAGGCTCTTCTTGAGCTTCGCCCTACTCTGCCCCTTATCTGGTGAAGCTGGGCAAGCCCCATTTTATCTGCCTCTTCAATAATCAGCGTGTTTACATTAGGTACGTCAACGCCCGTTTCTATTATGGTTGTACAAACAAGAATGTCAATCTCATTTTCAAGAAGCTTTCTCCAGACCTCGCTGAGCTCCTCCTCTGTCATTTTACCGTGTCCGATACCGATTCTGGCATCGGGCAGATATTTTTTTATCTGCGCCACCCTGGCATCTATTGATTCTATGCGGTTATGAAGATAATATACCTGACCGCCTCTGCGAAGTTCTCTTTCCATAGCCTCAGAGAGTATTTCCATATCGTGAGGCACAACGTAGCTCTGAACGGGATGTCTGCCCACAGGAGCCATTTCAAGCACCGACATATCCCTTATACCCGTCATTGCCATATTGAGAGTACGGGGAATGGGTGTTGCTGAAAGAGTCAGCACGTCAACATGAGGAAACTTTTCCTTCAGCTTTTCCTTCTGTGCAACACCGAAGCGCTGTTCCTCGTCAACAACGAGAAGACCTAAATCCTTGAACTCTACGCTTTTTGCAATTATGCTGTGGGTGCCTACAATTATATCTATGCTGCCTCTTTTGAGGCGTGCCTTGACTTTAGTTCTTTCGCTCTGGGTACGGAAGCGTGAAAGCATATCTATTTCAACGGGGAAGCCGTCGAAACGCTTCTTTATAGTCTGAAAATGCTGAAAGGCAAGTATTGTCGTCGGTACGAGAATTGCACACTGCTTACCGTCGGCAATACACTTGAATACGGCTCTGAGAGCGACCTCGGTTTTGCCGAAGCCCACGTCACCGCAGAGAAGCCTGTCCATAGGTGCGCTTCTTTCCATATCTCTTTTGATTTCGTTTACGGCAATAAGCTGATCCTCGGTTTCTTCAAACTCAAAGCGGCGCTCAAAATCGTTCTGCATATCAATGTCGGGTGAGAAAGCAAAGCCCCTCGAATTCATTCTGGCACTGTAAAGCTTTGTCAGCTCCTTCGCCATATCCCTTACCGCACTCCTTACCCTTGCACGGGTGTTTTTCCACTCGTCAGACCCGAGTCGGTTGAGCTTAATTGCCTTATCCGTATCCTTGGGAGAAATGTATTTTGAAATAAGGTCGAGCTGTGTTACGGGCACGTAAAGCACATCACTGCCACGGAAGTTGACCTTGATAAAGTCCTTTATTTTACCGCCGACGTTCATAGTCTTTATACCGTCAAATATGCCTATACCGTGAACGGCGTGTACCACATAGTCACCGCGGGTGATTTCATCAAGAGATGCTATACCCTTACCGCTTTTGAACCGTCTTTTCGGCTTTGTTTCACTTTTGTGCTGAGCTCTGCCGTAAGAGAAAAGCATAAATTTATCTCCCGGGTACTCAAAGCCGGAGGAGACACTGCCGCCTATTACCGAAACTGTACCCTTCGGAAACTCAGCAGGTACAACGGGAAAATAGTGAGCCTTTATTTCCTCTGTTTCAAGGTCATAGGCAAGCTCCTTTGCACTTTTTTCGGTTCCCGCCATAACAACAACCGTATAACCGTTATATATTGCAGGCTTAAGATCCTCAGTCAGATAAGAAAAGGTGCCGTCCCAGCGGGAAAGAAGCCTTGCGTTTATGCTCACAAGCTCACGTACGGGCACGTCAAAGGAGCCCCTCGCCAGAGTGTCGTTAAAAATTGCACCGCTTTTCTCATACTGCGTAAGAAGCTCACTGAAGGAAAGAATAAATCTGTCAAGGCCCTTGGTGAGTATACCCTCGGTAAACATAGCCTTCATATCCTCATTCAGCAGTGCGGAAAAGCTGTTATACTTTTGTTTCACTGCCGAGCTTTCACTTACAAACAGAAGATCGCCCTTCATATAATCAAAAACCGTGTGAAGCTCGTCGTAGGCCAGAGACAAATATTTATCGGGAGCACCCACGTGAATAAAATGCTCAAGCTTTTCTATATCCTCGCCTATCATCTGCTTTGCCTTTACCGAGCCCTTGCCCTTAACCGAAGCCAAAAACTCAGTCAGCCTTTCTTTCATAACCGAAAGAGAATCAAACAGCACCTCCGTAGATGGGGTTATGCTGAATTCGTTTATAACATCGGTTCTTCTTTGTGTTTCAATATCAAAAAAAGAAAGTGAGTCTATACTGTCGCCCCAGAATTCTGCACGACAGGGCTGAGAAAAGCCGGGTGCAAAAATATCCAGAATACCGCCTCTTAAAGCAAACTGACCCACGCCCTCAACCTGCTCCGTTCTTACATAGCCTGCAGAAATAAGGGTGTTTACTATTTCGTGAGTAGTTTTTTCCTCGCCCACCTTAAGCACAAGAGTTCTCCGTTTCAGCTCCTGCACAGGCAAAGTGAGCTGTACCGCCGCCTCAACACTGCACACCACGTAGCGGTAATCTCCGCTGACAACGCGGGCAAGCACATCAATTCTCTTCTGCTCAAATTCGTGGGATTTATTATCCGCACCGCGGAAGTTGAAATCCCTGGCAACATAAAGCAAAGCCTTTTCACTTAAGCTGTTAAGATCCTCGCAAAGCCTTGAGGCTGAGCCCTCATCGGGGCAGATTACAAGTGCTTTTCTGTCGGTCTGCTCACAAAGCGACGCGATATAATGAGCCTTGTGTATCTGTGAAAGGCCTATTATGCCCATAGGCAGTCTGCCGCAAGCTATTGCGTTTCTGACACTCTCGTATTCAATTTTACCTTCAAGCATCTTTAAAAAGCCTGACATTTTTTCACCTCACGCAGCATTGCACCCGATAAGCTTATCATCGGGTGTGTGTTCTTTCTATATTATATTATATCTCCCTGAAAAAATAAAGAGGAAAAATACAAAAAATTAAGAGCCACCGAAAGGTGACTCCCAATTTTAAAATTTAAATTTTAAAACTGTGTTTATAGTTAAATTATTTCTCGAGAATTGATTTAACTATGCCGAAGAGCTTGTCAAAGAAAGCAACGATAGCTGCCCAGTTTTCCATGATCCACTTATCCATTATTGTGTTCCTCCTTATTAAATTTAAGGGCACTCCCTTAGGGTAATTCGATTATACAATAATATTTATAGTTTGTCAACGCTTAATTCAAAAAAAATTCATAAATCGGTGTGTTTTTTCTCAAATACAAATTACTCAATGTCTTCGGGAAGATTTTCAGGAATCTCAATTCCGAAAAGTCCTAAAATCCAGTTAAATACCTCCGCTAAAAGCTGTGTGATTTCATAGCCGAACTCATCCCAGAACTCTTTCATATTTTTCTCCTCTCATTTTTATTTGTTAGCCAACTGCTAACTGCTTCCATTTTATACTCTTATTCTTTAAAAGTCAATATTTCAAACCTCGACACCCCAAAGTTTAAAGCCACCCGTAAAGGTGGCTTTATCTTTTAAGTCAATCTTGAATTATTTCTCTTCGTTAGCGAGGAGCCAATCTCTGATGTAGATGTAGATCTTATCGAAAAGAGCTACAATATCTTCCCAATATTCTCTAAGAAAATCTGCCATTTTATTTTCCTCCTATTATATATTTTTAAAGGTTGCCCTTTAATTTATTTCATTATACATTACTGCTATTTTTTTGTCAATAAGAAATTCAAAAAAAATTCACATTTAATTTACGGCTGAATATTTTCTTAAAATTTTACCTCTTCTTATCCGTTTGTTGCATAAAGGGTGCAACAAACAGCTTTTTTCAGACATAAAGTGAGAGGCTTTTTAAAGCAATAACACAAGAAAGGAGAATCACCATCAGAAATCTTACCTCAAAGGAAAAGCTTTTCTGCAGCTATTATTCCTCAGGCAGAAGCATAAAGGAGGCGGCGCAGTCTGCCGGCTTTGCTTTCCCCGAAAGAAGCGGTATGCGCCTTATCAAAAAAGAGGAAATCAGAAAAGAAATAGAGCATTGCTCAAAGCAGCGAAGGGCCGAACATCAGAATATATCCGAGGGATATTACAGACTTGCCTTCGGCTGTGTGAGCGACGCTGTAAAGCTTCTTTTTTCAGATGAAATTTCACCGGCGGAAATTGAGCAGATGGACCTTTTCGGAATATCCGAAATCAAGAGAAAAAAAGGCGGCGATATTGAAATAAAGTTTTTCGATCGCCTCAAGGCTCTTGACCGTCTGAGCGAGATTAACCTCAGAGAAAATGACGGAAGCTCCTGCTCAATTTACTCTGCCATAGAAAAGGGTGCGCTTGCACTGGAGGCCGACGGTCTTGAGTAGCAGCTTTTCACGCTTTTCAAAAAAACAGCTTATTGCTCTTTCCTGGTGGCACAACAGCTCGCCTTTTTGCGGTTATGACGGGCTGATATGTGACGGCGCCGTGAGAAGCGGCAAAACCACCTGTATGTCACTTTCGTTTGTGGCATGGTCACTTTACCGCTTCAACGATGAAAACTTCGCCATCTGCGGAAAGACAATAGCCTCACTCAGGAGAAACGTACTCACCTCTTTATTACCCGCCCTCAGGCAGTCCGGCTTTGAATACAAAGAAAAGCTCAGCAGTAATATGCTCGAGATTTCCTTTGAAGGCAGAAAAAACCGGTACTATCTTTTCGGAGGACGCGACGAAAGCTCCGCTTCTCTTATTCAGGGTATAACCCTCGCGGGTATTTTTCTTGACGAGGTTGCTCTGATGCCCCGCTCCTTTGTTGAACAGGCCCTGGCCCGCTGCTCTGTAAACGGCTCCGCCTTCTGGTTTAACTGTAATCCGGAAAATCCTCATCACTGGTTTTATGAGGAGTGGATAAAAAAGGCCGAAGAAAAAAACTGCCTTTACCTTCATTTCACTATGAAGGACAACCCCTCTTTATCACAGAAAATGATAAAGAGATATGAAAGCCTTTACAGCGGAGCCTTTTATGAAAGGTTCGTTCTCGGTCTGTGGGTTGCCGCCGACGGTCTCGTCTACCCCGAGGCGGCACAGGGAAAATACACTGAAAAGCCTCTCACCCCCGCTTTTCAAAAGCACTATGTTTCCTGCGATTACGGTACGGTCAACCCCACTTCAATGGGTCTGTGGGGTCTTCACGATAACGTGTGGTACCGCTTTGACGAGTATTACTATTCCTCACGGCTTGAGGGCAAGCAGAAAACCGACGAAGAATATTACAGTGACCTTGCTGCTCTGTGCGGTGACAGAAAAATAGAGGCAGTGATAGTTGACCCATCTGCCGCCTCATTTATTGAATGTATACGCAGACACGGCAGGTTCAGAGTAATACCCGCGAAAAACGACGTAACCGACGGTATAAGAAGAGTGCAGAGTGCCTTCAGACAGGGACAGATAAAAATATCACCGCTCTGCAAGGGCGCAATCAAGGAATTCTCTCTTTACCGTTGGGACAAAAAGGCGGGCAAAGATTCACCCAAGAAGGAAAACGACCACGCTATGGACGAAATCCGCTATTTCGTTTCAACCGTACTCGCAGGGGAACAGGACAGCTTTTTTGCCTTTGCCGCAAAAAGGCAGTCACACTGAATCGGAAGTCAACCTTCCTGAAAGGAGATTATTTTGGCTATCGGAAAAAACAGAAAGAAGAATCCTCAGAAAAGTGCCGTTGCCGTACCTCAGACCGCAAAAAAAGTTCATCCCTTTTCACTTCTCGGCGGCTACTCCCCTGCCGCCGGCGCGGATATGTCGCTTTACAGGTCTTTAAGAGAAGCTATTCCCATTATTGACGCTGCCATCTTCAAGCTTATACGCCTTATCGGCACCTTTGAGGTTGAATGTGACAGCAAAAAAGCAACAGATGAGCTTCGCAGCTTTCTCTCAGGCGTACCCGTATCGGGAACGCAGACAGGTATAAACGCCTTCATCTCAACCTTTCTCGAGCAGCTTCTTACCTACGGCACAGCCATAGGTGAAATGGTAACAGACGGGCTTACCGTCACCCACCTTTTCAATTCTGACCTCAGGTCGGTAATGCTTACCGAGGGGGAAAGTCCTCTCGAGGTATCGGTCTGTGCCGACGACGGCAAGGGCGGCTTTGCGCCGGTAAAATATCCGGGGCTCATCCTTCTGTCTGCACTTAATCCTCAGCCGGGGCAGCTTTACGGCACCTCACTTCTGAAGGGTCTGCCCTTTGTAAGCGACGTGCTTCTGAAAATCTATAACACCATCGGTATCAACTGGGAAAGAGTGGGTAACGTACGCTTTGCGGTTACTTATAAGCCTCAGAACGACACACTTGACAAGGCCTATGCTCAGCAGAGGGCTATGATGGTTGCCGAGGAGTGGAGTAAAACCATGGACAGCTCCTCGGCAGTAAAGGACTTTGTTGCCGTAGGTGATGTAAGCATAAAGGCAATCGGGGCAGACAATCAGATTCTTGACAGCGAGGTGCCCGTAAGAGAAATGCTTGAGCAGATTGTTGCAAAGCTCGGTATACCTCCCTTTATACTCGGTCTGAGCTGGTCAACAACGGAAAGGATGAGCCACCAGCAGGCCGATATTCTTACGAGTGAAATTGAAGCATACCGCCGTATTATAGAGCCGGTCATAAGAAAAATCTGCGACCTGTGGCTGAGAATGAACGGCTATGCCGACAGCTTCACCGTAAGCTGGGAAAGCGTAACACTTCAGGATATATCGGAGCTTTCAAGAAGCAGATATTATGATGCTCAGGCAGATAAGCTTATAAGAGAAACGGAGGTGAACGGCAGTGACAGGTAAAATCAGCAGTGAAAAAGAAATGGAAGCCATCAACCGTTACACAACCTCACCCCTTAATAAAGAGGATGTTTTTACCTTTACGGTTACCCTCTGCGACAACGAGGTTGACCGTGACCACGAATGCTTCAGCAGAGATGCTCTTGCTGCCCTCAGAGAGCTTTTCACGGGTAAAACAGGCATATCTGACCATAGCATGCGTTCAAAGGATCAGCGCGCAAGAATTTTCAACACCTACCTTGAGGAAGGCTTTCATAAGACCTCTTCAGGCGAAGGCTATCTTGCGCTGAAGGCTCAGGCTTATATGCTCAGAACCGAAGAAACCGCTTCTTTGATTGCCGAAATCGAGGGCGGTATCAAAAAAGAGGTCAGCATAAGCTGCTCTGTAAACAAGGCGACCTGCTCAGTCTGCGGTGCAGATATGAAAAAACACGACTGCAGACACGTAAAGGGCAGAGCCTACAATTCAAAGCTCTGTTATGCCATCCTCTCCGAGCCCACCGATGCTTACGAATGGTCCTTCGTGGCAGTACCCGCCCAGAGAAAAGCAGGCGTAACGAAGTCTTTCACTTTTAAGGAGGAAAATCATTTGTATAACCCCGAAGAAATTATAAAAAGTCTTTCAGCCGAAAAGCCCGTAACCGAGGCTGAAATCGACACACTCAAGGCTCATATTGCTTCCCTCGAGGAGCTTGCCGGGGAGGCAAGAGTGTATAAGTCTGCGCTTCTTGCAGAAATTGAGCGTCTTGCTCTTCTCGCCATGCCCAAGGTAAGCTTCAAGGCCTTTATTGCAAGCTGTGAGGGTATGAAGATAAAGGAGCTTCGTGAACTCAGAGACGGACTTGATTCTCAGGTAAGAGAGAAGCTTCCCGCAACGCTTCAGCTCAGAGCCTCAGCCAAGCAGACAAAAACAGAAAAGAACACAGAATTCAGAATCTAAGGAGGATTTTTTAATGAACAGTAATTTTACAGGCTTCAACACAAAAGAAGTCACTCTTGCCGTATCAGGCAACGTAACGGAGGGTACACCCGTAAAGCTCAGCACAAACGGCGACGCCGCACCTTGCACCCCGGAGGAAAAGTTCTGCGGCATATGCTCGGCAGTAAGAGAAGGCTACGCTTCTGTTATCATGACAGGCTATGCTGTCGCTTCCTACAGCGGCACAACACCCGCAGTAGGCTTCAATAAGCTGGCGGCAAACGGCAACGGCGGTGTCGCCGTTAACGAAAACGGCAGAGAATACCTCGTTGTGGGCGTTGACACAGCGGAAGAAACTATTGAATTTTTAATCTGACAGGAGGATTTTTAAATGACATATGAAAACATCAGACTCGAAAAGAGCCTTTATACCACAGGAAAAAGCTTTACTCAGGCCCTTGAAAGCCTTGACCCCAGTGAAAATTACATCGGCACCGAGCTTGAAGGTCTTGACGCCTTTCAGCGTCAGCTTAAGCGCTTCGACATCAAGGTAAGCGGTAAAAACAGCGACTGCATCGAAAAATTCTTCAGAACCTCAGATTCGGCTGCCCTTTTCCCCGAATATGTTTCACGTGCAGTTATGCAGGGCATTGAGGAAACAGACATTGTAAAATCACTTGTTGCTACTACAACCTTAATCGACGGCCTTGATTACCGCTCACTTCTTGCGGTTACCCCTGAGGGTGAAGTCACCGTCATCAACGAGGGTACAGTCATTCCCGAAACAAACATCAGGACTCAGCAGAATCTTATTCCCCTTTTCAAGAGAGGCAGAGTCATCACCGCTTCATACGAGGCTATACGCTTCCAGCGTCTTGACGTATTCACCGTTGCCCTCAAGCAGATAGGCGCAGCCATTGCAAGAGCACAGGCAAACGACGCCATCAACACTCTTCTTAACGGTGACGGCAACAACAATGCAATCGAAATTAAGACCTCTGATGCCCCTCTTTCATATGAAAATCTCGTAGAGCTCTGGATGTCAATTCACCCCTACACAATGACAACACTCGTCGCATCACCCGACACCTTCTCTCAGATTATCCGTATGCCCGAGTTTATCGAATCCGGTGCGTCAGGCTCCTTCGTTTCAACCGGCAAGATTTACACACCCTTCGGTGCAGAGCTTATCCGCTACGATGCTCTTCCCGCCGGTCGCCTTATCGCCGTTGACAAGAACTTTGCTCTTGAAAAGGTACAGGCAGGCACAGTTTCAACAGAGTTTGACAAGCTTATTGACAGACAGCTTGAAAGAGCAGCAGTAACCTCAACGGTAGGCTTTGCAAAGCTCTTCAAGGAAGCATCCGTTGCTCTTCAGGTCAATTGCTAAGGAGGATTTTTATGTACACCGCTGACAACGTATGTTCTGTTCTTACCGCTTATTCGGATATGGAGGGTTACACGAGTCAGCAGCTTATGCCTTCGTGTAGAGACGGCCTTAACTGGGTAAATACAAGGCTTCGTGAGGGTGTTGACGAAAACGACCCTCTGATACTTACTACGGCAGGTGCTATGGCTCATTTTTTCTTTTTCCTTAAAAAGCTTACCGAGCCCGATAAATATCAGAATTACAAGGTCGGAGACGTAACCGTAAAGCAGGAGCCGTTAAAGCTTTTTCAGTTTGAAAAGGAGCTTCGCTCTCAGGCAATTGCCGATGCCTGCACTATTCTCAGAGATTGTGAGTTTTATTGCCGTGGCAAATAAAATAAAAGATTCTTTTCTCAGAAAAATGGGTGTAAAGCTTGAAATTATACACATTTCTACGGGAGATGCAGAAAGCTTTTACGGCTTTCTGCAGCCTCTCAGGTATAAGAACAAGCTCTATCTCAGTCACGCCCCTACGGAGCTGGGCTTTGACACCCTGCAGAAATATCTGCTCATCACAAGCCCCGATGCACCTTTGGATAAGATTGACGGTTACACCTACAACCTGTTTTTTAACGGCAACCGCTTCAAGCTTGACCACTGTGAAAGGGTTTATTTCGGCAAGGAACCCTATTACTTCTGGTCCGTTGTAAGTAAGGAGGCTTAATTATGATAACCAATCCGCTTATTGAAGAAATTATCTCCCTAGTTAACAAGGAGCTTCTTGTTGCCCTTTTCGCAAAGGCTATAAGAGGCTTCAACCGTGAGGAGCTTGTAATTCCCGTCAACACTATCATCGCCTCCTTCGTTCCCTATGAAAACAAAAGCAGCTACTGCTTCGACGATGAGACGGCAGCCCTCTGCCTTAAAACGGACCTGACACTCAGAATGAACGTCTACGCTCACTCCTCAAGAAAAGCAAAGCAGGCAAACGCCATAGCCGAGGTTATCTGCAACTTTCTTTCGGAATACTATATAGACACTCTTTCAGATTTCAGGATAGGTGATGTGAAATACGACGACAATGCCAACTCCATCGTTATACCCTGCTTTATACATTTCACCTATACTACCTGTCCCCTTGACGGCACTGATGACATTCTTGGTGAAAGAGTGCCCGAAAGCTTTTTCTGCAAAAATCACGTCAATAACACCGACCTTCATCTTTCACAGGCAGACCGCACCTTCCTTTCGGAGCCGGCAGTAATCGGCACCTACACCGGCAACAACGGAGATTCCGCCACTCAGGATATAGCCCTCGGCTTCAGACCCCGTGCCGTAATCGTTTACGGCAACACACACCATGCGGCAAATTACAGCACCTCAGACGGTCTGAGCCACTGCTATTTTTCCTTTGCCGCAGGAAGCAGCTCCTTAAGAGGTCTTTCTATTCTTGATAACGGCTTCCGTGTAAGAACCTATAAGACAACAAACGCCGTAACCCATCTTAACGACAGCGACAGTCCTTACACCTACATAGCCTTCAGATAAAAAAAGCGTATCCCTGCCGGGATACGCTTTTTCAGCAGTCAGATTTTTACTGCTCGGAATCTGATTCATAAAGATGTCTGTATATGCCGTTCTTTTTCATAAGCTCCCCGTGGGAACCCTGCTCCTCTATGCCCTTTTCTGTAAGCACGATTATTCTTGAGGCGTTTCTGATTGTTGAAAGACGGTGAGCTATTGTAAAGGTTGTTCTGCCCTTTGTCAATTCCGCAAGTGACCTCTTTATATACTGCTCGCTTTCGTTATCGAGGGCCGAGGTAGCCTCGTCAAGCACAACAACGGGCGGGTTTTTGATAAATACTCTGGCTATGCTGATTCTCTGCTTCTGACCGCCGGAAAGCATTATGCCTCTTTCGCCCACATAGGTATCGTAGCCCCGGGGCAGTGCTGAAATAAACTCGTGGGCGCCTGCTCTTTTTGCCGCTTCTTCAGCCATTTCTCTTGTAGCACCCGGACAGCCGTAAAGAATGTTTTCAAGCACCGTGCCCGAAAAGAGATAAACCTCCTGCTGAACAACGCCGACTGCATTGCGGAGCGAAGCCAGCGATATTTCCCTTATATCAGTGCCGTCAAGGGTGATTCTGCCCTCTGAAAGCTCGTAAAACCTTGAAAGCAGACTGCAAAGCGTCGTCTTACCGCTGCCCGAAGGACCTACAACGGCTATATTCTCACCTTTTTTCACCTCAAGGTTGATATTATCAAGAACTGTGCCCTTTTCCTTATCGTAAAAGAAGGATATATTTTCAAAGCTGATGTTTCCTTCTACCGTTTCCGGCTCCTTTCCGCCGCTTACGCCTGTCTCCGAGGGTACCTCAAGCACCTCTGCGAAGCGCTCAACGCCCGTAACGCCCTTTTCAAACTGCTCTGTAAATTCAACAATACGCTTGATTGAGGCTATGAGCATACCGATATAAAGAAGATACGCAGTCATATCGGCGGCGGTAATTTTTCCCGATATGAGGAAATATCCGCCCAGTAAAATCATAACAAGATACATCACACCGTCGAAAAGCCTTGTAACACAGTTGAGTCTTGCCATATATTTATAGGAATCGCACTGCACCTTGCTGAGCCTTGTGCTTTCGGCGTTGAATTTCTCTCTTTCAAGGTCCTCATTGGCAAAGCTTTTTACCACTCTGATGCCGAGAAGAGTGGTTTCCGTCTGTGCATTTACGTCGCCCGTGATTTCTCTTCTCGCCTTGAAGGCAGAGCGCATCTTACGGCGGAAATACATCGAGCCGAAGAAAATAAGCGGTACGGCAACAAAGGTTGAGACCGTAAGCAGAGGGTTAATTGAAGAGAGCACAGCAAAGCTGACCGTAACCTTGAGCCCCGCTATAAAAAACTCCTCGGGGCAGTGGTGGGCAAACTCGGCAATATCAAAAAGGTCAGTGGTGATTCTGGACATAAGCTGACCGACCTTGGTGGTATCAAAATAAGAGAAGGGTGCAGTAAGCAGATGAGAAAACATATCCTCACGCATATCTTTTTCTATTTTTACACCCATACAGTGACCGACGTAGGTCATATAGTAGCCCGCCACCATATCAACAAGCTTAAGAAGAGCATACAGCCCCGCCATAGAAAGCACAAGGCGTACCGTAAGGCGTGAAATATCGGTTGTGGCTATGGAGGTGATTTCTCTTACTATCATCGGAAGCACAAGCTCACAGCCCGTAGTGAGACCTGCACAGAAAAGGTCGATTATCATAACCTTTTTATGCTTTATGAAATAGGGTATAAACCATTTTTTAAGAGTACCTTTTTTGGTATTTTTCACTATATCAGCCTTCTTTATATCAAACAGATTTTCAGTTTTGTAATAATCATCCTACATATATTAACATCTGTTGAGAATTTTTTCAAGATACGGTGTGACTGGTAAAAGCTTACCGCTTAATGACTACTCAATACGATTTTGCACTTTGCATTGAAAAAGCACCGCCAGAAGCGGTGCTTTTTGCTGCTTAGCCAAAGAATGCCTTGTGTACTGCTGAAACAGCCTTGTCGGCATATTCCTTGTCGATGAGAACCGAAATTGTGATTTCGCTTGTGGAAATCATATTGATGTTGATGCCTGCCTCGTAAAGAGCGCCGAACATCTTTGAAGCTGTACCTGAATGTGACTGCATACCTGCACCTACGATTGAAACCTTAGCTACTGTTGTATCTGATGAAACAACCGCACCCTCCATATCAAAGATATCCTTGAGGATTGCTACTGCATCGTCTGCATTACCCTTTGCGCAGGTGAATGAAATATCCTTTGTGCCGTCACGGCCTACCGACTGAAGAATAACGTCGATGTTGATGCCCTTCTGAGCAAGTCTTGAGAACATCTTGAAGGCATTGCCGGGAATATCCTTCATACCTACAACTGAAATTCTTGCTACGTCTGTATCCTTGGTTACGCCTCTGATTAACATTTTTTCCATATTTGCTACCTCCCTGACTATGGTTCCTTCTTCTCTTACAAGGCTTGAGAGAACCTCTAATTCAACATTGTATTTTTTTGCCATTTCAACCGAACGGTTATTGAGCACCTGTGCACCGAGCGTTGCAAATTCAAGCATTTCATCGTATGTGATGTCCTTGAGCTTCTGTGCATTTTCAACCTTTCTCGGGTCAGCGGTGAAAACACCTGTAACGTCGGTATAAATCTGACAGCGGTCTGCGTGAAGAGCTGCCGCAATTGCTACCGCGCTTGTGTCTGAGCCGCCTCTGCCGAGGGTTGTCATATCGTCATACTTGTTAAGACCCTGGAAGCCTGCAACGATAACGATTTTCTTGCCGTCAATCTCCTTCTGAAGTCTGTCTGTTGCTACCTCATGAATTCTTGCTGAGCCGTAGGCTGAGTTTGTCCTGAAGCCTGCCTGCCAGCCGAGAAGTGAGATTACGGGACAGCCCAGCTTTTCGATTGCCATGGCAAGAAGTGAAATAGAAATCTGCTCACCTGCGGTAAGAAGCATATCCATTTCTCTTTTTGAGGCGTTGGGATTGATTTCCTTAGCCTTTTCGATAAGGTCGTCTGTCGTGTCGCCCTGTGCGGAAACGACAACCACCACGTTGTTGCCCTTTTTATAGGTATCCGTAATAATTGAAGCAACGTTGAAAACTCTTTCCGCATTGGCAACGGATGAGCCTCCGAATTTCTGAACTATAAGAGCCATATTATATCTGTCCTCCTGATACAAACTTTATCAATAGTCGGCAACTCTGATAAGGCTGAGCACCTTGATGCCCGCCTTCTCAAGCTTACCCATAAGCTCTGCTTCCTTGGCAGTGCCGGTAATGAAAGCAGTTTCATCTTCGTCGCAGCCCTCGTATGTGAGGAACTTAACCTCACCGAAGGCTTTTTCTATAATCTCTCTGTCTGCCTTTTCGGCTCTGACATAAAGTGCAGTCTCTGCTTCAAGATGAGAAGCAAGGCAGTTTTCCTTAGCAGCCTCCCAGCCGAAGAACTTGCGCTTTTCGTCGTTTGCGGCACAGTCTATAACGTCACCTACAACGGCAGAGGCCGTTGCAAGCTTGCCTGCACCCTTACCGTACATAAGCACGTCACCGGTAGCATCGCCTCTTACGAGACAGGCGTTGAATACGTCATTTACACCTGCAAGCATACTTTCCTTTGAAATAAGACAAGGGGTAACCATAACGAGGATTTTACCGTCACCGAGCTTCTTTGTTCTTGCAAGAAGCTTTATAACACAGTCTGCGCTTTCTGCATAAGCAACATCGCTGAGGGTGATTTTTGAAATACCCTCACAGTAAACTCCCTCGGGGTAAACGTGACTGCCGAAGGCAAGAGAAGCGAGTATGCAGACTTTTCTCATCGCGTCAAGACCTTCAACGTCAGCCGTGGGGTCCTTTTCGGCATAGCCCAGCTTCTGCGCAAGGCTGAGGGCGTCAGCAAAGCTCATACCCTCCATTATCATTTTAGTCAGAATGAAGTTTGATGTTCCGTTAAGAATACCTGCAATTTCACTTATTCTGTTACCTGCAAGACAGCGGCTTATAGGTCTGATGATGGGAATACCTCCGCCGACAGAGGCTTCAAAAAGGAAGTTAACGTTATTTTTTCTTGCCGCCTCAAGAAGCTCATAGCCCTTGGTTGCAACAAGCTCTTTATTTGAAGAAACAACGTGCTTGCCCTTGTTGAGGCAACGCATGGCAAAATCAAAGGCAGGATTCACGCCGCCCATTGTTTCAACAACTATCTGTATTGAATCGTCGTTTACAATATCCTCGAAATTCTTTGTCATAAGAGCCTCAAAGGGATTGTTTTCAAAATCTCTTATATCAAGAATTTTTTTGAGTGATAAAGAAACGTCACTGTTTTTCTGAATGGAATCGGAATTTTTGGTTATAACCTCGGCAACGCCTGAGCCTACAACGCCGAAGCCTAAAATTGCTACGTTCATCTTTCACTACCTCCCGTTTTTATTAAAGAAAAAACAAGTTATAGGATATAATATCACATTTTACTCTTTATGAAAAGTATTTGTCTTAAATTTTTTTTATTTTGTGAAATACATTGATTTTATAACGTTTATAGGTTAATATAATATTAAATATAACACAAATTGAAGTTTCTAAAGGGGTGTTAATATATGACCGACGTGGAAAAAAGACGGAAATTTTTAATCAATACCGCATATTACCTTGTTATAGTTTTTTTGGCTGTGCAGATTTATAAATACACCATGGGAATAGCCTTTCCCTTATTCTTTGCCTTTTGTCTTGCAGTAATTCTGCAGCGTCCGCGTAATTTCATCGTAAGAAAAACCTTTATCAAAAAGGGTTTTGCCTCAGTGCTGTGCGTGCTTCTCTTTTTAGGCATCTTCGCGGCAATATTTGTACTTATCGGTATCAGAGTATTTGAGGAGCTCAGAGATTTCGGCACCTATCTCTTCACTCTTTTCAGCAACGCCGACGAGCTTATAAACACTGTTGAGGACTTTCTTCTTTCCTTTGTGGGAAGACTGCCCGATTTCATCTCAAAGGCAGCAACCGACGGACTCAACACACTTTTCACCCAGCTCAGATCCGCCGTTGAGGGTACTGACACAACCCTTACCGACTCCATTGCTGACGGACTTGGCAATAATTTCAGTGTTTCCTGGATAACTACACCTCTTTCAGGAGTAATTTCAACGGTTTCTCAGATTCCCTCTGCCATCATCTCCATTGTTATTTCAATCGTAGCCGCCTGCTTTATGACAGCGGAATATGATTATATGGTCAGCTTCATCAAGCTTCAGTTCCCCCCTGAAAAGCGCAAGGATCTTTCAAGGGCAAAAAGAGTGGTTTCCCGCTCTCTGGGTAAAATGGGAAAAGCATATCTGCTTATTATGATAATTACGTTCATTGAGGTTTTCACCGGCCTTTCAATTCTCAGACTTGCAGGCCTCTTCGAAAACAGCTATATTGCAATTCTCGCAGTTATTATAGCCATTGTTGACATCGCTCCCATGCTCGGCACGGGTACGATTCTTCTGCCCTGGACCGTATTTGAATTTATTTCGGGCGATTACGGCATGGCGATTGGCCTTTTAATTCTCTATGCGGTTATTACCGTTATAAGGCAGATCATTGAGCCCAAGCTCGTTGCAGGTCAGCTGGGCCTTTCACCTGTCATTACAATCTCAGCTATGTATCTCGGTCTGAAGCTCATCGGCTTCTGGGGTATTTTTATAGCTCCTCTTATTATTATCATTCTCAAAATCCTCACCGACGAAGGCATTATACACCTGTGGAAATCTCCCGTGCTTGCGGCAAGAGAAAAAGAGGAAAAGGAAAAAGCTGAAAAAGAAGAAAAAGGAAAGAAAAGGTAACAGCTATGAATATCATAATTGCAGGCTGCGGAAAAATCGGTACGGCAGTTATTTCCGCTCTGGTAAGCGAAGGCCACAACGTAACCGCTATGGATAAAAGTCTCGGTGTAATTGACGAGCTTACAAACATCTATGACATTATGGGTGTATGCGGCAACTGCGCTGACTGTGAAACTCTTGAAGAGGCAATGATAGGCTCCTGCGACATTTTTGTTGCGGCAACGGGAACAGATGAAGTGAATATGCTTTCCTGCTACATTGCCAGAAGTATGGGCGCAAAGCACACCGTCGCAAGAATACGCGACCCGGAATATAACGACCGCTCACTTTCGTTTATGAGTCAGACCCTTGAGCTTTCAATGGCGCTGAACCCCGAGCTTCTTCTTGCCCAGGACCTTCACAACCTGATAAAAATCCCCTCGGCCTTCAAGGTGGAATATTTCTCAAAGCGTAATCTTGAGATGATAGAGGTGCGCCTCAAGAGTGACTCTGACCTTGTGGGCAAAAAGCTCAGCCGCATACGCGGTAAGGAAAAAGAGGAGTTCCTTATCGGCGCCGTGCTCAGAGGCGATAATTTATATATACCCGACGGTAATTTTGAGCTTCAGGCAGGCGACCTTATCTGCATATTTGCTTCACCCGCAGATATGCAGAAGCTTCTTAAGAGCCTTAATATGCTTAAAAAAGCCGTAAAGGACGTTATGATTATCGGCGGCAGCAAAACCGCCTTCTATCTTTCAAAAATTCTCGCCACAACGGGAACAAACGTTAAAATTGTTGAAAAGGACAGAGCCGTCTGTGAAAAGCTGAGTGAAAGTCTGCCCCACACAACGATCATACACGGTGACGGTTCTCATCACGACACCCTTATGGAAGAGGGTCTTAACTCAATTGACGCCTTCGTAGCTCTGACCGGCATAGACGAGGAAAATATTCTCACCTCTCTTTTTGCAGAAGAGTTCAACGTACCCAGGGTTGTTGCAAAAATAAATAACAACGAGCTTACCAAAATGGCTGAAAAGCTCGGTCTCGGCGGCGTTATTTCAACAAAAAGCGTCACTGCCGATATTCTTACCCGCTATGCACGTGCAGTTGAAAACTCTATGGGCAGCAACATTGAAACCCTTTACAAATTTATGGACGGCAAGGCCGAGGCCCTCGAGTTCAGGGTTAACGCAGACTCAGAGGTCGTCGGCACACCGATCAAGGACCTGAAAATTTCCCGTGGTATTCTTATTGCAGGCATTATAAAGCCGGGCAATAAGGCATCTATAGTCACGGGCAACGATATCATCGAAGCAGGTGACAAGGTTATTGTTCTCGCCTCAGGCAAGCGTCTGAGCGACCTTGACGACATTCTCAGATAAGAGGTATCTTATGAACAGACGAATGGTGTTATATACCGTGGGTACCGCTGTTAAAATTGAAGCGGCTCTTTTGCTTCTGCCGGCAGCCTGTGCCCTTATTTACAAAGAAAATTCACTAAAGGCTATACTTATTTCCGCAGCAATCTGCCTTGCGGCAGGCTTTGCACTTACACTTGTTTCGCGCCCCGGCAACAAGGTTATCTATGCCCGTGAAGGCTTTATTACCGTTGCCCTTGCCTGGATTGCTCTTTCAGCCTTCGGTGCTCTGCCCTTTTACATAAGCGGAGAAATCCCCTCATATATTGATGCCTTTTTTGAAACGGTCAGCGGCTTTACAACAACCGGTTCATCTATACTCACCGATATAGAGGCTATGAGCAAAGGGCTTCTTTTCTGGCGAAGCTTCACCCACTGGATAGGCGGTATGGGTGTGCTTGTGTTCATTATGGCGGTCATTCCCTCTCTTTCAGACAGAAATATGCATCTTCTCCGTGCAGAGGTGCCGGGTCCCATAGTAGGCAAGCTGGTACCGAGAATACGTCACACTGCACGAATTCTCTATATAATTTATGTGGTTATGACCGTAATAGAGATTATTCTGCTTATAATAGGCAGAATGCCTGTTTTTGAAGCGGTTGTTCATGCCTTCGGCACAGCAGGCACCGGCGGCTTCGGTGTCAAATCAGACTCAATAGCAGGCTATTCACCATACCTTCAGTGGGTAATAACAGTGTTTATGCTTCTTTTCGGCATAAACTTCAACCTGTATTATCTGCTTTTAATAAGACGCTTCAAGTCCGTTTTCAAAAGCAGTGAGCTATGGGTATATTTCGGCATAGTTGCCTCTTCAACGGCAGCAATAACCGCAAACATCGCCGCCTCCTACGAAAGCTTTTCAACCGCCTTCAGAGCATCCGCCTTCCAGGTGGTATCCATTATAACAACAACCGGCTATGCTACAACGGACTTTGACCGGTGGCCGGTCTTCTCAAAGATGATTCTGCTTACCCTTATGTTTGTGGGTGCCTGTGCAGGCTCAACCGGCGGCGGCTTCAAAATTGCAAGAATAATCATACTTGCAAAAACGGTAAAAAGAGAGCTTAAAAAGCTCCTTCATCCGAGAAGCGTCAGTGCCCTTAAGTTTGAAGGCAAGGCTCTGAGCGAATCAACGGTCAGCTCCGTAAGCTCCTATCTTTCAATTTACGTGTTTCTTTTTTTCGCAGTGCTCGTTCTTCTGTGCTTTGAAAGCTTTGACCTTGAAACAAACATTTCCGCAGTGGCAGCTTGCTTCAACAACATCGGTCCCGGCTTCGGTGCGGTAGGGCCTACGTTAAGCTTCGCGGAATATTCTCCCTTTGCCAAGCTTCTTCTCTCTCTTGCGATGCTTCTGGGCAGACTTGAGATTTATCCCTTATTCATAGCACTTTCCCCCTCAACGTGGACAAAAAAATAAAAAACAGGGCATTAAGTATCAAACTAATGCCCTTCGTTTTTTGCTCTTTCAGATTTATCTGATTTTTGCAATATTATCGTTGTCGCCGATGATAACAAGCCTCGTTCCGCTTACGAGAGGCTTTTCCGGGTCTACGTTACAGGTAATTGCGCCTGCGCTTTTTACCGCAACAACGTTTATCGCATATTTCTTTCTCAGATTAAGCTCAATAAGGCTTCTTCCCTCCCATTCGGGCTTAATGTCAAGCTCAACGAGAGAAACGTCTCTGCTGAGCTCCATAATATCGACAAAGCCTGAGCTTACGAGGTTTTTTGCAAGTCTCGTACCCGATTCCGTTTCGGGTGAAACCACACGGTCTGCACCCACTCTGCAGAGAATTTCCCGGTGCATTTCATTGGCACATTTCGCAATTACCGTTTCAACACCTACCTGTTTACAGAGCATTGTAGCCATTACGCTGGCCTCAAAATTACTTGCCATCGCAATAATAACAACGTCCAGCTCCTCGGTGCCGAGCTGCTTTATAACCTCGGGGTCAGTAACATCGGCGCATTTGCAGAAGGGAATTTCCTGAATTGCGGCATTGACCGTTTCCATATCAACATCAACAGCCATAACCTCAGCACCGCTGTTTACAAGCTCTGCCGCAACAGCCCTTCCGTATCTGCCGAGTCCGAAAACTCCGTAGCTTTTATTTATACCCAAAGCAATATCATCCTTTCTGTTACAGTTATCCGACGCTTATTTCTTCCGTCGGATTTTTAACTGCATTACGGTTAATCTTTCTGAACCTGAAGGCGAGAGCAAGAGAAATGGGTCCTACCCTTCCCAGATACATCGTAACAATTATAATCAGCTTGCCCCACAAATCAAGCGAGGAGGTAAAGCCTCTGGTAAGTCCCACGGTAGCCGTTGCACTCACCGTTTCATATATAACGTCTGCAAAGTGCGCATCGGGCGTTACAGCCGACAAAAGCACCGTTGAAGCAAAGAGAATAGCAAAAGACATAGCCGTTACGCCCATAGCTTTTCTTACGCTTGCGGGATTTATGCTTCTTGAAAAAATATTAACCTGCTCTCTGCCCTTTATTGCCGAAGCAGCCGCAGCAATAAGCACGGCAACGGTTACGGTTTTCACGCCGCCCGCAGTACCCACGGGTGAACCGCCTATAAACATAAGCAACAAAGATAAAACGGCAGAGGCGTTGGTAAGATTTTCCTGCGGCACCGTAGCAAAGCCCGCAGTTCTTGTTGTTACCGACTGAAAAAACGCAAACTGTATTTTTTCATAAATACTGCAGTCCTTCACCGTCAGAGGGTTTGAATATTCAAAAATGAAAATTCCGACAGCACCGGCACCTATAAGCAAGGCGGTAAAGCTTAAAGCTATTTTGCTGTGAAGAGTAAGCTCTCTGAGTGCTTTTATTCCCTTTTTCTTCACGGCTGACGATACGCGTATAACGTCCCACCAGACAACGTAGCCCAGACCGCCGAGAATTATCAGAAGGCAGGTTACAAGATTTATAACCGGATTTGTTACATAGCCGCACAGGCTGTCCTCGGCAATAATATCAATACCCGCATTACAAAAAGCGGAAACCGAATTGAAAACCGAAATCCATATACCTCTTGCACCGAACTCGGGAACAAAAACCGTCATATAAGCAAGAGCACCCACGCACTCAACAATAAGAGTACCCTTTATAGCGCGCCTTACGAAATCGGATAATCCCGAAAGAGTGTTAAGGTTGAAGGAATCCTGAACAAGCATTTTTCCGGATATGCCGAAACGCTTATGCATACTTATCATAAAGCCTGAAATCACTGTTATAAGGCCGAGACCGCCGATCTGTATAAGAAGCAGTATGACTGCCTGACCGAATATGCTCCAGGTTGAAACCGTAGGCAGCGTAACAAGACCCGTAACGCAAGTAGCCGTGGTAGCCGTAAAAAGTGCATCGGTAAAGCTCACGGCCTCTCCGCTCTGAGTGCTTACCGGAAGACTCAGAAG
Source organism: Clostridia bacterium (assembly GCA_017517865.1). Taxonomy (GTDB): domain Bacteria; phylum Bacillota; class Clostridia; order Oscillospirales; family Acutalibacteraceae; genus UBA6857. Next base: position 94,633 of record JAFWYB010000038.1, on the reverse strand, counting down.
CAGTCCTCCCGCAAGTATAACCAGAAGGAAGCTCAGCATTATCACCTGAGTGGTGGATAATGATATTCTTGTTTTTTTCTTCATCTCTAAAGCTCTCCTCAGCTCAGAAGCCTAAGCTTTCTCCGACGAGAATAATGTGAATTCTCTCCTTTTCCCTGCTTCTGCGAGTAACGACTATCTGATTGCAGATGCAGTCGGGGCTCATACAGTCACCGCACTTACCCGTTGCGGCGCAGGGCGTGTTTTTCTCAAGTTTGATTGTATTGGGAGGAGAAGCCATATTTCTTATTCTCATATATGCCTCGTTAATATCTGAAACAACCTTATTCATACCTGCAAGAACTATAACCTTTTCGGGGCCGAAGATGAGAGAAGCCACTCTGTTGCCGTTACCGTCGATATTCATAAGCTCACCGTCAAGGGTAATGGCATTGGTACCCATAAGATAATAATCTGCAGTGAACGCCTTTATGTAGTATTCCTGCATTCTGTCGCCGTACTCTGCTCTGTCGATAACGCAGCAGTCACCTCTCTGCGCAAGCTTTTCGGGTATGCCGCATTCCTTGAGGCTCATGCTTCCGCCCCAGGTAACGCTCGAGTTCTCCTTTATCATTGAAAGCACAAGAGAGGCGCACTCCTCTTTTGTGGCGCAGTAATAGCCGCGCATATTTCTTTTTTCTATTTTTTCAATAATTGATTTTGCCTGTTTTTCTTTTGCCTGAGCAAGAAAATCCATTTTTATTCCTACCTTTCAGTGTTGGTATATTTATTATTCTATCAAAATGAAACAGATTTATCAATAGCATTTTTATATGTCATAATTTTTAATTCATTAAGCTGAGCAATAAACATAAACTACTTAAAAGGCCTTTTTTCAGTATAATAATTCCAAAAAATAACAGCAACAGAAAATATTTAGTAAACTTTTCACAAAAAGCAGAAAAAGGCTTCCTTTTTTTGTTTTTTGATGTTATAATACATTAGTTAGATTATGGCAAAAAAATCTTATTTAATACTAAGTTTATATAACCAGATAGGTTTTCCGGAAAAAAAGCGGAAAGAGGAGATTGATTTTGGAAAAGCTCGTTATTCACGGCGGCAACAGGCTGTGCGGTGAGGTTGAAATCAGCGGTGCAAAAAATGCTGCCGTTGCCATTATTCCCGCCACACTATTGGCCCAGGACGTTTGCCGAATTGAGAACATCCCCAACATCAGTGATGTTACCTGTATGATCAGAATACTTGACCAAATGGGCGCACAGGTCAAATATATAAATAAGCATACGCTCGAAATAAATACAAAAACCGTCAACTCATACATTATCCCCCATGAGATGACAAAGCAGCTACGTGCCTCCTATTACCTCATAGGTGCTCTTCTGGGCAGATATTGCAGAGCAAAGGTTGCCCTTCCCGGCGGCTGTAATTTCGGTGTACGCCCCATCGACCTTCATATAAGAGGCTTTGAGCTTCTCGGTGCGAAAACAACGGTAGAAAACGCTATGATAAACGCTTCCGCCGACCACCTTACAGGCAGTCCTATTTATATGGATAAGGTTTCCGTAGGTGCAACAATCAACATTATGCTTGCCGCAGTAAAGGCAAGAGGTCTCACAATAATTGAAAACGCAGCCAAGGAGCCTCATATCGTTGACCTTGCAAACTTTCTTAATGCAATGGGTGCAGACGTGAGAGGCGCAGGCACCGACGTTATCAAAATTCACGGTGTATCAGAAATGCACGGCTGTACCTATTCCATTATTCCCGACCAGATTGAGGCAGGAACTTATATGGTTGCTGCTGCCGCAACTGCAGGCGATGTTCTTATCAGAAACGTCATTCCCAAGCACCTTGAATCAATAAGTGCAAAGCTTATCGAAGCAGGCTGCACCGTTACCGAGTACGATGACGCGGTAAGAGTTCAGTCCGACGGACATTTCAGACGCTTCAACGTAAAGACTATGCCCCACCCCGGCTTTCCCACAGATATGCAGCCTCAGATGGCAACTCTTCTCACCGTTGCCGACGGAACAAGCATTGTTTCCGAGGGAGTGTGGGATAACCGCTTCAAGTATATTGACCAGTTCATCAGAATGGGTGCAAGGGTACAGGTTGACGGTACAATCGCTGTTTTCGAAGGCGTTAAGGAGCTCACCGGCGCGCCCGTAAGAGCAGACGACCTCCGTGCAGGCGCCGCAATGATAATTGCAGGTCTTATGGCAAGAGGCACCACCGAGATTGAGGATATTATCTATATCGACAGAGGCTACGAAAACTTCGTTGAAAAGTTCAGAGAGCTCGGTGCCGATATGTACCGCAAGGAATTCAGCGACAACGACAGAAAGTCCGCAACCGCAGGCTGATAAAAAAACAAGCAAGAGCTGTCGGCAAGACAGCTCTTTTTTACAGTTATCTAAGAAAGGGTTTATTCAGATGGCAAGATTCTGCTCACTTTTTTCTTCCTCCTCGGGCAATTCAACCTTTATAGGCTCAGGCAGAACAGGTATTCTCATAGACGCGGGAGCAAGCGCAAAAAAGCTTAAAGAGGCTCTTATTTCAAGAGACATTGACCCCGCTTCTCTCGGCGGTATTTTTATCACCCATGAGCACAGCGATCACATAAAGGGAATGAGAATTCTTGCCTCCACCTATAATATTCCCGTCTTTGCCTCAGAGGGCACCGTAACCGCACTTGAGCAGACAGGTCAGCTTACGACCAAGTTCCCCTACGAGGTTATAGACCGCGAGGGTGTTCAGATAGGCGATATATTTATAAAGCCCTTTGCAATCCCCCACGATGCGGCAGAGGGCTACGGCTATCAGCTCAGCTTTTCCGACGGTCAGAAAGCAGCCGTTGCCACCGATACAGGCTACATTTCAGACGAGATTGCAGAAAACTTCCGCGGCTGTCAGCTCGTTATGCTCGAATCAAATCACGACATAAATATGCTTCAGAACGGTCCTTACCCCTATCATCTTAAAAGGCGCATTCTTTCTCCCCACGGTCACCTTTCAAACGCTGACTGTGCAAAAACCGTCGTTGAGCTACTGAAAAAGGGTACAACAAGATTTTTCCTCGGTCACCTGAGCACGGAAAACAATTTCCCCGCTCTCGCCTACCAGGAAAGCTATGCAGCACTGACCGAGGCCGGCGCAGTGCTTTCAAGAGATTATCTGCTTGAAGTAAACAAAAAAGAAAACGACTGCGGTATTATCCGCTTCTGAGGTGCGATTATGGTTAATCTTTCTGTTATATGTATAGGCAGGCTCAAGGAGCAATACCTCAGAGATGCCTCAAAGGAATATGAAAAAAGGCTCTCTCCTTTTAAAATAAGCATCACAGAGCTGAACGAGGAAAGAATAGGTAATAATCCCTCTGAAAAGGAAATTCAGGCTGTTATCGAGGCCGAGGGCAGACGTATCATCGAAAAGCTTCCCAAGGGTGCCGCAGTTTATACAATGTGCATTGAGGGTAAGCACAAAACAAGCGAAGAGCTTTCATCAGAGCTTGACTCACTCGCCCTTTCGGGCATAAGCAACGCCGTGTTTATCATCGGCGGCTCCTACGGTCTTAGTGAAGACGTAAAAAAGCTCAGTCGCTGCCGTCTTTCAATGAGTAAAATGACCTTTCCTCATCAGCTTGCAAGAATAATGCTTTTAGAGCAACTTTACAGAGCAACTCAGATTTCTGCAGGCACAAAATATCACAAATAAAAAAGGCTGTCCTATGCCGCTTCGTAAGGAAGTCAAGGCTTTTACGGACTTTTACGCTTGAACATTATAAAATAAAGGGGACTGTAAAAAATACAGCCCCCTATTTTTCCTTAAAAATATATCTGAAAAAGCCGCTGCTCATACCGACTTGCGGGTTCTGTGCGCTTTTATGCAAAAGAGCACGCTTTAAGGCTTAATTTTCTTATGATGTGTTCCTTTTCAGCACTCACAGCCGTCAGTCACGCGTCAGAGTGAGTGTGAAAGCCGAAACACTGCCTGCACAGTTCAGATAAGAGCTTTAGTCTTCAACCATATTTCTGATTCTGGCAGGCTCGGTCAGATTTTTAAAGCCGTAAAACCTTTCAGCGTTGCCGCCAAGGAAAAGAGCCTTGTCGCTTTCGGAAATCTCATTGCTTTTAACTATGAAATCATAGCTCATTTTATAGGTAATTGCCGTCATTGTGCGGGGATAATCACTGCCCCACATAAGCTTATCAAAGCCTACCGTCCCCGCTGCCTGCTTTATTGCCTCAACGGCACCCTTAAAGGGATAAAATTCACTGTTGAACAGCCAGGTTATTCCGCCGCTTTCGATATAAACGTTTTTGTTTTTCGCAAGCTTAATCTGCTCGATCCAGCCCTCTCTTGTAACCATACCGAAATGTCCTATCGCAATTCTCAGCTCGGGAAACATATCAATAATCTGCTGAAGCTCCTTCGTCTGCTCATCGCCGTCGGCAAGGTCGATTGAAATGAACTTACCCTTTTCATCAGCGAGGATGAAGGGCTCAATGTGATTGAGCAAATTTTTGTCGCTCAGTCTGCCCGCACAGATTTTTATACCGTCAAAGCCCTCTGCTTCATTCATTTCCTTTTCCTCGTAAAGGGCGCATATTTTAATCCGGTCGCTTCGGCAGGAAAGCAGATATTCATCCTGATTTCCGTCGATATATTCCTGAGTTATAACAGCACCCGAAACACCTGCATAGTCCATATTGGCAAGGAGGCGCTCTGCAGTGTTTTCACCGTCGGTCATATATGCCGGCATCATCTGACGAATTTCTCCGCCGAAATCACTTCTGCCGCCGCCTATATCGTATACGGGCTTGCCGCCGACTATGCCCTGCTGTTTTTTCCACAAATGAGCGTGGGCGTCAATAATCATAATGTCACACCGTCCTTGAATATTGCAATTTCACGGTTGCCGAGAATTTCGTTCTTTGTTTTTTCTCCGTCAGCCGTTCTTTTTATAATGTCCAGAAGCTCATCAGCCTTTTCGTCCTTATTATCACCGAAGGCTGAAAAGTCAATCCAATGAGGCTTTTTAGAGGCGATACTGTCGTTTGAAGCAATCTTCACTGTGGGTACCGCACCGCCCAAGGGAGTACCTCTGCCCGTTGTGAAAAGCACAATATGACAGCCCGCCGCCGAAAGATTGGTGACGGAAACTATATCGTTTCCCGGACCGTTGAGAAGGTTAAGGCCAGGCTTTACCGCCTTATCACCGTAATCAAGAACGTCTGTTACCGGAGCACTGCCGCCCTTCTGCACACAGCCCAGAGATTTTTCTTCAAGAGTGGTAATTCCGCCCGCCTTATTTCCCGGCGAGGGGTTTTCCGAAACGGGTTGCCCGTGGCTTTTAAAATATTGCTTGAAGCTGTTTATAAGCTCAACGCCCTTTTCAAAAACCTCCCGGCTTACGCAACGTTCAAAGAGCACCCTTTCGGCACCGAACATTTCGGGCACCTCGGTGAGCACCGCAGTGCCGCCCATAGCACAGATTCTGTCCGTAACCCTGCCTACGACCGCATTCGCAGTGATTCCCGAAAAACCGTCGGAGCCTCCGCACTTAAGACCTATTCTGAGTCTTGATACGGGTACGCTGACACGCTCGTCCGAAGCAGTAACTTCTCTGAGCTTTTCTATGAGCGCAACGCCCTCACCCAGCTCATCCTCACAGTCCTGCACGTTGAGAAAAGCAATTCTTTTTTCATTATATCCGCCCAGAACCTTTTTCATTTCCCCGATGTTGTTGTTTTCACAACCGAGACCGAGCACAAGCACGCCGCCCGCATTGGGGTGAGTTATAAGTCCTCTCAGCACAAGCTGAGTAACGGTCATATCATCACCGAGCTGACTGCAGCCGTAGGGGTGTGAAAAGGCTATTGCCCCCGTTCTTTCCCCCAGAGCCTTTGCTATGCTGTTAACACAACCCACGGTCGGAATAATCCATATATCGTTTCTTATGCCAACGTCTCCGTTTTCGCGTAAAAAAGCATTGACGCTGAAGGGCTCCTCAGGCGTGAGCCCGCTGTAGCAGGGCTCGTATTCATAGGAAAGAATATCACCGAGACCCGTTTTCATATTATGAGAGTGAACGCTGTCACCCGCTTTTATGCTTTCGGTCGCAACGCCTATGGGGTAGCCGTACTTTATTACCTCTTCACCCTTTTCAATATCACTCAGGGCAATTTTATGCCCGCTTTCAAGGCTGACACAGACGTTGTCTCTTTCATTTATTCTGACAGTATCCATTCCATTGCTCCCTTTGCACCGAGCTTTTCTATCTGAGCATAACAATATGTAACCTCCGCTGCAAGTGGCGAAAGGTCGGCTGACCACAGCTCACATTCAGAAAGTATCCCGCTCACAGTAAGCTTCTTCATTTTTTCAATTACCGCCTCACTGTCTGCAGGCGTACCGTTTTTATAGAAATAAATAAGATATGCAAGGCTCATTGTAAGGCATTTCGGAGCCCTGCCGTTTTTTTCCTTATATTCAAGCAGTGTAGGAAGCACTCTTACGGAAAACTTGCTTACACTGTTTAGTGAAATAGCGCTCCATTTGTGGCTTATAAAGGGATTTCTGAAGCGGTCAAAGACATTTCGGGCAAAGCTTCTGCTTTCCCTGTTATCTCCCACCGTGGGAAGAATTTCTTCATAAACGCATTTATTGAGAAAAGCCGAAGCCGTTTCATCAGCCATAGCCTCACCTACGGTTTCAATGCCCGAAAGCAGTGCACCTGCTACAAGAGAGGTGTGAGCACCGTTGAGAATTCTTACCTTGATTTTTTTGTAGGGTGCCGCGTCGTCGGTCCATACAACATTAAAGCCTGCCTTACTCAGAGGAAGCTCTGCTTCAAAATTGCCCTCTATTACCCACAGATGAAAAATTTCCGCCGTATCGAGATATTTGTCTTCGGGGTGCAGTTTTTCCGTACCGTCGCAGGGATAGCCCGTAACTATACGGTCAACGAGAGTATTGGCAAAGATGTTTTCCCTTTCGAGCCACTGTAAAAAGCCCTCCTCGAGAGCCCAGTGCTCAGCATATTTTACCACACACTCCTTAAGCCTGTCACCGTTATTGTCTATAAGCTCCGTAGGAAGAAAAATGAAGCCGCCCATGCCCTTTTCGTAACGTCTGAAAAGAAGCTGCGTGAGCTTACCCGGGAAGGAAGTGCAGGGCTTATCACCGAATGCACAGTCCGGGTCGAAGGCTATACCTGCCTCCGTAGTGTTCGACACAACGAAGCGGAGATCCTCATTTTCGGCAAGAGCCATATAAGCATCAAAATCCTTATAGGGGTCAATACAGCGCGAGATCGACTCAACAAGACTGTGCTCCTTTATGATTCTGTCATTTTCTATACCTCTGAGGTAAAGATTGTATTTACAGCCCTGCTCATTGAGTGCGGCAACCCTACCGCCGCTTCTGGGCTGTATAACAACCGCCTTACCGTCATAAAGGCCCTTTTTGTTCATCACATCGAGAAAGTAATCGAAAAAGCCTCTGAGAAAATTACCTTCACCAAACTGGATTACTCTTTCCTTCATATCATTCTCCTATCTTAATAAGAAGCTTCGCAAGGGTACCGTCGTTATTGCTCAGAGCTTTAAAAGCATCAAGAGCCTCTGACATACCGTATACACCGCTGACCATTTTCAAAACGTCTGCTCTGCCGCAAGCCACTGCATCGATATTATCAAGGAAGTCCTGCTTCATAGCGTTACGGCTGCCGTGAATGTTAAGCTCCTTTTTAAGAAGCACCGAATGGTTAAAGGTTGTTTCTCTCTTGCCGTTGCCTATAAGAATGATATTTGCTGCAAAGGCGGCTGACTCAATACAGCCCAGGAAGGTTTCGGGTGCACCGCAGGCCTCTATGCACACGTCAAAGCCGTTGCCGTCGGTAAACTCCCTTGTAAACTCCTCAAGTGACTTTTCTCTTGTGTTTACAACCGCCGCGGCACCGTACTGCTTTGCAAGCTCAAGACGGTTGTCGAGCACGTCTGCTACGGCTATTTCAGCACATCTGTGCTTTGCAGCCAGAAGAGCAAAAAGTCCGATAGGACCCGCACCTACTATAAGCACCCTGTCGGTTTTCTTTATCTCGGCACGCGAAACGGCGTGCTGTGAAATCGAAAACGGTTCAATAAGCGCAAGCTCCTTTGCAGAAAGTCCTTTGCCGTCATATATTCTTTCTACGGGCATAGCTATGTATTCGCAGAAGGCACCGTCGCGCTGAACACCCATGGTCTGATTATCGGTGCAGCAGTTGACGAAGCCGCGCTTGCAGGAATAGCATTCGCCGCAGTTGAAATAGGGGTTGCAGGTAACGATATCGCCCGCCTTAAGGCCTCTGTCATTTTCCGGAATTGTAACTATCTCTGCCGAAAACTCGTGACCGGGAATGCGGGGATAGGTTGTAAAGGGCTGATTGCCCGTAAAAGAGGCAACGTCAGCACCGCATATACCTACATATTTAACCTTAAGAAGAGCCTCACCCTCCTTAACCTCGGGCATTGCCACCTCTCTTATTTCAATTTCGCCCGGCTTGGAAATTACAATAGCTTTCATTTTATTCATCCTCATCTATATAGTTTTTGTTCCAGATTACGCCGGTTTTCAAGGGCGCTCCCTTGCAGAATATCTTATTTTCGTAAGCGTCAAGCACATCGGAAATAAACTCTTCTTTGTCTATAAGCTCAACAACCTCATCATAGCGGCTGTCAACAAGCACGTCAATAGCCTTTTCCATATGCTCCTGGCGGAAGTTGATGGAGGCAAAAATAAGATGGTTTTCGAAGCCGAAAGGCATCGTATCGTAGGAAACAACAGGCCCCAGAGAGAAGCTGTTGTAAAGGCCGTTACAGCCCAACACTCTGTGCTGAAAAGCCACTCTGTGCTCAACAGAGGCACCGCTTGTACCGACGAACATCGTTGCTCTGCCGCCGAGCTTTTCTATAATTCTCCGTGCGGTCTCCTCTTCGCTAAGACCCGCCGTGCAAAGATAATCCGCCGAAGCTATTTCCTTTGAGAAGACAACCTTTTTGCAGTCTTCATCGCTTCTGCCCACAAAAAGAAGCTGTGCTTCGGGGTGGTTACGTCTTATCTGATCGGCAATGAAAAGGCCCGTCATACCCAGGCCGAAAACAACTGTCCTTGAGAAAGCCTCTTCCTTTGCAATTTTTCTTGCCTCGGCTTCACTGCACTTATGCTTCGCCATTTTAACACGGAAAAGGTGGGCCTGCGCAAGGTCTTCCATTCTTTCAAGCTGAAATATTGCACAGGCATAGGGATCTGCAAAGGAAAGTCTTTTCGCCACCGACAGCGGCAGTCTTGTAAAGCCCTCGTACCTTTCGGGAAGCTTCAGAAGCATATCGGGATTAAAGTAGTTTTTATCGCAGAAAAGGCCGTCTGCCTTGTCACATCCGTATTCAAAATAGGTTTCATCCTCTGTGTATCTTGTGGGGTCCCAGCTGTCACCTCCGCGGATAAGCACAATGGCAAAGCGGTTCTCTGAAGGCACCCACACAACTCCCTCATGACCGTTGATCAGTCTGTTTTCGCCCTCGGGGAATTTCGCAGAAAGCTTACCGGCGCGACCCATCTTCATAAGCTCAAAGTCGGTGCCGCAGAAGCCCTGAAAAACAGGCCACGCTTCAACGCCCTTGTAAAGAGGCTCGCCTCTCAATCTCTGCCTTTCGGGGTTGATGAGGTTTATCTCACCGTATTTTATCGGTAAAGCCCCGTCGTTCTGAAAATATGTGCCGTAGGTTTTCATATAAATTCTGCTCCTTTTTTATTCTATCGTATCAAGGTTTACTCCCTTTGTTTCTTTAACGCTCAAAGCAAACATAATTGCCGCAATACTTACTGCAGGTATTGATATTGCAAGGCAAGCCCACCATATAGGCATAAGTGTGATTCCGAGTATAATTGAACCGTAGCCCACAACAAGGCCGATAATAACCAGCAGACCCTCGGCACCCACAACCGAGGCGCGTATGTCTGTCGGTACCTTTTCGGTCATCATAACATTCATATAGTCTCTGCCTATCCAGTATGAGCCCTGGTAAAGACCGGCAAAGGCTCCCACAAGATAAGGATTCCAACCGAGAAGTATGCCTGCAACGAAAAGTGCGTAACCGCCCACGCAGGTTACGGAAAAGGCGGTGACGGTAACCTTTCTGCCGAGCTTATCGGCAATAAAGCCTGAAAGGAAGGTTATTGAACCGTAAATCACGGGCACCATAAACAGTGCCTTGGTAATGGCACTTGTGCTCATACCCGCCTGATGCATTGAGGATTCAAAGTAGAGTGCTATTGCGGGCATAGCAGAATCGAATATAATATGCGAGATGATAAGCATCTTTGTATCTTTGTTCGAGAAAATATATTTAACGCCGTTAAAAACGCCCGCCTGATTTCTCTGTGCCTGCTTCTGCTGCTTTTTAAGAGCCTTTTCTGCCTGCCTTTGCTCAAGCGGTCTTGAAAGGTACTCTGTTCTTTCGTTGATAAACACCTTGGTATCCTTGGCGAAAACAATTACCAGACCGACTGCAACAAAACCTAAAAGAGCAGGCACAAGAAAGATCTCACGCCAGCGCGTAGCATCGTCGCCCATAAGAATATCTCTTAAGGTGGGGATAAGAATAACGCCCAGGATGCCGAAGCTTTTAAGAAAGCTGTAAATCTTCGCACGGTGCTTATCGGGTGCTTCCTCGAGGATATAGATAATCTGTATATCGTGACCCATAAAGAAGCTTATGATTGCGAAGCCTGCAAGGAACATTATATAGCTCGTTGAAAGGTGTATCACAAGAAGGCCGACAGCCATACCGAGAGTTGACATTACGAAAAGGGGCTTTCTTCCCAGCTTATCGGCCAGTGCCTTATAAAAGGGCGTAAACAGACCGAAAACGTATGTAACAACGCCTATGCCCGAGTGAAAAGCAAGACCGTCCTCATAGGTATAGTATTTACCCATAAAGGGATTGTTGACGAAAAACTCGGTTACAAATGAGGACTGCACCGTAACGGTAAGATTACTCGTAACCTCGTCAAGAATGTTTACAATGGCAATAAGCATAATAAGAACGAGAAAATATTTTCCCGAGCTGCCCTTGCTCTGAAGTTTTTTCAGCTTCGTAAGCTGACGGTTTTCCTTACGTACCGTCGCTACCGTTGACTTCATATTTACCGCCTCCGTGGATTTTTATGCCGGCTGTATGCTGAAATAAGGCTGGTTCTGAATGCAGAGTGCAAAATGCAGAATGCAGAATTAAGGGGCTGCGCCGCATTATAATGCCCTCTGTCCGCTTCGCAGACATCTCCCACGGAGAAGCTCCGTCAAGCTGCGATACATATGCAAAAAATCACAGAGCTTTTTTCATTATTAACCCTGAATTTTCTCAACGATTATCAGCTGCTCCTTATGATACAACCTTTATGATTATATCACAGAAGAATTGCAGTTGCAACGGAAAAAGAAAAAAGGAATGTAAAACCCGTCAGCAGACGGTTACTGAACATCTTAACGTAAAAGCAGAATATTTACCGTGAGCATGAAAAGAAGCCAATAAAAGCACCTCTTTAACTGCTATAAAATAATAAAACCGCTTGCATAAAACTTCTCAGGCGAAGAAATATACAAGCAGCTATCATTGTTTTCACTTTATCACTTCACTACGGTCTCTGACCTTGCCGCCTTCACCCAGGGTGTAAAATTCACCGCAAAAAGGAAAATCTCTATAAGCGCAAGAGGTATCATCTCCATAAGTGCACTCTTACCTACGGTGGCAAAAATCACAACAAAGGTACCGAGAATAAGAAAAGTGCAGACCGTAAGCATATTGAACTTCGGATGATTTTTGCGGTTTATTATGAAATAAAAGGCTATTGAGGCAACGGTAAAGGCAATAAACGCGCCCGTTGCAACCCAGTGGGCAATTCTTTTCGGGTTCCAATCGTCAATGCTGTGACCGAGCGTAAGGGCAACGGCACAGATGCTCACAAAGCCGAGAGCTCCGATTGCGGTAAGAAGCTTATTCTTCATGCCGAACTTATTATACATATACTGTGTGTTGATAAAAATACCGCCTGAGGTAAGTATGCCCCAGAGCCAGAAAAATAGCTTTCTGTTTTCGCAAAGCAGTGAAAGAGTACCCAACTCAGAGGCAGGGTTATTGTCCCAGAAGAAGGGCAGTGCAAGACCGTAAACAAAAGCGCAGAAAAGTGCAGAGATACATAATATTTTTACGGTGCTTTCCTTTTTCATTTTTACCATCCTTACCGTGTTTTTTCTGTATTATACCATAACATTTTATTTTTAGTGTATAAAAAAGAAATATTTTATATTTTATATTTTCCTTATTTCTTTTTTCTGTTGTTTTATCCTTTTTTATGTGATATACTGTCCCACGGATTTTGTAAAAAGAGGTCGTTTTTTTATGAAAAAGGATTTTCTGAAAGGTGTTTCCGACGGTCTTCCCATCGGTCTCGGGTATTTTTCCGTAGCCGTGGGCTTCGGCATTATGGCAGTCGGTGCAAACATATCGGCGTTTTTTGCCTGGCTGATTTCTGCAAGCAATATGACCTCTGCAGGTCAGGCTGCAGGCGTTGAGGTCATCGCCGCAGGCGGTACCCTCATTGAAATGGCACTCACTCAGCTTGTGATAAATTTGCGCTATTCACTTATGGGCTTTTCTCTTACCCAGAAGCTCGACAAAAGCTTCTCCACCCCCAAAAGACTGCTTTTATCCTGCTGTATCACCGACGAGATTTACGCTGTGGCCGCGTCGCAGAAGGGCAGAATTTCCGCCTCCTATATGGCAGGCCTTTTCTTGCTCCCCTTTGTCGGCTGGACCGGCGGCACACTTGCAGGTGCCGTTGCAAGTCAGCTTCTGCCCGAGGGTATATCAGACGTTATGGGAATTATGCTTTACGGTATGTTTATTGCAATTTTCATCCCCGCCGCAAAAAAGAGCAGACCCGTGCTTCTTGCAGTAGCAATCGCCGCTGTGATAAGCATTGTTTTCAGATATCTTCTCCCCGTTGTCGGTACAGGCTTCGCAATAATCATCAGTGCGGTTGCTTCTTCGGCGGTATGCGGTGCACTCTTCCCGGTAAAGGAGGATGATGAACGGTGAGTATGATACTTTACATAGCGATTATGGCGGGGGTTACCTATCTTGTGAGAATGATACCCTTCACTCTTTTCAGAAGACAGATTAAATCCCGCTACATCAGAAGCGTGCTTTACTATATGCCCTATGCGGTGCTCAGCGCTATGACGGTTCCCGCTATTCTTCATTCAACGGGCAACCTCACAACCGCAATTGTCGGCACTGCCGTAGCGGTTATCTTAGCCTTTTTCAACAAGCCTCTTATTCTGGTGGCCTTAGCCGCCGCGGCTTCTGCATTCATTACAGCGCTTATAATATAAATCAAAAGGAGCTGAAAACAGCTCCTTTTGATTTACCGTTCAAACCTTTTTCTGAGCTTCAGCGCATCCCTGAAAACGAAATGCTTTTCAAGCATTCTGCCTATAAGCCCTATCAGTCGTCCGTTTACAACAGCACACACAACCGTACCGAGCTTTACACCCTCAAAAACGCCGAAGCCGAAAAAGGCAAAGGACATTATTATTCCCAGCACCGTGCTCATACAGTCGTAGGCAGTTTTTATTTTGCTTATATCAGTTCCGAGCTTTGACGCAGCCTCTTTTACAATAAGCTCATAGGCCTCGGGAGAAATATAGCTATGAAAAAACAAAGACACGGCAAGAGAACAGAAAACGGTGCCCGCCACATACCACACAAGGCGCAGTGCAAGGCTTTCATCGGGCAAAGGTTCAATAATATTTATGGCAATATCAAGAAGTGTACCGTATAAAACGGCAGTAACAAAAGAAAAGAGATATGAGAGCCTGAATTTTCTCATAATTACTACCGTCAAAACAACAAGAAGGCCCTGAAATATATATTCGGCAACACCGAAGGTGAACCACGGCCAAAGCTGTGACAGCTTAAGATGCAATATATAGGCAGGTGCAACAACCATAGACATACCGAAATCCGCCTTTTCCGTAAAAGCAGCTGCAAAGGCCATAATCACCAGACCCAAAGCATAACAAAGTTCTGTATAAAGCACTCTTTTTTTCATAAAACCACCTCAAAAAAGAGCTTTTGGTGTTTGATAAAGAAACACCAAAAGCTCCTGATGAAAGGATTATAACACAATTACTTACACAAATCAACATAAACCGTCTTTTTTTGTGTACCGTCATACTGCTTGCCGATATTTTTTATTCTGCAAACGCACTGAGTCCCGCTGTTTTTCACGGTGCTTGTAAATTCTCTTTTTAATAACAGCTTTTATTTAGTAAAACTCTATTGACTTTTACGCTTTTATGTGTTAAATTATTAAAGTCGCATTTGTGTCGGGCCGCAGAGTGCCCGCTGCACGGCAACAAGCCAAAGGAGAAACAAAATGGTAATTACAGATTTACTTGAACGCAACGCCCGTCTAAAGGGCTCGGAAATTGCTCTGGTTGAGGTTAATCCCTCGGAGGAGCGGGACAGTGCCGTTACATGGAGAGAGGCAAGTCTTATAGAAAGTGCAAACGCAGGCACACCCTACCGCCGTGAAATGAGCTGGAAAACCTTTGACCGCAGAGCAAACCGCTTTGCCAATCTGCTTCTGGGCCGCGGCTTTAAAAGAGGCACAAAAATCGCCATTCTTCTTATGAATTCCCTTGAATGGCTTCCACTTTATTTCGGCATTCTGAAGGCAGGCTGTATCGCGGTACCTATGAATTTCCGCTACTCGAGCGATGAAATCAAATACTGCCTTGAGCTTGCAGACTGCGAGGTGCTCATCTTCGGCAAGGAATTCATTGAGCGAATTGATGCAATATCAAAGGATATTCCCGATGTTAAAACTATGTTCTTTGTAGGCAAGGACGGTCCTTCATACAGTGAGGATTGCTGTGCAATGATGAATTATTGCTCTTCAACAGCTCCTCCCGTTATTCTTGAAGAAGATGACCACGCGGCAATTTATTTCTCATCGGGCACAACCGGCTTTCCCAAGGCTATTCTGCACAACCATAAGGCTCTTATTTCATCGTGTATGACAGAGCAGAAGCATCACGGCCAGACGGAAAACGATGTTTTCCTCTGCATCCCCCCGCTGTATCATACCGGTGCCAAGATGCATTGGTTCGGCAGTCTTTTAAGCGGCAGCAGAGCAGTACTTCTGCGCGGTGTTAAGCCCGAATGGATTCTGCGTACGGTTACGGAAGAAAAGTGTACAATAGTATGGCTGCTTGTCCCCTGGGCTCAGGATATACTTGATGCAATAGAAAGCGGCAAGGTAAATCTTGACGATTATCTTCTTTCGCAGTGGAGGCTTATGCACATTGGTGCCCAGCCCGTACCCCCGAGCCTTATCAAGCGCTGGAAAGCCATATTCCCCGACCACCAGTATGACACAAACTACGGCCTTTCCGAATCAATCGGACCCGGCTGTGTGCATCTCGGTGTTGAAAACATCCGCAAGGTTGGTGCAATCGGCAAGCCGGGCTATCTCTGGGAAGCAAAAATTGTTGATGAAAACGGCAATGAAGTGACTCAGGGTGATATAGGTGAGCTTATTGTCAGGGGTCCCGGTGTAATGCTCTGCTATTATAAAAACAAAGAGGCCTCAGACGAGGTACTCAAGGACGGTTGGCTTTACACGGGCGATATGGGCAGAATTGACGGGGACGGCTTCATTTACCTTGTTGACCGTAAAAAGGACGTCGTTATATCCGGCGGTGAAAACATCTATCCGGTACAGATAGAGGACGCTCTGAGAAAGCACGAAAAAATCAAGGACGTTGCGGTTATCGGTATTCCCGACGAGCGTCTGGGCGAAAAAACGCTTGCCGTTATCGAGCTCAAGGACGGCGTAACCTGTACGGAAGACGAAATCAACGAATTCTGTCAGGAGCTTCCCCGCTATAAGAGACCGAGGAAAATCATCTTCGAAAAGGTACCGCGGAATCCCACCGGCAAAATTGAAAAGCCCGTTCTTCGCAAGAAGTACTGTCATGGCAGTCTTGTTGAAGCACAGATAAAATAAAAAAGCCCGCCTTGTGCTGTTGTATAAGGCGGACGATTTATGCATATAAATCTGTTTAAGATTATTTTTATACATTTTTTTGAATTTTTTTACAAAATCATCTTGACAATTTGTTTTCGCAGGAATATAATGCACTCATAAACAGCAATCAAAAGATAGCCGTTTAATCTAAATGCGTTGAGCAGAAACCAGTAGGTCGGAAAGAATCTCAAGAGAGTTGCCGGGCGGTGCGAGGCAATGAGGACGTCCTTCTCGAATTCATTCTGTTAGCAGTGCACTGAACAAGAGAAATCTTAAGTAGGCTGCAACGGGTGTTCCCGTCACAGAACTAAGGTATGTCAGTACCTGATAAGGTCGCTGTTGCGAAACAGTGACGAACTGAGGTGGTACCACGGGATAGTAATTTCTCGTCCTCTGTATTCTTTATCGGAATGCAGAGGATTTTTTATTTCCTCTCACACTCCGAAAAACTATCTGAATCTGACAAAAAAACAGCAAAGAAAGGGTGTTCAGAATGGCACAAAACTACTACCAGAAGGAAATTGAAACAATGCCGGTTGAGGAAATGAAAAAGCTTCAGTCGGAAAAACTCGTAAAGCAGGTAAAGCACGTTTATGAAAACGTACCTTACTACCGCAATCTTATGGATGAAAAAGGCGTAAAGCCCGAGGACATCAAGGGAATTGAAGACTTACACAAACTCCCCTTCCTCACAAAAGCAGATTTACGCGATGCTTATCCTTACGGTCTTCTTGCAAAGCCTCTTGATGATTGTGTACGTATTCAGTCTACATCAGGCACAACAGGCCGCCGTGTAGTTGCTTTCTACACACAGAAGGACGTAGATTTATGGGAGGACTGCTGTGCTCGTGCAATCGTTGCCGCAGGCGGCTCAAACAAGGACGTGTGTCAGGTTGCTTACGGCTACGGACTTTTCACAGGCGGTCCCGGTCTTAACGGCGGCTCACATAAGGTCGGCTGTCTCACTCTTCCCATGTCATCAGGTAACACTGAAAGACAGATTCAGTTTATGACGGACCTTAAGGCCACTATCCTCTGCTGTACTCCGTCCTATGCCGCATATATCGGTGAAACTCTCAAGGAGCAGGGCTACAAGCCCGAGGATATTCCTCTTAAAGCCGGCATCTTCGGCGCAGAACCCTGGACAGAGGAAATGCGCAAAGGCATTGAGGCAACTCTCGGCATAAAGGCTTATGATATTTACGGCCTTACCGAAACAACAGGTCCGGGCGTTTCATTTGAATGCAGTGAGCAGACCGGTATGCACGTTAACGAGGACCATTTCTATGCAGAAATCATTGACCCTGATACAGGCGAGGTTCTTCCCGAGGGCAGCAAGGGCGAGCTTGTATTTACCTCTCTTGATAAAGAGGCCTTCCCTCTTCTTCGCTACCGTACCCGCGACATCTGTGTGCTTTCACGTAAAAAGTGCTCCTGCGGACGTACCCTTATCAAGATGGCCAAGCCCATGGGCAGAACAGACGATATGCTTATCATCCGCGGCGTAAACGTATTCCCCAGCCAGATTGAAACAGTTCTTCTCAACGAGGGCTACGAGCCCAACTATCAGATAGTTGTTGACAGAAAGAACAACACCGACACCTTTGAGGTCAACGTTGAAATGACAGTTGAAAAGTTCACCGATAAGGTAAGCGAAGTTCTTGCTATGGAAAAATCACTTGCAAATGCCATGAAGGCTATGCTCGGCATTAACCCGTCTGTTCACCTTGTTGCACCCAAGTCTATTGCAAGAAGTGAGGGCAAGGCAGTACGTGTTATTGATAAGAGAAAGTTAATATAATATTTTAAGACAGGAGATTTGATTATGGCTATTAAACAGTTGACAGTATTTGTTGAAAACAAGCAGGGCACATTGGTTTCCGTTACCGAAGCCCTTTCGAAGCACGACGTTAATATCAGAGCTCTTTCAATTGCCGAAACTCAGGATTTCGGTATGCTCAGGCTTATCGTAAACGACAATGAAACCGCTGAAAAGGTACTCACTGAGGCAGGCTACCTTATAAAAATAACCGACGTTGTCGGTGTAAAAATCGGCGATGCTCCCGGCAAGCTTTCCGGTGCACTCAGTGTTCTTGACGAAAAGAAAATCAATATGGATTATCTTTACGCCTTTATGTCCCGTACGGAAAAGCACGCATATGTTGTAATAAGAGTTGAAGATAATGCCGCCACAGAAAAGGCTCTTGAAGAAGCGGGATATCACACAATAACCGAAGCCGACATCTGCAAGCTATAATATTATTTACACACCCGAATCCTCACCCCTGCCGGTGAGGATTTGTTGATTATTTTCAGGAGCAGTTCATCAACATCTTCTGTGGGGATGCCGTCCGAGAGAAGCATATTTCGGAATTCGTTCATTCCATTGATTAACAGGTTACACTCAAAGTCCGTGAGCTTCAGTTTAGTTTTCTTATTAAACATAAAAATGACCTCCTTGTATTTGGTAATACCATTTTACAAGGAGGTCTGTGTTTTGTCGAATGTGCGAAACTAATAATTGCTTTCAATTTCGCTATTGTTAAATTACATTACATTTTTAAAACTATTTACACTATTATTTATTTGGTTATTATATAATCGACATCACCATTTATGTATTTTTCATAATCAACTCGGATGATGTTGTTTTGGTGGGCATAATGATAACACACACGCCCTGCCCAACCGAGAAAACAAATTGTTCCATCAGACTGCAATGCCATTACATCATCAACAGGTCGGTCGGTAGCTTTTACATTATCACCGTAGGTTATTCCTTCTCGGTCTGCATCGCTCATAAAGCGATACCGAGTAGCCTTGTCCTTTAGAAAGATATAAACCTTCTTTTCTGTCCGGATTAGATTATTGATTGTTCTCATGTTTTATGTCTCCTTTATAGATATATTCCTATAAGAGCAAAAAAGAGCAACCCCATCGTCACAATAGGATCGCTCATAAAGATTATAACCCTATCGTTCAAGCATTGGCACCTTACCTTTCGGCAGGTTGTCGGCGGTCATAGGGCTTGTCCCTCACGCACTCTTTATAGGTTGATTATTAAATTATTTAATTGCTTATGCCTTGCTACAAGTGATTCCGCGAGCAGTCAAACCATCCGTGCCTTCAGCACCCATAATGTCACAAATGCCGTTGACTTTATTACATATCATATGTTCATCTGATTTGCAACTATACTGAATTTGAATACCGTTATACTCAAAATAAGCATAACCCTTTTCAATGGTTTCGGTATCATCTCCAAAAATATTTACAGCGGTTTTCATTTTCAATTCGTTTCGTTGCCAACGTGCGAGAATGGTTATTTCTCCACGCTCTACAAACTCTGTGTCATCAAAATTTTCCTCAGTGTTTCTACCTCTCCGTATGGTTTATTTATATACCCCGACAAACTTTAACAATCCGATTACAATAGCACCCGCACCGAATAAAACAATCGCTTTAATAAACATTGTCCCTTCGGTTGATAATGCCATAATAAAACCACCGACTAATACAACTATAGCAATCAGAATAAAGACCAACTGAACGCCGATGGGAGTTGTATTGACATTGTTTTTACTATCATTGGTTTCCGTTCCGTTATAAACCGGCTTTTCGGCTGGGTTCTCCGGAATAATCAAACTGCGTTTCGGCTGGGTGTCCTGTTTTGCTGCGTTTCGGTTCATTTCTTCGATATGAGCATCACGAAACGCCGTTTCAAAAGCATCCAATTTCCCATCTTTGTTGCCGTCAAACATCTTGTCGGTAAATGTGGGAAAAGGATGTTTCCAACTGGTATTTTTCATTATAATCCACCTCTTTCTTACAGTATAAATCACTTTGCAAGAAAACTCAACAGAAACCTGCGATTTACTGTCCCAAAAAAACGGACTGCGCATAAAACTCCTCACCGATTTCTCGATGAGGAGTTCATTTTAAATATAGAGTTTCACTTCAATATCTCGCCAGCCTCTTACACGCTTTGTCGGGGATATGGAATAGACATATTCCTGTGCATCCTCAATCGCCAGGGTGAATTCAGCGAACTGAGTGAAGATTACTTCCTGCCATCGGCAATAGCTGCCTGTGTCGCAATTGCATACCTATAAACAAAATTCCCGTCGAAAAATCGGCGGGAATCAGTTCTATCCAAAAACGGATTACTTATTTGCGATTGCTGCCTGAGCTGCTGCAAGTCTTGCGATGGGCACACGGAAGGGTGAGCATGATACATAGTCGAGGCCGATCTTGTGGCAGAACTCAACTGATGTGGGGTCACCGCCGTGCTCGCCGCAGATACCGCAGTGGAGAGCAGGGTTAACGGGCTTACCAAGCTTAAGGGTCATATCCATAAGCTTGCCAACGCCTGTCTGGTCGAGCTTTGCAAAGGGATCGTTTTCGAAGATCTTTGCATCGTAGTAAGCATCAAGGAACTTACCTGCGTCGTCACGGCTGAAGCCGTAGGTCATCTGAGTAAGGTCGTTGGTGCCGAAGCAGAAGAAGTCAGCTTCCTTAGCGATTTCATCAGCTGTAAGAGCTGCTCTGGGGATTTCGATCATTGTACCTACTTCGTACTTGAGGTCTGCGCCTGCAGCTGCGATTTCAGCGTCAGCTGTTTCAACAACAAACTTCTTAACGTACTTGAGCTCCTTAACGTCGCCTGCAAGAGGAATCATAATTTCGGGAACGATGTTCCAGTCGGGATGAGCCTTGCTTACGTTGATAGCTGCACGGATAACAGCAGCTGTCTGCATCTTTGCAATTTCAGGATATGTAACTGCAAGACGGCAGCCTCTGTGACCCATCATGGGGTTGAATTCGTGAAGTGAAGAAATGATGTTCTTGATATCCTCAACGGTCTTGCCCTGAGCTTCTGCAAGTGCTGCGATGTCAGCTTCTTCTGTGGGTACGAACTCGTGGAGAGGAGGATCGAGGAAACGGATGGTAACGGGGTTACCTTCAAGAGCCTCGTAAAGAGCTTCGAAGTCGCCCTGCTGCATGGGAAGAATCTTAGCAAGAGCTGCTTCTCTTTCTTCAACTGTATCTGAACAGATCATTTCGCGGAATGCAGCGATTCTGTCAGCCTCGAAGAACATATGCTCTGTACGGCAAAGACCGATACCTTCAGCACCGAGCTCAACAGCCTTCTTAGCGTCAGCGGGTGTATCTGCATTTGTTCTTACCTTAAGGGTTCTGAATTCGTCAGCCCAACCCATGATTGTTCCGAAGTTACCGGAAATTTCAGCATCTACTGTGGGGATGATACCGTCATAGATGTTACCTGTTGAACCGTCGATTGAAATCTCTGAGCCTTCAACGAAGGTCTTGCCTGCAAGAACGAACTTCTTGTTTTCTTCGTCCATTGCGATTTCCTGGCAGCCTGATACACAGCAGGTACCCATACCGCGGGCAACAACAGCTGCGTGTGATGTCATACCGCCACGTACTGTAAGGATACCCTGAGCAGCCTTCATACCTGTGATATCTTCAGGTGATGTCTCAAGACGAACAAGGATAACCTTCTCGCCCTTCTCGTTCCATGCAACTGCATCTTCAGCTGTGAATACAACCTTACCGCATGCAGCACCGGGAGAAGCACCGAGGCCCTTACCGAGAGGAGTAGCAGCCTTGAGAGCCTTAACATCAAACTGAGGATGAAGAAGGGTGTCAAGGTTTCTGGGATCGATCATTGCAACAGCTTCTTCCTTGGTCTTGTGACCCTCAGCAACGAGGTCAACAGCGATCTGAAGAGCAGCCTGTGCAGTTCTCTTACCGTTTCTTGTCTGAAGCATATAGAGCTTTTCGTTTTCAACGGTGAACTCCATATCCTGCATATCGTGATAGTGATTTTCAAGAAGTGCGCAAACTTCTGTGAACTGCTTGAAAGCAGCGGGGAACTTTTCAGCCATTTCAGCGATGGGCATCGGAGTTCTTACACCTGCAACAACGTCTTCACCCTGTGCATTTGTAAGGAATTCACCCATAAGCTTCTTTTCACCGGTAGCGGGGTCACGTGTGAAAGCAACACCTGTACCGCAGTCCTCACCCATGTTACCGAAAGCCATAGCCTGAACGTTAACAGCAGTACCCCATGAATAGGGAATGTCGTTATCACGGCGGTAAACGTTTGCACGGGGGTTATCCCATGAACGGAAAACAGCCTTAACAGCGCCCATAAGCTGCTCTTTGGGATCTGAGGGGAAGTCCTGGCCGATCTTAGCCTTGTATTCAGCCTTGAACTGCTCTGCAAGCTCCTTGAGGTCAGCAGCGGTAAGCTCTGTATCCTGAGTTACGCCTCTGTCTTCCTTCATCTTGTCGATGAGCTCCTCGAAGTACTTCTTACCAACTTCCATAACAACGTCTGAATACATCTGAATGAATCTTCTGTAGCAGTCGTATGCCCATCTTTCGTTGCCTGACTTTTCAGCCATAACCTTAACAACATCTTCGTTAAGACCAAGGTTAAGGATTGTATCCATCATACCGGGCATTGATGCACGAGCACCTGAACGTACCGATACAAGGAGAGGTCTTTCAAGATCGCCGAACTTCTTGCCTGTGATCTCTTCCATCTTTTCGATGTTAGCCATGATCTCAGCAACGATTTCGTCGTTGATCTTACGACCGTCTTCATAATACTGTGTGCAAGCTTCAGTTGTAATTGTGAAGCCCTGAGGAACGGGAAGGCCGAGGTTTGTCATTTCAGCGAGGTTTGCGCCCTTACCGCCGAGAAGTTCTCTCATGCTGCCGTTGCCTTCTTTGAAAAGGTATACCCATTTCTTTGACATTGGAATCTCCTCCTAAAAATAATTTACTAAATAATTCAGCAGAAAACACAGAGAATGCTCCCTTGTATTTTCACTCCTAAAGATTTTAACAAATTTACAGTCAAAAGTCTATTGTTTTTTTACATATAGATTAACAAAATTTACTGTTGATTTTGTCGAAATTTACACAACTTATTTTACTTTTCGCTTTCACGTTAAATTTTGTGTTAATTTTTGCTGTTTTAGTGGAATTTTCACAGCTTATATGCTACAATGTTATACTGTTAAAATATAGTTTCAGCAAAGGAGCCTAACTATGAAAAAACTGATATGTATTCTTGCGGCACTGCTTACACTTCTTTCGCTTGCCGCCTGTTCAAAAAGCACTTCAACCCCCACTGATTCAACCGCCGCAACAACACAGGACGGTGTGGTTTTTTATTCTCACGATGATGACGGCACTCTTGTTTCAGAGGTTGTTACCACAACAAAATTCAGCGGCACTACGGACCCTACCTCTGAAATTACCGTTACCGTTCCCGCAAGCTACATAAACACTCTTGACCTGCAGTATCAGAACGACCTTCAGCTCTACTGCACAAAAAAGAACTACATATCCTTCACAAAAAACGAGGAAACAGGCGAGGTAACCTTCAAAATGACCGCTTCGGTTTACAACTCGACCCTTGCCGAACAGCGCAGACATATCCTCAACACCCTTTTGCCGCTTATTGAAAGCGAAACCTACCCCTGGTTCCACACATATATTCCCAATACGGATTATTCCGAGGTGACAATCAAGGTTGATAAAAAGGGCTACAAAAAAACTGACTCGTCGCTTCTTGCGGAATATATCGCAGACCTTTGCATTTACAGCTATCAGGTGCTTCTTACCGATTCACCCCGCAGCTGCACCGTAACGGTTGTTGACTCTCAGACCGGTGATGAAATCACTCAGGTTACAAGAAGCTTTATATGAAACAGCACTTCTTAAAATACAGGAGATTAAAATGAGCTTTATTGAATTCGATTCGGTTTACAGAAGATATCAGACAGGCGAAATATCCATACCCGCAGTTGACGGCGTAAGCTTTTCAATTGAAAAGGGTGAATTCTGCCTTATCGTCGGCACCAGCGGTGCAGGTAAAAGTACCGTGCTTAACATACTCGGCGGTATGGACAGCTGTGACGACGGCAAGGTGCGCGTAGGCGGCAGAACAATAACCGACCTTAACGAGGATCAGCTTATTGATTACCGTCGCTATGACGTAGGCTTTATTTTCCAGTTCTATAACCTTGTGCCCAACCTTACGGCTCTTGAAAATGTTGAGCTTGCCACACAGATGTGCAAAAAGCCCATAAAGCCCGAGGTTATTCTCAGAAAAGTGGGCCTTGAGGAAAGAATGGACAACTTCCCCTCACAGCTTTCAGGCGGTGAGCAGCAGAGAGTTTCCATAGCAAGAGCTCTTGCCAAAAACCCGAAGATACTCCTTTGCGACGAGCCCACCGGTGCTCTCGACTACAAAACAAGTAAGCAGATTCTTTCTCTGCTTCATAAAACCTGCCGCGAAACCGGCACAACCGTTGTAGTTATCACCCACAACGGTGCTCTGGCTTCGATGGCCGACAGAATTATCACCATGCGCTCGGGTAAGGTGGTACAGATTGCTGTCAACGACTTCCCCGTTCCCGTTGAAAAGCTGGAGTGGTAAGAAAAACGAGGATTTATATGAAAACTAACAGAATTCTTATAACAGATGCAGTGCGCACCGTACGCCGTACTCTGCCGCGTTTTGTATCCATAATAGCCATTGTCGCCCTGGGCATCAGCTTTTTTGCCGGTATGAACGCCACTGCACCCGATATGCTGGAAACAATAACTGAATATATGCACTCTTCAAACGCTATGGATATTCAGGTTATTTCAACAGCAGGCATAACCGACAACGACATCAGGGTCATCTCTTCAATAAACGGCATCGAGGCTGTACGGGGCGAAAAATTCGTTGACGGCGTGGTTAAGGCTGACGGTAAAACCATAAACGACATTGACGGCTCGGAGATGACAATCCGCGTGCTTTCTCTTGACCTTAACGACGTAGCAAACCGCGAAGCGGGCTACAACGATCCCGCATATATGAACCGCCCTCAGCTTATTGCGGGTAACTGGCCAACCTCAGCCAATCAGTGTGTGGTTGACGGAAGCTACCTTTCAACACCCGAGGAATTTAAAATCGGTACGGTGCTTACCGTCAGCGGTGACAGAACAGATATAACCGGTTCGCTGAAAAACACCGAATACACAATCGTAGGTATAATCAGAACGCCTCTTTACATTTCTTACGAAAGAGGCAACACAACGGTAGGAACAGGCAAGCTCGGCACCTTCTGTTACGTGCCGTCGGAAAACTTTCTTTCCGATTATTATTCCTCAATGAACATAAAGCTTGCAGGCACAGACGGCTTTGAGCTTTATTCCGACGAATATAAAAGCTATGTCAAGAGCTATACCGACTATATTTCCTCTATAGCACCCGAGCTGCTTTCTTCAAGAACAGCCTCTCTCAAGGCTGAATATACGCAGAAGGTGCTCGACAGTGAGGCAGAATATGCCGCAACAAAAACCAAGGTTGAGCAAAGCATAGCCGACGGCGAGGAGCAGGTTGCCCTGATTCTTGACATGGCAGAAAACGGTGACGAAAAGCTTCAGCAGTATCAGCTTGAATATAACCAGAAGGCTGAAGAGGTTTCTCAGCTCATCGACTCAAGCAAGCTTGAGCATTCAACACAGTACGCTAAGTGGGAGCAGAAGATGACGGAATACAACGAGGCAAAGGCCACCATAGAAAAGTATTCCAACGCTGAGGCAGAGCTTTCAAACGCTCAGACCGAATGGAACGTTGCTTCTATGCAGGTCAACACTATGCTTTCAACCGTAAGCACTCTTGAAAATCTGCTTGCAACCACCCGCTCCGCCCTTGATCAGTTTAACGAAACTCAGGACAGCGGTGTTCAGGGAATTATTGACCGCTTCACACAGTCAGGTCTTGTAGGCCCTGAGGTCGACCAGATAATAAGCACCATAAGCAGTCTTACAGCTGTAGGTACGGCGGAAGAAATCGCCGCGTATATGGAGCCTCAGCTTCAGACCCTTGAGGTTAAGCTCGCCGCCTCAAAGGAGGATCTTATGCAGTCCCGTGCAGTGCTTGCACAAAAAGAGGCGGAACTGAAAAATGCAGAAGAGCTCGTTAACAAGCTGAAAGCTCTTGAGGCTACCCTTGAAACGAGCAAGGCACAGCTTGAAGCCGCCGAAAAGGAGCTTACAAGCGCAGGCTACGATATACAGTTCGGTGAATTGGAGGCTCTCACTCAGCTTTCCGATATGAAAAATCAGATTGCTATTTACAGAACAAGCGTCGAAGCTGCAAAGGAAAAGGCTCCCACCGTTGAAGCAGAGTTCCAGGCTGCAAAGAACGAAGCCTACGACAAGCTTGAAATAGCAAGAAATCAGCTTGACCAGGCGCAGCAGTTCCTTCTCGGCCTTGACAACGCAAAATGGTATGTCAACACCCGCGACGAGGCTCTTTTGGGCTATGACGACTATAACACAACGGCAAAAAGAACCGCCGCACTCTCTCTCATCTTCCCCTGGTTCTTCTTCCTTGTTTCCGCCCTCGTATGCCTTAACACAATGACCCGTATGATCGAAGAGGACCGTACGATTCTCGGCACCTTCAAGGCTCTCGGTATGACGGATACGGAGATTATGTCCAAATATATCATCTACGCCCTTATGGCTTCTCTGATAGGCTCGGTAGCCGGCTCCTTCCTTGGCTTTGCCCTCTTCCCCTTTGCAGTTACCACCGCATATAAAATTCTGTTCGATATGCCCGACGTTATACTTTCCTACCGCATAGGCTACGCCATTCCCGGTATGGCTGCGGCTATCGGCTCAACGGTGCTTGCAACCTACATCACCTGCCGCAAGAGCCTTAGGGTTGTACCCTCAACCCTTATGCGTTCAAAAGCCCCGAAATCAGGTAAGAAGGTTTTCCTTGAAAAATTCCCCGCAATCTGGTCAAGACTCGGCTTCACCTGGAAGGTAACCCTCAGAAATGTTTTCAGAAACGGAAAACGCTTTGTTATGGCTACAATGGCAGTTGCAGGCTGTACCGCACTTCTGCTTGCCGGCTTCGGCCTTAACGATTCCATTGACAAGACAATGTACAATCAGTTCATCAAGGAGGACCGCGTGTGGAACTACGATATGCAGCTTGTTCTCAACGGCTCCTTTGATACCACCGTTGTTAAAAGCGACGCCTACGACACGGTTACAAATCAGCCTCTCGTAAGCTCCGCACTTATGAACTATATGTCGGTATTTGACACCACCTCAGATGAAGCAGACGAGCCTCAGGAAACCTATCTTGTCGTGCCGGAATACGCCTCTGAGCTGGGCAGATATATAAACCTCAGAGACCGCAAAACGGGTCAGGTGCATCAGCTTACCGACAGCGGCGCAATAATAACCGAAAAGCTTTCCTCAGAGTTAGGCGTAAAGGAGGGCGACAGCCTTAAGCTCATTATAGACGATAACCACGCCGTAACGATACCCGTTGCCGCGGTAACCGAAAACTACGCCTTCCATTACATCTATCTTTCCAAAAACCTTTATTGCGGTATTTTCGGCTCTATGCCCGCTTACAACTATATAACGGCAAACTTTGCAATTGACGGTGTTAGCGACGAGCAGAAAAACGCTCTTGCCAAGGAGCTTATGAGCGAATATGAAATAAGTGCAGTAGCTTTCACAAGCCAGATTCAGAATTCCTTTGAAAACGTTATGGATTCACTGAGCGCAATAGTGCTTATCCTTATTGCTTCCGCCGCACTTCTTGCCTTCACGGTGCTCTATAACCTTTCAATAATCAATATAACGGAGCGCACAAAGGAAATTGCCACAATAAAGGTGCTGGGCTTTGATAACCTTGAGGTTTCCTCATATATTTTCAGAGAAAACATTATTCTTACCCTTATCGGTATAGCCGAAGGTCTTGTATGCGGTATATTGCTGCATAAGCTTGTTATATTCATGGCTGAGGTTGACATTCTTATGTTCGGCAGAGGCCTTTCGGCAAAGAGCTTCGTTTACGCCTCTTTACTTGCCTTTGTTTTCTCAATGTTTGTAAGCATTGTGCTTCACAGAAAGCTTAAAAAAGTAGATATGGTTGAATCCCTTAAATCAATAGAATAAAAGGAGTGCTGTCTATGCCACTTGCCAATATGAAAAACCTGCTTGACGACGCCCGGAAAGGCGGTTATGCAGTCGGCTCATTCAGTGTTGCAAACCTTGAAATGATTCTCGGCGTTGTAAAGGCCGCAGAGGAAACAAGGTCACCCATCATTCTGCAGATTGCAGAGGTACGTCTTAACCATTCCCCGCTTGCCGTTATAGGACCGGCTATGCTTGCGGCGGCAAAAAATGCCACGGTACCCGTTGCGGTACACCTTGACCACGGCACCACAATCGAGTGTATAGGTCAGGCCTTAAGGCTCGGCTTTACCTCTGTTATGTTTGACGGCTCACACCTCAGCGTTGAAGAAAATATAGCAAAAACCAAAGAGGTTGTTGCTCTCGCCAAGGGCTACGGTGCGGCAGTTGAAGCTGAGATAGGATGTGTAGGCGGCAGTGAGGACGGCAGTGTTGATATCGCTATGCGTTGCACAAGCCCCGAGCAGGCAAAAATCTTTGCCGAAAGAACGGGTGTCGATGCCCTTGCAATTGCCATAGGCAATGCTCACGGCTTCTATAAGGATGCTCCCGAGCTGAGATTTGACATTCTTGAAAAAGTAAAGAGCAGCGTTGACGTGCCTCTCGTGCTTCACGGCGGAACAGGCATAGAGCCTGAGGATTTCATCCGCTGTCATCAGAACGGTATAAAGAAAATCAACATAGCCACCGCAACCTTTGCCGCTGCAGAGGGCAAGGCAAGAGAGGGCTATGAAAAGGGAACAATAAAAGGCTATTACGACCTTCATCAGGCAGAAATAGCCGGCGCTTACGAAAACGCAAAGAAGCATATGGAAATTTTTTATTCGGTCGGCAAAGCAGAATAATCAACATAAGAAAGGAACTGAAATTATGAAATACGTAGAATTTGATCAGAGCAAGCCCCTCGACGTTATCCCCATAGGCAGAGTTGCAATCGACTTCAACCCCACCGATATGAACAGACCCCTTGCTGAAAGCTGCAACTTCAACAAGTATGTGGGTGGCTCACCTGCAAACATCGCAGTCGGCCTTGCAAGACTCGGCAAGAAGGTAGGCTTCATCGGTAAGGTTTCAGACGACCAGCACGGTGATTTCGTTGTTAACTATTTTGAAAACGACGGCATCGACACCTCACACATTTTCAGAGCAAAGAACGGTGAAAAAATCGGTCTTACCTTCACTGAAATCAAGAGTCCCACTGAAAGCTCAATTCTTATGTACCGTGATGCAATAGCAGACCTTATGCTTGAGCCTGAAGAGGTTGACGAGGAATACATAGCATCAGCAAAGGCAATTGTTATTTCGGGCACGGCTCTTTCAATGAGCCCCTCAAGAGATGCCGCTTTAAAGGCTATGATGCTTGCAAAGAAAAACAACGTGGTCGTTATCTTCGACATCGACTACCGTCCCTACACATGGAAAAACAAGGACGAAATTTCAGTTTACTATCAGATGGTTGCCCGCAACGCCGATATCATCCTCGGCTCAAGAGAGGAATACGACCTTACCGAAGCTATCACAGGTGTTTGCAAAACCGACGAGGAAAGCGCAAAGCTCTGGCACTCCTACGGTGCAAAAATCGTTATCATCAAGCACGGCAAGGACGGCTCAACCGCTTACACAAACGACGGTATGAGCTACTCAATCAAGCCCTTCCCCGTTAAGGCTATGAAGGGCTTCGGCGGCGGCGACGGTTACGCAAGTGCATTTATCCGCTGCTTACTTGAAGGCTGGGAAATGATTGATGCTCTCGAATTCGGCACCGCTTCCGCATCAATGCTCATTTCAGCTCACAGCTGCTCAGCCGCTATGCCTTCCGTTGAAGCAATCGAAAAATTCATCAAGGAAGAAAAAGAGCTTTACGGTGAAATGGTTGCAAGAGCCTGATAAGAGTAGTAAGTAGCAAGTAGTAAGGGATGCCCTGCGGGCATCAGAATTACACTTTTCGAACAAAAGTTAAAGCCAACACGAAAAACGTGTTGGCTTTATATTTTGTCTGTCGGACACCCGAAAGGTGTCCTCCTTACTGCTTGCTACTTACTACTAATCAGATAACCTCAATGGTATAAGCGTAGCTGTACTTAGTGCCCTTATGCATAATATAGGGCTCACGAAGGCAGGCGTTGCCCGGTGTGTCACCGCCGATACCTCTCTGCATAAGGTCAATGCAAACGGTTGTGAAATCCTTATGCTTGAGTGAATGGATGTGAGTTGCATCGTCAAGGTCGTTGACTGTGTAATGGTGGCAGTTGATTGCAAAGGGCTTTTCACCCTTCTTTGTAAAGCGTAAGCCTTCGCCTGCCCCGTTGGTGATTTCCATCATTCTGACGTCAGTTCTGTGACCGTTTTCCTGAGGACGCATATAGTGATGCTCCATATCGGTAACAGACATCTGATGAAGAGCAATTCTTGCGCCCGTTCTTCTGTCGATATAGTTCTCGTGGGGACCTCTGCCGTACCACTTGACGTTATCAAACTCTCTTGCCATTGTAAGTGTTGTGCCGAAGCGCACCATATTCTGAAGGGTAGCGGTACCCTCGTGGGTAACGTCAATCTTACCGTCGGGATATACGGTATAGGTCATTTTTACGTCCTTCATACCCATAACGGAAACCGTTGTTTCAACGTATGCGCTGTGGCTGTACTTGTGTACAAAGGTAGCCTTTGTCTTGAGTGCATCGGTAGCTCTTCTCCACTGGAAGAGAGGCTGGAAAGGAATGAGGGGAGGTACGAAATTGAAAACGTCGATATCGTTATCGGTAAGAGCTCTGAAATAATTGGGTCTGAGCGAACCGATAAGGTATTCCTTTTCGCCCTTTACTATAGAAACGAGCTGACCCTTTTCAAATCTGTAGCGGAAATCCTTGCCGACAACGTCAAACTTCTTTTCCGTACCTTCAATTTCCACGCTGTCCTCATAAACAGCCTTTTCATTTTCGTCTGCTGACTTGAGAATGAACTGATCCCAGCCCTGCTCGTAGCCTGCGGGGGCAAAGCGGCAGGCCTCTCTTCTGAGGTATGAGAAGGTTATGATAACCTCGCCCTTTCTTTCAAGGAAGGCACTGCAGTCAAGCTTGAGATCCATCTGTGAAAGAGGTGCAAGCTTTTCAAAAAGCGCTCTGTCAAGAAGGCCCTCTGAAAGCTTTTCACCGTTTTCCGTGATAAGATATTTGATGTCAAACTTTGAAAGGTCTGAGAAGAGCTGCTTGTTCTTAAGAATAAACGAGCCTCTTACGGCATCTATTGCCTTGACCTCAATCTCACAGTAAACCTTTCTTACCTCGTGAATTGAGGGATGAACCTTTCTGTCAGCGGCAATAATACCGTTGGCATTGAAATAAACGTTACTGCCCGTAATAGCACAGGTGTTATAGGGAGGAAGAATCCAGGATTCCTTCTCGTCGTAGTCTGTGCCGTAAAGCCACATATCCTCGCCGTCTTCGTTCACCTTGTGGATAGCCTGGTCAACGAAGTCCCAGATATAACCGCCGCAAAGGTTGTCATACTTTTCAAAAGCATCCATATATTCACGGAAGTTACCCAATGAATTTTCCATAGCGTGAGCGTATTCGCAGAATACAACGGGCTTGTTGTAAAGCTCCTTGGAAATGGGCTTACTGTCAGCAGCAAGGGCGTTTGCGATATTATCAAACCAGGTGATTGTCAGAGGCTCCTTCTTACCGAGCTTTTCAACCTGATCCTCGGTGGGATACATACGGCTGATAACGTCACTCTTTGTAAAGTCGAAGTCGCCCTCATAGTGGAACTGTCTTGTGTTGTCAAGCTTAAGAGCCGCCTCCTTCATTCTGAGGAAGTTGCTTCCGTCGCCTGCCTCGTTACCGAGACTCCACATAAATACGCAGGCGTGGTTTCTGTCACGGAGCACCATTCTTTCCATACGGTCAACAACAGCCTTTGTCCACATGGGGTTGTTGCCGGGAACATTCTTTCTTCTTACGCCGTGAGTTTCAAGGTCGCATTCATCCATAACCCAGAAGCCGTATTCGTCGCAGAGGTCATAGAATCTGGGGTCGTTGGGATAATGGCTTGTACGGATTGAGTTTATGTTGTTGCGCTTCATTATGTCAAGGTCCTGAATATATCTCTCATCAGGCACTGCCCAGCCGTGATCGGGGTCGTAATCGTGACGGTTTACACCTCTTATGAGAAGAGGCTGACCGTTTACGAGTATCTTTTCACCCTTGATTTCCACCTGCTTGAAGCCGAAGCGGATTGACTTATAGGTTACGGTACCCTCACATTCACACTTGATAAGAAGCGTATAAAGTGTGGGGCTTTCGCTTGACCAGAGCATAGGCTTGATAACGCGCTTTTTGAAAACAACCTTGTTTCCGTCAGCAGCGGTAACGCCCTCAAATTCACCTACAACAGTGGGCTTGCCTGCGGTGAGGATTGTTGCCTCAACCTTAACGCTCTTTCCGCCGCCCGTGTAGTCCTTGAGGAAAATATCAAGGCTCAGGTCAGCATCGGTATAATCATTGATAAGCTCTGTTCTTACAAAGAAATCTCTTACGCATACCTTGGGCTCGCTGTAAAGATAAACCTCACGGTAAATACCCGAAAGGAACCACATATCCTGGTCCTCAAGGTAGGTGCCGTCGGTATAGCGGTAAACCTCAGCCGCAAGCACGTTGACACCGGGCTTGAGGAACTTTGTTACGTCAAATTCATGGGGAGTAAAGGAGCCCTGTGAATAGCCTACATACTTGCCGTTGAGATAAACAGCAAGGCCCGCCTTGACAGCTCCGAAATGAAGGAACACCTCTCTGCCCGACCAGTTTTCGGGAAGGATAAAGCTTGTTCTGTGCATTGCAATTTCCTGACCCTTTACGTCGATGCAGGGAATCTTGCTCTTTTCAATGCTGATGCAGTTGGGATATGAGTTTGCATAGTACCAGGGCTTTGTATAGTCCTTCTGCATCTGCCACACGCCGGGCACTGTGATTTCTTCCCATGCACTGTCGTCAAAATCCGGCTCTCTGAACTTTGTGCTAAGCTCT
This sequence comes from Clostridia bacterium, assembly GCA_017517865.1. Taxonomy (GTDB): domain Bacteria; phylum Bacillota; class Clostridia; order Oscillospirales; family Acutalibacteraceae; genus UBA6857. The sequence goes on along the minus strand of JAFWYB010000038.1, from coordinate 61,430 downwards.
GCCACACCCTTTTCCCAATGGAACTTCCAATTTCCGTTAAGGGACATCTTATAGGGAGAATCGGCTCTTTTTGCAGCACTGTCGGCTCTGTCGTAGCACATAGCTATAACGTGGCCGTCCTCCTTATTCTCTTTGATTATTTCGGGGTTTTCCCAGATATACTTCATATTTTCACCTGTCCTTTTCAGTTTTTTCGGTGGGATATAATTATACCTTTTTATTTTACTAAATATATCAGTTAATGTCAAGGGTATGGTCGGGGAAAAGAGAACAGGTAAATTTCAGAGTTTTACGCTACAGAGCCTTGACAAGATTACGATATTATGTTATCATCTTCGCGTTGCTTTAGCACTATAAAGTCTTAAAGCTACAAGCTTATATCTGTAGCTTTCTGCCGTAATGCACAAAAGATTAAAGGAATTTATTATAATTCTTAATGATAAATTGCTTTTATTTTCCCAATCAGAAAATAAACTACTTTTCTGAGTAGTATAATGTCGGATAATATGTGTTTTGCCGGACTTTCCGCTTCAGAAAAAGAAGATAACCGACACACGGAAAGCAACAAAAAAAGACTATCATAACCAAGGAGATATAAAAATGAAAAAAGCTCTTATGCTCGGTAATGAAGCCGTTGCAAGAGGTCTGTGGGAAGCAGGAGTAAACGTTGTTTCCTCCTACCCCGGCACACCCAGCACCGAAATTACCGAATTCGTTTCAAAATACGACGATATTTATTCCGAATGGGCACCCAATGAAAAGGTGGCCTTTGAGGTTGCCTTCGGCGCCGCAACCGGTGGTGCAAGAAGCTTCTGCGCTATGAAGCACGTCGGTCTTAACGTTGCCGCTGACCCTCTTTACACCGCTTCTTACATCGGTGTTAACGGCGGTATGGTATGCGCTGTTGCAGACGACCCGGGTATGCACTCCTCGCAGAACGAGCAGGACTCCCGCCATCACGCAATCGCATCAAAAACTCCCATGCTTGAGCCCTCTGATTCAGCTGAATGCTGTACCTTTGCAAAAATTGCTTACGACCTTTCAGAGCGGTTCAATACACCTATGCTTCTCCGCCTTTCAACAAGAGTTTCCCACGCACGCTCAATTGTTGAATTAAACGACAGAAACGAGGTCGGCGTTAAGGATTATAAAAAGGACGTTATGAAAAACGTAATGATGCCGGCTATGGCAAGGGGTGCTCACGTCAGAGTTGAAGAAAAGCTCAGGGCTATGACTGACTTTGCTGACACAGAAGCAGTTGAAGCGGGCATCAACACAGTTGAATACAACGACAGAAAAATCGGTATTATCGCCGCAGGCACGTCTTATACATACGCCCGTGAGGCTATGGGCGAAACAGCAAGCTATCTCAAGTTGGGTATGGTTAACCCTCTGCCCGTTAAGCTTATAAAGGATTTTGCGGCAAAGGTTGAAAAGCTCTATGTTATTGAGGAGCTCGACGGCATAATCGAAGCCCACTGTATAAAGCTCGGTGTAAAGGTTACCGGCAAGGACTTATTCTCACTTTTAGGCGAATACTCTCAGGCAACCGTCAGAAATACTCTCACCGACGAAAAAGCGGATTTCGATGCTTTCGACGAAGAAATTCCCGCCCGTCCTCCCGTGCTTTGTGCAGGCTGTCCCCACAGAGGTCTTTACTATGCTCTCAAGGGTATGGGACTTTACGTAAGCGGTGACATCGGCTGCTACACCCTCGGTGCTCAGGCTCCCCTTTCAATGATGGATTCATGTGTTTGTATGGGTGCCTCCGTAAGCGGACTTCACGGCTTCAACCTTGCAAGAGGCAAGGAGCAGGCCAAAAAGAGCATAGCCGTTATCGGTGACTCAACCTTTATCCACTCAGGCATAACAGGTCTTATCGATATAGCATATAACAAGGGCATTTCAACGGTAATCGTTCTTGATAACTCCATCACCGGTATGACAGGTCATCAGAACAACCCGGCAAACGGTCTTACCATCAAGGGTGACCCCACGGTAGCCGTTAACCTTGAGGCTCTCGCAAGAGCCGTCGGATTCAGCAACGTGGTTGTGGTTGACCCCTTTGATATTGAAGGCACAAAGGCAGCGGTAAAGGCACAGCTCGAAAAGGAAGAGCCCTCTCTTATTATTTCACGTCGCCCCTGCGCCCTTCTTAAAACAGTTAAGCACGAAAAGCCCGTTACCGTTAACGAAGACAAGTGCATCGGCTGCAAGGCTTGCCTTAACGTAGGCTGTCCCGCACTTTCCTTCACAAAAAGAGAAAACGGCAAGGCTCTTGCAACAATAGACGTAACACAGTGTGTCGGCTGCGGTGTATGTGCATCCGCCTGCCGCTTCGGTGCTATCGGGAAAGGAGAATAAGCAATGAGCGTTAAAAATATTCTTATAGTCGGCGTAGGCGGTCAGGGCACCCTTCTCGCTTCGAAGCTTATGGGTAAATGCTTTATGAATATCGGCTACGACGTTAAGGTAAGTGAGGTTCACGGTATGAGCCAGCGCGGCGGCAGTGTCGTTACATACGTACGCTACGGCGAAAAGGTTTACTCTCCCGTTATCGAAAAGGGCGAGGCTGACATCATCATTTCTTTTGAGCAGCTTGAAAGTGCAAGATGGCTCCCCTATCTGAAAAAAGGAGGTGTACTCATTTCAAGCACACAGAAAATTGACCCTATGCCCGTTATTATGGGTAAGGCAGAATACCCCTCTGATATTCTTTCAAAAATCAGAGAAAAGGGTGTTGAGCTCGTTTCTGTTGACGCTCTCGGTCTTGCTCTTGAGGCAGGCACGGCAAAATGTGCAAATATTGTGCTTTTAGGTGCCGCAGTACGCTTTTTGGGTATTGACAAAGAGATGTGGGTTGATATAATAAAATCAACGGTACCCGAAAAAACCATAGACGTTAACCTCAAAGCCTTTGAGCTCGGTTATATGGCATAAAACATTATAACGGGAAGTCGGGTATACCGACCTCCCGTTTGTCTTTTTACAGGAGAAAACTATGAAGAAGCTTATTATCGACAGTGAAAACCTTTTTCCCCGCGATTTCTGCGGCTGGGGTACAAGCCTTTGCTGGTGGGCAAACCGTATAGGCTACAGTGAAAAGCTGGTAAGCGACAGTGCAAGGCTCTTTTTCAGCAGTGAGGGGCTCGGGCTCAATGTTATGCGCTACAACATCGGCGGCGGAGACGACCCTGCTCACAACCACATTACCCGCACCGATTCGGATATGCCCGGGTGGCTGAAGAAGGATGAAAAGGGTGAGCTTTATTATGACCACAATGCTGACGAATATCAGCTCAACGTTCTGAAAGCGGCTTATGAGGCGGCAGGAAAAGATGCCTACGTAGAGGCTTTTTCAAATTCACCGCCATATTTTATGACGGTCAGCGGCTGCAGCTCGGGCGGTAAAAGTGCCATAGCCAACAACCTTAAAAAAAGCTGTGTAACAGACTTTGCCGAATATCTTGCTTATGTATGTAAATTCATCAACAATGAGCTCGGTATAAAAATCAGCTCCCTTGCGGCAATGAACGAGCCTTATACAAATTATTGGAGAGCATATTCACCCAAGCAGGAGGGCTGTCACGTTTCACCGGGCAAAATGCAGAGCACCTTGCTTTGCGAAACCGCAAGGGCTATGAAAAACGCAGGCCTTGTAAATACGGATATTACGGCAAGCGACGAAACCAACACCCGGCTTCAGCTCACAGCCTGCAAAAAGCTGAGTGCCGAGGCTCTTTGTGCCGTTGACAGAATCAGCACCCACACCTATTCAAAGGCGACACCCAAAATTTCAGAGTTTGCCGCAAAAAACGGCAAGCCGCTGTGGATGACGGAAACTGACTGGTCCTCTGCTGCAGGCGAAAACGCCGGTGAGATGGGTCCGGCTCTGTGGCTCGGCTCAAAAATCATTGAAGACCTCAGCACACTTAAAGCTGACGCCTGGGTAATATGGCAGATAGTTGCCGCTTACATTTCACAAAAGGAATACAAGGGCAGAAGAGATATGGCCTCTCTGCCCGATCTGAGCAAGGGCTATTGGGGCACCGCCTTTGCAGACACTGACAGGGAAGAAATATATCTTACCCAGAAATATTATGCCTTCGGTCAGTTTTCAAGATATATCCGCCCCGGCTCACGGCTGATTCAGGTTGACAGAAATACTCTGGCGTGTTATGATAAAGAAAAAGAGCAGCTTTCTGTTGTCTGCCTTAATATGAAAGCCGTGGATTTACCCGTCACCGTTTTTCTCAAAGGCTTCAGCTGTAAAAGCGGTAAAGCGGCCGCAGTAAGAACAAGCGGAAGCGGCACAGAAAAGGAGTGTTGGGCAGAAGCTGACATTTCTGACGTTATGGACAACGCTTTTTCCTGCACACTCAGAGGCAACAGTATAACTACCTTTATATTATCGGATGTCAAAGGAGAATGACCATGAAAAGCTTTATGAAGAAAAACAGAGCCTTCTCAGCCTATGTGATAATCGCACTTATTGTTGCCCTTTCGGGTATATTTTTCGGCAGAGGCAATGAGCTGTTTTATATGCTTCTTGCCCAATATCTGCTTTTACCCGTTGCAGGCTTCATCTGCTCGGTGTGCTCTGCAAAAAAGGGTACTGCCTTCGGTCTTCTTTCGCCTGTAATTTTCACTCTTATTGCCACCCTACTGCCCTTTATAGTCTTTTCGTCAACAGATATAGTATTTCTTATCTTTTCCGGCGTCCCCTGCGCCGCGGGACTTATTCTCGGCTTCATAGGACATCTGATTTCAAGGCTCAGAAAAACCTCGGCAGAGGAAAAGAAGCAGGCAAGGCAGGAAAAGCTTGAAAAAGTGGAAGAGGACCGCACTGAAGCCGAAGAATTTTCCGTTGAAGCTGAAGACGTTAACGCTTCCGAAGCAAACGCCCCCGAAGCAGAAGAGGTTGAAGAAGCGGAAGAGCCGGTTACCGAAGCCGAAGAATAATTTCAGGGAGTGTACTGTGTACACTCCTTATTTTGTTGACAAATTTTCCCCTTTAGACTATAATAAAGTCTGTATGAGCTTCTGATTAAGAGCTCACAATAATGTTAAATATATTATAACGGAGGTTATACTATGAATATCGGTCTTATTATTGCCGGCGGTACAGGACAGAGAATGAAAATGAACGTACCCAAGCAGTTTATCAAAGTCCTCGGAAAGCCCATCATCATCTATACTCTTGAGGCTTTTGAAAAGAATAAAAACATCGACGAGGTTGTCGTTGTCTGTCTTCAGGGCTGGGAGGAAAAGCTTCAGAAATGGGCTGACCAGTACGGCATCAAAAAGCTCACTCATATCGTACCCGGCGGCAAAACCGGTATGGAATCACTGCGCAACGGTATGATTGCCCTTCGTGACAACTACCCCGAGGATTCAATAGCAGTTATCCACGATGCGGTGCGTCCTCTTATTTCCGATGCTATCATCGACACAAACATCGAGGGCGTTAAGGAATTCGGCACCGCAATCACCTGCGTACCCACAACCGAAGCTCTTCTTTACAGTGAGGATATGATTGAAAGCAAAAAGATTGTTGACAGAAACCTCATTGCGAGAACCCAGACTCCTCAGTCCCTTTACATTTCAAAGTTTGTATGGGCTCACGAGGAAGCAGTCAAAAGAGGCATTGAGGACACCGTTGCAACCTGCACACTTCTTGTCGAGCTCGGTGAGCAGGTACACATTGTCTGGGGTGAGGAAACCAACTTCAAGGTTACAACTGCAGAGCACATCGCTCTTCTCGAAGCATACATCAAGGCAGGCGCTCTTTAATCGGTGAATACTATGACAAATATCGTAAAAAACGAAACCGACCGTATCGCCGCTGCACCCCTTAACTGGGAAAAGCTCAGAAACAAAACAGTGCTCGTTACGGGTGCAACAGGCTTTATCGGCTCATATATCATCCGTTCTCTTCTTGTAAAAAACGCCGACGACTCTCTCGGTGTTAAAATTCTTGCTCTTGTAAGAAGCAAAGAAAAAGCCGAGAAGATGTACGGCACTGACGAGAATCTCGACTATATCGTGCAGGATGTATGTCAGCCTCTTCCCACAGACAAAAAGGCAGACTTTATCATTCACTGTGCTTCAAATGCCGCTCCCAAGGAATATTCAATGTATCCCGTGGAAACAATGAAAACCAACTTTTTCGGTACTCTTAATCTGCTTGACTATGCAAAGGCCGTTAACGCCGAAAGCTTACTTTATGTTTCAACAATTGAGGTTTACGGCACAACAAGAGGCGTTGAAAAAATCAACGAGGATACCTATGGCACAATTGACGCTATGAAGGTGCGCTCCTGCTATCCTCTTAGCAAGAAAAGCTGTGAAACCCTTTGTGTGAGCTATTCCGACGAATACGGTGTGCCCGTAAAAATCGGCAGACTCAGCTATATTTTCGGCCCCGGTATGCGTGAGGGTGACTCTAAAATTGTTGCAGTTTTTCCCAAATGTATTGCCGACGGCGAAAACATCGTTATGAAAAGTAAAGGCGAACAGCTTCGCTCATATACCTATGTAACAGACGCTATTACGGCTCTTTTCACCATACTTCTTGACGGTGAAAACGGCGAGGCTTACAACATAGCTTCAACAAAGTGCATCACCACTGTTGCAGGTATTGCACATACCCTCGTTGACTCCTACCCCGAAAAGGGACTTAAGGTTATTTTTGACCTACCCACCGAAAACGAAGCGAAGGGCTTTTCACTTATCGAAAATGCCGTCCTCAATTCAGAAAAGCTCGAAGCACTCGGCTGGGAAAGTCAGACAGACCTTAAAACAGGCCTTATGAGAGTTGTTGAAGAGCAAACCGAACTGAAAGGATAAATTTCTATGCTTGAAGAACTCAAAAAGAAAGTCCTCGAAGCCAACCTTGAGCTTCCGAAATACGGACTTGTTACCTTTACCTGGGGTAACGTAAGCGGTATTGACTGTGAGAAGGGACTTATCGTTATAAAGCCCAGCGGCGTTGAATATGACGTTATGGCTGCCGAGGATATGGTAGTTGTTGACCTTGAAGGCAAGGTTGTTGAGGGCAGACTTAACCCCTCATCAGATACACCTACCCACATTGAGCTTTACAAGGCTTTCCCTAATATCGGCGGTGTTATACACACCCACTCAACCTGGGCAACCTCATGGGCTCAGGCAGGCAGAGCAATCCCCGCCTACGGCACAACTCACGCCGACTATTTCTACGGTGAGATACCCTGCACAAGACAGCTCACTGCTGACGAGGTTGAAAGCGCCTACGAAAAAGAAACAGGCACCGTTATCATCGAAGCCTTCAAGGATAAGGACCCGATGGCAGTACCAGGTGTTATCGTTTACAAGCACGGACCCTTCGCATGGGGCAAAACACCTCACGAGGCGGTACACAACGCCGTTGTTATGGAAACCGTTGCAAATATGGCATACCACGCTGAAATGATAAATCCCGCCCACACTCCCATTGAGCAATATCTTTTAGATAAGCACTATATGAGAAAGCACGGGCCCAATGCTTATTATGGGCAGAAAAAATGACACCTTTCGGTGTAATTTTCAGTAATCAGCAGCCGGTAGTCACGCGCGAGTAAAGGCGTAAAAACACACCACATCTGCCGCACGTACTGATTGCAGATACAACTATAAAAGCCAACACAGAATTTTTCCGTGTTGGCTTTAATTTTTAAGCAGCAACCTAAATGCCCGAAGGACTACTGACTACTTTATAAAACAACATCCACACAAACACCGTAGTGGTCTGAAAGATACATCATACCGATTTTTTCATCAATAATTTTATAACGGTTGACCGTTACTCCATCACTTACAAAAACAAAATCAATCGGCATTTTCTTGAAAAACATCTTACCGTAATTATGGAAGGTCTTTCCTTCGTCAGATTCAGCTGCAAGGTATTTGCTGTCGTCAAGGCAGGTTATCATTTCGTTGTAAGCTTCATCGCCTTCATAGGTATTGAAGTCACCTGTACAGATAACAGGGTTACCCTGAGCCTTGAGCTCCTCTATCTTTGTTTCGAGTATCTTCACCTGCTCAACACGCACAGCCTCAAGAATGTGGTCAAGGTGGGTATTGATATGGGTATAAACCTTGCCGCTTGTCTTTTCCTTTAGTGTGGCCCAGGTTGCAATTCTTGTACAGCCCGACATTTCGAGCTTACTTGCAAACACATCGGGCGTTTCACTAAGCCACATTGTACCGCTGTCGAGAAGCACAAACTTTTCCTTAAGATAATAAACAGCGGACGCCTCACTGTCCTTGGCGCCGTCTCTGAGCTGAGCTACACAGCCGTATTCGTCGCCGAGCTCTTTTTCAAAAATATCAAGCCACTGCTGAGTAGCCTCCTGAACGCCGAAGGAATCTGGTCTGTACTGCCTGAGAGCGGAAACGATAAGCTGAGAGCGACCCTTTACCGAGCCGTAAAGGTCATCCTTACATCTGACGTTGAAGGAAACAATGCGAAGTGCACCCTCACTCTTTTCGGGTACGTTTTCAATTTTCATACTTGCAGGAGTATAAAGTCCGAGAGTCATAAAAAGTGAAAGGAAAAGAGCGATTAACTGTTTGATAAGCATATAAAATTTCTCCTTTTTTGTGTTATAGGTAAATTTTACTTCACAAGAAAAATTTTGTCAATATAAATTCCCCACCGCTTAGTGCAGTGGGGAACCAGTGTTATATTATACCTTTTTAACTGTACCGAGGAAGTCCTCAATCATGCCGACCATTTCAGGGTTAAGCTTGATAACACCGATAGCCTTTCTGAGAGTAAGAGGCTTCACAACAGCCATAAGCGGACTCTTGAGAAGAGCACCTGCAGCACCCTTGACCATACTGAGAATATCTTCACTCTTGAGAATGTCACCGATTGTATCATCAAGTGAATAGTATTCATCGCTCTTTGTGCTGTCCTTCTCAACAAACCAGTTACGCACCATTGAAGCAGCACCGTCGGGCTTCTGATACTCTCTCGGGTATTCTGCAACGCCCTCGAATACGAAGGTTTCCTTAAGGTCGCCTGCAGTTACAACAACCTTGTTTTCACCCTCAACGATTTCCATACCGTCAAAGACGAAAATCTTATCTGCAGTAACAGTCTTCTGCTTGCCGTTAACCTTGATTGTAACCTTATCGCAGTTTGAATATACCTTGAAGGTCTTTTCGCCGATTGTGCGAAGAGGATATCTGTCGCCTACAAGGTGGATAAACTTATCGTCTGACCAGAATGCCTTATAAAGGTAGTAGGAATCCTTCTTTGTCTTTCTGTCAAAGGTAACAAGACCCTTGTTGTTTCTGCCCTTGACGCCGCCTTCGTTTCTCATTGCTGAGCCGAAGTCAAACATATTCCATACGTATGAGCCCCATATCCACTTGTTGGCATTGATTGTCTTGATGTAATGCTCGTGGTACATAGCCTGGTAGCCTTCGGAGTAGTCGCCCTGAACCGGGTCATCGCTGAAGTAGCCGAGAACACCCTCTGCGCCGTATTCGGAAAGGCCCATACCGAGATCGGGGTTAGCGGCTCTGAACTTTTCAAGCCACTCGTCAAGACCCGCGCAGGTCTTCATATACCAGCCGAAATAGTGGTTATATGCAAGTATGTCGGTAATTCTGTTAAGCTGTGACTTGGGCGAGCACATTGTGAACTGTGCCTGGGTTGTTGCTCTTGAAGGGTCAAGGAACTTAGCGTAGTTGTTAAGCTCTCTTATACCCTCGATAAGCGTATCGTTTTCGCTTGTGATTGTAATTTCGTTCTGAACGCCCCAACAGAAGATGCAGGGGTGGTGCATATTCTGCTTGATAAGCTCTTCAAGCTGGTTCATAGCATTTTCCTGAGCCTTTTTATTATAACGTGAAATAACGGGAATCTCCGCCCAGATAAGCATACCGTACTCGTCGCAAAGATCATAGAAATCCTCGCTCTGCTGATAGTGAGCAAGTCTTATGGAGTTTGCGCCCATAGAAGCTATAAGCTCTATATCCTCTGTATGCTCTGCCATTGTAAGAGCGTTACCGATTGTTTCTCTGTCCTGATGACGGGAAACACCCTTGAGCTTTATATATTCGCCGTTAAGGAAGCAGCCCTCATTTGCATCAAACTTAATATCTCTGAAGCCGAAGCGAACCTTAACCTCGTCAATAACCTTACCGTTCTGAACAAGCGTTGCTCTTAAGGTATAAAGATAAGGATTCTTCACACCGTTCCAGAGTACGGGTGAATCAACGTGAAGCTTTTCTCTGTCTCCGGCAGAAGCTACAACCTTGCCCTCAGCGTCAAGCACCTCATACTTTACCTTCGTGCCGCTTATATAATTTGTTACAATTGCCTTTACGGCAACATCACCGTTGGCCTTTGCGGTAACATAAACGCCCTTACTGCCTGCGTCGGTAAGTGAAAAGTGTGTTTCGGATACATCATAGATAAGATTTACGTCTCTGTAAAGTCCGCCGTAGAAGGTAAAATCGGCAAAGCCGGGATAAATCTTATTGTTTGCACTGTTATCAACCGTTACCTCAAGGAAGTTTTTCGGAGAGGTAAGAAGATCTGTAAGCTCAAAACGGAAGGTTGAATAGCCGCCCTCGTGTACACCTGCCTTTTTACCGTTGACAAGCACTGAGCAGACCGCATTTGCACCCTTGAATTCAACAAAAACCTTGCCCTCATAGCGGGGGAGAATTTTTGTATAGGTACAGGCACCTCTGTAATAGTCACCGTCGCCCTCTCCCTGACCGTCAAGGCCGTTCCAGGTGTGGGGAAGATTTACAGTTTCCTTTACGCCCTCTTTGCAGAAAATCCACTCCTGATTAAGGGATATAACTTTTTTCATTGATATTTCCTCCTGTATTTTATGTTTTTGTTTCTTCTGAATTATATCATAAGACCTTCGCATTTACAACTTACAATTTGTTAATCTTATTCAAAATCAAATTCATCTTCATTTTTCACACGGAAAATTTCAAACACCGCGTCAAGCACAGCATCGTCCGTCACTCTCTCATACTGCTCTTTATCACCGCTTATTATGCGGAAAATATCCACGTAGCCCTCACCGTCCTCCGGCTCAAGCACCGCATATTCACCGTCACCGTATTTCACTATATCGAGAAATTCATACTTGCCCTTTACTCCGTCAGTATCGGTAATTTTTACAGTGAAATCAAGCTCTTCGTCGTTAAGCTGCTTAAGAAGCTCACTCATTTACATTTCCCCCTTTGCAGCATTCATATCAAAGCGATAAATCTCTTTGTTTTCTATATCGATATTCTGCACGTAAATGGGCGGTATTCCCGCGTTGGCGCTGATTGTTGTAACAAGAGCCTTTGCAAAGGGAAAAAGCTCCTTATAGGTTTCAACGTGGATAAACTCCTTTTCAACCTCACGGTTTACCGTAAAGGCACCCACAACCTTCACCCTTACGCTTATTGTGTCGGGGTTCTGTTCATCTCTGACCTCAACGGTAAGGGTAGCCTCACAGACACCGCCTCTGTTGAATCTTACGTTATGCGAAACCTTGGTTTTGAGCTTGAGCTCCACCTTGCCGTTTACATTATTGGTAAATGCAATTTCACTGACCTTATATGCCTTCATTGTGGTATTAGCCATTTTTCTTCTCTCCCTTTGTATCCTTTATAATAAGGGGAATTGCCCAGAATTCCCTAAGGTAGTTTTTTAAAAGAAGCCTTTTCGGAGACGGTGCCGCAACGGTTTCACACTCAAGATTACATATTTTTGCTATCATTGAAGCTCTCATAAGGTGAAATTCACTTGAAAGGAAGGCTACCTTTTTTCCGTCAAGATTCAAAAGCTTTTTGGCGTTTATGAAATTCTGCGCCGTTGTCTTTGATTTATCCTCAATTACAATTCGCTCTTTTTCCACACCTCTTTTAACCAGCTCATCACATATAACCTGAGCCTCGCTTTTATACTGGTCCTTATGAACAATACCGCCGCAGGCCACGGCAACGGTGTTTTTGTTTTCCTTAAGAAAATCCGCCGCCCTTTCGATTCTCATCGTAAGCGTTTCTTCTGCCTGCTCACCTCTTACCCTGCAGCCGAGAATAAGAAGCACATCCGGCTCGCCCTTCAGATTTCCCTTGCTTGCAGCAGCCTCTGCAGCGGCAAACAGTGAAAGAGCACCCGCAAATATTATACCTGCTGTTTTCATATAATCCCCCTTTTACTGAGTCACATATACAAGAGTATAACATAAAACGAGCAAAAGAAAAAGTCTTTTTATATCTAAAATGTTTAAAAAATATACAATGTAAATACGGGCTGTGCACTCAACTGCAAAAAAGCGGAAATTATTTTTATGGTGTAAAAATTGTGTGAATACGGTTGAATTTTGACAAACGATAATGTATAATTTTGAGTGAATAAGTATTTGCTAATATTTAATGAGGTGAAAAATATGTCAGTTAATTTTAACATTGAAGAAAACGGCTACAGCGTTGAAGAGGTTACAAAATATATAGAAATGCTTCAGAGCGAATATGAAAATGCCGTTGCCTGGGGCGAGGAAATGGAAGCAAAGTACGAAAAGCTCAAGGCTGACTATGAAAACCAGGGCGTATGCTTCACAATCAACGAGGATAATCAGAATGAGGTTATCAAGGATGTTTTCGACAAGCTCACACTCACAATTGAAAAGGTTAAGGCTGATGCTCAGGTAAGAGCAAACGATATCATCAACCAGGCAAAGGAGGAGGCCGCATCCATCCTTCGCCGGGCAAAGGAAAATTCTGTTGAAATCAGAACAGAAAACATTACAATTATGAAAAACCTCAAGAGCATAGGCGATATGATTGATGTTATTCTCGAAAAAGGAATCCAGTAATTGACCCAGAGCAAAGGAAGTGATATCAGTGGCGAGCTACAGACCTAAAAGCCTGAATGAGCTTAACAATTCATACGATAAATCGGTAGCATCTCAGAATGTTATCAAGGATACCGCTTCGGCAATAGACTTTTCGGCTTTTGACAACACAGAAACAGTGAAGGCACAGACCGAGGAATTTTTCAGAGAAGAAAGCTTATCCTCAGAACCGGCCTTAGCAGATCTGAGCGAGGATATTTCCGATTTCATAAAAAACTTCGGCAAGCCCGCTTCTCCCGACGACGAGGTACCCAAGCCGCGCAGAGTACCGGTAAAGCCAAGACCTTCTCATTTCAAGCCTGTAAAGCCCGTCACCGCTGCCGAAAAGGAAATTCCGCAGACTCCCTCTGCTGCTGTTGCCGAGCCTAAAAAGCAGGAAAAGCCCGAGCTTGTCATAACCCCCGAGAGATCAGAGCTCTTTGACGAATATATGAGAGTTATGTCTGACGAGGACGATGACGATACAGACCTCGGCTCAGGCAGACACAGAAAAAAGAGAAGAGGTAAAAAGGCCGCGGAACAGATTGAGGAAAGCTTCTCTGAGCCGGCAGCTCCTTATGAGCCTGCCCCTCTTTATGAATCCGAAAAGGAAACGGCCGTTGAAGAAAAGCCAGATGAAACTGAAAGCTTCGTAAAAGAAGCAGTAGAAAAAGAGCAAAGCTTTGAGCCCGACGAATACACCTACAGCACAGAGCCCGAAACAAAAGAAAAAGAGGAAGACGCTTTTGACTTAAAGGCAGATGAGCAGGAAAAGGATGAGCCCCAAAAGGGCGGTATACTCAAAATATCACTTTTACTGCTGCTTCTTCTCACCCTTATTTCAGCTCTTGCGGTAACGGCTGTGCAGGTAGTTCTCAAGGTTGACACAGGTCTTCCCCTCAGTGATAAATATTATTTCTACACCGTCAGCAGTACGGATACCCTTGTGGGTATAAACGAGGGCGACCTTTTGGTTGCAGAAAAGGCTGGGGTAACAAACGGTGATGTTTTCGCCTTCTACAAAACCGCAGACAAGCAGTTCGGCTTTGCGATAAAGACCTTCGCAGAGGGTTCGGAAATCACCACCGGAGACAACTCTGACGGACCCGTAAGACTCAGAAACACAGATATATACGGCAAGGTGACAAGAATTTATCCGTCAGTAGGCTCTCTCGTATCTGCTATAAAGGATAACTTTCTTCTCGTTATAGGTGCACATATTGTTATTGCCGCAATCGCTCTTATCCTTTTTGTTTTCACCGGAAAGTCAAAAAAGAACAAAAACGCTGATACCGACAACTTTACCTTTGACGAGGACGAGGACGACGAGGAAACTCTTGAAGAGCATTTTTCATTCAAGTCACACGGATAATTACAAAAAGCATCAGAAGCTCCCGTAGTTTTCGGGAGCTTTTTTCACATCTTAGATTTAACAAATCACAGAATACATTTGTCATTCTGAAACAAAAATGATAAATAAGCGGAAATTTTTTTGACTTTTCGACATTTTTCTGATTGCATATTCTCCTTCTTTGTGATATTATGTCACAGTGATGATTTTACACATATTAAGGAGGATATTTATGACCAAGCGTACCCGCGTTATGCTTGCGCAGGAAGGCAACGACTTTGCCAATCACTGCGCAACCTTTTTGTCATCTTACGGCTTCGATGTAAAAACCGTAGCCAAGGACGGTTCAAAAATTATTGATTCCATAAAGCAGCTCAGTCCCGATGTTGTTCTTATGGATGCTTTTATGCCGAGGGTTGATGCTCTCGGAGTGCTCACTCAGCTTAAAGAAACTCAACTCGAAAAGCGTCCCGTTATAGCTCTTATGTCTGCTGTTGACAATCCCCGCTTTGAGCAGGTGCTTCTGAATGCCGGTGCAGATTACTATTTTCTAAAGCCCTTTGAACTCAATGTACTCGCCCAAAGGCTTTCCGAGCTTGCAGGATGGCAGAGCGCAGGTGAAAATGAGCTGACAAAATCACAGCAAAGCAACGACCTTGAGGTGACTATTTCAGATGTTATGCGTGAAATCGGCGTACCGGCCCACATAAAAGGCTACCAGTATCTCCGACAGTCGATAGTGCTCACGGTAAAAGACCCCGAGCTTATGCATGCGGTAACAAAGCTGCTTTACCCAACCGTTGCAAAGACCAACCACACAACACCCTCAAGAGTAGAAAGAGCTATCCGTCATGCCATTGAGGTTGCGTGGGACAGAGGCGACGTTGACGTCTTATCCTCTTATTTCGGATACACTATTCAGAATTCACGCGGCAAGCCCACTAACTCGGAGTTTATTGCAATGATAAGCGATAAGCTCAGGCTTTCGATGAAGGCAGGCTAAGGCAAAGCTGAGCTTTGCGTGAAATATCCGCTTCGCGGATGTGAAATACGCCTGACGGCGTGTGAAATGGCTCTGCCGTGAAATAGCTGTCGGGTTAAATGTAATACATAAAAAGAGAACGGTTGAAGTAAAATCAACCGTTCTGCTTTTTTATAGCGTTACCACTTATATATATCAGTCCAATCGTACGCGCCCTTTATGCTGTCCCTTCCGTATTCGCACATAAGGCGCACCTTGCTTTCTTTTTCGTTATATGCAAATATTGGGGTATAGTTTGTAGGCGGACGCTCATATTCCTCACGGTAATAAACAACCGTCCACTCCCTTTTCTTTTCTTCACGGGGCTCACAAGTACTGTCTGAAGGCTGAAACGCCTTGTAATACTCAACCGTTTGATTAAAGCTCATCTCATCAAGCTGCATTTCAATAAACACCCGTGTAAGCGGAGGCTCATGTGAAACACCGTATTCTTTGTAGTAATATTCATATTTAAGATTCTCCGCTTCGGGCAGTTCCTCAGGTAAAAATTCAGATAACACCTCTTCGGCACCGTCGGCATCGAAAACCATATAGTTTTTCTCGTTTCTTGTGTGCGACACCACTAAGCTTTCGGGATTTGAATAACAGGAAATCACAGCCAAGCAGAATGTAAAAAACGTACAGAAAGAATATACGCCCAAAAGAGCTGTGCAAATAAACGTTTTTATTATATTCCTTTTGTCGCTGCATATCTTTTTCTTTCTGTTCAGCAGAACAATCATTACAGGCACAAAAAGAGTCGTGAGATAGAGCAAAATATAAATTACATTGTACCTCGGATAAAGGTATTCACCGATATCCGGAATTTCAACTCTCAGCTGCATAGCAAAGCAGACTGCAGCAACCACAAAGCCAACTACACCCAGAGACATAAACAATATTCGTACTGTTTTTTGCTTAAGCGGAATCTCACTGTCCTCGGCGGGCAGCTCCTTTTCATTCATAACAGGTTGGTCAAGGCTCAGGCTGATTTGTTCTATATCGAGCTTTTCACAAGAAAGCAACGGCGTAATGCAAGATAAAATTTCACCGTCCGTTTCTATGCGCCTTTTAGTTTTATCAATAAATCTTTCCAATACTTCTTTACACTTTTCAGGTTCAGACTGCATTAGCTTTATCTGCGCAATTGAAAAGCCTGCCTTCCTCAGAACAGAAATTCTTTTAAGCTTTTCAACATCGTCCGAAGAAAAATCTATATTTCTTCTTCCTGAATAAGATTCATTGAAAGAAGGGGTAATCAAACCGTTTTCGATATAAAGTCTTATGGCTCTTTCAGTCAAATTCGTCTTTTCGGTAACCTCTTTCATTTTCATAAACCTGCCTCCTTTTAAAAAATATCGGTCTTTACAAGCATATATTACATTATTACCTAAGGTAAGTGTCAATAGTTTTTTATAAAATAAAAGCAAAACGGTTGATTTTCGGTCAACCGTTCTGCTTTTTTATATTGCCGCTAAAAAGCAATAATAAATTCCTGCATCTGAATCATAGAGAAACAGTATTCTGCTTTCGTTTATAATGGGGAAGCTATGATTAAAGCGGTCAAACTCATCAGCGCTCAAATCATATATACAATAATAAAGATTTTCAGATAAGCCTTCGGGATAATAGTCTTCGGGAAGAAAAGGCCCGAACTCATAGGAATCTGTACTCACCCAAGGGGTCTTATTTAATTGTGAAGCTATCTCTTCCCGTTCTTCTTCACTAAGTTCATATTTCCACATAGTTGTTTCTTCACGGAGTGCTTCTGATTTATATTCATCGCACATTCCGCCGGGAATAAAAATCGTATCCGAATCAAATCGTGCTGTCAGTGTTCTTGCTCTGACGTATAAAACTCCGCTGAAAGCAGATATAAACAAAACTACCGCTACAAGGACAACTGCAAGCTTTTTCATTTCTGTCACCTCTTTACCTTATTATAACAAGCCTGCTTTTTTGTCAAGCGTACCTGCTACAAATAAAAAAGCTGCCGGAACATCAAATTCTGACAGCTTATATTGATTTTCATTTTATCGTCCTCGCCGGACAGGCATTCTTTTCTTGAAAGAAAAGAATCAAAAGAACTTTGCTTATCTGTATTACATAAACAGACCTGCGCCGCCGTTTATCGCCATAAATAAAGGAGCGAAAACAAGGGCAACAACTGTCATAAGCTTAATGAGAATATTGATTGATGGGCCTGAGGTATCCTTGAAGGGGTCACCTACCGTGTCACCTACAACGGACGCCTTATGAGGGGCACCGCCCTTACCGCCGTGTACGCCCGTTTCGATAAACTTCTTGGCATTATCCCACGCACCGCCGGAGTTGGACATAAAGATTGCAAGAAGCACACCTGTTACAAGTGAGCCTGCAAGAAGTCCGCCGAGTGCGGCAGTACCGAGAAGCACACCTACAAGAATGGGTGAAGCAACTGCAAGCACGCCGGGAATGATCATCTGCTTGAGTGCGGCAGTTGTTGAAATACTTACGCATCTTGCATAGTCGGGCTTTGCCTTACCTTCAAGTATGCCGGGGATTTCTCTGAACTGACGGCGCACCTCTTCAATCATTTCATAAGCTGCCTTTGAAACAGATTCCATAGTCATAGCAGAGAAAACGAAGGGAAGCATACCGCCTACAAGAAGGCCGATAACCACCTGATAGTTGAGAAGGTCAATACCCGTTTGCTCAAGCTTTACCGCCTGAGCATAAGAGAAGAAGAGAGCAAGTGCGGTAAGTGCGGCTGAGCCGATTGCAAAGCCCTTACCGATAGCGGCAGTTGTGTTACCCACCGAGTCGAGCTTATCTGTAATATTACGTACTGACTTATCAAGACCTGCCATTTCAGCAATACCGCCTGCATTGTCTGCAATGGGACCGTAAGCATCAACTGCAACAGTTATACCCGTTGTTGAAAGCATACCTACCGCCGCAAGAGCAACACCGTAAATACCGGTACCGTTGCCGCCGTTTTTACATACAAAGTAAGAAACAAAAATACCGATACCAATAAGAAGTATGGGCATAGCGGTTGACTTAAGACCTACTGCAAGACCCGAAATAATATTTGTTGCTGAGCCTGTTTCACTCTGTTCTGCAATTTTCTGAACCGACTTATATGCATCTGAGGTGTAAAACTCAGTTATTATACCTATTATCGTACCCACAATAATACCCACAAGAATAGCAATACCGTAGTTGAAGGTGCCGAGCATAGCCTTACTCAGACCTATACCTGCAACAAGCACAATAGCCGAAGCAACATATGTTGCCGCTTTGAGTGACTTGTGAGGATCGCTCTTGCCGCCCTTCACAAAGAAGGTTGAAATCATCGAAGCCACAACTCCGATAGCCGCAATTATCAGCGGATAAAAAGCACCCATTTTACTGTTGCCCGTTGAAGCGAAAGCCGCAACACCGAGAGTAATTGCAGAGATAATGGCTCCGGCGTAGCTTTCGAAAAGGTCAGCACCCATACCTGCAACATCACCTACGTTATCACCCACGTTATCGGCAATAACGGCAGGGTTTCTCGGGTCATCCTCGGGAATACCCGCCTCAACCTTACCGACAAGGTCAGCACCTACGTCAGCCGCCTTGGTATAAATACCGCCGCCGACACGGGCAAAAAGGGCAATTGCAGAAGCACCGAGACTAAAGCCGAAAAGCACGTCTGCGTTCTCGGTTACGGCATAAATACCCGATATACCGAGCACTCCGAGTCCTACAACACACATACCCATAACCGCGCCGCCCGAAAAAGCAACGGAAAGAGCCTTCTTCATACCGCCTGTCTGAGCCGCATTGGTTGTTCTTACATTGGCGCTTGTTGCAACATCCATACCGAAATAGCCCGCCGCAATAGAAAACAGCGCACCTATAAGAAAGCACAGTGCCGTAGTCCAGCTAAGAGCAAAGCCTATAGCGAGAATAAGTGCAATTATAAAGAAAACAAGTATCTTGTATTCTGCAAAAAGGAACGCCTTGGCGCCCGAGTGTATCGCCGACGAAATCTCTTTCATCCTTTCCGTGCCTGCATCCTGCTTTTTAATTTTCGCCGTAAGCACAAAAGCAAACAGAAGGCCGAGAAGACCGACTACAGGAACGATGTACGGTATGTAGTTCATTATTTTATCCATAATGAAACTCCTCTCTTAATGAACTTTAAAGCGCAAAAGTACTCTTGCTTTTATATAACGGAAATAATAACACAAGTTAACAAAAATGTCAACTTTGAGAGTGTATTTTTGTGAAATATGCTTCATTTTCTATATGCAGATTGCATATAATATCTTATCAGCTCACAGCTGCTTTTCGCATACCTTTATATATATGCAGCTTTGCACAGTTATAATAACATATATTTTGTGTATTTTTAACCATATCGCCCCCTGCAAACACGGGACCGAATCAATATTTATACAGACTGAACAAAAACAAATGCACAAAATTAGTTAATAATCCGTTGTTTTTTTGGTTATTTTATGGTAATATATTAAATGTTAACGTCAAATGAAATAACTTTGTTTGAATGTAGCAAAATTCGGACTCTGTAATAATGGGGTCTAAGGAGGTAATGGAATTGAAATCCTACACAGTAAACAACATCAGAAATATCGCCATCGCAGGTCATACAGGTAAGGGTAAGACAGCTCTTTCCGAGGCTATGCTCTATATTGCAGGTGTAACAGACAGACTCGGTAAGGTTGCTGACGGTAATACAATTATGGACTATGACGCTGAAGAAAAGAAGCGCCAGTGCTCCATTTCAACCTCAATGGCTTCTCTTGAGTGGAGAGATACAAAAATCAATATCCTTGACGCACCCGGTAAATTTGACTTTGCCGGCGGTATGGCAGAAGCGATGCGTGCCGCAGACTGTGCTGTCATAGTTACATCAGCAGGCTCAGGCATCGACGTCGGTCTTGAAAAAGCTATCAAGGCAGCCGATCAGAGAGGTATCGCTAAATTCTTTGCTATCACCAAGGTTGACTCAGACAACCGTGATTTCTATAAAACCTTTGAAGCACTCAGAGCTGAACTCGGCAACAAGCTCTGCCCCGTTGTTGTTCCATATATGAACGGCCCTGTTTGCGAAGCTTTCGTAAACCTCTGCTCAAACAAGGCCTTCAAATATCCCAACGGCCGTCCTCAGGAAATTGAACTCGTTTCAGACGACAATATTCTCAATATGAGAGCCGTACTTGAAGAGGCTGTTGCAACAGTTGACGAAGAGCTTATGGAAAAGTTCTTTGAAGGCGAGCCTCTCACTAAGGAAGAAATCATCGCAGGTCTTACAAAGGGTGTTGAAACCGGTGAAATCTGGCCCGTATACGCTTGCTCAGCAACAAAGGTTGACGGCTGTGATATGCTTCTTGACGCTATCGTATATTCAGCTCCCTCGCCTGACAAAGCAAATCCCGAAGCAGCAACCGACGCAAACGGCGAAGCTATTGAGGTTGCCTGCAAGACTGACGGCCCTCTCGCCGCTCTTTGCTATAAGACAATCGCTGACCCCTTCGTCGGTAAGATGAGCTTCGTTAAGGTTATCTCAGGCAAAATCACATCAGATACACCCTGCTACAACGCAAGAACAGGTAAGAGCCAGAGAATGGGCAAGCTCGTAGCAGTAAAGGGTATCAAGCAGGAAGATATAAGCGAAATCGCAACCGGTGACATCGGTGTTATTACAAAGCTTGACGACCTTGCAACAGGAGACACAATCTGCAGTGCTAAGGACGTTATCAACCTTGCAGGCGTTGACTTCCCCGCTCCCTCACTTTCAATGGCAGCCGTTGTCAAGAAAAAAGGTGAAGAGGATAAGGTTGCTTCAGGTCTTCGTAAAATTTCAAGTGAAGACCCCACAGTTGTTTTTGCAACCAATCACGAAACAGGCGAAATGGTTATCTCAGGTCTCGGCGAACAGCATCTTGAGGTTGTTGTTTCAAAGCTCAAGACAAAGTACGGCGTTGAAATCGACCTTAAGGTGCCCAAGGTAGCATACAGAGAAACAATCCGCAAGTCCTGCCAGGTTCAGGGTCGCCATAAGAAGCAGTCCGGCGGTTCAGGTCAGTTCGGTGACGTATTCATCCGCTTTGAGCCCCACACAGAAGACCACCTTATCTTTGAAACAGAGGTTGTCGGCGGCTCAGTTCCCAAGAACTTCTTCCCCGCAGTTGAAAAGGGTCTTCAGGAAGCAATCCTCAAGGGTCCCCTTGCAGGCTACCCGGTTGTAGGTCTTAAGGCTGTTCTGTACGACGGCTCATACCACCCCGTTGACTCAAACGAAATGGCATTCAAGACCGCTGCCAAGATTGCTTATAAGAACGGTATGGCTCAAGCTAATCCCGTTATCCTTGAGCCCATCGGTGAACTCAAGGTTTATATGCCCGACGCAAACCTCGGTGACATTATGGGTGATATCACAAAGCGCCGCGGCCGTGTTCTCGGTATGGGTGCAGCTGACGAGCCCAAGATGCAGGAGCTTGTTGCTGAAGTACCTATGGCTGAAATGGGCGACTTCTCCGTTACACTCCGCTCTGTAACCGCAGGCAGAGGCTACTTCACACTTGAATTCGCACGTTATGAGGACGCTCCCATGAACGTTGCTCAGAAGGTTATTGAAGAAGCCAAGAAGGATATGGAAGAATAATTTTCAGATAAACATGAACCCATCGGACTTTGAGTCCGATGGGTTGTTTTTTTATAAACAAAAAGGTGATTCGTAACGAATCACCTTTTATCAGATAAAGCTTTAAGCAATAGCTTTGTTCTTTTTCCTGAACATAAGCTGTACAAGCACAACAGCAGCAATGAGTGCGAAGCCTACTGTATCCGTTACAATACCGGGATAGATAAGCAGCAAGCCGCCCGCCGCACTGAGCAATCTTTCGTACCAGGCCATATTCTTGAACAGATATCCCTGAAGGCCCGCCGAAACACCTGCCATACCTACAAGCGAGGTTACGCAGATAAGAGCTACTTCAGCAAAGTTTGTGTCAATGAGAAGCATTGAGGGGCTCAGAGCAAATACGTAAGGTACGATAAACGCACCGATTGCAAGCTTTGTTGACGTGAACGCCGTCTTCATCGGATTTGCCTGAGCGATCGCCGCACCCGCATAAGCCGCAAGTGCAACCGGAGGAGTAAGGTCCGCAACGATGCCGAAATAGAACACGAAGAAGTGGGCTGCAATAGGCTCAACACCAAGCTCAACAAGAATAGGAGCACAGGTTGCCGCCATAATGCAGTAGTTTGCTGTTGTGGGAACACCCATACCGAGTACTATACAGCAAAGCATTGTAAGGAAAAGTGCAATGATAATCTTGTCACCTGCAAGAGCAACAATGCCCTGGAAAATAAGGTAAGCAAGACCTGTTGAAGCAATAAGTCCCGAGATGATACCTGCAATACCGCAAGCAACGGCAACGGTAATCATACTCTGCGCACCGGCAGCAAGAGCCTCAAATATGCGCTTGGGGGTAATTCTTGTTTTCTTATCAAACATACTTACTGCAATCGCAACTACAATAGCAATAGCAGCCGCGTAAGCGATTGAGTTCTTGCTTGTGCCGACGAGGTAAACAAGAAGAATAAGAGGAAGAAGAAGATATGTCTTTTTAAGAAGAGGTGCTATACGGGGAAGCTCTGCCTTTGAAATACCCTTAAGACCTTCTTTTTTAGCTTCGAGATGAACTGTAATGAATACGCCCGCAAAATAAAGTGCAGCGGGAAGAATTGCTCGTAAAACAACGTTTGAATAATCAACGCCTAAGGTTTCAGCCATAAGGAAAGCGGCTGCACCCATAATGGGAGGCATAATCTGTCCGCCGGTTGAAGCCGAAGCTTCTGCGGCAGCCGCAAACTCGGGCTTATAGCCTGTCTTTTTCATAAGAGGAATTGTAACTGCACCTGAGCCAACGGTATTGGCAACAGATGAGCCTGATACCATACCCTCAAGAGCAGAGGCAACAACTGCAACCTTTGCAGGACCGCCCGAGAAGCGACCTACAAGAGCGTTTGCTATGTTTATAAAGAAATCTGCAATACCGGTTCTTTCAAGGAAAGCACCGAAAATAATGAAAATTACGATATACTTCGAGCACACGTCAACAGGTGTATTGAGTACGCCGCCCTTTGAATAGAAGAGTCTTCTTACAAACTCCACTATTCTTGCAATCATATCCGGGTTGGTTGAGCCCCAGAAAATTGCATAAACGGCAAGAGCACCTGCAACAATGAGAATGGGAATACCGACACTTCTGCGGCAAAGCTCAGCAAGAGCGATAATACCGACAATACCTATTACAACCTCTATGTCGGTTATGCTGAAGCGTGAAACGATTTGCTTTGCGTTGAGTGTATAATAAAGGAATGCGCCCGTACCTGCGAGCATTATTATAATATCATACCAGGGAATATAATTGACCTTCTGCACACCCTTCTTTGCCGGGAAAACAAGGAAGCCTATAAAAACTATAAAGGTCATAAAGGATGTGAGCCTGAGCTCATCAAGCCATGTTGCAAACAGTGTTACGTATATACAAAAAACGGAAAAAGCAGCAAGAAAAATATTAACGATTATTCTGGGAGTTCCTTCCCATATACGGGTGTTGGACTCTCTGTCGAATTTTTTCATTACTTCATCAAGATCCATCGGCTGCTGTGCTGCCGATGACTTTGCTTCATCTGAATCTTTTTTCTTAAACAGAGCCATAATAACCTCCTTATATATTTTTTAAAAGCATAAAACGGGCTGCAGTTTTTTCACTGCAGCCGATTTTATTTGTAAGCCTTAAACTTATTTTGCTTCTACAGTGATGCCTTTTTCTGCATAGTACTTTGCTGCACCTGCATGGAAGGGAGCGGTCATACCGCTTGTTGCGTTTTCAAGTGAAAGCTCTGCACCCTTAGCGTGCTTGATTTCGTTTTCAAAGAGAGTCTTTGTAAGGTTGTATACAACATCCTCTGAAACTGATGCGCTAACGATAAGAGTAGCCTTAACTGTTACGGTTGTAACGTCCTCTGTCTGGCCTTCGTATGTGCCTGCAGGGATAACGTATTCTGTGTAGTAGGGTGATTCTTCCATAAGCTTCTTTGAAATATCACCGTCGATGGGAACAAGGTATGCAGCCTTTGTCTTGCAAAGTGAAACTACAGCAGGAGTGGGAGCGCCTGCAACGATGAATGCTGCCTGAATCTTGCCGTCACTGAGAGCATCAGCTGATGCGCCGAAGTCCTGATACTGAGGATCGATATCTGCCTCTGTAAGACCTGCAGCTGCAAGCACGTCCATAGCGTTGAAGTAAACGCCTGAACCGGGAGCACCGATTGAAACCTTCTTGCCCTTAAGGTCAGCAACTGTCTTGATTTCGGGATCAACAGTGATAAGCTGAACTGACTCAGCATAGAGACCACCGATTACGCGGAAGCTGTCGATTGCGCCTTCAGTCTCAAATGAACGTGAGCCTGCCCAAGCATAAGCCATAACGTCTGACTGAACTGTACCAAGCTGATAGTCGCCTGCCTTGATGCCAAGGATGTTAGCCTTTGAGCCGTCTGTAGAAACAACGTTTACTGTGACACCGGTCTTTTCCTTAAGAAGACCGCCGAGGATACCGCCGTAAGCATAATATGTACCCTGTTCACCGCCTGTACCCATTGTTAACTTTGTGGGAGCGTCTGTGTTTGTTTTGCCGCCGCAAGCTGCGAATGCAAAGAGCATAATTGCAGCAAGAGCTAATGCGAGAATTTTTTTCATTTTACTTTCCTCCGTTAAAATTATTTGCTTTTTAATTGTATAATATTTACTATGCTTTTGTCAAGTAAAATAATGTAAAATATTGTAATTATGCCCCTTGCCCCTTTGTAAGTTTTGCATAAACGTCTGTAAATATACATATTTATGAATAAAAATACACTTCACAACAAAAAAGCCGTACCCTTTTCAGGATACAGCTTTCTTATTTGTTTATGGTTGTATTATCAATTAAACAAGTTCAATAATGCACATTTCTGCAGCATCACCGCGACGGGGACCTGTTTTGATAATACGGCAGTAGCCGCCGTTAACTTCCTTATACTTGGGGCTGATTTCTGCGAAAAGCTTGTTTACAACATCTCTCTTTGTGATGTATGCAAGAGCCTGACGCTTGTTGTGAAGGTTGTCTTCCTTACCGAGAGTAATCATTTTCTCAGTCATGGAACGAACTTCCTTAGCCCTTGTAACGGTGGTTTCAATGCTGCCGTTCTCTAAGAGATAAGTTACCATACCTCTGAGCATAGCGTTTCTGTGATCGCTTGTTCTGCCGAGTTTTCTGGTACCTGCCATTTGAAATCACTCCTTTACCGTTAGATAATTATTCGTCTTCGTTGCGAAGGTCAAGACCGAATGAATGAAGCTTATTGATAACTTCATCAAGAGACTTCTTACCAAGGTTACGAACCTTCATCATATCGTCTTCAGTCTTGTTTGTTAAATCTTCCACTGTGTTGATACCTGCACGCTTCAGACAGTTGAATGAGCGTACTGATAAGTCAAGTTCCTCAATAGTCATCTCGAGTACCTTTTCTTTGGTATCGGTGTCTCTGTCTACCATAATCTCTGTGTCGTAAGCCTCTCCTGAGAGGTCACTGAACAGAGCGAGATGTTCGTTGAGAAACTTGGCACCGAGTGAAACAGCATCAATAGCTGAAATGGTTCCGTTTGTCCAAACCTCAAGTGTGAGCTTGTCGAAACCGATATCCTGGCCAACACGCATGTCGTCAATTGTGTAATTTGCCTTGAGAATCGGTGTGTAAATTGAGTCGATTGCAATTACACCGATAACAGGCTGCATGAGCTTTTTGTTCTGCTCTGCCGATACATATCCACGACCCTTGCTGACAGTAAGCTCCATATTGATGCTTGCATCCTTGTCAAGTGTGCAGATGTGATAATCTGTGTTGATGATTTCAACCTCTGAATCGCACTTGATGTCGCCGGCAACAACTTCGCCTTCGCCGCTTGCATCAATATATACTGTTTTGGGTCCGTCACCGTGAATTTTAAGAATGACGTTTTTGAGATTCAGGATAATTTCGGTAACATCCTCTTTAACGCCGGGGATTGTTGAAAATTCATGAAGTACGCCATCAATTTTCACGCTGGTGATTGCGTAGCCGGGAAGTGATGAGAGAAGAATTCTTCTAAGGCTGTTGCCTAATGTCACACCGTAGCCACGCTCTAACGGTTCAACGATAATTTTGCCGTAGGTACCGTCAGCTGCTAATTCTGCAGTTTCGATTCTGGGCTTTTCAATGCCTATCATGCAAAACCCTCCTTACTGATTTGTGGATGTGTTTTACGCTGTAATAGATTCTATTACTTAGAATAAAGCTCAACGATAAGATGCTCTTCAACGGGAGTATCTATCTCTTCGCGAGCGGGAATGTGAGTAACTGTACCCTTGAGGGCATTCTTTTCTCTTTCAATCCATGCGGGAGTGAGAACTACAGGTGCGTCGGGACCTGCAAGACGCTCAAAAAGAACTGATGAGCGGCTCTTTTCAGCTACTTCAATAACGTCGCCTGCCTTTACAAGGTATGAGGGAATGTTAACCTTCTTACCGTTAACTGTAAAGTGTGAATGAGTTACAAGCTGACGAGCCTGACGGCGTGTAGCTGCAAAACCGAGACGGAAAACAACGTTATCAAGACGGCGTTCAACTAAGATTAAAAGGTTGTCACCGGTCTTACCGGGAGCCTTAACAGCCTTTTCGTAATAGTTACGGAACTGCTTCTCAAGAATACCGTAGATGAACTTAACCTTCTGCTTTTCGTTAAGCTGTAAGCCGTATTCGCTCTTCTTTTTCTTCATCTTACCGCCGGGATTGCGGTTTGTCTGCTTCTTGGAATAACCCATAACAGCAGGAGAAAGATCTAAAGCTTTACAACGCTTTGCAACAGGTTCTCTATTTTTTGCCATGTCGCTTTACCTCCTATTGTAATTATACACGTCTTCTCTTGGGGGGACGGCAGCCATTGTGAGGAATAGGTGTAACGTCTTTAATCATTGTTACATCGAGACCTGCAGTCTGTAAAGCTCTGATAGCAGCTTCACGACCCTGGCCGGGACCCTTAACATATACTTCAACGGTCTTCATTCCGTGTTCAATTGCAGCCTTGGCAGCTGTTTCAGCAGCGGTCTGAGCAGCAAAGGGAGTGGATTTTCTTGAGCCTCTGAAGCCCATTTCACCGGCACTTGCCCATGACACGGCGTTACCCTGTAAATCAGTGATGGTAACGATTGTGTTGTTGAAGGTGGATTGGATATGGGCCGCACCGCGTTCAATATTCTTGCGCTCACGGCGACGGCGTACTGTGGTAGCTTTCTTTGCAACCTTTGCCATAAAATTATCCTCCTTGAATTATTTCTTCTTGTTAGCGATAGTCTTCTTGGGACCTTTACGGGTGCGAGCGTTTGTCTTTGAGCGCTGACCTCTTACGGGAAGGCCCTTTCTGTGGCGAACGCCACGATAGCAACCGATTTCAATAAGTCTCTTGATATCGAATGCAGTTTCTCTTCTGAGGTCACCTTCAACCTTTACGTTGTGGTCGATGTATTCACGAAGCTTAGAAACGTCGTCCTCAGTTAAATCCTTAACTCTTGTATCCGGATTGATACCTGTTGCTGCGATGATATCGCTGGCAGTTTTACGACCAATACCAAAGATGTAAGTAAGAGCAATTTCAACTCTCTTATCTCTGGGAAGGTCAACACCTGATATACGAGCCATTTAAGTTGTACCTCCTAATTAGTTTACGTCAATTAGCCTTGACGCTGCTTGTGTTTGGGGTTTTCGCAGATAACCATGATCTTGCCGTGGCGCTTGATTATCTTGCACTTTTCACATATTTTCTTTACAGAAGGTCTGACTTTCATAGGATTGCCTCCTTTAAATTCAAACTGTTTGTTGTTTATTATTTTGCTCTCCAAGTAATGCGGCCGCGGGTTAAGTCGTATGGAGACATCTCGACTGTAACCTTATCTCCGGGAAGGATACGAATATAATTCGTTCTGAGCTTACCTGAGATGTGGGCTAAAATTTTGTGACCGTTTTCGAGTTCTACACGGAAGGTTGCGTTGGGAAGTGCCTCAGCAACGATTCCTTCGATTTCAATCATATCCTGTTTTGACATAACCATTACCCTCCTGGGTTCGCTGTTTTGTTAAGCGTTTTTCTAATCTTACGATTTGTTGCTATTGAGTCCTCACTTAAGAGGATTTCGGTTTTCTCAAGGTGCTTCGGGTTTTTAGCCTTAAGCCTTTCGAGCTTACGCTGCTTACCGTCGCACACAAGAACCCTGTTTTTATCAAAGTCTGCCACAACAAGCATTTCACCTTTATCGTGACCTGCTGTTGAAATAACAATCTGTCCTCTTTTAAAATCCATTCTTACCTCACACCTTTGTGAGTATTACGGGACCGTCCTTTGTGATAGCCACCGTATGCTCGAAATGGGCTGAAAGCTTACCGTCAAGTGTCTTGACCGTCCAGCCGTCAGGAAGGACCTTTATTCTTGCAGTGCCTTGGTTAATCATCGGCTCAATAGCGAGTGTCATGCCCGCTAACAGGCGTACGCCTCGGCCGGCTGTACCGTAATTCGGTACACTGGGGTCTTCGTGTAATTCCTTGCCTACACCGTGACCGGTATATTCTCTTACCACACCGTAGCCTCTTTCCTCACAGAAGGATTGGACTGCGTGGGCAATGTCACCGATTCTGCCGCCGGGAACCGCAAACTTTATAGCCTCATAAAGGCTGTCTCTTGTGGTATCCATCAGCCGCTTTGCCTCGTCACTTACGTCACCGCAGGCAAAAGTGGCGGCATTGTCACCGTTATACCCGCCTTTTTTTGCGCCCAAGTCGATTGAAACTATGTCGCCCGACTTGAGTATGCGTGTCTTGCTGGGAATACCGTGAATGACCTCATCATTTATGGAAATGCACGCAGTAGCCGGAAAGCCGTAAAGTCCGAGGAAGTTAGGTTCCGCTCCCTGGCTTTTTATATAGTCGTAAGCAATCTTGTCGATTTCCCATGTTGAGATACCGGGTCTGACTGCCTCTCCGGCCACCTTGAGTGCTCCTGCCGAAATTCTGCAAGCCTCTTTCATAAGGGCAAGCTCACGGCTGGTTTTGAGCACTATCATGCTTATTCCTCCAATGCTTTGAGTACAAGAGCTGAAGTATCAGCTACCTCCTCCTGTCCCTCAACTATGAAAAGCTTGTTCTTCTTTCCATAGAATTCCTTGAGCGGCTCGGTCTGACTGTGGTAAACCTCAAGTCTTTCCTTAACCGTGTCGGGATGGTCGTCAGCTCTGATGATAAGCTCTGCGCCGCAAGCGTTGCAGATACCTTCCTTTTCAGGCTTCTTATAAAGAAGGTGGTATGAGTTACCGCAAGCGGGACATACTCTTCTTCCGCTCATTCTCTCAACGATTTTTTCATCGGGAACCTCGATATCGATAACCTTATCGATTTCAATGCCCATTTCGTCAAGAGCCTCAGCCTGAGGTATTGTTCTGGGGAAGCCGTCGAGGATGAAGCCGTTTTTGCAATCATCCTCAGCAAGACGTTCCTTGATAATACCGATAACTACTGCATCGGGAACGAGCTGACCGTTATTTATATATTCCTTGGCTTTGAGGCCCATTTCTGTTTCAGCCTTGAGAGCTGCACGGATAATGTTACCTGTTGAGATTGTCGGTACGGAAAGGTGATTGCAGATAACTTCTGCCTGAGTACCCTTACCTGCGCCGGGTGCACCTAAAAGAATTAACTTCATGGTTTACATCTCCTTTATATATTAGTCAAGGAAGCCCTTATAATGTCTCATCATCATCTGGCTTTCAAGCTGCTTAACTGTTTCGAGGGCAACACCTACAACGATGATAAGTGAAGTACCGCCGAGTGAAAGCTGCATGGGTGAGCCGATGAGCTTTGTGAAAAGACCGAGAACATTGGGGAAGAGTGCAACAACTGAAAGAAGGAGTGCACCGAGAAGAGTGATTCTGCCGAGAATCTTCTTGATGTAATCTGCAGTGGGCTTACCGGGACGAAGGCCGGGAACCATACCGCTGTTCTTTCTGATGTTGTTTGCCATTTCAACCGGATTGTACTGAATGCTTGCATAGAAGTAAGCAAAGAAGAGAATCAGGAAGAAATACATAATTGCGTATGCCCAGTGGTCAGTTGCGAAAATTCCGAAGAAGGTTTCAGCACCCTTGCTGAGAGTCTTGTTCTGGAAGAAAAGCATCTGAATTGTGGGAACAACTGAAAGAATTGATGAAGCGAAGATAACGGGAAGAACACCTGACATATTAACCTTGATGGGAATATGTGTGCTCTGACCGCCGTACATCTTACGGCCGACAACTCTCTTTGCATACTGAACGGGAATACGTCTTTCTGCATTGTCCATCCATACGATGAAAGCAATCATAGCAAGAAGACAGATGATAACGATGGGAACAAGTGCATAGTATGCTCTACCTGCCTGGAAGTAGTCATAAAGCAATGTGATTGTTACGGGGAATCTTGCAACGATACCTGCAAAAAGGATGATTGAAATACCGTTACCGATACCCTTGTCGTTGATCTGCTCACCGAGCCACATTACGAAGGTTGAGCCTGCTGTGAGGCAAAGAACAACCGTGATGCCCTGAAGTACACCTGCAAAGCCGCTGATGGGCTGAAGTGTGTTGGGATCTGCGATGATGTGACCCTCTGCTCTGAGATAGATAAAGTATGCTGTACTCTGTAAAAGAGCAAGAGCGATAGTTGTATATCTCGTGATTGTTGCAATCTTCTTTCTGCCTTCCTCGCCTTCCTTTGAAAGTCTTTCAAGGGCGGGAATAGCAACTGAAAGAAGCTGGATGATAATTGAGCTGTTGATGTAGGGTGTGATTGACAATGCGAAAATCGTACCCATTGAGAAAGCATCACCGGTCATCATTGCAAGGTAACCGAAGAAGGTTTCGTCGGTATTTTCAACGATTGACTCTGTGATTGTTGTAAAGGGCAGGGGAATAGCTGCACCGATACGGAAAATCAATACTATAAGTGCTGTGAAGAGCATCTTCTTACGAAGGTCGGGCACCTTCCAAGCATTTATAAAAGTACTAATCATATTACAGCACCTCGGTCTTTCCGCCAGCTGCTTCAATCTTCTGCTTTGCAGATTCGCTGAAAGCATTAGCCTGAACTGTGAGAGCCTTTGTAAGCTCGCCGTGACCGAGAACCTTTACACCGTCGAGAGCCTTCTTAACAAGACCCTTTTCGATAAGTGAATCAACTGTAACTGTTGCGCCTGCTTCGTAAGCCTTGTCAAGAGCAGCAACGTTTACGATTGCCATTTCAGTAGCAAAGATGTTGTTGAAGCCTCTCTTGGGGATTCTTCTCTGAAGGGGCATCTGGCCGCCTTCGAAGCCTGCACGCATGCCTCTGCCGGCACGTGCCTTCTGACCCTTGTGACCCTTACCGGCGGTTTTACCCTGACCGGAAGCAGGACCACGGCCGATACGCTTGCGCTCTTTAGTTGAGCCTGCTGCGGGTGAAAGTTCATGTAATTTCATTTTGCGCACCTCCTCAAATTATGCTTCGGTGGTCTCGATAAGGTGAGAAATCTTCTTCACCTTACCCTGAGTCTGGGGATTGTTCGGCTGAACTGAAACGTCGCCGATTTTCTTAAGACCAAGTGCGTGGGCGGTAGCAATCTGATCTTTCTTTGAACCGATAAGGCTTTTAACGAGCTTTACCTTAATGTCTGCCATCTTGAACGCCCTCCTTAACCTAAGATTTCTTTAGCAGTCTTGCCGCGGATCTCAGCAACCTCTTCAGCGCTGCGAAGTCTTGCAAGACCGTCGATTGTAGCTCTTACTACGTTACAGGGGTTATTTGAACGAAGAGCCTTTGTACGGATATCCTTGATACCTACTGTTTCAACAACGGCACGAACGGGGCCGCCTGCGATAACTCCGGTACCGGGTGCTGCAGGCTTAAGAAGAACTACGCCTGCGCCGAACTTACCGATGATTTCGTGGGGAATTGTTGTACCCTTGAGAGCAACCTTGATAAGGTTCTTCTTAGCGTCTTCAATACCCTTACGGATAGCGTCGGGAACTTCGCCTGACTTGCCAAGACCGAAACCTACGATGCCGTTACCGTCACCAACGACTACGAGAGCTGCGAACTTGAAGATTCTACCGCCCTTAACTGTCTTTGATACACGGTTAATAGCAACCACGCGCTCTGTAAGTTCGTAAGCTGATGCATCAATTTTAGTCATAATCAATTTCCTCCTCTTAGAACTTCAGGCCGCCGGCACGAGCGCCTTCTGCAAGCTCCTGTACACGACCGTGATAAATGTAACCTGCTCTGTCAAATACGCATTCTTCAATGCCCTTTTCCAAAGCACGCTTTGCTAATGTTTCGCCCACCTTGTGAGCTGCTTCCTTGTTACCGCCGTACTCTGTAAATTCCTTCTCTACAGTTGATGCTGCTGCGAGTGTAACACCTGCAACGTCATCGATTAACTGTGCGTAGATGTGGCTGAGTGAACGGTAAACATTAAGACGGGGACATGCAGCAGTACCTGTAATCTTTGCACGTACTCTCTTCTGTCTCTTCTGTCTTGCTTTATTGCTATCTTGTCTGCTAACCATTTGAATGTCACTCCTTTACCAATCTTATTTACCCTTACCGGCTTTACCTTCTTTGCGGCGGATATATTCGTCAACATACTTGATGCCCTTGCCCTTGTAAGGTTCGGGAGGTCTCTTTTCACGAACTTCTGCTGCAAACTGGCCTACAACCTGCTTATCAGCGCCGCTGATGATTATCTTGTTGGGAGCGGGAACTTCAACTGTGATTCCTTCGGGAGGAGTCATAAGAATATCGTGTGAGAAACCGATTTTCATGAAGAGATCGTTGCCCTTCTTTTCAGCTCTGTAACCGATACCGTTGATTTCAAGCTCCTTCTTGTAACCGTTAGCTACGCCTTCAACCATATTGGCGATAAGTGTACGGGTAAGACCGTGAAGTGCTCTGTTTTCTTTGTCGTCGTTGGGACGGGTAACAGTGATAACGTTACCTTCCATAGCAATGGAGATGTTGCTGTGCATAGTCTTTGTAAGAGTACCCTTGGGACCCTTAGCTGTAACTGTGCTGCCGTCAACCTTAACTTCAACTCCTGCAGGAACTGTAATGGGAGCTCTACCTATTCTTGACATATCAGCACCTCCTTACCATACGAATGCAAGAACTTCACCGCCGACATTTGCCTTGCGTGCGTCCTTGTCAGTCATAACACCCTTGGGAGTTGAGAGGATTGCGATACCGAGACCCTTCATTACCTTGGGCATATCTTCAACGTTTGTGTAAATTCTGAGACCGGGCTTTGAAACTCTTCTGAGTCCTGTGATAACCTGGCTCTTATTGGGGCCGTACTTAAGCTGTACGTCCATAATACCCTGCTTACCGTCTTCTTCAACGGTGAAGCCCTTGATATAACCTTCATCAACAAGAATCTGAGCAATTGCCTTCTTCATGTTGGATGCAGGAATCTTTACTGAATCGTGTTTTGCTGAGTTTGCATTACGGATTCTTGTAAGCATATCAGCTATTGCGTCTGTTACTTGCATTATTCCTTTACCTCCTGTTTAAATTGCAATTGCTTACCAGCTTGCTTTCTTAACGCCGGGGATCTGACCTGCGTGTGCTAACTCTCTGAAGCAGATACGGCATACACCGTACTTGCGGAGATAAGCGTGAGGTCTGCCGCAGATCTTACATCTGTTGTAAGCTCTGGTTGAGAACTTTGCAGCTCTCTGCTGTTTAACTTTCATAGAAGTCTTTGCCATTTCAACTTACCTCCTTAATTATTTCTCAAAGGGAGCGCCCATAAGTGTGAGGAGCTCTCTTGCTTCTTCGTCAGTATTAGCTGTTGTTACGAAACAGATATCCATACCGCGAACCTTGTCGATCTTATCGTAGTCGATTTCAGGGAAAATAAGCTGTTCCTTGATACCGACTGAGTAGTTACCTCTGCCGTCGAAAGCGTTGGGGTTGATACCTCTGAAGTCACGAACTCTGGGGAGAGCGAGGTTGAAGAATCTGTCAACAAATTCATACATCTTTTCGCCTCTGAGTGTAACCTTAGCACCGATAACCATACCTTCACGGAGTTTGAAGTTAGCTACTGACTTCTTTGCCTTGCAAAGAACGGGCTGCTGACCTGTGATCTGTCTGAGATCGGAAACCACAGCGTCAAGAACCTTTGAGTTAGCGATTGCTTCGCCGCAAGCTACGTTGACAACAACTTTGTCAAGCTTAGGGATTTGCATAACGCTCTTATAACCGAACTTCTTCATCAACTGAGGTGCAACCTCGTTGACGTAAGCTTCTTTTAATCTTGCCATTGTCATGTTCCTCCCTTAATTATTCAAAGTGTGCGCCGCAGCCATCTTTCTTGCAAACGCGCATCTTCTTGCCGTTTTCAACAACATGGCCTACTCTTGTGGGTCTGCCGCACTTGGGGCATACGAGCTGAACCTTGCAAGCATAGAGTGCTGCTTCAGCCTCAATAATGCCGCCCTGCTCACCCATCTTACGGGGCTTAACGTGCTTCTTGACAACGTTAACCTTTTCTACGATAACCTTGCCTTCAGCGGGGCTTACTGCCATTACCTTACCTCTTGCGCCACGATCTTTGCCGTTGATAACAACAACTGTGTCGCCTGTTTTAACATGAACTTTACTCATCGTGACACCTCCTTAAAGTACTTCGGGAGCGAG
Organism: Clostridia bacterium; assembly: GCA_017517865.1. Taxonomy (GTDB): domain Bacteria; phylum Bacillota; class Clostridia; order Oscillospirales; family Acutalibacteraceae; genus UBA6857. The sequence goes on along the minus strand of JAFWYB010000038.1, from coordinate 26,334 downwards.
TGAGAGAATCTTAAGGAAATCCTTATCACGAAGCTCTCTTGCTACCGGACCAAAGATACGGGTACCCTTGGGATTTTTATCTTCCTTGATGATTACGGCTGCATTTTCATCGAAACGGATGTATGTGCCGTCCTCACGGCGAACGCCTGTTGCAGTACGTACAACTACTGCCTTAACAACGTCGCCCTTCTTTACGATTCCGCCGGGTGCTGCTTTCTTAACAGAAGCAACAATGACGTCACCGATATTAGCATATCTTCTACCTGTGCCGCCGAGAACACGAATGCACATAATTTCTTTAGCACCTGTGTTATCAGCAACTTTAAGATAAGTCTGCTGCTGAATCATTGTGTTTGGCCTCCTTTAGCTGCACCAATTATTTGGCTTTTTCGATAATTTCTACAACACGCCATCTCTTATCCTTTGAAAGAGGGCGGGTTTCCATAATAAGAACGCGGTCACCGATGCCACACTCGTTGTTTTCGTCGTGAGCCTTTACCTTAACGGTACGGTTAACGATTTTGTTATAGAGGGGATGTCTAACCTTATCCTTGATTGTAACAACTACAGTTTTGTCCATCTTATCGCTGGATACGATGCCTACCTGAGTCTTTCTGAGATTTCTTTCGCTCATTATTCAGTCCTCCCTTTCTTAGGATTCTGCGCCGTGAAGCTCGATATCACGCTGAACAGTCTTGATTCTTGCGATATCCTTCTTAACAGCACTGATTCTCATGGGGTTGTCAAGCTGGTTAACAGCCTGCTGGAAGCGAAGGTTGAAAAGCTCCTTCTTGAGCTCAGCGAGCTTTGCGTCCATCTCTGCGGCGGACAGTTTTCTGATTTCACTTGCTTTCATTACTGTTCACCACCCTTTTCTGCTTCTTGTTCTGCTTTAGTAACGAATTTGCACTTAACGGGGAGCTTCATAGCTGCAAGACGCATAGCCTCACGAGCTACAGCTTCGTCAACGCCCTTGATTTCGAACATAACTCTGCCCGGCTTAACAACTGCTACCCAATATTCGGGTGAACCCTTACCGGAACCCATTCGGGTTTCTGCAGGCTTCTGAGTGATAGGCTTGTCGGGGAAGATTTTGATCCAAACCTGACCGCCACGCTTGATGTAACGAGTCATAGCGATACGGGCTGCTTCGATCTGTCTTGAAGTGATCCATGAAGGCTCAAGAGCTACAAGACCGAAATCACCGTAGGTTACTGTGTTGCCCTTATGAGCAGCGCCCTTAAGACGGCCACGCTGAACCTTACGTCTTTTAACACGCTTTGGTAATAACATTATTTAGCTCCTCCTTCTCTGTTTTCCTTACGGGGTCTGCGACGAGCGGGTCTTTCACGCTTCTCGTTGTTTGAAACCTGAAGAACTTCGCCTGTGTAGATCCAAACCTTTACGCCGATACGGCCGTAGGTTGTCTTTGCTTCTGCGAAACCGTAGTCAATGTCTGCACGGATTGTCTGAAGAGGAATTGTACCCTCTTTGTAAGTTTCGCTTCTTGCGATTTCAGCACCGCCGAGACGGCCTGATACCTGACACTTGATACCTCTTGCGCCAAGCTTCATAGCGCGGCCGATAGCCTGCTTGAGAGCACGACGGAAGGAAATTCTTCTTTCAAGCTGTGAAGCGATGCTTTCAGCAACGAGCTGAGCATTAACATCGGGGTTTTTAACTTCGATGATGTTGAGAGAAACCTCTTTGCCGAGCTTCTTCTCAAGAGTAGCCTTAAGCTTCTCGATTTCTGCGCCGCCGCGGCCGATTACCATACCGGGCTTTGCAACGTGAATGTTGATGCGAACGCGCTTAGCTGTTCTTTCAATTTCAACCTTGGGTACGCCTGCGGAAGCAAGTGTTTCAAGGAGATATTCACGAAGTTCATAGTCTTCAACGAGGGTATCGCCGAATTCGTTCTTCTTAGCATACCAACGTGATTCCCAGTCTTTGATTACACCGATACGAAGACCGGTGGGATTAATTTTCTGACCCATGTTAAACCTCCTCCTTAATTATTCTGCTTCCTTGAGTACAAGGGTGATATGTGATGTCTTCTTGTTGATACGGAAAGCTCTGCCCTGTGCTCTGGGTCTGATTCTCTTAAGAGTGGGGCCCTGACAAGCGTAGCATTCTGCAACGTAGAGCTTTGATGTATCCATATTCTTGTTTTCTGCATTAGCCATTGCTGACTTTAAAAGCTTTGCTACAACCTCAGACGCAGCCTTAGGTGTGTACTTGAGTATTGCCATTGCCTTTTCTGCATCCTGATTACGGATAAGGTCAAGAACGATCTGAACCTTACGAGGTGCGATACGCACGAAAGTAACTTTTGCTGTTGCTTCCATTTTAATACACTCCTTTCGACTTATTTCTTACCGTTGTTTGATGTCTTTGAACCGGCATGACCTCTGTAGGTTCTTGTCGGTGCAAATTCGCCGAGCTTGTGACCGATCATGTCTTCTGTTACATATACGGGAACGTGCTTACGTCCGTCGTGAACTGCGAAGGTGTGGCCAACGAATTCGGGGAATATTGTGGAGCTGCGGCTCCATGTCTTAAGAACGATCTTCTCGCCCTTTTCGTTCATTTTAATTACTCTGTCATACAGCTTGGGCTGTACATAGTAACCTTTTTTAGTACTTCTGCTCATTATTCTTAGCTCCTTTCAGACTTATTTGTCGTTACGACGCTTAACAATAAGCTTGTCAGAACGGTTCTTCTTAGCACGAGTCTTGTAGCCAAGAGCGGGCTTGCCCCAAGGAGTAACGGGACCGGGACGACCGATGGGTGACTTGCCTTCACCACCACCGTGGGGATGGTCGCAGGGGTTCATAACTGAACCGCGGACTGTAGGTCTGATACCCATGTGACGTGTACGACCGGCCTTACCGATCTTAACGTTTTCGTGGTCTTCGTTACCAACAACGCCTACTGTAGCCATGCAGCCTTCGGGAACCTTACGAAGTTCGCCTGAGGGAAGTCTGAGAAGAGCGTAGCCGCCTTCCTTAGCCATAAGCTGAGCTGAGTTACCGGCTGCTCTTGCAAGCTGACCGCCTCTGCCGGGATAAAGCTCAACGTTGTGGATGAATGTACCTGTGGGGATGTTTATGAGAGGAAGAGCATTACCTGCCTTGATGTCTGCTGCGGGGCCTGCTTCAACTACGTCGCCAACCTTGAGTCCCTGAGGAGCAATGATGTATCTCTTCTCGCCGTCTTCATACTGAAGAAGAGCGATGTGAGCTGATCTGTTGGGATCGTATTCGATAGTAGCTACTGTAGCCTTAACATCGAACTTGTCTCTCTTGAAATCGATGATACGATACTTTCTTCTGTTTCCGCCGCCTCTGTGACGAACGGTGATGCGACCGTAGCTGTTACGACCGCTCTTTTTGTTGAGAGGAGCAAGAAGACTCTTCTCGGGGCCGCACTTTGAAAGTGCTGAATAGTCTGTAACTGACATATTACGTGTGCCGTTTGTTACAGGCTTTAATACACGAATTGACATTTTGTTCACACTCCTAATTGGTTTAGCGTAGGATTGTCTAACCTACATACGTTTCCATTGGGATTTGAATTTGTTTGATTTATTTAAGGATTAAAGAAGACCGTCGAAGAAGTCGATTGTATCTGAATCCTCGGTAAGTGTTACGATTGCCTTCTTCCATGAAGCGGTGTAGCCTTCGTAACGGCCGTATCTTCTGAGGTGACCCTTAACGTTCATGGTGTTAACCTTCTGAACCTTTACGCCGAATGCTTCTTCAACTGCTGCAGCGATTTCGGCCTTGTTAGCATCCTTAGCAACCTTGAAGGTGTACTTTTTGAATGCTGTACCCATCATTGATTCTTCTGTGATGATAGGCTTGAGGATGATATCATGTGCTGTTCTTTTCATTATGCATAAACCTCCTCAATCTTTGCAACTGCATCCTTGAGAACAACGAGGCTGTTGCAGTTAAGAATATCATATACATTAAGTGTGTTTACGAGTGTTGTCTTAACACCTGCAATGTTTCTTGCACTTCTGTAAATGATGTCGTTCTTTTCGGGAAGCACGATGAGGGTCTTCTTACCAACCTCAAGGGCTGAGAGAACCTTAACAACTTCCTTTGTCTTGATTGCTTCAAGCTTAAGGTCATCAAGAACGATGAGCTCTTCAGCAGCAACCTTTGAAGAAAGAGCTGACTTCATAGCAAGTCTTCTTACCTTCTTGTTTACTGAGAAGCCATAGTCGCGAGGCTTGGGACCGTGTGCGATACCGCCGTGATACCACTGAGGTGATCTTGTTGAGCCCTGTCTTGCACGGCCTGTGCCCTTCTGTCTCCAGGGCTTCTTGCCGCCGCCGCTAACTTCTGCACGTGTCAGGGTTGACTGTGTGCCCTGACGCTGGTTTGCAAGATAGTTGACAACTACAAGGTGCATAGCTGATGTGTTCGGCTCGATACCGAAGATGCCGTCAGCAAGGTCAATATCTGAAACCTTTTTTCCGTTTACGTCGAATACTGATACGTTAGGCATTTAACTTGGCTCCTTTCTTACGCTTTTTTAACGCTGTTTACTACCATTACGATGCCCTTCTTGGGACCGGGGATTGCGCCCTTGATAGCGATGAGGTTGTTTTCTGCATCAACCTTTACAACGTCGAGATTCTGGATTGTAACTCTTTCACAGCCGAGATGACCTGCCATCTTCTTTCCTTTGAAGATACGGGCGGGGTCGATAACACCGAGTGAGCCGGCGTGTCTTGCAACGGGACCGGTACCGTGTGTTTCCTTGAGTCTTGAGAAGTTCCATCTCTTGATTACGCCTGCTGTTCCCTTACCCTTGCTTGTGCCGACTACGTCTACCTTTTCGCCTGCTGCAAAGATGTCTGCCTTGATGATGTCGCCAACGTTGAGGTTGCTGTCATCTTCAAGTCTGAATTCCTTAAGAATCTTCTTGGGAGCAACGTTTGCCTTGTCGAAGTGACCCTTCTCAGGCTTGTTTGTTCTTGTTACTTTCTTGTCCTCGAAGCCAAGCTGAACAGCTGCATAGCCGTCGTTTTCAACTGTCTTCTTCTGAACAACTGCGCAAGGACCAAGTTCTACAACTGTTACGGGAATTACCTTACCCTTTTCGTCGAAAACCTGTGTCATGCCGACTTTTCTGCCGATAAGACCTTTTTTCATTTTGTTATCCTCCTAATTGGTTATTGGTTGCCGTCCGGCAACATGACCTGTGTCCGTCTTTTGCTGAATCGGGTATAGAAATCAGAATTTATCTCTTGATTTCGATTTCAACGCTAGCCGGAATCTCAAGATTTGTCAGAGCCTCTACGGTCTTGGGTGTAGGTCTGATGATATCAATGAGTCTCTTGTGAGTTCTCTGCTCAAACTGCTCACGGCTGTCCTTATACTTGTGAACAGCACGAAGGATTGTAACTACTTCCTTTTCTGTGGGAAGAGGGATGGGACCTGAAACAGTAGCGTTTGTTCTCTTAGCTGCTTCAACGATCATCTCTGCTGCCTTGTCAACAAGGTTGTGGTCGTAACCCTTGAGTCTGATACGGATCTTTTCCTTTACTGCCATTTTGTTTGCCTCCTAATAAGAATTAGTAGGGCGGTGCGTTTTTCTCTACTCGCCCGGGTGTTTACACATTTCCCATTTAAAAACCGGAAACGTGATATTTCCGGTCGAAGCTTTGAAAAAAGCACAGTTCACCCCTATACGCTGTTTAAGTCCGAGGCGCAGAATCCCCCTAAGGAGAAGCACCCGACCTTAACGCAAGATAACAGCGTTAAAGATGAAATATAGATCGCCCGGTTTTAAATCGGACATACTCCGCGGAAATTTCCCGCCTCTGAGGACGGCCACCTCCCGCATCATCGCATATCTTGAGGTTATGTAAAGACGCAGTTATACCCAAACCCGCTTTACATGCTCGAATATAATAACATATACTTTGGTAAAAGTCAACGATTTTGGCAAAAAAAGTTTGTGAAAATTGCAAGAATTTTTTGCGTCTTTTTCAGCCACTAATCCTTGTGTTTACAGCACTTTTCAGTACAAAATATAGACAAACACCCGAAAGAGTGTGTACTCTTGAGTAGTCAGTAGCCGGTAGTCAGTAGTAACGCGCCATCGTAAGCAAAAGTAGCAACGCTCTACCCGCGGAAATTACCATATATAATAGTATAGCAATTTCCGTAGGGAGCGCCGCCCTCGTCGCTCCGCAAGGCAAGCACAACCCCCCTGTATCACTCTGATTCACCCCGCAAAAACAGCATATATATAATAGTATAGAAAAAAAGCGACCCGAGGGCCACTTTTATTATTTGTTGTTCTTTTTTCTGAACACATATCCTCTACCGGCTTTGAGGGTAAACATTATAAGCACAGGAAGAATTGACCATTCAAGATAAGGGATTATGAGATATATCGCTTCTCCACTATTATAAAGATCGGGAAGAAAAGCCATTATCGGGCTAAGCACCGTAAGCGGCGACAGACAGCACATCGCCACCACATAAACCGTCCACGCCGCAGCGAGTATCGGATGCTTTTCACCGAACGCGAGGATTATGCCCACCAGACAGACTGCACCCGTAAGCACCGCAGGTATAAGCAGACCCGCAAAAAGAAGAGCCACCGTAGCAACACCGCCCACAAGCAGAAGCACGATTCCGGCATTTCTTCTTGACCTGAGCCTTTTCTCCTCTTTCTCATCGCAGGGCTCCTTGACATAAACATATACCGTCTCTTTTTCTGACGTAATATCTTTTTCGGCTACGCCTTTTAATAAATAGTCGGTAGTAACCCCGAGAGCCTCACTCAGCTGCAAGAGCTTTTCAACCTCAGGCAGACACATATTGTTTTCCCACTTGGAAACAGTCTGCCTTGACACATCAAGCTTATCCGCAAGCTCGCCCTGAGAAAGATTTCTTTTCTTTCTTATATCATATATTCGTTCTCCGATGGTATTCATCCTACCACTTCCTTTCTGACTATATTTTATCATGTAAAAAGCCAAAAAGTCTATCAATATCGGTTTAAAATTTAGCAACCATAGGTTGCGCACCTGTTTTCTCCCGCTTAAACCGACCAAATCAATCCCCGTCCCAAGCGACAATCACCGTTACCGCTTCTGCTCAGCTCTGTAATTCTCAACCGCATACATAAAGCCGTCCGTCAGGAATTTCTCCGCTTCCTTTGCAGGCTTTGTCCATTTAATCAGGTCAAAACCGTGGAAGCATCCCTCGAAAAGTCTGAATTGCACTTCAACGCCTGCTTTTCTGAGCTTTTCAACATATTCAACAGTCTCATCAGTAAAAGGCTCAACCGTTCCTACATAGGTAAGCGCAGGAGGAAGCTCTCTGTAATCCGTTTCTCTTGCAGGTGCAGCATACTTTGAAACACGGTCAGTACCGTAGCTTTCGCCAAGGTAAAGCTTCCATCCAAGCTCATTTGATTTGCTGTTCCAAATCGGAGCATCGTTATTCTGAGAAGAAGCGGTAATCATCCTGTCATCTATCATCGGATAAAGAGGCATCTGAAAGGCGATATTTACATCGCCCGTATCTCTCGCCTTAAGCACAACAGCCACACATAATCCCCCGCCTGCACTGTTACCGCCGACAAAAATCTTGTCGTCACCCATTCCGTACTTGTACCCGTTTTCTTTAAGCCATATAAGTGCTTTATAGCAATCGTCAAAGGCCGCAGGAAAGGGAGCTCTGACCGACTTGGTGTAATCGGGAGCGACCACAACGCAACCTGAAGCATCAACGAATTTCTGTATAAAATGAAAATCCTGCTCGGGACAGCCCAGACCGTAGCCACCGCCGTGAATCCACAAAACTCCCGGGACACCCTCCCTTTTCTCTTCCGGCGAACAGACACGCAGACGAAGCTTACTGCCGTCCTCACGGGTTATGTATATCTCTTCGGAGCACAAACCTTTTGTAAAGTCAGGAAGGCCGAATTTGTGAAGAAAGAAATCCGCTGTTTTGAAAAATCCGCGGGTAAACCTCGGCATAATTATTCTGATGAGATTACCCACCGCACGAAGCTCGGGATGAATATCTTTTGTCTTTATTTTCCACATACCGAGGCACCTCCTTTTTTATATGATAGCACAGAGAGCTGCAGTTTTCAACATATATATAATAGTATAAGGAAAAGCGACCCGAAAAGGTCGCTTTGCTTAATCATTATTATTCTTTTCTTCAAGCTCAATAGCTCCGTGCTTATCTTCAAAATCCTTTATACACTGACGGACAAGATAAAGAATCTGTCCGTTTCCGCTTCGACCTTCGTATTTAGCTATATAACGTAGTTTATAGTGAAGCTCCGGATCTATTTCTATACCAAGATGCTTGTTTTCTTTGTTTCTCAACACACTCACCTCAAAATATCTTAATTTAAGTATATTTTAAGATTATTTTGTGTTATAATGTTGTAAGTATACTTGAATTAAGTATACTGTATTTAAAAAACACAATACAACAAAATAAAGAAACGACCCGTCAAGGCCGTTTTTCTTAATCGTTATTCTTCTTTTCTTCAAGCTCAATAGCTCCGTGCTTTCCCTCGAAATCATCAATAGCATCTCTGATAAGCACCATTACCTGACTATTGGCACTTCTGCCCTCATAATCAGCTATATAATGAAGCTTTTTCAACAGATTTTCTTCAAGTCGGAAAGAAATACTCTTAATAGCCATATTATGCCTCCAAAATAAAATCATTATGACTTTATTTTAGATATATTTTGTGTTATAATTTGCAAAATGGATGCACTGTGCATCTATTATTTAAAAGGAGTACAGTATGAAGGTTGCAATAATAGGTTCAAGAACAATAACAATAGAAAACATTGAAGATTATATACCGAAAAACACCACGGAAATCATTTCGGGCGGAGCAAAGGGAGTTGACTCCTGCGCAAGGCTTTTTGCAGTACAAAACAATATGCCCTACACTGAATTTCTGCCCGACTACAAAAAATACGGCAGAGCCGCACCGATTGTAAGAAACCGCCTTATAGTTGACTCAGCCGATATTATCATTGCCTTCTGGAACGGTACATCAAAAGGTACGAAAAGCGTAATCGACTATTGCAACAAGGCAGGTAAAAAGGTACAAATATATAACGTCTGATTATACCTCACGGAGCGACGAGGCGTCGCTCCCTACTGGCTACCGACTACTGGCTACTGGCTACTAAAAAAGCTCCCTCGCGTGAGGGAGCTTTTTCTTTGTTATTACTCAGCGTCGGGAGCGTAGAGATCCTTGAGCTTGAGAAGGTGAGCGTATCTTTCCTTAGCAACCTTTTCACTCTTAGCGAAGAGTGCTTCAGCTCTGCCGGGGAATTCACGCATAAGTCTTGTATAACGTGCTTCATTCTTGATGAATGCCTGGTAGTCTGCGTTGGGCTCCTTGCAGTCAAGTGTGAAGGGATTCTTGCCTTCTGCCTTGAGAGCGGGATTGTAACGGAAGATGTTCCAGTAGCCACATTCAACAGCCTTCTTCATTTCAGCCTGGCAGTTTACCATACCGCCCTTGATTGAGTGCATTTCGCAGGGTGAGTAGCCGATGATGAGTGAGGGACCGGGATATGCTTCTGCTTCCTGGATAGCCTTGAGAGTCTGAGCCATATTAGCGCCCATAGCGATCTGTGCAACATATACATAGCCGTAGCTCATAGCGATTTCTGAAAGGCTCTTCTTGTTGATTTCCTTACCTGCTGCTGCGAACTGTGCAACCTGACCGATGTTTGAAGCCTTTGAAGCCTGACCGCCGGTGTTGGAGTAAACCTCTGTATCGAATACGAATACGTTTACGTCTTCACCTGAAGCAAGCACGTGGTCAAGACCGCCGTAACCGATATCGTATGCCCAGCCGTCGCCGCCGAAGATCCATACTGACTTCTTAGCAAGGTATTCGCTGTTATCGAGAACATCCTTGCAAAGGTCGCAGTTTGCGCCTGCTGCTTCGATAGCTGCTGTAAGAGCCTTAGCTGCATCTGCATTCTTAACACCGTCATTAAGAGTTGCAAGATATTCTTCACCTGCAGCCTTAACCTCTGCCTTGCAAGCATCGGAAGCAACCATACCCTTAACGTCTTCGATAAGTCTGTCTCTGATAGCCTTCTGGCCATAGTACATACCGAGACCGTGCTCAGCGTTATCTTCAAAGAGTGAGTTTGCCCAAGCAGGACCGTGACCGTCTTTGTTTACAGTGTAGGGTGATGTTGCTGCGGGACCGCCCCAGATTGATGAACAGCCTGTTGCATTGGAGATATACATTCTGTCACCGAAGAGCTGAGTTACAAGACGTGCATAAGCTGTTTCTGCACAGCCTGCGCATGAGCCTGAGAACTCGAGGAGAGGCTTCTTATACTGGCTGGAAACAACGTTCATAACTGCAGTTGTTTCGGGCTTTTCTGTTACGTTAGCTACGCAGTAATCAAATACGGGCTGCTCATTAAGCTGTGATTCCTTGGAAACCATCTTGAGTGACTTTGTGGGACATACGCCGATACATACGCCGCAACCCATACAGTCCATGGGAGATACTGCAAGAGTATATTTGTAGTTTGTCTTAACAACGGGCTTCTCGCAAACCTTCATATTTGCGGGAGCTGCTGCAACTTCCTCCTCTGTCATAGCGAAGGGACGGATTGTAGCGTGAGGACAAACGTAAGCACACTGATTACACTTTGCACAGGTTGTGGGATCCCATTCGGGAACGAGAACTGCAACGCCTCTCTTTTCGTAAGCTGATGCACCGTGCTCGAAGGTACCGTCTGCGTGGTCAGCAAATGCGGAAACGGGAAGCGAGTAACCGCCCATTACGCCTACGGGCTTAAGGATTGTATCAACCATCTTAACGAGCTTTTCTGCGCCCTCTGAAGCGGGAGCTGCTGCACCGTCAACTGCTTCTGCCCAAGCTGCGGGAACCTCTACCTTATGGAATGCGGTAGCACCTGCATCGATAGCATTGTGGTTAGCATCAACGATATCCTGACCCTTCTTTGAGTAGGACTTTGTTGCTGCATCCTTCATATACTGAATAGCTTCTGCTGAGGGCATAACATTTGCAAGAGCAAAGAATGCTGACTGAAGAACTGTGTTTGTTCTCTTGCCCATACCAACCTTTTCTGCAAGGTCGATAGCGTTAACTGTGTAAAGCTGAATGTTGTTCTTGGCAATATATCTCTTTGCATCTGCGTGGAGATGTGCATCGAGCTCTTCATCTGACCACTGGCAGTTGATAAGGTATACACCGCCGGGCTTAACGTCGTTAACCATCTTGAAGCCCTTATCAACGTATGAGGGGTTGTGGCAAGCTACGAAGTCTGCCTTATTGATATAGTAGGGGCTCTTGATAGGCTTGTCGCCGAAACGAAGGTGAGAAATTGTGATACCGCCGGTCTTCTTTGAGTCATACTGGAAGTATGCCTGAACATACTTGTCTGTATGGTCACCGATGATCTTAATGGAGTTCTTGTTAGCACCAACAGTACCGTCACCGCCGAGACCCCAGAATTTACATTCGATTGTACCCTCTGCTGCTGTGTTGGGAGCAGGTACTTCTTCGAGTGAAAGGTTTGTAAGGTCATCAACGATACCGAGTGTGAACTGAGGCTTGGGCTCATCCTTAGCGAGCTCTGTGAATACAGCGAATACGCTTGAGGGAGGTGTATCCTTTGAACCGAGACCGTAACGGCCGCCTACAACCTTGATACCTGTTCTGCCTGCAGTTGCAAGAGCGGTAACAACATCAAGATAAAGAGGTTCGCCGAGTGAACCGGGTTCCTTTGTTCTGTCAAGAACAGCAATCTTCTTAACTGTTTCGGGGATAGCTGCGAGAAGGTGCTTAGCTGAGAAGGGTCTGTAAAGACGAACCTTGATAAGACCAACCTTTTCACCTGCTGCTGTAAGGTAATCAACAACCTCTTCGGCAACGTCGTTGAATGAACCCATAGCTACGATAACTCTTTCTGCATCGGGAGCACCGTAGTAGTTGAAGAGCTGATAGTCTGTGCCGAGCTTAGCGTTAACCTTGCCCATATATTCTTCAACGATTTCGGGAACTGCATCGTAGTACTTGTTACATGCTTCTCTGTTCTGGAAGAAGATGTCGTCGTTTTCGTGTGAACCGCGCATTACGGGACGCTCGGGGTTGAGAGCTCTCTTACGGAAGGCTTCAACAGCATCCATATCGCACATTTCCTTGAGGTCGTCAAAATCCCACACTTCGATCTTCTGAATTTCGTGTGAGGTACGGAAGCCGTCAAAGAAGTTGAGGAAGGGAACGCGGCTCTTGATTGTTGCAAGGTGAGCAACTGCACCGAGGTCCATAACTTCCTGTGTATTTGTTTCGGCAAGCATTGCGAAACCTGTCTGACGGCAGGCATAAACGTCTGAATGGTCACCGAAGATATTAAGAGCGTGAGAAGCTACACAACGTGCTGATACATGGAAAACGCAGGGAAGAAGCTCACCGGCGATTTTGTACATATTTGGGATCATAAGAAGAAGACCCTGTGAAGCTGTGTAGGTTGTTGTGAGAGCACCTGCTGCAAGTGAGCCGTGAACTGTACCTGCGGCACCTGCTTCTGACTGCATTTCAACAACATTTACTCTTGTTCCGAAAATGTTCTTGAGGCCCTGAGCAGACCACTGATCAACGTAGTCAGCCATGGGGCTTGACGGGGTAATGGGATAAATACCTGCTACTTCTGTAAACGCATAGGATACGTGAGCAGCAGCATTGTTACCGTCCATGGTTTTCATTTTTCTTGCCATTGGATTTTTCCTCCTGAGTGTTTATTTAAAATAATAATTTGCTAAAGAAATTACCACATAGTATTTTAACACTTTATTTTCAATATGTAAATAGTCTTTTATTAAAAAGATTTGCCTTTCAATCCAAAAAAATACAAATTTTACGGTTGTTTTTACAAATATCATTTGCTTTACATATAATATCGGCCGCTATATTTTTTATTCACTCAGTAAAAAACGGAGTACCGGAAAAATCCGATACTCCGACTTTAAGACACAACCGTCTTATTTCTTTGATTTTTCTGCCTTTGAGGGCTTCATAAGAAGCATACCGATTGCCATAATTACAGCAAAAACGATAAGGTAGAAGAGAACGGGACAGCTGAAGCCCTGACCTGCTTCCTTTGCAGTGATATAGGGAACGTAGCCGTGTGAATAAATAGCTGCAATTACCATAAAGCCTGAACCGATGATACCGAGTAAGGGTAATACGATTCTCTTTACTAAGGGAAGCTTCTTTTCCTTTCTCATAAACTGAACGAACATAGGAATGTAGAGAGCGTAGATTGTGATGATGGGAAGCTCTGATGAGTCAAAGCTGAACATACCGAACCAGGGAGTGGGAGCAAGGTTTGCACCGTAGAAGTATACGAGCCATGCAGCAACAACAACAAGGCCGATGATACATGAGTTTGAGGGCATACCCGAAGCGGGGTCGATCTGCTTCATAAGATTCTTCTTGGGACCCATATTACGTACTGAAAGTGAGTACATACCGCGGATACAGCCGATAAGAAGACCGTTAAGAGTACCGAGGCAGGAAACTGCAACGAAGAGGTTAAGAATATTACCGAGAACATTGCCGAAAACGTTGACGAATGCGGGTGCGGTACCCTCTGAAATAAGAGTCTCAACTGAAGCTCCGCCTGCAACGCCTACGTAATAGAGAAGGTAAATAGCGATAATGATAACGCCGCCCAGCACGAGAGCGATGGGAAGGTTCTTCTTTGAGTTCTTGATTTCCGAGTTGATTGATGTAGCAAGAATCCAGCCCTCATAAGCAAAAGCAGTAGCAACAACAGCACCGAAAAGAGGTGAAATGTCGCCGGCACTTGTAGCAAAGTTAGAAGCGAGGATTGTTACGGGCTCATTGCCGAGGTTGTGTGTGAGACCGTAAATTGTGCCTACAACAGCCATAAGAAGAAGGGGAATGAGCTTGATGAAGGTTGCGCTGATCTGAAGCTTACCTGCAAGCTTTGAGGAAAGTGTGTTTACAGCAAACACGACAATAAGAATAAATCCTGCAAGAACGAAAGTTTCAGAGCCTGTTACGGGGTCACCGGCAAGCTGGAAGTCGGGGTTAACCGATACCACGAAGGTGAGGAAGTATCTTGCAGTAAGCCATGCAAGAACCGATGTCATTGCGGGTGTGTAGATGATTGTAGCAAACCATCCCATAAAGTATGCGTACTTGCCGCCGATTGTAGCTTCAGCATAGTCAACGAGGCCGTTAACCTTTTCGTAGCGCTGAGCCATAATGCAGAAGGCGAGAACGCAGAATATCATAACCACGCCGCCGATGATCCAAGCGATGATACCGAGAGGCATATCGCCGTTTGTTTTCTGAAGAATTGCCTGAGCCTTAAAGAATACACCTGAGCCGACAACCGTACCTACAACCATACAGATTGCCATCAGAAGACCGTATTGCTTTTTAAGTCCGTTTTGGTTTTCCATAATTTTTCCTTCCTTTACTGAAAAGATTTTTATTTATTATACACCACAATTTCTCAAAAGTAAACTATTTCTCAAAAAATAATTTACAGTGTTAAAGCATTATAATATGCCGTCATAATGTACAGAGATTTCGTTGTGTCCTTATTCAGAAATTAAACAAACCTTTACAACCCGGTAACAAATACATATTTTTTCCGAAAGACCTTGAAAACATCCCTCCGAATGTATATAATTATAGTATAGAAAAATGATAAAGGAGTGCTGCTGATAATGAAAAAGCTTTTATCCCTTCTTTTAGTTACAATACTCGTTTTCTCCCTTTCCGTTCCCGCTTTCGCAGGTGAATACAAGGAACATCCCACAATTTATGTAACGGGCGCACAGACCAATGACATATACAGCGCTGACGGTGAGCTGGTATCCGACTTTGATATCGACCTTGAGGCGGTACTCGAAGAAAAGGGTATGGGACTTCTCAAGGAGTTCGCTCTCGGTATGCTCACAGACGATTACAAGAAATGGGCAAGTGATTTCCACGACGTTGTTGTTGATATTTACGGCAATTCCGCCCTTGATAAAAACGGTGAGGCTTCAAACGGCTCGCATCCGAAAAACCACTCATCAACAGTTGAAGTTGAAAACAAAACCGGAGACTACGGTATCTGGGACTACCGTTTCTGGTACGATTGGCGACTCAGCCCCCTGGTAACGGGTAATGAGCTTGCAGCTTACATCGACAGAGTTATCACCGCAACCGGAGCTGAAAAGGTCAACCTTGTAGGTCGCTGCTACGGTGCTAATGTTATTGCTGCTTACGTTGCAATGAATGAAGAGCATGCAGTAAAGTACGTTGACGATATTTCCTACTTTGCACCTTCAATTGACGGCATCGACTTTATGACTGCTCTTTTCACAGGTGACGTCTACCTTGATCCCGATGCAGTAAATAACTTTGCCAATTGGTATATCAAAAATGAAAACCTTATTGAAGACGATGCCCTTGCAGCTCTCATTATGACTCTTATCGAGCTTTTCAATCAGGTCGAGGTTCTCGGCTTCACGGCAGATGCTATAGACCTTCTCGTTGACCGCATCAAAACGGACCTGCTTCCCCCCATACTCAGAGATACCTTTGCATCATGGACCTCATACTGGGCAATGGTAACACCGGGCAACCTTGAAAAGGCAATCAGCTTCATTTTCGGCGGCGTTGAGGATGAATACAGCAACTTCATTACAAAGGTACGCGCGTATTACGACACCGTACAGAAAGACCACAACAACACCGTACTCGCAATGATGAAAAAGGGCGTACGCTACAACATCTTTGCAAAGTACAATTTCCCCGACTTTCCTCTTTACGAGGGTGCAGCAGTACAGGGTGACGGCGATACGGCTATCCCCCGCCAGACCTTCGGTGCAACTGCAGCGGACTACGGAAAGGTACTCAGCGAGAAGTACATTTCCTCTGTTTCGGAAGAAAACCTCAAGTACATCTCTCCCGACAATAAGATAGACGCTTCAACCTGCCTTCTTCCCGAGAACACATGGTTTATCAAAAATCTTCACCACGATCACTGGGGTTCAATTGAAGATGTAAGCCTTGTAATTATGAACAATGATTACAACGTTTCCGACCGGGACGTATTCCCCCAATATATGGATAATAACAACAATATGGCAGAGGTAACCCCCGATGAGGATTACGGCAAGCCTGCAGACAACGCCCTCATCAGCCTCTTCCGCTTCATCTCCGCACTTTTGAATTTCTTTACCAAAATCCTGAACGGCGAATTCTCTTTTGACGGTCTTTTTGATTAACCGATATACTGAGCCGGATGTCCCCTGAGACATCCGGCTTGCTTTTTTGTTTCACAGCAACGGGTTACAAATACCGTATACTATTTTTATGGTTTTTGTATATTGATTTTATCTCTGCATTGTGCTAAAGTATAGTTGTTAAATCTTTATAAAGGAGAGAAAAATATGAATCTTCAGAAAATCATCGACAAAAAAGATGCTGCAGCACAGTATATGATTGATGAAATCACATATATCTGCAACACATTCGAAAAGCGCGGCCCCGGCGATCTCGGCGAAAAGCAAGCCTGCGAATACGCCGCAGAGCAGATGAAGGAATACGGATGTGACCGTGTTTACGTTGAAGGCTTCAAGGAAAATCCCAACGCCTTCCTCGGCTGGATTTACATAACCATCACCTGCTGCTTTATCGCTCTTGCCGCTTACTTCTTCGTTCCCGCAGTATCAATCGCAGCCATCGTTATCGGTCTTACCCTCTGCGTGCTTCAGTTCGGTCTTTACAAAAAGGCTGTAGATAAGCTCTTCAAGGAAAAAACCGGTCACAACGCCGCAGGCTTCAAAAAGCCCACCGGCGAGGTTAAGCGCAGAATCATCTTCAACGGTCACCCCGACGGTGCTTGGGAATGGCCCTTCAAGTATAAGTTCTCATACCTCGGCTTCGACATTCATATGATGGTATGCTTCATCGGTGCCTTCTATACTCTTATTATCTCAATTCTCAAGATAGCAGGCGTTATCCCCGAGGAGCTTGTTAAGACTCTCGGTCTCGTAGGTCTTGTTTTCGTACCCTTCTGGTTCGGTCTTTATTTTATGTGGAACGAAAAGAGAATAGTTGACGGTGCAAACGATAACCTCACCGGCTGCTATATGGGTATGGCTATTCTTAAGATGCTCAAGGATGAGGGCATTGAATTTGAAAACACGGAAATCGGTGTTGTTCTTACCGGCTCAGAGGAAGCAGGTCTTCGCGGCGCAAAGGCATGGGCAGGTAAGCATCGCGACGAATTCAACGATGTTCCCACCTTCGTTTTCTCATACGATACAATTGCTCAGTCAGAGCAGCTTATGGTTAACTACCGCGACCTCAACAGCACCGTTAAGGTTGACAAGGACGTTTCAGACCTCTTCATGGAAGCCTGTGCAGAGCTTGACATCCCCGTTAAGAAAGGCTTCGTTCCTCCTCTCGGCGGTGCAACAGACTCAGCTGCATTTGCTCAGGCAGGTATGCGTGCAACGGGTATCACAGCTCTCAACCACGCTCTTCCCGACTTCTACCACACAAGACTTGACACTCCCGACGCTCTTAATGCAGACTGTCTTGCAAAGTGCTTCGCAGCAAGCGTCAAGGCTCTTGAGATGTTTGATAACGGCGCTAAGCAGTAACACAGTAATCATAAAACAAGCCGAAAGGTCCCCCCTCACAAAGTGAAGGGAGACCTTTTTCATATACATATAAAAACTCTTCAGTAGCCTAAGCAAAAAAAATCATACAGAACACAAATACAAAATACAGTATTACAAGCACCGCAGAAACACCCCATGAAATAAGTGACCACTTAAGCGCCGCCTTTGCCTTTACGGGCTTGGTGTCTCTTTCCACAAGGTACATTATAAGACCTACAAGAGGGACAAAGAACGAAATAACATTGATAGCCGTATCAGGCTTATCAACAACGGGCGGTGTACAGAAGCCGTAAGGGTTATAGTTAGGCTGACCGTAGGGCTGCTGTGCATAGCCGTAGGGAGGCTGATTGAAATTCTGCTGAGGCTGAGCGTAAGGGTTCTGCTGAGGCTGAGCGTAAGGATTCTGCTGAGCATAGGGATTATACTGAGCCTCCGGCTGCTGAACGGAAGACTGTACCTTCGTGTTTTCTTCGTTTACCGCAAAGCCGCAGGAGTCGCAAAACCTTGCGCCCTCATTCATAATGTTTCCGCATCTGGGACAAGTCATCTTTTTACTCCTTTCGTTTTTAAATCTCTTCGGGAATTTCCACGTCAATACGTCTGTCGCGGAAATAGAATTCTCTGTCTTTTTCGCCTATCGGTCTGAGCACACGGCACGGATTGCCGACCGCAACCACATTGGCGGGTATATCCTTAGTCACCACACTGCCGGCACCTATAACCGTATTCTCACCTATCGTAACGCCGGGAAGCACTACCGAGTTTGCACCTATCCATACGTTTCTGCCGATGTGAACCGGCATATTATACTGCATCTGTAAAACTCTCAGATGCACCTCGATGGGGTGACCTGCCGTTGCAACGGTTACGTTAGGACCGAACATAACCTTGTCTCCCACATAAATATGAGTGTCGTCAACAAGGGTAAGGTTAAAGTTGGCATATACGTCCTTGCCGAAATGCACATGAGCGCCCGCCCAGTTGGCGTGCAGTGGCGGCTCAATATAACATCCCTCGCCTATTTCGGCAAACATTTCTTTTAAAAGAGCTTCTCTTTTTTCATACTCAGAGGGTCTTGTGGCATTGTAATCGTAAAGCTTTTCAAGGCAGAGCAGCTGTCTTGACATAATCTCTTCGTCACCGGGCATATAAAGTCTGCCGTCATACATTCTATTGCGACTCTCTTCAGAGGTCATTTCTCTCGGGTCAATCATTTTTTCCAAAGGCACGGGGGATACTCTCCTTTTGCAACCTTTTCTCTGATAGCGTTTACAACTGCTTCCTTATCCTCTTTATATGTAACACCGTACCATTTTTCCTTGGTTGAAAGCACCTTTACCTCAGCCTTATCCTCTTTAAGAAGCTCATCAACAACAAATGGAAGGAAATATTCGCACTTGAGCATATTGTCCTTGTTTCTTTCAAGGCAGGCGGCAAAGCGGTTTTCCAGCTCGTCCATCATAGCAGGAGTAAAGCCCCAGCAATTCATTGAAACCGTTGTACCCTCGGGAATCTCTGTCCAGCTTTCTTCATCCTCGGTGAACATAATTTTTCCGTCACGTATAGCAATCTTTGTTCTTTCAACTATATCGGTAAGATAGTCCTCACCGTTTGTCTGGCAGACACCTCTTGCCACAGTACCGTTTTCGGTAAGAGTGTTTTCAACTCTGAAGCCTACCATACAGAACTCATATCTGTCTCCCTCTGCCTTTTCCTTATTGAGCTCGTTATAGATAAGCTCAAAGGTTTCTCTGCCGTAATAGTCATCTGCATTGATAACTGCAAAGGGGCCGTCTATCATACCTTTACAGGAAAGCACAGCATGACCTGTACCCCAGGGCTTCACTCTGCCTTCGGGCACGGTGAAGCCGACCGGAAGGTTATTGATATCCTGATAAGCAAAATCAATATCCACAACACCGTCAAACTTGTTACCGATAATTTCCTTGAAATCTTTTTCGATTTCTTCCTTTATTACAAATATAACCTTATCGAAGCCCGCCTTGACTGCATCATAAACGGAATAGTCAAGAATAATCTCTCCGCCGGGACCGATAGGATCAATCTGCTTGAGTCCGCCGTAACGGCTTCCCATACCTGCCGCCATAATTATAAGCGTTGTTTTACTCATAATAACCACCCTTTCTGATTAAATCTTACCACTTTTTAAAATAAATATCAATCTTTTTATACAATTTAATATCTGCACAGCTTTTTAACAAATAAAACCTATTGACAAAACTGCATTTTAATGATATTATTTTTTTGTAAACAAACAATTAACAAAGGAGTGACTGTAATGGAAGAAGTTCTCAGCCTCATCCAGATGATATTTGATACAATTGCATATTATCTTTCACTTGTTTTCGGAAAAAAAGAAGAAGAATAATTTCGTTAGTCAGAGAAGCCGGTACGTTATGTACCGGCTTCTTTATTTTTATCAGTCAATATAAATATCTCTTATACCCTCAAGGGCTCTGATTGACGAAATTGTAAGATTAAGGCTTTCTTCGTCACGGGGAAAAACAACAGCCTTCATTACGATAGCGTCACTTCTTCTCTTTTCAGCAGAAACATCCGCATAGAGCACCTCAAGAGTGTGCAGATTTCCGCCGTACCGTTTTATGATTGCGCCTATATCAGCCGCCTGCTTTGACATATTCTCCGCTTCAATGTAGATGTTCTTTGCAGGTGAACCCTTGGTAACAAACCTTTTAAAGGTATTAAGAGTCAGATAGATAAATACCGTTGCAATAAAAGCACCGGTGTAATAGCCTCCGCCTACTGCAAGACCTATACAGGAAACAGCCCAGAGAGACGCCGCCGTAGTGAGACCCTTGACCGAAAAGCCCTCACGCAGAATGGTACCTGCGCCGAGGAAGCCTATGCCGCTTATTACCTGAGCACCGAGTCGTGTGGGATCAAAGTTGCCCAAGCCTTCAAATTCTTTGAAAATATAGCTTGAGGTCATCATAACAAGAGCAGAACCTACCGCAACAAGAATATGTGTTCTGAAGCCCGCAGGTCTGTGAGAATGCTCTCTTTCATAACCGATGAAGCCGCTGAAAACAATGGCAAGCACCATCTTAACAACAGCATCAAGGGCATACTGCACTTCACTGTATTCAAAAAAAGCTTTCACAGCTTCAACAACACCGTTCATGCTCTTTTCACTCCTTTATATTCATTGTTTATCAGTATATCACTATTCATCCTAAAAATCAAATATAAAATATTTCTTAAGGTTTTTATATTTAAAATTTAAACTTGATTATAATTGAATGTTGTTGTATAATATTAAAGTATCCGATTTTCAATCAGAAAGGATGATTCATCATGGCAGCAAATAAGGTTAAATTAAATATAGCAGGCGCTCAGTATTCCATTCTCGCCGAAGAGGATGCAAAATATGTTCAGCTTCTCGGTAAAGAGCTCGACCTTAAAATGGCTGAAATTATGAAATCAAACTCACGCATTTCAACCACTCAGGCAGCCGTTCTTTGCGCTCTTGACTATGCGGATGCCGCCTCAAAGGCAACCCTTACCGCAGACAGACTCCGCGACCAGATCAAGGACTATCTTGACGATGCTTCTTCAGCAAAAAGTAAAGCTGACTGGGCAAGACACGAAACAGATAACCTCAAAAAAGAAAACGAAGCTCTCAAAACCGAAAACGCAAGACTCAAGGCAGAGCTCAGCAAAATTCTCAGCGATATAAAATGAAAAAAGATAAAATAGAAATACTTGCACCTGCAGGCTCATTTGAAAGCGTCAGAGCCGCAGTTCGCTCAGGTGCCGATGCAGTATATCTCGGCACCAAGCACTTTAATGCAAGAGCAAAGGCAGACAACTTCACCGACGAGGAATTGGGTGAGGCTGTTGACTATTGCCATTCACACGGAGTGAAAGTCAACATTACAATGAATACTCTCATAAGCGACTCAGAGTTGCCCGATGCGCTTAAGGTTATTGAGCACGTTTGCAAAAGCAGAGCAGACGTGCTTATTTTGCAGGACCTCGGTCTTGCAAGCCTTGTAAAAAAAGCCGCGCCCGACATTGAAAGACACGCTTCAACCCAGATGTCGGTGCAGACCCTTTCAGGCGTAAAGCTTCTTGAAGAGCTGGGCTACAACAGAGTCGTTCTCCCCCGCGAAATGACAAGAGACGAAATTGCCGCAATCACCGAAGGCTGTAATGCCGAAACGGAAATCTTTGTTCACGGCGCTCACTGTATGAGTGTTTCGGGTCAGTGCTATATGAGTGCTATGTTCGGTTCGCGAAGCGGTAACAGAGGTATGTGCGCTCAGCCCTGCCGACTCCCCTTCTCGGCTCCCGGCGGTACCGGCTACGACCTCAGCCTCAAGGATTTATCTCTTATTGATAAGATGAAAGAAATCCGAGAGCTCGGTGTTGACTCGCTGAAAATTGAAGGCAGACTCAAAAGACCCGAATACGTAGGTGCGGCAGTCAGCTGTGTAAGAGGCGCCCGTGACGGGGACGAAAATCCCGAGCTTAAAGAAAATCTGCGCGCAGTGTTTTCACGCTCAGGCTTCACTGCGGGATATTTTGAAAACAACCGTGGCAGAGATATGTTCGGCATAAGAAAAAAAGAGGATGTAACAGCGGCTTCCTCCGACGTGCTTAAAAAGCTCGCTCTTCTTTACGACAAGGAGCAGCCTCTCATTCCCGTTGACTTCTGTCTGACGGTTGCGGAAAATGAAAGAGTATCTCTTTCAGCCTCAGCTCTCGGCTTCAACTGCTTCATCAGTGAGGATTATATCCCCGAAAAAGCGATAAACAAGCCTATGACAAAGGAGAGCCTTGCAGAAAGACTTTCAAAATGCGGCGGCACTCAATTTTACGCAGATAAAATTGAAATCGACCTCGACGAGGGGCTTATAGCACCCGCAAGCGTTATAAACAGTCTGCGCAGAAGAGCCCTTTCAGAGCTTGAAAACAAGCTTGCAAGTGTAAAGCAGAAGAGCTTTACATCAATAAATATAAAAAAGCCGCAGGATGAGCGTAATTCACCGCTGAAATATAATATTATTGTTTCTGATTTAAGTCAGATTCCCGATAATCTCGAAAATGTGGAAAACCTTTACCTACCCCTCAGCATTGAGGAAAACTCGGTGGAAAAGTTGAAAAACCTGCCCGTTTCCTTAGGAATTCAGCTTCCCAGAGGCATTTTCGGTATGGAAAAGGCTGTTGAAAAGAAGCTTTCGGCACTAAAAAAATGTGGAATAACCGTCGCTTACTGTTCCACACTTGACGCAGTAGCCATTGCAAGAAGGCTCGGCTTTGAAATTCACGGAGGCTTCTCTCTCAACGTTTTCAACAGCGTTTCGGCAGAGGTTTTGGAAGGTTTAGGTGTAAAGTCTTTGACCTTGTCACCTGAGCTCACTCTTAATCAGATTGCCGACCTGCATACAAAGGTAAAAAAGGGCATAATCGGCTACGGCAGACTGCCGCTTATGCTCACAAGAAACTGTCCGTCACGTAACGGCAGGTCCTGTCAGGAATGTAAGGGCAGAGGTTATCTCACCGACAGACTGGATAAAAAATTCCCCATACTCTGCTTATGGGGCTGCAGTGAAATTTTAAACAGCCAGCCCATTTATTTGGGTGACAGACTCAGCGAAATCAAAAACTGCGATTTCATCACCTTCTTTTTCACCAAAGAAAAGAAGGAGCTCTGCGAGGCAATTCTTGACGCCTACCGCAAAGGCAGAGGTGTCAAGGGCGATTTCACAAGAGGATTATATTACAGAGGCGTGTTATAAGAAAGGAAGATAAAAATGTCAAAGCGTAAAGACTATTTAACCTGGGACGAATACTTTATGGGTATTGCCCTTCTCTCATCTTACAGAAGTAAGGACCCCAACACACAGGTTGGCGCCTGCATTGTAAACGAAAAAAACAGAATTATGTCTGTCGGCTACAACGGCTTCCCCTACGGCTGTGACGACGACGATTTTCCCTGGGAAAGAAGCGGTGATGCCTATGACACCAAGTACCCCTATGTCTGTCACGCAGAGCTTAACGCCATTCTCAACAACAGAGGTGCAAACCTCGAGGGCGCAAAAATTTACGTTGCTCTTTTCCCCTGCAACGAGTGTGCAAAGGCTATCATCCAAAGCGGTATAAAAGAGGTTGTTTACCTTTCAGATAAATATGCCGACACAATGGCAACAAGAGCATCAAAGAGAATGTTCAACGCTGCAGGCGTAAAGCTGACAAAAATCGAATGCGGAAAGAAGAGTCTTGTGATTGACCTTGATGAGAATAAGGTTTGATTACAGAAGTAAGTAATAAGCATTAAGGAAGCGACTCCGCAAAGGAGCCGCTTTTTTGCTTTTTGAATTGTTTAAGCAGGTTTTTGCGGGGCGTATTGCTATAATTTCACCCGCATAAGAGACCATACTGATAGCAGCAATACCGATTTACCTTGATGTGCGAAAGCTTAAAGCGGTGTATTTTTTTAACTCTTTGTTAACAAACCCTTGAATTTATTAAGAAAAATATATATAATATGATCATAACAATATCCGGAGGTAATAAAATGAAAAAGTTAGTTTCTCTTTTACTTGTCCTTCTTCTTATTCTTTCAACCGGCTCTGCCGCACTGGCCGCAGAAGCTAAAACCTATGATCTGACTCCCATTGTTTACATCAGAGGTAACGGTGAAATCATCTACGATTCCGAGGGAAATATGGTTCCCTGTGAAATTCAGGACCTGTTTAATGACGAATACGTTTCGGAAGAAGACAGCATCACCAAGGAAAAGCTTATTGAATCCTGCGTAAATATTCTTCTCCCCTTCCTTGCCGAGGGTATGCTCTTTGATAAGTGGGACAATTATGCCGATGCTATCTACGAAGAGTTTTCTCCCCTTTTTGAAAAGGCAACTCTTGATAAAAACGGAAATCCTCAGTACGGCACAACAGTTTCACAGGAAGTTTTAGCTCAGTCAGAATACAACGCTGCTAACATCGACTTCAAAAACCCCTCTGTTCTCGGCTGGTACCGTACAGGTCAGTACGATTTCTGCTACGACTGGCGTCTTTCACCCTATGACCACGTTGACAGACTTCACGAGTACATTAAAACTGTTATGGCAACAACCAATTCCGACGGAATCTGTATCGCAGCAAGATGTATGGGCGGCAGCCTTCTTCACGCTTATCTTGAAAGATACGGTCATCTCGGTCACGTAAAGAGAGTATTTTACGGCGAGGTACTCGCTAACGGTTGCGCTTTCATCAGTGACTGCTTCAGCGGAAAAATAGATTTCAGCGATGAATATATGCAGCTCTATCTCAAGCAGACTGAGGTGTGCGGAGAAAGCGGTCAGGGCATGGGCATCGTTCTCACAGAGTTCGCTTCTGAAATTGTAACAAGAACTGTTGACCTCTTTGTACAGACCGGCACAGCAAACTCACTCATAGGAAGTGTTGAATCTCTCTACAACAAGCTTTACAAGGCTCTTATGCCTTCTCTTATTCTCGGAACCGGTATGGGAACCATGCCTAATTACTGGGTAAGCGTTTACGAAGATGATATGGATCAGGCGCTCGACCTCGTTTTCGGTAAAGAGGGCTCAGCAAGGCGTCAGGAATATGCAGGTCTTATTGAAAAAATCCAATATTACAGAGAGCACGTTTCCTCAGACCTCGAGGGCTTCTACAAAAAGATTTCTGAGGATTACGGTATCAGCGTAGGTGTTCTCGCAAGATACGGTTATCTCTCAATGCCCATAATTGAAAGCCACGATGAGCTCAGTGACAGCCTTGTAGGTCTCAGCGACGCATCATTCGGTGCAACCTGCTCAACTGCAACAACCACTCTCACTGACGATTACATTAACTCGCGTATTGCAGAAGACGCAAAAAACGCAAAGTATATCTCACCCGACAAAATGGTTGACCTTTCAACCTGCTATTTCCCCGAAACCACATGGGTTGTCAAAAACTCCCATCACGACGACGGTGAGGTGTTCTCAGAATTCTGCGTACACTTCCTTTCATACAAAAACCTCACAGTAAGCAACGATTCAAGAATGTCTCAGTTCTCCGTTCTCGATAAGAGCACATCCTGGGCAGGCTGCTTTGTAACCCCGATGACAGAAGATAACTGTGAGAGCTTCGAATGGTTGTCAGCCCACGAAAATAATCCCACCATCAAATCAAGACTTATTGCATTGATGAAATGGCTTTCAACTATGTTCAACTTCTTTACTAAGCTTTTAAAAGGTGAAATCAGCTTAGGCGGCAACAAATAAGCAACCGTAATAATACTCCCCGCAACAGCTGTTGCGGGGTTGTTTTTTTGCAGGTCTTCGATTTATTTCAGCTTTACCTGCTCTACAAAAAACAGTCGGGATTTCGCCGACACCCCATAAGGCAGTATTTGTTTCTCGAACAAAATTCCCCGTATTTTTTCCAAAAGCCTCGCAAGGCGACAGCCTTGCTGCGTTTTGTGGCTTCAATACAAGAAATTTTAAGTTCTTACGAAACTGCGAAGCACTTTAAAATGCGAAACAGCTTTGCAAGAAAAGGCAAAAATCACCGATAATGCTGACGCATATCGGTGATTTTTAACG
>JAFWYB010000008.1 GCA_017517865.1 Clostridia bacterium | reverse complement strand
CCTCCCGGACCGACTGTGGAATTCACAGACCTTGCAAACAGGGATTATAACTATGAGGCACAGTACATACAGCCTGATGCATCAAAATATGTGAAAATTACTGCACCCGATATGGGTTATGATATCTATACTCCCACTGAAGGTCTGTCGTATGGCTACAGATACGGCGCATCTATTATTACAAATGCAGACGGCAGTATCGATATGTGGACTGCCGGACTTGGTGACTCGCAACAGTGGGACTGGATTTTTTACAAACATTCTCCCGATGGTGGCAAAAACTGGACAAAGGAACAGATTGTTCTTGAACCTACACCCGGTTCGGCAGACTTTTATTCCTGCTGTGACCCAGGTGTTATAAAAATCGGAGAATATTATTATTTAGGCTACACATCGACCGTTCATCCGGACGGCATTGTAAATAATGTTTTTGTTGCGCGCAGCTTAAACCCTGCAGGTCCTTATGAAAAATGGAACGGAAACGGCTGGGGCGGCAAGCCCGAAGCAATTGTTACCTACAACGGCGATCCCACCACATTCGGCGCAGGTGAACCAAGCTTTGTGGTTATAAAGGATAAGCTTTACATTTACTACACATGGAGAGACGGCGCACTTAATCAGACAAGACTTTCCATTGCAGATGCAACAGACGAAAACTGGCCTGCAACAATGGAATATCAAGGAGCAGCTATTGATCATACTTTCGAATCCGAAGATTCATCCGATGTAAAATACATTGAAGATTGCGGAAAATTCGTTGCAATAAACACTGTTAACAGATTTTCAGAAGATAGCTCAATCGGCATTTACGTTTCAGATGACGGACTCAATTTTAAAATATCCAACTTTATGAAAACTAACACAAGCCACTGCTGCCATAATGCAGGCATTTCATCAAGGGCAAACGGTCATATTCTGCTTGAGGATGATGTTTTTATGGTGTATGCATACGGTGATATATGGGGCCTTTGGGCAACAAGAATGCATAAAGTGGACATTTCAATTATTAATTCTCCTGATTTGTATGAATATGATAACGGTACAAATGTAAAGACAGAAATAGCGTTCAGAGAAGCAATAGAGTACTTTGATCCGATTACTATAACTGTACGTCCTCATGAATATGAACTCGAATCGGGCAGAATCGGTGAATTTGTAAAAGTATTCAAAGTAAATGATGATCTCGAAAGAGAAAGAATTTATCTTAACATCAGATTCAGCGATTACGATGAAGATGTTATTTCTGTATACGGAACATATATCATCCCAAAATCGGCAGGTCAGACCTATGTAACAGCCGAGTGGAACGGTTACACATCAATATTCCTTGTAACCGTAAAATGATACGGATGATATATCAGAAAAGAGAATAAAAGCAAACAAGCCCACTGGCAATGAGTCAACGGGCTTGTTTGCTTTTATTTTGATTTTTATTTGTTACAGCATAATTACAACAGAATCAGCTGAGAACCGTCTTTTGCAACATAATTCTTTTGAACACCGAGTTCGTCCATCCATGCACGAACCTCCAATGTTTGAAGGTTACCGTTTCTGTTGTCCCATACCCATGAAGGCGTTTGCCATAGGTTGTCCAACCCGGTGCAAAAATAAAATCACCGATTCTTTTTCCGTTGATATATGCTTCGTAAGAGCCGAGCGCAGAACAGAAAAGTGTTGCCTTACCGATTGCTTTTTCGGGCTTTATAGCCTTGATGAAAACGGGAACGACTGTACCGAAATCTGCATTTTCTTTAATGAATTTTGCGTTTTTAATCGTATTCATTTAATCACCTGTATTTTTAAACTGATGTTGATTTTTATTGATATTGATAATATAATTATTTGTGTTGAGTTTTATTTTACTACGCTTGATTGTTTATTGCAATAAAAAACAATGGCATAGCAAAAAAAGACAATAATAAAACAAAAAGAAACAATGAAATGTTTTGTTCCAAAAGCTACAATAAAACAAAAAACCTATGCAAAAAACAAGGAGTGATACCTATGGTAGAACAAATGATTGACAAAAATTTATGGCTGTACCGTAACAGAGCGATTATGGAAACGTTCCCCATTGATGCATGGCAGTACAGAATTTTTGATTATGCGGACAGGGAAACATATATTCCTCTTACAGATTGGGCAGATTATACTGATACCATTACATTCTGCGACCATAAAACATGTATGATGAAAACTGTATTCACACCTAAAAAGCCGCAGGAACACCAGTCAGCTTATCTTGAACTGAGATTGCCCTGCAACTGCGAAGCATTTGTTTCAATTGACGGAAAACGCTTTGCAGGTGTTGACAACGGTGAACAACGCTGCAGGGTTTACCTTGAAGACTCAATGTACGACAGAGAAATTGCCATTGAGCTTGAAATATATGCCTGTACCTTCTGCAATGATGAAAGAATGGTAAGACCTGTTGAAAATCCTCAGTATGTTATTGCAGATAAAGCAATTGCAGATTTTTCATATACTATGGATTTTGTCCGTGACCTTATAAAGTACATCAAGAATGATTACACGAAAGCCAAGGTCAACACTTTGTTTGAAAATACAATCCGTAAAAGCGACAATTCCCTTGACTACACCCAATTTCTTGAAAATATTATCGCAATTCACAAGGAATTGCTTGACGGATTAAAAGAATTGAAGCTGTCAAACGATGACTGTATCGTTGACTGCGTTGCTTCTACTCATATTGACGTTGCGTGGCTGTGGCGTTTCAAGGATACAATCCGCAAATCAGGCCGTTCTGCACTTAATCAGCTCCGACTTATGGACAGATACGATGAATTTGAGTTTTCGCTTTCACAGCCCTCGGTCTATAACTATATCAAGGAAGTTTATCCTGATGTTTTTGAGCAGATCCGTCAGCGTGTGAAGGAAGATAAATGGCGTCTTGTAGGCCCTATGTGGGTTGAATCAGACCTTAATATTTCAGGTGCAGAATCACTTGTAAGAGAGTTTCTTTACGGACATCAGTTCTTCAAAGAAGAATTCGGCAAAACAAGTGATGTCTGCTGGATTCCTGATTCTTTCGGTTTTCCCGCATCACTTCCGCAGATTTTCACAAAATGCGGAATGAAAAGCTTCTACACAACCAAGGTGCGTTGGCAGAATGCCAATGAATTTCCCTATAATGCTTTTATCTGGGAAGGTATTGATGGAAGTAATCTTTACGCAACAGTACCTATCACAAAAGATTGCTACAACAACTCAATTGACTGTGAAAATATCAGCCTTGTTTCAGATAAGCTTCAGCAAAAAGAAACATGGTACCACGTTCTTCTGTCCTATGGCTACGGTGACGGCGGTGGCGGTGTAACCGATGAAATGCTTAAGAATTACCGTCTGCTTCAGACAGTTCCCGGTATGCCTGAGGTAAAAATCAGAAAAGCAGAGGACTATTTCACTGAACTTGACAAAAAGCGTGAAAATCTTCCTGTGTGGAAAGGGGAGCTCTCGGTCGAAACACATCAGGGCACATATACAACTATTGCCGATGTAAAACGCAACAACCGTTACATTGAAATGGCATTTCGCAGACTTGACTTGCTTTCAGTTCTTGCAAAGCTCAAGGGTAAGGATGCAGGATATGATGAAATTGTAAAGCATTGGAAGGATCTGCTTCTTTGCCAGTTCCACGATGTTCTTCCCGGCAGCTCTATAGATACAGTTTATGATGATGCAGAAAAAATCTACAAAGAGCTTTTTGTATTCGCAGAGAAAAAAGAAAAAGAGCTTGTCACTGATACTCTTTGCGATGATGCACAGGACAAGGTTACAGTTTATAACCCAAACTCTTTTGTCGGCAGTGCATATGTAAAGGTTGACAAAAAGTATGAAAGCTGTGCACTTACGGACGGAGAAAACACATCAAATGTTATTACAGATGCAGACGGTAACTGTATTTTATATGTAAAAAATCTTGCAGGCTTCAGTGCAAGAACATATCACAAAACTTCAGTTGTACATACTGAAAAAGCAATTACAGCAAACAAGGAAAACGGAAAAATCAGCATTAAAACGCCCTTCTTTACATTCATTATCCGTGAGGACGGTACTCTCGGCGATTTCTATGACAAGCGTGCAGATAGGTTTGTCGGTGACAACCTTAACAACCTTGTTACATATAAGGACGGTCCCGAGCATGAGGATGCATGGAATATTGATGACGGATACAAAATGCGTCCTGTTGATATGAATTGGCAGAATGAAATTACGCTTGTTGATATAAATGACGAGCGTGTGACGGTAAGGGTTACTAAAAAGCATAACAACACCGTTCTTACTCAGGATATTATTGCGTATGCAAACATTACAAGGGTTGACGTAGTTTCTCACGTTGATTGGCAGGAAAAATATAAAATTCTTCAGGCATCTTTCCCTGTAAATGTGGTTTCTGCTCATGCAAGCTACGAAATTGCTTACGGCATTACAAAACGTAACACCCATCCGAACACACCTGCCGAAAAATGGAAGCACGAATTTGCTGCTCACCGTTTCACAGATTTGTCAGATGATGTTTACGGTGTTGCAATTATCAACGACTGCAAATACGGTCACAATGTTATTGACAACGATATGACTATAACTCTTATGCGCAACGTTGACAATCCTACACGCTTCCGTGATACAGGTGAACACGATTTTGCATATTCAATCTATCCTCATATGGGTGGTTTATCGGCAGGTAAGGTTGCTCAGGAAGCATATCTTTTCAATTCTCCTTTTGTTGTGTTTGAAGGCGAAAGTAATGAAAAGCCTGTTGTTACTCTTTCAAATGAAGGTCTTATCGTTGATTGTATCAAGCCTGCTGAAGACGGCAACGGATATATCGTGCGTGTTTATGAGCCTTACGGTATTCCCGGAAAAACTGTTATGAATGTTACACACGACGCAAAAATCACTGAGGTTTCACCCCTTGAAGAGTATATCGGAGAATGTTCCGGAGAAATCACATATAAGCCATTTGAATTCAGGACATTCCGCATAATCTGTTCAACATAATGATTTCAAGAACTGTCTGCACCAATATTTCCTGCAGCACTTAATTCCGCCTTCTGTTTTTACAAATGCAGAAGACGGAATTGTACTTTTTATTTGGTTTTTCTTTAGTTATAAAATTTGGAGTCCGATTCAAACTTTAACCATATCGAAATATTTTTATTTAAATATAATTTCGTTATTAATAATTTTTCTAACCCTTGCATTAATGTTCTGCATACGGCACACCCATTCCAACCGATTTTCTTCTTTCAGTTGCTCGGTTACACCTTCTGCGTTTTTCATCTAATCAACAAGAGTGTCAAACATATCTCTTGCCTGAGTTTCGACTTCAGCACAGTGCTGATAGAGTTTGCCTTGGGTAAGCAGTGTTGTAAATAACACCTTTTTATTTTTTAGCAAATAATCCTTATGTAACATTCCCCATTTACCAAGCCTGACACTTGCTTCTTCGGGCGGTAAGATAAAGTTAGGAATGTTGAAATCTCCAACTTGTCTATATTGAATATTTGTATTGCTTTTCATAGGGCATTCATCCTTTCGTATTCTTAACAAATGTATCGTATATAAATTTTGCACCAAGTCTAAAGCCTGATATAAAGCTGTCAGCGTTACTTGTTATTGAAAACTCAATATATGCACTTATATAGTTTTGAAACAGCTCTTTATCCTCACCGCTCAATCTTGCAGTAAGCTGTTCTTCTTTTTCGGCAAGGTTACTCAGCTTTTTCTTGAGTTTAGGCGTCAATTCGTTATTTACTTCTTGTGGCTCAATGTTACCATAATAGAAATCTTCAATTATATTTGACATTATGTATTCCTCCGTATCTGAGGAAATATATTAGAGTACGAAAGTTAGAATATGTATTGCCGTAGAACTACTTGTGTTATGAACATCCGTACCACATAATTGACATTATGTCGTAAGCCGGGTACAGACCTTTTCAATGCTTCGTATATGGTCTGCTCCGCAGTCCGTTGTGTAAATGCGTGTGGTGTTTATACTGCTGTGTCCGAGCAAATCCGCAAGGCGGACAATGTCTTTTTCCACCCTGTAAAACGTTCTTGCGAACAGATGGCGCAGGTTTTGCGGAAACACCTTCTTTTCCGAAACTCCTGCACGGCGGCATAGTGATTTCATTTCTTTCCATATATTACTGCGGTCAAGCGGATTTCCGCTTTTAGTTACAAATACAGTTCCGGCTTTTATGCCGGCTTTTTTTATATACGCTTTCAAAAGCTTCTTAATCTGCAAGGGTATGAAAATTACCCTTGTTTTATTTTTACAGTTTACCGTTGCTTTACCGCTTTGCACCGCCTCAACCGTGATATATTTCAGCTCGCTGA
>JAFWYB010000037.1 GCA_017517865.1 Clostridia bacterium | reverse complement strand
TGCGATTTTTTGCGGAGCGGATTTTTGGCAAGACAAGACACAAAACGCAGTAAATCCTATCGGATTTACGAGTATTTTAACGAAGTATTGGCGGAAATCCGCCCGTAAAAAACGGGGTTCGGATTATGCTCGCCACCCTAACCTTTCAGTAGTCAGTATCCGGTAGTCATGGTGACGGTACCATTTCTTCAGTTGAAAGCTGAAAGTTAAACTTAACCCCACCGCCGAGACTCCCTCAATCCTTTCGGGCAGCTACCTGAGAGAGGGAGCCAATGAGTGCCTTCCTCTATGAGGAAGGTGGCACGAAGTGGCGGAAGGAGTGAAGAAGACAGAGAACCGTCCTCTGTCTTTAAAAGTTAGTTAAGGTTGCTTGCCTCTCCTGAAAGGAGAGGTGGCAGCCGTCAGGCTGACGGAGAGGTTCAGACGGCTTAGAGCTTCAAACACCGTTAACGGTTAAAAAACAACCTATCAATATGTAAGCGGTAAGCTTATGTATGAAGATAGAAACGGCATAAAAGACAGAGAACCGTCCCCTGTCTAGAAAGGGTGAAATGATGAAGAGAATAAGATTGTTTTGCGATCCTATGCTTGTTACAATGGCAAATATTTGGTGGTTTCTTATTATCCCATTTTGTACAACGATATTTATTGAAGGTTTCTTTTTTAGTGAAAGTTCTAATCTTGATACTGCTTCAGATATAGTAATTTCAGCGCTTCTTTGTTTGTTACCTGTTTCTTGTTATTTAATATTTCCGAAAGCTGCTTCAATACAATATTCTTATGTTGTAATTACCCCTACCGGTATAATTATGGTTTCTCCTTTTAAAGAAAAGGCAACATATTCTTATAAAGATTTTAAAAGTATAAAAATCGCTTACTATAGACATTTATATGAAAATAGATATTTTTTGGTGTTGAGTCGTGGTTTTATATCGATGCACGATTTAACACATATAAATCAGTTGAAGTGTTCGGATAGTGTTGTTAAAATTAAGATTACTAAAAGAAGATACAGAATTCTTTGCGAAATTTTGCCAGAATATATAAAGAATCAAGTTGTAAGTGCAATGGAAAACAGTGATTTTTGTGTTAATATTGATATTGAAAGAACCAATCAACAACGACAAAAAATGATAAAAAGAAAAAAAGAAAATAGAAGAAAAAAGAAGAAAAAAAGCTAACACAGGGGACGGTTAGCGTGAAAACCTAAGGTAACACAGGGGATAGTACTATGTGTTCAGATGAAAGCTAAAATTTAAATTTAACCCCACTCGGCGGTGCTAACCCCACCGCCGGGCTTTCTTTTTCATATAGTAAAAAACACAACACAGACAATCCGCTTGCGATCATGAAGAACATCCTTCGGGATGTCTTTTTTGCTTAAAATCCCTCTTTCCTCTTGACACCCGAGGCGATATTTAATATAATATCATAATGTATAAATCTGTAAACTAATAATCAATCACGAAAGGATGATATATAATGGCACAGGAAATTCTTCTTACCTCTCAGGGCCTTAAGGAATTGGAGGCCGAGCTTGAAGACCTCAGAGTAAGAGGCCGTCAGGAAATCAAAGAAAAGATTCAGGTTGCTCTTTCATTCGGTGACTTATCCGAAAACAGTGAGTACGACGAAGCAAGAAACGACCAGGGTAAGCTCGAGGCACGTATCAGCGAAATTGAGGATATTCTTTCAAGAGCAAAGCTTATCGACGAAGACGCTCTTTCAACCGACGTTATCCAGATGGGCTCAAAGGTAACAATCAAGGATATCGAATACGGCGACGTTTACAAATATCAGATTATTTCTTCAACCTCAACCTCAAAGGATAAGGGCGTTGACTATCTTACAAGTGACGAATCACCCGTTGCAAAGGCACTTATCGGCCACAAGGCAGGCGACATCGTTGATGTAGAAGCTCCCGGCGGCATCATCAAGTACGAGGTTATCGAAATTACAAAATAAATCCCCGAAAGGACAGAATAATATGTCACAGGAAAAGAACAACAACCTTCCTCAGACAGAAGCCGTACAGGACGTAAACGAGTTAAGAAAGGTACGTGTTGACAAGCTTCAGGCTCTTCAGCAGGAGGGTAATGATCCCTTTGTTATCACAAAGTATGATCAGACACATCACAGTGCAGTTATAAAAGAAAGCTTCGAAGAGCTTGAGGGCAAAACAGTACGCATTGCAGGCCGTATGATGTCAAAGCGTATTATGGGTAAGGCATCCTTCTGCAACGTAAAGGACCTCAAGGGCAACATTCAGTCTTATGTTGCGCGCGACAGCCTCGGCGAAGAGGAGTATAAGGCATTCAAGAAGCTTGATATCGGCGACATCATCGGTATTGAGGGCTCAGTTTTCAAGACCAAGACAGGCGAGATTTCAATTCACGCAGAAAAGATTACACTTCTTTCAAAGTCACTTCTTCCTCTGCCCGAAAAGTTCCACGGCCTCACCAATACAGACACAAGATACCGTCAGCGTTATCTTGACCTTATTATGAACGACGAGGCAAAGGATACCTTCCTCAAGCGTTCACTTATCATCAGAGCAATCAGAAATTTCCTTGACAGCCAAGGCTTTATCGAGGTTGAAACTCCGATGCTCGTTTCAAATGCAGGCGGCGCCGCAGCAAGACCTTTCGAAACTCACTTCAATGCTCTTGACGAGGACCTCAAGCTCAGAATTTCTCTTGAGCTTTACCTCAAGCGTCTTATTGTCGGCGGTATG
Source organism: Clostridia bacterium (assembly GCA_017517865.1). Lineage (GTDB taxonomy): Bacteria > Bacillota > Clostridia > Oscillospirales > Acutalibacteraceae > UBA6857. The sequence goes on along the minus strand of JAFWYB010000037.1, from coordinate 25,994 downwards.
GAAAGAGTTTACGAAATCGGCAGAGTTTTCCGTAACGAGGGCCTTGATACAAGACACAATCCCGAGTTCACACTTATGGAGCTCTATCAGGCATACACCGACTACCACGGCATGATGGACCTTACGGAAAATCTTTTCCGCCACGTTGCCAAGACTGTACTCGGCACAACAACCATCGTTTACAACGGTGTTGAAATGGATCTCGGCAAGCCCTTTGAAAGAATTACAATGCTTGATGCTGTTAAAAAGTACGCAGGTGTTGACTTTAACGAAATCAAGACCGATGAGGAAGCAAAGGCAATCGCTAAGGAAAAGGGTATTGAATTTGAAAAGCGCCACAAGAAGGGTGATATTCTCAACCTCTTCTTCGAAGAATTTGTTGAGCACAACCTGATTCAGCCCACCTTCCTTATGGACCATCCCGTTGAGATTTCTCCTCTTACAAAGAGAAAGCCTGAGAATCCCGACTACGTTGAGCGTTTCGAGTTCTTTATGAACGGCTGGGAAATGGCAAACGCTTACTCCGAGCTTAATGACCCCATAGATCAGAGAGAGCGTTTCAAGGCTCAGGAAGAACAGCTCGCACAGGGCGACGAGGAAGCAAACACCACCGACGAAGACTTCCTTTGTGCTCTTGAGCACGGTATGGCTCCCACCGGCGGTATCGGCTACGGTATCGACCGTATGGTAATGCTTATGACCGACTCAGCAGCAATCAGAGATGTGCTTCTTTTCCCCACAATGAAGTCACTGGATAAATAAAGCTCCCGAAAACCCAGTAAAATCAAGGGTTATGAGAGAGGATAAAAATGTAAACAGTCGGTTTTACGACAAATTTACGACAAATGAATATGTGATATAGCAAAGAGGATGGCATAGGCTGTCCTCTTTTTCTTTGCGGATTAATTTTTATTGTAAGGTACAAAGAATTCAGATACATTGATTCGCATGAAAATTCTGTACAATTTAGAATCACTCTGGGTAAATGGGTTGTGATGCATAAAGATTACCTTGAGCATAACAAAAGTGGTCTGTTTATACTAATGGTAACTAAATGCACACTTTGGCCGTATCTTGCAGATATTGACCGTCAGGCAAATGCAATGTATGACCTTCTGATTGAACGGATGAAAAAGGCAGAAGGTGTTACAGAAGAATTAAAAGAGCAAGACCAATTTGAATGGGTGCAAAGGATGAACAACATTCAGCAACGTGCAAGAGAGATAGTATGCAGTAAACTGATATACAGTTAAAATTGATGTTAGAACTTGATATAGAAATGCACGGTTTATATTTAAGCCGTGTTATTTCTTTTTTTGTTAATTGATACAGTTAATTGTAAAAGTTCGTATATATTAAATTTAATATAACAAACTGTTGAAATGTGTATACATTTGTAGTATAATCGGTTTTGGATAACTATAAGGAGATGATTTTGTGGATAAGAAACTTGAAATCAAATCAAAAAAATATCGGGGAGAAACTACAGTTATTTCTTCAAGAGTTCCGGTTGATCTCGTTGAAAAACTTGATTCAATTGCCAAAGACAGTGGCAGAACAAGAAACGAAGTAATTCAGATGTGTCTTGAGTTTGCGGCAGATAACATTGAAATTACAGAAGATTAAAGGAGTAAAACAATGTCTATTTTAAAATGTAAAATGTGTGGCGGTGACCTTGAGGTTACCGAAGATATGAAAATCGTCGAATGTGATTACTGTGGAACAAAACAGACTGTACCAAATGCAGATAACGAAAAGAAGGTCAATCTTTTTAACCGTGCTAACAGACTTCGTATGGCGAGTGAGTTTGATAAGGCTGCAGGAATTTACGAAAACATCATCGCCGAATTTCCTGAGGAAGCAGAAGCTTATTGGGGACTTTGCCTTTGCAATTACGGTATAGAATACGTTGATGATCCTGCAACAGCAAAGAAGATTACCACCTGTCACAGAGCTTCATTTGAATCCTTACAGAAGGATGAAAACTTTGAGCTTGCTCTTGAATATGCAGACGTTGTTGCACAGAAGGTTTACCGTGACGAAGCAAGAGAAATCGACAGAATTATGGGTGAAATTCTTGCTATCAGTAAAAACGAAAAGCCTTATGATGTTTTCATCTGCTATAAGGAAACTGACGATAAAGGTGAAAGAACAGTTGACAGTGTCCTCGCTTATGATATTTATGAAGCACTTACTGCAAAAGGCTTTAATGTTTTCTTTGCAAGAGTAACTCTTGAGGATAAACTCGGTAGACAGTACGAGCCTTATATCTTTGCGGCACTCAACAGTGCAAAGGTTATGCTTTCAATCGGTACAAAGTACGAATATTTCCACGCTGTATGGGTTAAGAATGAATGGTCACGCTTCCTTAAGCTTATGGCAAAGGACAAGTCAAAGGTGCTTATTCCGTGTTTTAAGGATATTGATGCTTATGATATGCCCGATGAGTTCAAAGGCTTACAGGCACAGGATTTGGGTAAGCTCGGTGCAGTGCAGGATATTGTAAGAGGTGTGGAGAAGCTCGTTGGAAAAAATGAGTTGTCAGAACACGCTGAAAAAGTTGTTGTCAGCCATACCGGTGGTCCAAATGTCGAAGCACTTTTGAAGCGAGGCAGAATGGCAATTCAAGATAGAGAGTGGGCCAAAGCAAAAGAATATTTTGAACAGGTGCTTAACATGAATGCTGAATGTGCCGAAGCTTATCTTGGATTGGCGATGAGTGGAGAAGAAGTTGCTTCGGTTTTAGCCTTTGTTCGTAAAAAAGATTATCTTGAAACAACAGAGCAGAGTTTTAAAAAGCGGTTAAAAAATAAAAACTATCAAAAAGCAAAACAGTTTGCTGATGAAAACTTACAGAAGACCCTTGAAAAAATTGAAAAAGATTTGGAAGAAGAAATTAAGATAGAAAAAAATGTAAAAAAAAGAGAACTTGAAGAAAGCAAAAAAGTTTGCAGCTCTCTAAGAAAGGATTTTTTACGTGTTAAGGGATTAATTCAATTTGGTTTAAATCATGTTGTTGGTTTGAAATCCGACGGAACTGTTGTATCAGTCGGTGAAAATAATAGTGGTCAGTGCAATACGGAGAATTGGTATGATATAGTTGATATTGCTACAGGTGCTTTTCATACTGTAGGCCTTAAATCCGATGGCAAGGTTATTGCTGTTGGCCACAACAACAAAGGTGAATGTAACATAGACTCTTGGTCAGATATTATTGAAATTGGTGCTAGTTCCTTTCATACTATAGGACTGAAATCAAATGGTATTGTTGTTGCTGTAGGTGAGAATGATGAAGGTCAGTGCAATATAGAGAACTGGTGTGATATAGTCGCAATTTCAGTCGGTGAGGATCATACTGTTGGTCTGAAATCCGATGGCACAGTTGTAGCTACTGGTAGAAACAACTACGGTCAGTGTAATACAGAACGATGGTCAAATATTATTGGTATCGTAGCAGGAGACGATTGTACTTTGGGAATTAAAGCAGATGGTACAGTTGTTATTGTTGGTGGTAAAAACACAAGTTACAGTTCATACAACACTTATTCTTGGAAAGATATTGTTGCCGTTGCTACCGGATGCAGTAGTGCAATCGGATTAAAAAGTGACGGTACCGTTGTAGCAACAAATGTTCAAGAAAAATACTCCCCGGACTATTGGTCAAATATAGTTGATATAGCGGCCGGTACATTTCATTTTGTTGGATTGAAATCAAACGGCACAGTTATGTCAATAGGTAACCGTGAAGGCGGCTGCTGCGATACGGAACGGTGGTCGGATATTGTTGCCATTGCAGCTGATAGTGATCATACTGCCGGGTTGAAAGTAGATGGTACAGTTGTTATTACCGGTAAAAAAGTAACGACAATTCAAAAGCCGCTTGCAAAAGTATATAAATATTCAAATGAATATGATCTTTCTGATTGGAAACTATTTGATGATTTTAATAATCTAGAAAATGAACGAAAGATAAAAATGGCCGAAGTAAAAGGAAAAAAACTGGAAGAAGAAAGACGAATCGCCGAAGAAAAACGCATCGCAGAAGAACAAGTAGCAGTTCGTCGTTCTCAAGGGCTCTGCCAACACTGTGGCGGCACTTTCAAAGGCTTATTTACAAAGAAATGTACCAACTGCGGTAGAGAAAAGGATTATTGATAAAGGAGAAAAAAGTTATGTCAATGTTACAATGTGAGGTTTGCGGTGGTAAGCTCGTCGGTAAACCTGAAGGTATTTTTGAATGTGAATATTGTGGGATTCAATACGATACATCATGGGCAAAAGCCAAGATACAGGAAATAAAAGGTACCGTCCAGGTAGAAGGAACGGTAGAAGTTACCGGTACGGTAAAAGTAGAGGGAAGTGCTAATATTGAAAGCCTTTTAAAGCGAGGCAATATGGCAATTCAAGATAAAGATTGGACCAAAGCAAAAGAATGCTTTGATCAGGCATTGAATATAGACGCTGAGTGTGCCGAGGCTTATTTGTGTTTAGCTATGGTTGATGAAAAGGTTGGAACAGCAAGAGATTTCATCTTCAAAACATTGACAGAATATTCTTTTAAAAAGCGATTACAAAATAAAAACTATCAAAGAGCTAAACAGTTTGCTGATAATAACTTGCTTACATCTCTTGAAAAGTTTGAAAAAGATTTTTTAATTGAAATAAATGAGAAAAACGAAAGAAAAAAAGTTGAAAGGCAAAAGGCCAAGAAAGAAATAGAACCAATAAGAACTAAACTCAAAACAGTTAATAGTTTAATTTCATTCTATTATTCGCATACCGTGGGTCTGAAATCCGATGGCACAGTGGTTGCTGTAGGTGAAAATGATAAAGGTCAGTGCAATACAAGTGAATGGACTGATATAGTTGCAATTTCAGTCGGTGAGTCTCATACTGTTGGCTTGAAATCCAACGGAACAGTTGTTGCTGCAGGCAAAAATGATAAAGGTCAGTGCAACACAAGTACATGGACTGACATCGTTGCAATTTCAACAGGCGCAAATCATACAATCGGACTGAAATCTAACGGCACAGTGGTTGCTGTAGGTGAAAATGATAAAGGTCAGTGCAATATAGAGAACTGGTGTGACATAGTCGCAATTTCAATCGGCAAGCATCATACTGTTGGCTTGAAATCCAATGGCACAGTTGTTGCTGTAGGTGAAAATGATGGTGGTCAATGCAATGTTTCAGATTGGAATGATATTGTTTTTGTTACTGTTGGCTATGGTCATACTGTTGGACTCAAGGCAAACGGAGAAGTTGTTGCGGCAGGTAAAGTTGGCATGATGCATGATGATGCTTGTGATGTAGAAGATTGGACAAATATTGTTGATATTTGTGCAGGTCCAAATTATACCTTAGGTCTCAAAAGCGATGGCACGGTTTGCTATGATGGAGATACGCATGACGGTCAAAATTGGAAGAAAATAGTTGCTCTTTCTGCCGGGGAAGACCACTTTGTTGGTCTCAAAGCGAACAGAAAAGTCGTTGCCGTAGGCGAAAATGATTATGGTGAATGCGATGTTTCCGGGTGGAAAGATATTATTGCTGTTTTAGCTGATGCGAGTCACACGTTTGGTCTGAAATCCGACGGTACGGTTGTTGCGACAGGTAAAAATGATTATGGTGAGTGCAATGTTTCAGATTGGAAGTTATTTGACAACCTTGATAACTTAGAAGAAGAACGAAGAACTAAAATGGCAGAAGCAGCGAGAAAGCAACAACTTATAGAGCAACAAAAAGCTAATCTCCGTTCTCAAGGTCTTTGCCAACACTGCGGAGGTACATTCAAAGGCCTGTTCACAAAGAAGTGCACAAACTGCGGTAAAGAAAAGGATTATTGATATAAGGAGAAAAACCAATGTCAGTTTTAAAGTGTAAAATGTGTGGCGGTGACTTGGAAGTTGCCGAAGATATAAATATCGTTGGATGTGAATATTGCGGAACAAAGCAGACAGTACCTAATGCTGACAACGAAAAGAAAGTCAACCTTTTCAACCGTGCCAACAGACTTCGTATGGCAAGTGAGTTTGATAAGGCTGCAGGCATTTACGAAAATATTATTGCTGAATTTCCTGAAGAAGCTGAGGCTTATTGGGGATTCTGCCTTTGCAATTACGGTATCGAGTATGTAGACGACCCTGCAACAGCAAAGAAAATTCCCACCTGCCACAGAGCTTCCTTTGAATCTCTGCAGAAGGACGAAAACTATGAGCTTGCACTTGAATATGCAGATGTTGTGGCACAGAAAGTGTATCGTGACGAGGCAAGAGAGATTGATCGTATTATGAGTGAAATTCTTGCGGTCAGCAAAAATGAAAAGCCTTATGATGTTTTCATCTGCTACAAGGAAACAGATGAAAAGGGTGAAAGAACAGTTGACAGCGTTCTTGCCTATGATATTTACGAAGCACTTACTGCAAAGGGACTTAATGTCTTCTTTGCAAGAGTAACTCTTGAAGACAAGCTCGGCAGACAGTATGAGCCTTACATATTTGCCGCTCTTAACAGTGCAAAGGTTATGCTTTCAATCGGTACAAAGTACGAGTATTTTCATGCGGTATGGGTTAAAAATGAGTGGTCAAGATTTCTTAAGCTTATGGCAAAGGATAAATCAAAGGTACTTATTCCTTGTTTTAAGGACATTGATGCTTATGATATGCCCGACGAATTCAAAGGCTTGCAAGCACAGGATTTAGGCAAACTTGGTGCAGTGCAGGATATTGTAAGAGGTGTAGAAAAGCTGATAGGCAAAAGTGAGCCTTCACAGACTGTTGAAAAGGTTGTAGCGAATCAGGGCGGGGGACCTAATGTTGAAGCTCTTTTGAAAAGAGGTTTTCTTGCCCTCGAGGACAGCGACTTTAACGGAGCGAAAGTGCATTTTGACAAGGTCCTCGATATGAATGCTGAATGTGCGGAAGCTTATTTGGGTTTTGCTATGGCTGAAATAGGAGTAAGCACCGAACTGGAATTAGTCTACAGCGGTAAAATTAATAATAAAAAATATATCAGAGCTAAACAATATGCTGATGAAGCGATGCTTGATAGATTGAAAACTCTTGAAAAAACTGCTGAAGAAGAACATATAAGAAGAAAAAAGGAAGCTGAAGAGGAACGTATCAGACTGGAAAAAGAAGCCGAAGAAGAACGGATCCGAGAAGAAAAAGAAGCTGAAGAAGAAAAAAAGAGATTGAAAAAATTTCGCAGAGATATTAATAGTACAAAAAATATGATTGCCGCCAGTTCCTGCACGGTAGGTCTCAATTCTGACGGAACTGTTATTGCTGTCGGTGATAATGAATATGGTCAATGCAATGTTTCACAATGGGAAAATGTAGCTGCTGTTTCTACGGGAGACTGTCATACTTTGGGTTTAAAAAAAGATGGCTCTGTTGTTGCTACAGGAAAGAATCATGTCGGTCAGTGTAATGTTTCGGGATGGAATAATATTGTTTCGATTGCAGCAAATTATACTAATACCATAGGTCTAAAGGATGATGGTACAGTTGTGGCTGTAGGTGATAACAGATTCGGAGAGCTTGATATTTCCGAGTGGAAAAATATTGTTGATATTGCTGCCGGTAGTGGTCACACTGTAGGTCTTAGGTGTGACGGTACTGTGGTTGCAACAAAATATACCGGGGAGTATTACGATGGTCAGTGCGATGTTTCCGATTGGAAAAATATTGTTGCTATTGATGCCGGTTATTTTTTCACAGCAGGTTTAAAATCAGATGGTACTGTTGTGGTTGCAGGTAAAACAACATCTGACGAAGGTTCAATTAATGTCGGAAGATGGAATAACATTGTAGCAATTGCAGCAGGTTGCTTTCATTTGGTAGGATTGAAATCTGATGGATCAGTCGTGGCCGAGGGAGTCAATAGATTTGGTCAGTGCAACACTTCCGAATGGAATAACATAGTTGCAATTGCTGCTGGTTTTTATCTTACAATAGGGTTGAAAGAAGATGGCACCGTTGTAGCTATTGGCAAGAATACCGATGGCCAGTGCGATATCTCAAGGTGGAAACTTTTCGACGATTTCGGAAATCTTGAGGTGGAAAGAAAAATCAAACTTGAAGGAAGAAAGCATATTATTGAAGGGAAGAAGCGCATAGAAGAACAAAAAGTAGCTTATCGTCAGCAGGGCTTGTGCCAACACTGCGGCGGAACATTCAAGGGCTTATTCACAAAGAAATGCTCAAATTGCGGTAAGGCAAAGGATTATTGAATGGTGAAGAATAATGAGAACGAGATATACTAAATATCATGAAAAAATTAAAAGGTTAATTGATGCTGATAATATGGGTAATTTCACATTCTTCTCGGATGAATCATTTGCTAATTTTGCTCGGTATTTTATTTCCAGAATAAATAATGAGGAAGAATTCTGTTTATATCGATATTCTCCGTTGGAACGTTATTCACGTGAAAAGAAAGAATTTGTTTTTTCATTGGATTTAGAGAGCATTTATTGCTCAAGCAATGGAAGCCTAAATGATATATTCGAGGGGCTACCGTATAGTGAGTATGATATTCATTCTATTGAAGAATGTCTAGAAAAACTTTCAAAAATTGCATATTTAAAGTGCTTCACCGAAGATTATAAAAATAATTTGATGTGGGCACATTATGCGGATTGCTACAGAGGTGTTTGTATTCAATATGATGTTAAAAGAATAAAAGATATTGAAATGTTTAATAGCATTTTTCCAGTTTCATATACTAAAAAGCGAGAATTTTATGCTTCGGTTGATTCGTTGGTTGATTATTTTTCAGGAGAAAAAGAGTTGAAAGCTACCGAAGATACAAAAGGCATATTCTTACAAAAATCAGAGCATTGGAAATATGAAAAAGAATGGCGTCTTTGTTTTATGAATACTGATTGTTGCGAAGAAAGTTATATCATACAACCTTTTGATTGCGTATCTGCAGTTTATTTGGGACCAAGAATCAGCAAAACTCATAAAGAGAAAGTTTTGAGTGTTATAAAAGAATACAATAAAAATCATAATAGAAACATTTTAGCTTATAAAATGTTTTTAGAAGAGAATACTTTTAACTTAAAAGAAAAACTAATTGACATCTACAAGGAGGAAAACTAAAATGTCTAAATTTGTAATCGAATGTCCTCAGTGCCATAACTATACTATGGCTTCAAAAGTATTTAACCGTCACGTGCAGTGTACCTGCGGTTATGAAATCTCTGTTGCCCGTGATAAAATTACAGCAAAGGAATGTGCTCACTGTCACAACACCGTTCTTTTTGACCAGTCAAAGGGTGAAAAGGCTCTTTGTCCCGTTTGTAAGGAGCCTATCAATACTGTTGAAAGCATGAAAAACGCAGTTGAAATGCATTGCCCCTCATGCTCCTGTGCACTCATTACCGCCAAAAATGCTTCTACATATACCTGTCCTCTTTGCGAAACTGTTATCGATGTTCAGAAGCAGATTGCCAAGGAAGAAGTAAAAAGTCAGGGCCTTGCAAGTGTAATCAAATATGAGGGCGAAAACAATGTCTTTGTATGGAAACACCCCATTGAAGATTTTAACCTCGGCTCACAGCTTATTGTTCACGAAAGTCAGGAGGCTCTTTTCTTCCGTGACGGTCAGGCTCTCGACCTTTTCGGTGCAGGTCGTTATACTCTCGCAACACAGAATCTTCCTGCTCTTGAAACACTTTATAAATTGCCTACAAATGCCGATGAATTCTTCCATTCTGAGGTTTATTTCATCAATATGACAACTCAGATGGGCATTAAGTGGGGTACAGATTCAAAGGTAAGACTTTTCGATCCCGCATCAGGCTTACATGTTGAAATCGGTGCCTGCGGTCAATTCAATCTTCGTGTAAACAATTCAAGAAAGCTTGTGCTTAAGCTCGTTGGTACTGCCGGTATGTTTACACAGAGTGAGATAAACGGCGAGGAATCCTACGGCATCACTCTTGTTGTCGGCAAGTTCAAGGCACTTATTATGAATAAGGTTAAGGCTAACCTTGCCCGAGTAATTAAAGAGAATAATATTAATATTCTTGAAATTGACGAATACATAGATGTAATTTCAGAAAAGATGACGACTCTTCTTAATGAAACTCTCGAAGAGTACGGTCTTACTATGCCTGAATTTTATATAACTAATATAGTAACTCCCGACGACGACCCGAACTACAGAAGACTTCGTCAGCAGTTTGCCGAAAAAACTCTCCGTGTACGTGAAGAAGAGGTAAGAAAAGCAGAAGCTGAAGCTGCTCAGGGCAGAAAAATCATCGAAGCACAGACAGAAGCACAGCTTAAGCTCGTTGGTGCTCAGGGTGAAGCAGAGGCTCTTAAGATTAAAGCTCAGGCAGAGGCCGAAGCATACAAGGCACAGGCATTTGCCGAGGCTGCAGAAATGCAGGCTAAGGGTTACACCTACCAGCAGGAAACAGCCCGTATGGTTGGTATGGAAGCTATGCAGAACGGTTTGACAGGCGGTGAAGGCGGCGGAACTATGGGTGGCCTTGGCGATGTCGCTTCCCTCGGTGTTGCACTCGGTGCAATGGGCGGTGTTATCGGTATGACAAAGGAAGCACTTAATCCCATTATGGGCGGAGCTGCTGATTTAGGCGCAGGCTTCGGTAATGTTGTTGCAGGCGATGTTCCTGCTGCAGACACATGGGACTGTGCTTGCGGCGTAAAGGGTATAGCAGGCAATTTCTGTTCAAACTGTGGCACAAAGAAGCCTGCTCCCGTTGAAACATGGGACTGTGCTTGTGGCAACAAAGGCATAACAGGTAACTTCTGCAGTAATTGCGGTGCTAAAAAGCCTGAACCTCCCAAAGCATGGGACTGTGCTTGCGGTAATAAAGGTATAACGGGTAATTTCTGCTCAAACTGCGGCTCAAAGAAACCCGAAGAACCCACAATATGGGACTGCTCTTGCAGAAGAACAGGCATAACAGGCAAGTTCTGTGACAATTGCGGAAAAGCTAAGGAGTGATAAAAATGAAGATGAAATTTGACAAAAACACAATAAAGAATCTCACCATTTTTGCTGTTGTACTTGTAATATACAATGTTATCAGTTTTGCAATTCCCTTTAAGCATACACCGACCTTCTGGGGTGCATATGTATTTGGTACGGTTGCAATTTTGCTTCAGATTGGTATTGTTCTTCTTGCTGCTAACGGAGCAGAAACTCTCCGCAAAAAGGTTTATGCATTTCCTGTTTTCAGAATGGGTATTATCTACCTTGCCGTTCAGCTTGGAGTATCACTTGTTTTCTCTGTTGCGGCTAACTTTGTTGAAAACTTCCCCGGCTGGATTATATATGCAGTGAGTGTAATTGTTCTTGGTGTTTTTATTATCTTTGTGCTTCTTACCGACACGGCAAAGGATGAAATCATCAAGCTTGAAGAGGAAGAAGAACGTCAGACAGTACAGATTAAAACCTTTAGAATCAATATTGACAGCATCATGCGCCGTGTTGATGACAAGGATTTACTTAAGCTTCTTGAAAAGCTCAGCGATACCGCAAAATACAGTGACCCGGTATCCTGCGAGGAGCTGTATGCGATCGAAAGTGAAATTACAGATAAAATCGGCGAGCTTGGTTCAACCATTCAGATCGGTGATATTTCCTATGCGAAAGTTCTTGCGGGACAGATAATTGATTTGTTTGATGATAGAAACGCTCAGTGTAAGATGTATAAGAGAAAATAATAAACTACGCTTAAGGGAGAAAAAACATGGCAATGCTACAATGTGAGGTTTGCGGCGGTAAGCTCGTGGGTAAACCTGAAGGTATTTTTGAATGTGAGTACTGCGGTTTACAATATGACACATCATGGGCAAAAGCCAAGATACAGGAAATAAAAGGTACCGTTCAGGTCGAAGGAACGGTTGAGGTTACCGGTACGGTAAAGGTTGAAGGCGGTGCTAATATTGAAAGCTTCTTAAAGCGCGGTAAGCTTTCGCTTGAAGACGAAAATTGGAGCGAAGCGAGAGGATTTTTTGACCAGGCTCTGAATATTAACGCTGAATGTGCTGAGGCATATCTCGGCTTGGCTATGGCGGAACTTAAAGTCAACACTGAAAAAAACCTCGTTTACAGCGGTGATCTAACTAATAAAAACTATATCAGAGCAAAACAATATGCTGACAAAGTACTGCTTAATAAACTGATATCACTTGAAAAAGAAGCTGAAGAAGAAAGAACCAGAAAAGAGAAGGAAGCCGAAGAGAAGCGCTATTTAGAAGAAAAACTAAGAGAGGAAGCAATAAAAAGATTGACGCCGGTTCGTGAAAAGCTTTCCAGTGTGAAGAATATAATTTCTACTGGCAGTAATCACATAGTTGGGCTTAAGTCGGATGGTACAGTTGTTGCTACAGGATGTAATGAAGAAGGTCAATGTGATGTTTCAAAGTGGAGTGACATAATAGCTGTTTCAGCAGGTCCTCTTTACACAGTAGGTCTTAAATCAGACGGTACAGTTATTGCTACGGGAAAAATTTTTTCAGGTCAATGCAATGTTTCACAGTGGAGTGATATTATAGCTGTTTCAGTAGGCGAAGAACATACAGTCGGACTTAAAGCAGATGGAACAGTTGTTGCTACAGGAAAAAACTTATTCGATAGATGTGATGTTTTTTATTGGAGTGATATAATAGCTGTTTCAGCAGGTAAAGAACACACAGTTGCTCTTAAAGCAGATGGAACAGTTGTTGCTACGGGAAGTATCAATTTTTCTTGTATTACTGATTGGAGTGATATAATAGCTGTTTCAGAAGGTAACCGTCACACAGTCGGACTTAAAGCAGACGGCACAGTTGTTGCTGCGGGAAAAGATATTTATGGTCGATGCTCAGGTCAATGTGATGTTTCTGAGTGGACTGATATAATAACTGTTTCAGCAGGTGGTAATCATACAGTTGGTTTGAAAGCTGACGGCACAGTTGTAGCCACGGGTAGTAAGTGTGATGTTTCAAAGTGGAGTGATATAATAGTTGTTTCAGCGGGTAACGATTACACAGTCGGAATCAAAGCAGACGGTACAGTTATTGCTACTGGTTGCAACTCTTATAATCAATGCGATGTTTCTGAGTGGAAGCTTTTTGATAATTTAGATAACCTTGAAGAAGAACGTAAGATAAAAATGGAAAAAAAGCTTGCCGAAAAAGAACGATTAGCTGATGAAAAGCGAATAGCTGAAGAAAAGCGGCCGGAAGCAAAACGTCTTGCAGAAGAAAAACGCATTGCTGAAGAAAAGAAACGCATAAAACAACAAAAAGCTGCTTACCGTCAGAAACGCATAGAGGAACAAAAGGCTGCTTACCGTCAGCGAGGTCTCTGCCAACACTGCGGTGGCTCCTTCAAAGGACTATTCAAAAAAGTCTGCACAAACTGCGGCAAAGAAAAGGATTATTGATAGGGAATCTGTCTTTCTAATTTGATTAATTTTAGAGATCGCACTGGTTGACAACAGAATAAATTATGCATCAAAACAGCACGACTTACGGCTAACTGTGAGTCGTGCTGTTCAAATTATTTAATATATTATGAAGTCGTCAATTAGTTTGCAAGATTCTTTGCTTAAAGTGTAATAAAGCCTTGCTTTTCATTTGCACAACCGGTTTTCATTATCAAGAGCCATTACACTTCTTCTCTTGACAACAAAAACATTCTGTGCTCTTTTGTGATTACGAGGGTGATACCCTCAACATATAACCGTTTAAGGTTATCAAAATACTTCTTCAAGGAAGGATGTAATAATTCAATAATACACAGAAAGAAATTCAAACATGTCAGTGTTACGCGTCAGGTTGCGAAGCAAAAAAATCAAATTTTGGTTATATGAATACTGCGTCACATTTTTCTCACTCAAAAAATTTTTTCAACTTTTTTCAAATCCTTGGAACATTTTGTCCCTCCTTATGTCGTAGTATTTATGGGGGAGAAATAGTTTTTTCAAAAGCTCAAACTAAATATTATTGACCGTGAAAAAATTTTTTAAACCATTCGACAAATTTCCCGTTGTCAAAATTTTCAAAATAATATATCATACCACCGTCACGATGTTTTTGTTGAGCTTGGCGAAACAACAACTACTTTAATTATGCTTTGCTCAAACAGCCACACACATCGATTTATATTTAGCTTTATTTAAAAGCTGTTACATAGTGACCCAACAGAATATAAGCGAGGTGAGATTTTCTCCCCACGCTTATTTCTGTTGCCTGTGTAACGGCTTTTTTGTTTTGCAATTTTTCTTGCGGCGGGTTGTAAAGGTTTTGTAAACATTTTGATTTTGGGGTGTCCATTTGGCCTCTCCCAGTGGGAATAAGTGAGAATTGTTTTTCGAGTCACTTGTAAACAGTTTGAATATTTTCGGGTTCGATGATTCGCTTTCACTAAAAAAATGTCCGTAAATAAGCAGAAGGATATTTAAACATTTTGAAAATTTTCAGGAGGCATACTTGCCAAAATCAGAAAAAATGTCCGTAAGAAAGTAGAGGGGTATTTAAAATTACTACCTCTGAACGGAATCAATGTTTCTGTGTCCTTGTCTTATCGAGCATTGGATTTCGGGCCCGGAAATCCCCAAACGGGCAAAAGCCGTTTTACAAAACAGAATGAATGGAGATGAAAAGAAGAAAAAGAATCAGGTTAACAGCAGACAAATGTAATTATGACTTTAAATATTCTGTTAACTTTCGGGAATCAGGGTTTCCACTTGCCCTTTCCCAGTCCGTATAAGTGGAAAGTAATTCCAAAAAAATTTTAAGGAGGTGAAAATCCAATGACAAAGAAAAATCACGATGTGATTGTCAAAGCGTATCTTAACAAAGATGAATATGAAAAGCTCTGTGACCTAAGCAGAGCAACGGGAGTTTCAAAATCAAAGGTCATTCGACTTCTGATTACAATGTGCAGGCTCAAGGAAGCTCCGCCTGCCGATTACCCGAAGCTCATCCGCGAGCTTCGTGCCGTGGGTAACAACCTTAATCAACTTTTGGTTGTTGCCCGTGCAAGAGGCTGGAACAATCAGAAAGAAATTTCTTCTGCTCTTGATTCCATACTTGAAACGGAAAACAAAATCGTCAATGAGTTTACTTCTGAGAAGGATGAAGTGCCATGGCAGTAACTCGTATATGGCCGATAAAAGGAAGGCTTCGCAATGTAATTGATTACACAGTGAACCCTGAGAAAACTTTTAATCCCAACTATACTTTCGAAGAACTACAAGCACTCAAGGATGTAATTGACTACGCAATGGAAAGTGACAAAACCGAAAAGCAGTTTTATGTTACGGGAGTAAACTGCACTGCAGGTTTTGCAAGAGAACAAATGGTAAACACCAAAAGGCTTTTCAAAAAAGAAGACGGCATCCTTGCCTTTCACGGTTATCAGTCCTTCAAGCCCGGTGAGGTTACGCCTGAGCTTGCTCACGAAATAGGAATTAAGCTCGCAGAAAAATTATGGGGTGACCGCTTTGAGGTTGTGGTATCAACCCACCTTGACAAGCAGCATCTTCACTCACATTTTGTACTTAACTCAGTTTCCTTTGTTGACGGAAAAAAATTTAACTCCTGCAGGGCAAGCTACAGAAAAATGCGAAGAGCATCCGACGAGCTTTGCAGAGAGTACGGACTGTCCGTTATTGAAAATCCCCGCAAGGCTCCCTCACGAATGCAGTACCTTGCAGAGAAAAACGGAGAGATGACCAAATACACAAATGTAAAGCGTGACATTCAGGAGTGTATGGCAATGTCTTACTCTCCAGAAAAATTTGAACAGCTCATGGAGAAGCGAAGGTACACTATGTTTTTTATCGGAGATGAGCTTGCAGTAGACCATCCCTTCATTAAGTCACCCATAAGACTGTGCGACCTTGGTGAGGGCTACAGCACCGATGAAATTCTTGAATTCATTTACAACAATAAGCACTACCTGAAAAGAATTAATGTGCCCGAGCAGACAAGAGTAAAAGATATTTTCTTCGACGGGGACGTTAACAACAGCTATGTTACCTTCTATGACCTTTACTCGCACTTTGTTCCCGGTCTTGCTTATGTGAAAAAATATCCGGAGAAAAACAGAGAGGTGTCCTTCTACTTACAAAAAGAAATTCTGAAGTTTGATAAATTCTGTGAAGAACAAAATCTTTTGTGCGACAACGATGTTGAATCTTATGAAGACCTTGTGGCACTCAAAGAGAAAACAATGAGAGAATACAATGAGCTTATCAACCTTCGTAAGGAAGTACGAAATGCAATCAAGCGTGCCGACAGAAGCGGTGACACACAAAATGCCAATGAGCTGAGAGAACATAACAAAGACATTACAGCACATCTGACAACTTTGCGAAAACACATAAAAATCTGCGACAGAGTTATTTCCCGTGACACTCTTGTTAAGGATTTAATGGACGAGCTTCATGACCACGCCGTATGGCAGGAAAGAAGCTTAGGTCCGAGTTACGAAACACAAACACTAAACGATTACGAACAGTCAAGATAAAAATTAAAGGAGGATGACTTTACAGAGTGTTATTGAATTATTACATCCTTCCTTAAAAATCAAAAATCTAAATCTAAAATTAAAAATTATGGAGGTTCAATATGAACGTATTAACAGAAATTAAACTCAACAATTTAAAATCATTTGAAAACAATCCTTTCATTTTCAGAGAGGACACGGCCTTTGAGATGCTCATTGACAGCATTTCAAATTTAGGAGTACTTACACCGATTATTGTCCGCAGTCTTGAGGACGGAAACTATGAAATCATCAGCGGACACAGACGAGCTGAAGCCTGCAGAAGGCTTGGCATTGAAGCAATACCTTGCATTGTTAAAGAGCTTACAAGGGATGAAGCAACGGTTATACTCGTTGACTTAAATCTGCAGAGAGACGAGGTATTACCCAGTGAGAAAGCCCATGCATACAAAATGAAAATGGATGCACTTAAAAATCAGGGAGCAAGGACGGATTTAACTTCTACACAGTCTGTGTCGAAGTTCCGTACGGCAGAAGAGGTCGGCAAAGAAAACAACGAAAGCAGAGAAACCGTAAGGCGATATATTCGCTTAACTTATCTCATTCCCGAAATATTAAAGCTCGTTGATGAAGGGCGAATAGCTTTTACCCCTGCTGTTGAACTGTCTTATCTGCCGTCGGAAGAACAGCACGAGGTTTACAGCTTTTATGAAAACGAAGAGGTTACACCCTCTTACTCACAAACGGTACGAATGAAAAAGCTTTACTCAGAAGGAATGCTTACATCAGACAGAATATCCGAGATTATGGCAGAGGCAAAAGCGAATCAAAAAGATTTTCTGAAGATACCAACAGAAAGTATCGAGAGATATTTTAAATCAAGGTTCACCGAAAAACAAAAGCAAGAGTTTGTAATCAAAGCTGTTGAATATTATCATCGGTACCTGATGCGGCAAAGAGATGCGAGGTGATGAGATGTATAAATTATATTTACTGTACAGATTTATAAAAGAATCTTTTACAACTGTGCTTAACAGTACTTGCGGTGAATGTGAGATTCCCGTATGGGAAAAGTACACCTTATCTATCGAAGAAGCTGCTGAGTATTTCCGTATAGGCGAAAACAAACTCCGCAGTATTATCAATAAAGATAAGTTTGCAGAGTTTATTTTATGGAACGGCAATAGAGCACAAATCAAGCGCAAGCTTTTTGAAAAGCATATTGATAAGATGAGCTTTATCTGATAGTCGCACATTTGTAATAACAGCCGTGATGTAGTAAATTATAGTTGCTATATCACGGCTAATATAAGCAAGGAGGTTATAAAATGTCAGAAAAAAGACGTGATAAAAAAGGCAGACTGTTATGGAACGGCGAAAGTCAGCGTAAAGACGGGAAGTACGAATATAAATATGTGGATGCAAAAGGTGTAAGACACTCTGCTTACAGTTGGAAACTAGTCGATACAGATAAAGTCCCTGTGGGTAAGAGATGTGAGATGAGCCTTCGGGAAATGGAAAAGCAGATACAGCGGGATATTGAAGATGGGATAAATTCACATGAATCAAAGCGAATTACCTTGAATGACTTTTGGCAGATGTATATTGATATGAAGTATGAGCTTAAGCAGTCAACCCGTACCAATTACAAGTATATGTACACAAAGTATGTTGCTGATGATTTGGGACTTAAAAATATATCATCAATAAAATACAGTGACATAAAGAAATTTTATATTTCTCTTATAAGAGAGCGAGGCTTTAAGCCAAACAGCATGGAGATTATAAATACCATTCTGCATCCCGTTTTCTCTATGGCGGTGAGGGACGGTTATATCCGTGTTAATCCTTCTGACGGAGTAATGGCAGAAATAAAGAAAAGTCATAACTGGGAGAAGGGGAAACGACACGCTCTTACGGTTGCTGAACAAGAGGCTTTTGTTAGTTTTCTATCTGGCTCGTATATGTATAGGCGTTGGCTTCCTCTGTTTACGGTTTTCTTGGGTACGGGTTGCCGTGTAGGAGAGATTGTAGGCTTGAGGTGGGAGGACTGTGATTTTGAAGACGGCATCATCAACATAAATCACAATCTCATATACAGACAGCAAGACAGCGGCAGATGTGAGTATCATATAACTACACCTAAAACAAAATCAGGCGAAAGAATTGTACCTATGCTGACCGAGGTCAGAGAAGCTCTCTTAAAAGAAAAAGAGTATCAGGAAAACGAAGGCTTTAATGAAACGGTTATTGACGGATATTCGGGCTTTATCTTTAAAAACAGATTCGGTAATGTTCATTCACCAATGGGTATAAACAGAGTGATTGACCGCATTGTAAAAGAGCATAATAAACAAGAGAAAGAGCTTGCCGAACAAGAGGGCAGAGAGCCTCTTGTTATACCTCACTTTTCGGTTCATAATCTTCGCCATACCTTCTGCACACGATTCTGCGAGAATGAAACCAATATAAAAATCATTCAGGAGATTATGGGACATGCCGATATAACTACAACAATGGATGTGTATAATGAAGCTACCAAAGAGAAGAAAAAAGAGTCCTTTGCAGGGCTCGAGGGTAAAATTAAGGTGTGCTGATTTTACGACAAAAGTTACGACATTTTATTAAAAAGATATAAGAAGAAATAAAAAGATATATGATAATGGCTTTAACGACTGTGGGGATTTAAGAAGATATGAGAGCATTTATTAAGCTTCGGAAAAAAATCCCCACAATGAAGAGCTTAGACAAATAAAAGTGTCAATAGCCCCTATTTTACTAGGGTTTTGAGGGGTGTAAAGCCCTCAAAACTTACATCATACATCAAATTTACATCAATCTATGCAAAAAGTGTGCAAAGAAAGCTTTTTCTCTAAATTTTTGATGTAAGCTTACAATTAAAAATATGAGAGACTGTTAACAGATTTAATTCTGAAAACAGTCTCTTTTTTTATGCCTTAAAATCGGCACATTGGATTGATTTTTATTTGTGCTGTAGAATGAAGATACCAAATACAAGGAGGTCTTATTATGAAAAGAAAAATCAAAGTCAAGTTTACGGATTTTGAATGTAATTTGCTTATCAATGGTATGAATGAGTTCCGCAATATGCTCTTGGCTGAAGATTTACCCACCGAAGATGTTGATAAACTGTTATTGAAAATCATTGATAAATCAGAAAGGTAAGGGTGGTATAAGGATATGTCAAACTTTATAGAGGATTTTTATTACGGAAATATTGAGGCGCAGGAGTGCTCCACTAACCTGACAGCAAAGGTTAAAAAGAGCCTGAGTGAGCTTGCCGACAAAGAGGAACAGCTGACATTATTGCTTGCCGACAAGGAGAAGGAACTCTTTACTGATTATGTAGCGACCTATATAAAGTTTTCAAGCACCTGCAATGCAGACAGCTTCATTGTCGGTTTTAGACTCGGAGCAAGATTTACATATGATACTTTTGTTGAAGGGAAGAAAGGACAATAATTATGGAAAAGAAAACTGAAATTACTTATCGTAAAGTTGGCGACTATAAAATTCCGAACATTATCCTGCCGCCTGAACAAGCTAACATTACTCTCGGCAAATGGGGAATGATGCACAAAGATTACCTTGAACATAACAAACGAGGTCTGTTCATGCTAATGGTAACCAAATGCACACTTTGGCCTTATCTTGCAGATATTGACCGTCAGGCAAATGAAATGTATGACCTTCTGATTGAGCAAATGAAAGAAAAAGAAGGTGTAACCGAAAAATTGAAAGAGAAAAAACAATTTGAATGGGTGCAGAGGATGGACAATATTCAGCAGAGAGCAAGAGAGATTGTGTGTAATGATTTGATTTATGTATAAAAAATGGGTGCAGTAGACTGAATATACTGCACTCATTCTTTGTATTTGGTTTCTTTTTGTCGTATGAGTTTTATCTGACATTCAAATAAAATACATATCTTTAAATTTTATAAAGCTTTAAAGAGGATTTTATTGCCTCTTTGATTTGCAGTGTGTTTGTTTTTGCAAAACTTGTATTTTTCCACAATTTAACATTTCAATGTTAGGTTTGACTTATGAAGTGAGGGCTGTCTCACTTTCGTGTAACAGCCCCATCTGTTATATATTACAAAATTTCCTCGTTATAAACCGCTCTTTCACCACCGATAAATTTAGGACGGGTGCGAGCAGCAACAACAGGTGCCTCACCAATTTTATTGTTTTCTAATCTTAAAGGAACAGCAACTTTTTTTAGGTGCATTCCAATTAGAGTCAATCCGATATCAAGACCGGCATCTGCCTTTATCTCCTCAAGTACAACAGGGTTATCAAAGCTTCTGTATGCGTGAGTTGCAAGTGAGCCTCCTGCTTTAGGTTGAGGAACTACATTGACAGACTCTGAGAAGGGTGCAGCTTTTTGCTCTGTAACAATGGCACGATTCAAGTGCTCACAGCACTGGACTGCAAGGAAGATACCTTTGCTTTTCGTGTAATCGTAAAGCGCCTTAAAAATTTCTCCTGCAATTTCAAATTTAGAATTTGTTCCTATTACAGAGCCGACAACCTCACTTGTTGAACAGCCTATAACAACGGTGTTACCTTCTTTCAATTTTGCTTTTTCACAAAGCTCTTTAATTGCTGCTGTCGTTTGTTTGTATATTAATTTTTCCATATCAAAATATCCTCGTTTCAATGTTTTTTGATATATTTGAAATTTTTTAGTGCGATATAATAAGAAAAATAAAATACTGATTGTGACAATGATAATCAGATAGATTTTCTTACACAAAATCGTCAACTCTTTTATTATGTTCCATTTATTCTGTCGCTCTGTAAAGCATACAGGGTCTTCCGCCTGTTTCATAGTTTATCTCACCCTGAGCTTTGCCTGATTCGACAAGGTAGTTCATATATCTTCTGACTGTTACTGCGGTGATTCCCGTCTTTTCGGCTATTTCGTCACCGGTCAGCCATTTGTTTTTGTTTTCTTTCAAATGATCAGAAATAATTGAAAGTGTCTTTTCCTGTATTCCCTTCGGATGCAGGTCTTCACTTTTTTTACGGGATGAATCAATAATAAAATCGATACTTTTTTGATTCAGAGTGTCAAGCTCATTTAGTGCCTTTTGTTGTGTTATATATTTCTGAAGTGCCGTTTGAAATCTGTCAAAGGTAAACGGCTTAACGAGATAATCAACTATGCCCAGGTGAAGAGCTTCTTCAAGCGAGTCACGGTTATTGGCGGCAGTTACCATAATCACATCAGCTGATATCTGTTTCTTTCTTATCTGACGTAAGGTTTCAAATCCGTCAAGCTTTGGCATATATACATCCATTATGATAAGGTCAACGCTGTTTGTTTCCAAAAATTCAAGAGCAGAAAGACCGTCTTTACATTTGCCGCAAACTGAAAAGTTTTTGTTTTTCATTACATACTGCTCGTTTATCATGGCAACCATTGGGTCATCTTCAACTATAAGTACCTTATACATTTTTGCAGCTCCTTTTTTTATTTCTTAAAACTGACGGTAAAGGATGTTCCTATACCTTCCTGTGATTCAACATTTATTTTGCCTCCGGAAGCTTCAATGAGGTTCTTTACTTGATATAGTCCCGTGCCCCTGCCACTGCCTTTAGTGGAAAATCCGTTTTCAAAAATACGGCCGATGTTACTGTCGGATATACCTGAGCCTGTGTCGTCAGCAGTGATGAGAAGCGCTCCCGGTTTTGAATACATACCGAATAATAATTCTTTTTGACCGTCATAGTTCATATCGTTCATTGACTCAAAAGCGTTTTCAATGAGGTTTCCGATGACAGTAACAAGAACTTCAGAGGGAAGAGATATATCTGCAGAAGAATAGTAACAACCTTCCCTTAAAACGAACTTAACATTAAGCTCTGAAGCTCTTGCAATTTTTCCTATAAGAAGTGCGGCTATTGCAGGCTCGTTTATACAGTTCATAACCTTGCTTATGGTTTCTCGCTGTACCATTGTTATATTCTGAATGTATGATGTTGCCTCATCATACATTTCCATCTGTATCAGACCGAGAATAACATGAAGCTTATTAGTGAAATCGTGGTTGTTAGCTCTCATTGAATCTACAAGATACCTTGTACCCGTGAGGTCTTCCATAAGCTTTGTGTATTCTTTTCTGTTGTGAAGAATACCAACGGTGCCGGTAACAGAATCGTTTTCTTTAATTGGAATTGTATCAATTAGTATGTTGTCATAAGCTGAACTTACAGAACGACTTGTTTTAGAAGCACAAAGAGGATTAAGCGCAGGAATTGTATTACTTAAATTACTTACATACTTTCCGATGAAAGAATCTTCTTTTCCGTCAGTTGTAAGCATTTCAACGGCTGATTTATTTATAAATTGAACTTTACCTGCCTTGTCAACAGCTACTATGCCTTCGTCAAGAGATTCGAGAATATTGTCACGCATTCGGAACATGGATGTAAACACATCAGGCTCATATCCTAAGAGACTCTTTTTGATTTTATTTGAAAGCTCTGCAGAGATAAAAAGCTCAATCAGAATTGCTATAATAGTAATAAGAATAAAGGTAAGTATAATTTGAATCGTTTCATTTTTTATATTTTTCATAAGCATAATTGCCATAACAAAGCCCGCATAGTTGCCTTCTTCGTCGTATATTGCAGCATATGCTCGTCTTTGCGTGCCTGACGGACCATTGTCTGTAGTAGTATAGTAATCTCGTGATTTTTCTTTAAAGTCAGGTATTGTACCGTCGTAAACCGTACCGATAAGCTCTTCGTTTGAATGGTAAAGACGAGTGCTTTCTTTTGTTACAACAGAGATAACATCGATATCTTTAAGAGTATCACACAGAGAATCAAGATATTCTTTGAGTAAAGGATAGAAATCCATGTTTGAGTATTCTGCTTCTACAACGAGTGGTGACTTTGCGATAGCTTCTGCCACATTCTGAAGATTCTGGTCACGGCGCTCTATTTCAAATTGCACATTTATAAAAGAACCTGCAAAACCTAAAAACAAAGCAAGGGTGACAATAAGTATAATCTGAAAACGAAAAGACATTTTTTGTATATTGCCGAGAGTGGATTTCTCGTTTTTTTGGTTGTTTCTTTTAAATGGCATATAAAAGACTTCTTTCATTTTAGTTTATGATGTAATAATAATAGAATTTTTGCCTTTTGAAAAGGTTTTGAAAGTAAAATAAATGAAAAAAACAAAAAAATTTCTTTTAAACTTTTGAATAATTGTATATGAGAAAAAACTGTGATATTCTTGGCTCAACAAAAAACAAAGGAGCGATTTTATATGGGTTCAATATTCGAAACAGTTATGCTTTTATGCTTCGGCTTTTCCTGGCCGATGAATCTTATCAAAGCATACAATGCAAAAACAGCAAAGGGTACAAGCCTGCCTTTCATACTTCTTATAATAATAGGTTATGTGGCAGGTATTACAGCTAAGATTGTTACGGGACAGACCAACTATGTTCTTGCAGCGTATGTATTAAATCTTGCTATAGTACTTCTTAATCTTGTAATTTATTTCAGAAATTCAACACTTGACAAGAAGAAAGCATAAGGAGAGATTGAAAATGACAGAAATTAAAAAGTATTCAGCACTCAACGACCTTGCAGAAAAAGGCGGAACAGTTATATTCGGCGGCAAAGAAGATAAGGATATTCCTCTTTGTGAGTTAAGACAGGCATTTGAGCTCGGTTCAAACTATTATAACAGAAGCTTTGAAAATCTCAGCATTGCAAATGCCGCAGAGCTTTATTTAAGCAGTGTAGCACCTCTTGCTCCCGAAACAGTGTTTCTTCATATCGGTGAAAACGACCTCGATTTGTTTGAAAACAATCCGGATAAGTTTTTGGAGCTTTACCGAGAGCTTGTTTGCAAAATTAAATCTGAAAGCAGAGACTGCTATATAGCAATTGTATCACTTAAAAATTATGATAATGATTCGTTAATTGCTAAATTGAATGAGCGTCTTAAGTATCTTGCCGATTCCGAAAGATGTGAATTTGTTGATGTTTCTCAAAAGAAGGTATGGAATCCGAGAAGCACAAAAGATGCAATTTCCTTTATATGCTCTCTCGGTTTTGTAAGACATCTTAAAAGTCATGAGCCGGTATACGACCTTGCAAGAACACTTTTTTGCTATGCTTGATTTCTGTAAAGAGTACAAATTAAAACAGATGTCCTCAAAATAAATTGAGAGCATCTGCCTAAATAATATTTACAACGGAGGTAATTAAAAATGAAAAAGTTTTTTGAATTAATCACATTGGCAGCATTATCAACAGATCCCTATTTTACTGTTTATCATAACGGTGAAGCCACGTATGAGTTATACAAAAATATTCTTGCTGACTTAACAAAGAAAGCTTCAAATACGGATGAACATAAAACCAAATAATAAACTAAAAGGAAGCAAACAAAGATGATTTACAATTATTTTTTGACGTTATTTTGAGAATTTACCTTGTTTTTCTTCCTATATTCGCTCGGCGTCATTCCCGTATGCTTTCTGAATAACCGGCTGAAATACAGCGCATTGTCATAACCGACAGTGGCTGCTATTTCAGCTATATTTTTATTACTGTTTTCAAGGTATCCCTTTGCAGCAGCGATTCGCAAAGAAACGATGTACTGCATAGGCGGTACCTTCATAACATTTTTAAAGCTGTGAATAAACCAGTTGACACTCATAAGTTCTCATCAGCGATTGATATCGAAGTTAATGAGCATACAGGTGAAATCACTTCTATTAAGGCAGACGGTAAAGAGGTTCTTCGCACACCGATGCACTTCAACATTATCCGTTTCACGGACAATGACCGTGACCTTGTACCTCATTGGATTGGCAGATGTCATC
Source organism: Clostridia bacterium (assembly GCA_017517865.1). Taxonomy (GTDB): domain Bacteria; phylum Bacillota; class Clostridia; order Oscillospirales; family Acutalibacteraceae; genus UBA6857. The sequence continues at coordinate 634 of JAFWYB010000037.1, read as the reverse complement.
TTGATGCCTGCAAATATATGGCTGTAAAGGATTTGTTCAAGATAACGGCAGAACAACCCTTCTCATTTTCAGTAAACCCCTATACAACAAAACAGCTTTGCGAAACGCTTCACTCCTTTGAGCTTGAGGAAAACGATTTTGTAAATGTTTGTATTGACCTTGCAATGAGAGGCGTAGGTTCTCACTCTTGCGGACCTGAGCTTCCGGATGAATATGAGATTCCGAGAAAGGGAAAAAATACCTTTAAGTTTACGTTTTAATAGGTGAAGCTACGGTTGACTTGCGGTAAAACTCTATTTATAGCAGGAACATCTTACTTAGTAAGGTATTCCTGCTATTATTTTTACTACAATAAAAAAGTTTACAGATAAGTTGACAGATGTAAAGTGAAGTGATATACAAATAAAAACAGCCAGGCATTTGAATACTGTATAGCAACAGCACGACTTTCAAGAAACTGTAAGCCGTGCTGCCCTGTTATGCGTATGTTTTTATAATTTCTTCTGCAACAATCCGTTTTGAAATGCATCGGTCCATTGCCTGTTTTTCTATGTAACGATGTGCCTCCGGTTCGTCCAATTTGAGTTCGCGGATAAGTATCCATTTTGCCCGGTTGACGATACGGATTTCTTCC
>JAFWYB010000007.1 GCA_017517865.1 Clostridia bacterium | reverse complement strand
CCTGTATTGAACCATATAGTCAAGTAATGTTCCATCTCGGATACGAGTTTGATGAAAATGATGTACATGATGTGAAGTTATTGTGTGAGACATTTCATATCGAAGTTCCAAATGAGTATAGATAACGACAAATTCCAATTTATCGGTGAGAATACAAATGCAAAAGGCTGACGGAAAGCAACCGTCAGCCTTCAAAATTTGCGTCGCAGAAGACAAAGAATAGGGGTTTTTCGAGAACTCGAGCACCTAACCGACAAAGCAGTTCATCGTTCTTTCTGCCAATAGTATAGCATACATTCGAAACGATTACAAGGCCCCCTGCTCAAAATGCAGAATTTGCGGTGCAGTAGTCAAAGAAAAGGCCGTCTGAAAAAAGTTGAAATTGTTTCAAAAAAGGTCTGGACTTTCCTCCCCTTCTGTAGTATTGTTGTGTGCTGACAGGAGGCGCAGCCCATGAAAAACATCATAAAGGAATTATGTCGAGGAAACGTCATGCCGCCCGAGGACAGCAGACAGAACACCCCCGAGATGCAACAACTACTGGAATATATCAGCAGACACAACGATGACCTGCTGAAAACCATGACCGATGAACAGAAGGAAATCTTCGAAAAGTTCCACGATTGCTGGGACGAGTACGTAAGCCTTGCCGAAACAGCCATCTTCGAGTATGCGTTCAAATTGGGCATGCAAATTGCTATAGAAATATTAAAATAATTTGCATCCATGCAACCATAAAATATAAATTTCTATAAAACTACTATTATTTACAATTATAATCTTGACAACGACAACCAAATAGTTTATAATATAATGTACAAGTATAATGAGGGAGGAATACCGTGACAAGATCAGAATTAGTAAAATTGATATGTCAAAAAAATAATATCAGCCTTTCAGAACTTGCAAGACGAATCGGGCAAACTCCGCAGAATTTTAACAAGAAAATACTACGTAATACCGTTTCGGATGATGAACTATCTAGGATTTTATTGGAAATGCAAGTTATATATGAACAGAAAATAAAATTTGCCGATGGAACATCAATTGAAATGAAAACTGATTAAATTTCGTTACACTAGAACATTGCACTGTTGAAACATAACATTATTCTCAAAAACACAAAACCAAGGAGGCTTATTATGAAAAAGAACGACAAAGATGTGGTAACATATACGGAAGATGAAATACGAAGTGACCCTTACGGTTTTACCCTTAAGGAAATAACTGAAGTTTTAGGTGAACAAGAAGCTCAGAAATTATTTAATGTGTTGTATAAGAAAAAGCCAAACGCACAATATCAAACGGTTAAAATAAAGGAAATCCAACAAGGTGGCGATACAAGCAAATATGCATTTGAATTAAAAGATGGTTACTGCATTGAAACGGTTTGCATAAAAAGGAAAACAGGAACAACAGTTTGCGTGAGTACAATGGTCGGCTGCCCTGTTGGTTGTATATTTTGCGAATCTGGTAGCAATGGATTTATTAGAAATTTAACGCCCTCAGAAATTGTTCAGCAAGTTGTTCTGTTGAAAGAAAAAGTCAATAGAATCGTCTATATGGGAATGGGAGAACCGTTGTTTAACTACAATTCTCTTATAAAATCCATTCATATTTTACGTGATCGAAACGGATACAATTTCCCCACAGACGGAATTACAGTTTCAACTGTAGGCCCTTTGACGCAATTGAAAAAGTTGAGAGAAGAACATCTAAAAATTCAATTAACACTTTCGCTTCATGCAACTAATCAAACCACAAGAAACAAGGTTATACCGCACATGAGCGGAAACAAAATTGAAGATGTAGTTGAAGCGGTACTGTCTTATTCCGAACGCCATAATAGAAAGATTACCATAGCATATTTGTTATTACCTGGAGTAAACGATAGACCTTCGGACGTTCGTCAATTAAGTCGGTGGTTTCGCGGAAAAAATGTTTTAATTAACTTGTTACAATACAATAACACTAAATGCTTTGATATGAAGAGTCCAAACAAACAACAATTGGTTGCATTTAAAAATTTGTTGGAACGCGAAGGATTAGAGGTAAAACTTCGTGAATCAAGGGGCGGAAAAATAAAGGCCGCATGTGGACAATTAGTTAGTGAACATAACAAAAAAGGGAGAGGAGCCGTCCCAAGTGCCATTCGTCTGGATATCGAAAAATCCAGAAACAACGGGACAGTACACTCCAATGTGCCAAAAAATACTAGAGAAAAAGCACATTTAAATAAGAAAAAAAGGAAAATCACAAAAAAAGATATCTAACAAATTAAAGGAGGACCATAACTTGGTAGATATGCATATTCATTCAACATTTTCCTTTGATGGATCTTCGACTATGGAAGAATATTGCCAGAAAGCCATAAGTATGAATGTTAACAAAATTTGTTTTACAGATCACGTTGATTTTAATACAGAAGAAAAAAACTGTGGTGTTGTAAAAGACATAAGCATTCAAAATTTTGATGTAGAAGATTATCTCAAGGAAATAAATCGTTTGCGTAGAAAATATCATGGACTTGAAATTTTAAGTGGCATCGAGTTTTCAGAATCACATCTTTTCAAGGTTGAGTTTGAACACTATAAGGAGATGCCGTTTGATTGTATAATCGGTAGCATACATCATTGTTATAATGGCATTTTCCCAGGGGCTTTGAATATTGGGGAAGAACAGGCCAAAAAAGAGTATTATGACTTGATGCTTAATATGGTTAAGTATGGTGGGATTCAAACTTTGGCACATTTTGATTTTCCAAGAAGGTATTTTGATAATTGGGATGTCGATGATATACGCTTGGCGGTTCCAATGTAAAAGATTTTTTCTCAGGACTTCTATTGGGAATATCAATCGCTGAAATGCTGGTTGGTATTTATGTGGTTGGAAAAGGCATAGCTGGTCGATAAATTCCAATTTGATAAACAAATAACAAGGAGGAATGCACGTATGAAAAAAGTTTGTTTAGCATTGTTAACGATGCTTACACTAGGTATGCTATGTAGTTGTGGGGGATATGTTAAGAATTATTCTGCAACCATTTTGATTACTTCTT
>JAFWYB010000006.1 GCA_017517865.1 Clostridia bacterium | reverse complement strand
GCGTGACCTGCCAGTTACGCAAAAATAACACATAAGGAGGACATTAGAATGTCAGAACAAAATAATGCCACACACAGTTTAGCACATACAAAATGGAATTGCAAATATCATATAGTATTCTCTACACTGTTCTGAATCACACATATTAAAAATTAAAGGATTATTGTTATCCGTTATGTAATCGGCTGCGCCGAAGAGGTCTGTATAGTCCTCGGTTGTGCAGCCTTTCACAAAGATATGACAAACTCTCTTGTCATTCTCTGTGGTAATAAAAATTCTCTCAACAACGGTTGAGATTAAATTAACAAGTTCTTCCGGCTGTGCGTCTTTTGCATATTCTGCAAAGGACAACAGCTTTTTTCTTACCTCGTTAAGTTCCTGAAGCATCAAAGCACTATCTGTTTTGCTTTCCTGAATACGGGAAAGGTCTTTTTCGAGCTTTTCAAGGTCTTTATTCATTTCTGCAATATCAGCTTCAATAAACTTGCGAAGCGATTCATCTGCTTCACGCATATTTCGTACCTGTGCCGCTATTGCCGCTTTTGTTTTCTCAATAGCTTTTGTAGTTTCACGGTATTCTGTTTCAGTTTCATCGTTAGCAATGAGATTTTGCAGTTTTTCATTGAAAATAGTGTTGTAATATATTGCACTTTCATCACTGAGATTTGATAACTGTGCAACTACAAATTCATCCAGCAGTACTCCGTCAACGGCTTTGAAGGTGCATTCCTTTTTGCGGACACCGGGACAAGTATATTTGAAGCGAGGTTTACCGTGTGTCCAACGGTTCGATTCTGAAGTAACACTTAACCTCTTGCCACATACAGGACAGAAAACTATTCCTGCAAGTAATGCATTTGTACAGCGGTGAGGTCTGTTATACTTTTCTGCAATACTTGAAAGGAGCTCCTGTGTTTCTATCCATTCACTTGAAGGGATAAAGCCTTCGTGTTTACCGACAGCAATAATCCATTCTTCAACAGGCTTTCGTGAAAGTATCTGTGAAAACTTAGGGTTGAAGAAAGTGGAGTCTTCATCTTCAACCTTGCATTGGTCAGTTTTATTATAGCACGAAATACCGTGTTGTCCATCAAATTCTGAAATTTCACCGTAAATATTACCGCCTTTATCAAGAAAGTAGTTATATGCTCTTTCATCGGCAACACAGTAAATAGGGTTTGTCAGTATAAGCCTTGTGGTAGATGCGTTAAACTCAGCTCCTTGCTTTGTGCGGTAATCCTTACTGATTATTTTTGCAGTCGTCTGAATAGAGCGTGTGCTTCTGAATACCTCGAATATTTTTTGTACTACACGCTTTTCTGTATCAATGCTTTCAAGATGACTTACAGCACTTTTATTTTTGCCACTACCAGTTGTAACTCTTTTTGAAATGAAGCCTGTCGGCGTATTGCCTCCAAGCCAACGTCCGTCTTTAGCAAGCTCCATAAGGTTATCCTGAATACGCTCGGTAAGAATATCACGCTCAAATTCTGCAATGATTGCAAGAACCTGAATTATGATTTTTGAGGTATTATTCTGAGTGTTGATATTATTTGAACATACAAGCAAAACAACATTATGTCGTTCAAAGTATTCAAGCAAACGCATAAGGTCTGCAGTTTTACGACCTATACGGTCTAACTTGTAGCAGGCAACAGCCTTAATTTTTCCGTGTTCAATATCTCTGAGAAGTCTTTGAAAGTCCGGGCGGTCACAGTAATAACCGCTGAGTCCTTTATCCTCATATTTTGCAAACTCATAATTTTCGGGTAATCCTAACTGATTTATAGCATAATCACCGCTTTGTTTAAACTGAACACCTATACTGTCACCTTTGTTGGTGATACGGGATTTTCTTGTATAAATGGCTACCTGTCGAGGATCTTCTTCAAAAGGTAACCGTGATTTCTTTTTCATATATTTTTCCTCCTTAAATAATTTAGGGCGAACCGAAGCTCGCCCTATACTTCTTGATTTATATTATACCGTTACACTTCCGCTACTGCGAATGTGCCGATTTCTTTAATTGAATTCAGCAAAGCACGAAGCTGCTCGGCTGAGTAATTATATAGCTCACGAGTAACATATTCCAATCGCTTTTCCTGAAAACGGTTGATATGTTTCTCGCTATCCTGACCGTAATGAAATACTGCGGTCATATCACAATCCATAAGCATACCTCCTTGTAAAGTTAAATTTTTTATTCACACATTTGATTAGTGGATTGATATTTGATAAATTGAAAAAGCCCAAGAAATCTACATCTTGGGTGAGCATTGCAAGGGTAAGAACAGAGTCTGATTGCGGTTATACAATCAGACTCTGTTCGATAATAGGAGTGTGTTATTTATGCAAGAAAAAAGTTGGATTGAAATTTTTGAAGAAATAGGTTTGGATACAGATATATTCGATGATGAAAAATGGGATAAGATGATTAAAACTCCGATGGAATATAAAGGCAGTAATTTTTCAATGGAAATCAGCGGTACGGTCTATGATGTTACTAGCCACTTTAACCCCAATGGTCGAGAGTCATTATTCAAACAGTTTCTTGATATTATCTTATCAGCAAATTTTGATGATTTCTCAAAACTGTAATTTAACGGGCATCTCTGCCCTGACGGACTCTGTATCTGCTCTCACAGATTTTTATGATTGTTTCTTCAATCTGTTCGGTTGTATAGCTTTTCGGAAAGTATTTTCGTATTCTTTCAGCGGGGATTTTGATTTTCTCTCGCTGATTCGCCTTTTCCTCAGCCAAAATTTCACCAATACACTCAGGCGTTAAACCTTCCTCTCTGCTGATTGCACGAAGTCTTTGAGCCTGAGATAGGTTTGGAGTAGCATCACTGACACGGATTTCTTCAACTAAATCTGCTTGCTCCACTTCATTAAGATATGAAAGCTCTACTGCAGGAGTAAAGGCTATTCGTTCTTCATCAACAAGGTCGAGAAGTTCGGGGATGAGATTTGTAAGACGAATATAGCGGTGAATCTGTCTTGAGCTTTCATCAACTGTTTCTGCCATTAAATCTCTGCTGTACTTTTGGCCAACTTGTCCAAAAGTTTTACCCTGATGATTTAATGCCTCAAGCTTCAACTTGTAAGCAAATGCCTTTTCCGACGGGAGAATATGCTCCCTGTGAAGATTACTGTCAACGAGCATAATTGCCGCCTCATCACGAGTAACGGCATAAATTAAAGCAGGTACTGTTTCCAGCCCTGCTTTTACTGATGCTCTCAGTCGTCTGTGTCCTGAGATAATCTCATATTCATCTGTTGTATTTTCTAAAGGTCTTACAACAATGGGTGAGATAACACCTTTCTGCTGAATACTTTCAATGAGAGTGTTCATCTCTTCATTGTCAAGAACCTTATACGGATGTCCCTCAAAGGGATGAATTTTTTCTACCGGAATATTTACCGGTGTTTTTAACTTTTTATTAGCCATTTTATCGGCTCCTTTCATTTTTATTCTTAATATTTTGATTGTTACGGGTTTTACGCCGTTCTGCAATTTGCCGCTGTCTTTCTTCCTGCTGTTTAACATAGCGGGCATATTCTTCCTGCCTTGCTATTTCAGCCTTGGTAAGATAATTAGGTGGCGGTTCACCTATGAGCTTTGAAACCGTATCAACACTTCGGTTGAAATCATATTCGCTGATGTTGTACTCTGTTTCTACCGTTTGTCTTGCCTCTTTCTCTTTTTCGGGGCGTATTTTCATCCTTTCGGCTTTCAGTTCTTCTGCATCTACTTCATCGGCCTGCTTTTCGGTTTCTTGGTACTGAGTAAGAGTCTTTTGGATTTCTGTTTCCATTCTCTTTTCCTCGGCTTCAAGCTTCGGAATTTCAAATCTACGCATTTTCTCAAAGTAGGACTTTGCATTAACAATATCCTGTTCGGTTTCACACTCATTTTGTGAGAGAATATTCTGCATTTTGAATTTTAACTCTTTAAGCTCAAATTCATAGTGACCAACCTCACATCTTGCCGAGTTATATTTTTGCTTCATAACCTTGGGAGTGAGCTTCAGTTTCTTCTTAGCCTCTTTGAGCTTTTCTTCGGTGGCTTTAATATCTTCCTGCAGCTTATGGAAGTACACATAAAACTCATCAGCATCACGGACTTCATTCATAGCCTGATGCTTCATTCGGTTAATGCTCTTTCTTTCACATTCAAGGATTATCATACCGACACGGATACCCTCAAGAGCATCTGCAAGTGCGGGTATGAGCAGCTTTGCCGCAGCGATAACAAGCTCTGTAAGTGCCTCAACAGTTTTTCGAAGGCTGGTAATCAGACTGTTATCCTTACGGATAAGAATGTTAATCCTCATCCTCTGAGTAACTTTGCCTTTCTTCTTCATTTTCTTGCTTGAAACACCCTCGTGAATCGTCGGTTGCAGTAATATTCCTCTTTCCGCAAAGCTACGGTGGTCAATAGGCTCAATGTTCTTTTCTTCTAAATCTCGGTTTACAATATCTGCCCACAGTTTTCTCCATTCACATAACTGCTCATCACTGTTCCAACGCTCGGTTATTGGATTCTGTCTTCCGTACTTTGTGCTTTTCGGGTATTTGTTTACTCTTTCATAACCCTCAGCCTGTGACGGCGGCAGATACACTTTCTTACCGTCAACATAATACTGATACTGCTTTTCCCAACCATCATTTTTTGCACATAAAAATTCAGAGGCGGTAAAGCCTTGTTCATTACCGTCTCTGATACATAGATATTCTTTTTCAGTTTTTCTTTGCCAAGTACCGTCAGGATTTAACGGTCTGACAGTTGCCATAATGTGAGCGTGAGGATTGCCTTCGCCTGTATCGTGAATACAGATATCAACACACATTCCGTCATCTACAAGAGCTTTTGCAAATTCTTCTGCTTCTGCAATCTGCCTTTCACGGCTGACTTCAACAGGCAGAGCAACAATGAACTCTCTTGCTAAACGGCTGTCCCTTGTTTTCTCCGTTTCCTCAACTGCGTTCCATAGCTTGCTTCTGTCGCACCATTCAGGCGGAGCATGTGACGGGAGAAAGATTTTTTCATAGACAAGACCGCCTTTACGGGTGTAATCGTGTTTTACGCCGTCATACTCGTTAGTAATTTCACTGCAGCTCATATATGCACTTGCGGCTACGGCTGAGCGACCAACACCACGGGTTATGACTTTGGCTTCAAGGTGATAAATTGCGGGTATCACCGTCCTTTCTTAAGATTCATAAAAATATATTGTTTTTCTTACTTAATTGTTATATAATTCTAATTACAAACAAAACTTGCGGAAGGAAGAGTATTATGGCTATGAAAATTATCAAGTATTTAATGTTCGTTATAATTCCCTCGTTATCTGTGCTTATATGTCTGATGTTTAATTTTGCACAAGGTGAAAAAGTTGAAGAAATTGTTTTTGGCATAATGTTAGGACTTGTGTTGGATTTAATTTATTTAATAATACTTTTGATAACAAAAAGGAAAACTTCCCACAATAGAAGTAAATAACATATGTGTTTATAGGTTATCAAAACAAACAAATTAACTGCCTTCACACTTGTGAGGGCAGTTTGCTTTTAACACTTAGAAAGAATACTATCTTTATATCATATAGTGATTGTTTTTGTTGATTTAGGTATGATATAATAATTTTCATAAAAGTATTATTGGGGTGAAAGAATTGAAAACTTTATATTTGTTTGGAAATGGTTTTGATATTGCTCACAACATAAACACACCGTATTCTTCGTTCAGAAAATATTTATCTGATAACCAAGAAGCTTTTTTGACACAATTTGAAGCCATGTACCATATTCAACCATTAGATACCACGGAGCCATGGTATTCAGAAGCCGCTCAAGAAAAGTGGGAAAAAAGCGTATTAGTCGATTTGTGGAAGTATTTTGAAGAAAAAATTGGATACCCAGATGTTGATGGTATGCATGATATGGCAGAATCCTTAGTTGACTCTATGCCAGTTGAAGGAATAAAGGATACCCTTGATGTTCACTGGAAGGAACAATATCGCTTTGCAGAATCATTTCAAAAACACGTCATGGAATGGTTAGAGACACTAAACATATCTAACTCTTCTTGTAAGAAAAAAGAACTACTTAACAATAAAACAGATATGTTTATCAACTTCAATTATACTGACACACTAGAACGAATATATAAAATTGATAATGTTTTACATATTCATGGGGGATTACCGTCATGCTCAAAAATTCCTCCAATAATGGGACATGGAAATAAATATATAATAGATTTATATCGCAGAAAAGCTAAAAAGGCACGAGAAGAATTTATTGAATGGGAAGAAAGTATTTGTAACGCAATAGCAAATTACTGTACCTCATTATATAAAGATACTGACAGAATCATTTCATTTAACGAAGATTTCTTTTCATCTATTAGCGACGTAGAGAGAATCGTATGTTTAGGAATATCTTTTGGAGATGTTGATGTTCCGTATCTTAACAGAATTATTGAAGAAATAGACTGTACAACTAAATGGATTGCATATTATTATACATCTGAAGATTTAGAGCGTTTGAAAAATGTCTTTGGAATTTTAGGTATATCTAGAAAGTTTGAAGTATTTTTTTTACATAGTGATGAGTTTTGGGACACTTCAATTTAATCCCTCGGAGAGCGCACTGCACCGCCTTTACGGTGGTGAGTAAGTGCGCCCTTAAGGGACATATATAAGTCTTTAATTCAGCTTTCCTCTTAAATACCCCTCAATATCAGTAAAATCCATTGTCTTGATTTCAGGTAAAAGCTTCTCCAAAATCGCCCCCTCTACAATAAGTCTGTGGTTTCGCTCTGTTCGTTCCTTTTTTCGGTTGCGGTTTTCTGCCTGCTCAAGTCTGTGCTTGGCTTGCATCAGCTTTTTCTCATTATCGGTCATAAATATCACCTCCAATCATTGAGCCACAATGGCTCATATTTTTTTGCCTTTTACCGTTTTGAGCCAAAAAGTAGGGTTTTGGCTCACATAAAGTTTTCAAGAAACGATACCGCCTCTGCATTGTTTTTCAGCTTCTCTTCCTCTGTCAGTTCTGTATCAATCGTCTGTGCTGTTGGCTGTGCCGAAGAAACAAAAGAAACATCCTGCAATTCTTCTCTGAGAACTGCACGGATGTCTTCAAGTGTAAAATCTCTTGGGTTATTCTGAAACCTAATCTTTTCAATAACTGCCTCAACGATGAATTTGTTGCGGGATTGTTTACTGCTCTGTGCCAAGGCTTCCAAATAGTCATTAGCACTTTTCTCGTCAGGGTTATCAAGATTAAATCTCACGTTAAGTCTGCGGCTGTTCATATCCTACCCATACTCATCATAGTTTCAGCAAGGTACTCATAGCCCTTTGCCGCCGCACAGATGTCATCAATAAACTGAATACGGTCTGCATTGAACTTGTAGAAATTCTTTACAAGGCATCCGCCACCGCCGGTGATATACAGCATCATTGTGTTTTCATCGTACCCGTGGTCACGAAGCCTGTGGAAGATTTCAGCTACATACTTCTGTACCTCTGCTTTAATAATCTTCATATCCGACTGAACAATGTTTGCCGTACCCTTGCAGAGCACCTCATCAATGATATGCTCATTGATTTCTCTCTGCGTCTTTCTTAAGAATGCCTCACGGATATCAACAGTGCAGAAATGAGTGCCAAACTTTTCGGTGTACATTCTTTCTGACTGAGGTCTGCCGTTAATGACATAGAGAACATTCATTGTACCGTTACCAATGTCAGCGACAAGATTTACACCATCCATTTTTGTTGCAAACTGTGAAACCGCCGCATAACCCTGCGGATAGATACTCGCACCTGCTATTCTGATTTTGTAGTCCTTATGCTGCCAAGTGAAAGACACTTCCTTGTTCTTTGTCAGATATGCTTTGAAGCTCTCTTTCTGCCCTGCCGTCCAAGTGAGGGGCAGACCTGCCGCAATGTGAACTGTGGCTTCGGTCAGGTCTTCAGCACTTAGCTCCTTTGCAATAGCCACAAGTGTGAGGGCATAATAGTCCTCGTCTTTGATTTTGTCGGGAAGAAACTCCTTGTGTCCTTCACCGATAAGATAGAACTTTCCACCGTAAACAAGCATATCCTTTGTGAAAAGGGGCTCTGAATCGTAAGCCGTAATGCCTGTTCTGAAGCAGTGGTTTGCAGTTTTGATGTTGCCATACCCATGGTCAACACCGATGATTTTGATTTCGTTAAAAGTTTTCATTAGTTTTTTTACCTCCATAAGATTAAAATTTTGTTTGATAATGAATTTGGGTATAAAAAAAGCACCTTCTACAGGTGCGGTGGAAAATGGGTCTGTCACGAATGTTGAAGATAAACACTCCTTTCTTAAAATTATTTTTATATAAAGTTAGTAGTGGGTTAAAATCGCCCACTACTAAAATTACCTGAACAAGCTACCAAGTTATCAAAATGATAACTTAGATAAAAAAGTGCTAACTGATCAAAGCGTTCAGTTACCAAAACCATCTATTTTCTATATCCCAAGTTCCCAAAATGGGAACTTGGAGAATGTGGGTATAAAATGCTCCAAGTGATACAGAGTATCACTTGGGCGAAAAATCTAACGCAGTATTTATATACCGGAAATTAGATTTTTGGGTATAAAAAAACCACCTGCTACTTTGGGAGTAACAAGTGTATGTAATGTAGAAAAGTTTTATTTATTAATGTATAATAATTTTAGTGAGACTTTTTACAAGTTCGTTCGTTTAATAAGTGAAAGGAATAAACACACACCTTTCGGAAAGGAGTTTAAAGTAATGGATAACGGTGCAAGTAGCTACCGCCGTTTTCTTGATGGCGATGACACAGCTTTGGCAGAAATCGTGAGAGATTACAGAGATGGCCTTATACTTTATTTGAACGGTATAGTTAACAACATTTCTGTTGCCGAAGAATTAATGGAAGAAACTCTGTTTAAGCTTATAACTAAAAAGCCTCGCTTCAATGCTAAACATTCGTTTAAAACATGGCTATATACTATAGGACGAAATGTGGCTATTGATTATTTAAAACATAATTCAAAATTATCTGACTCATCCTTTGACGATTTAGAAAATTATATCCAAGATGAATATGACCTTGAAAGACTATATATCATCGAGGAACAAAAGATAATAGTTCATAGAGCATTAAAAAAATTAAATACAGAGTACAGGCAGGTTCTTTGGCTAATCTATTTTGAAGAGCTCTCTCATACCGAAGCAGCTATCATTATGAAAAAAACTTCCCGACAAATGAAAAATCTTGTTTATCGTGCAAAAACTGCATTAAAAACAGAACTTGAAAAGGAGGACTTTTATTATGAAGAGTTATGATGAAGTAACAAATAATTTACTTAAACGCAGAGACCGCTATGTTGCGGAACAAAAACATAAAAGAAAAAAAGTTATAAGCCTCACAACTTCAGTTTGTTGCTTATTCTTGTTTTCGCTAATTGGCTTGGGGGTGTGGCAAAGCGGAATGTTTGAAACAACACCGTTAGACAAAACATTGGAAGATGCATTATATCCCGGCATAAAGGACAATTTTGACGAAAGCAAAGGCGAATTTCCAGATAATCCTGCGGCAAATAATAAAATTGTAATTAACACTCTGAACGGAATTTCTGCAGGTAGAATGAATATCTGTCTGTTAGTTGATGACTTTGTTGAAATGACCATTGACGAAATGATTGCATACTATGGTGTTGACTTTGTACCCGATGTTCCGGCAGATATAAAACCGTGGCCAGAAAATGAACAGTGTGGTATTTATAAAAGAAATGATGGAACCAGTGAAGTATATTGGGATGCTGAAATATTGAATTATTCCAATGAAGATTTTACACGAAGTGTCAACCTTGAAGTCGCTAAGGGACATATTCCTTGGGTGGATTATATGCACTTTGACACTGAAGATGAAACATCTGTAATCAATAATGTTGAGCTTAAGATTGGCAAAACTGACGAAGGGTACTATTATACTGAATTTATATATAATAACGTTGGTTTTACAATCTGTACCAAAGGTTTAACACAGGATGAATTTGTTGCAATTATTATGTCTATTATAAAGTAATTAAACAAATTATTAAATCACTCGTTGTTGCAGTTCTTGCCTCAACGGGGATTTATTTATTCGCCCTTAAAATACAGCAGTACATACGCATTAACTGCTCTCCCCGTGAGGGCAGTTTTTCTTTACCTTTTTGACTTTCCCTAATATACTAAAACCAATTTAGTGGGGGCAGTTAATATAATAATGATTGCAATATATATTTTCCTGTGATATACTGAAAATAATCAATAATT
>JAFWYB010000005.1 GCA_017517865.1 Clostridia bacterium | reverse complement strand
GATTTACAACACGCAGATGTATGTTGTAGATAAGCACAACAAGCCTGTACCCGTAGGAGTGACAGGTGAGCTTTGCATTGCAGGTATGAATGTCGGACAAGGCTATCTTAACCGTCCCGACCTCACAGCGGAAAAGTTTATCGACAATCCCTTCGGTGAAGGTGAGCTGTATAAGACGGGCGACCTTGCATATTGGCGCGAGGACGGAAATATTGTGTTTGTAGGCAGAAGCGACTTCCAGGTAAAGATTAACGGCCAGAGAATTGAAACGGCTGAAATTGAGACGGTTATAGCTTCAGTAGTAGGAGTTGAAGCGGTTGTTGTTCTTGTGAGAAAAAACAAAGAGAGAGATGTTCTCGTTGCCTTTTACAGCGGTGAAGATGTTGCAGAGTCAACAATAAAAGAAACTTGTCGCGGCAAGCTGCCGAGGTATATGGTTCCGTCATTTGTTGTACATCTGGACAGTATGCCTCTCAATCAGAACGGTAAGCTTGACCGAAAGGTTCTTGCAAAAACAGAGCTCATTGTCCCCGGGACGGAAAACGATGAACCTGTTAATGATACAGAAAGTTTTATCTGTCGTGTTTTTGAAGAAGTTCTGGATGAAAAGGGCATTGGAAGAAACAGTGATTTCTTTGAAATGGGTGGCACGAGCTATTCAATGATATCTCTTCTGAGTGAGGAGGGCTTTGAAAATATAACAGCTGCGGAATTTATGAGGAACCCCACTCCGGCTCTTCTTGCTTCACTGTTAATTGAGAACAGATTCGGAGAAGCGGAATATCTTGAAGAATTGTATGTGCCTGAAAATCCGGAAAAGGTGCTCATAATTCTGCCCTATGCAGGAGGCGGAGCAGAGTCCTTCAGCAATTTTGTTGCTTCGCTTAAAAGAGTCAGAAACGATGTTGCACTTTACTTTATAAGGTATCTGCATTCGGTTGCGGAATGCGAAGATGCGGCAAACGAAATTGCACGGTTATTTAAGGGTAAGAAAATATTCTTCTATTCGCATTGTTTAGGCTCGGCAGTTGCTTTGCAGATTATATCAAAGCTTGAAAAACAGAGTTTACCGATTGAACGTTATTTTGCAGCGGCCAGCATTCCGCCTAAAAAGCCGAGAGAAAAAAACATGTGGAATTATGTGCCTGACAGCGTACTCAAATCTGTGCTTAAAAAGGCGGGATCAGAGCTTGACAGACTGGTTGGCAGTGACGTAACTGCTATACTGAAAAAGTTCAGAAAGGACACTGATTTTGCATTTGAAAGCTTCAGTAAGCTTCATAGCAGCATAGAAACACCGGTCAGCCTGATTATGAGTAAAACAGATATATTTACGAGAAACTATCAGCAAGCTGAGACTATTTGGAAAAGATATGCAGATAACGTATCTTCAGTTAGTTTTATTGATACGGACAGCCATTATTTCCAAAGTAAAAACAGTGAAGAATTGATTGAAAATATTTTTGAACTTTAAAAGAAATAAATCC
Organism: Clostridia bacterium; assembly: GCA_017517865.1. Classification (GTDB taxonomy): domain Bacteria; phylum Bacillota; class Clostridia; order Oscillospirales; family Acutalibacteraceae; genus UBA6857. The sequence goes on along the minus strand of JAFWYB010000005.1, from coordinate 32,128 downwards.
GACGTCATTGTTTGAGGTCGGATTTATTATTTTTTTATTAGTTTTTGTGCCTTAACGCGAAAGCGGATTCTTCCTCTTCTTTATTGCCTTTGCTGAATTTTTTTGTCAACAGAATGGGGATAACGCTTAACGTTGAAATCAGTATACCGATCAGGAACACATTTTCATTCGGAATATACTCATAGCGACCGCTGAGTTCATTGAAAATAGTTTCTCCGCTGTTTTTAACGATTATTTCACCGAGGTTAGAGGCAATCAACATTGGAATGAGATTTAAGGAGAGCATCCATAAGCCCTCAAACTGACCCTTACTGTCTTTAGGATAGAGGTGTTTTGTCCAGGTTTTCAGAGTTTGAATCATAATAATGTAGCTTGAGCCCACACAGAATACGCTTGAAAACAGTTTAAGATCAAATGTTTTAGCGGTATCAACAGCATCTCTGTCAATTGACAATATCAGGAACATACCTATAAGACCTATTGCTAAAGATGCAAGCGATACATTAACAAACTTTCGGTTGTTAATGAGTTTTGAAGCGGGTAAAGTAACGAGCGTTGCCAACAGCAGCGGAGCAGCTTGTATAATGCCCATCTTATTTGCCGGGAATCCTAAATATTGAATTATATAGTTGCCGAGGTATGAACCGTAAGTGTCGTAGCCTATAAAAAAGATAGCAACTGCCGCATAGGTACATAACAGCTCTTTGTGCTTTGAAAGTACCTTAAAGTCGAAAATACTTATAAACTGTTTTATAAAGCTGCCTTTAACTGACGGGGGAACATCATCCTTTTCAGAAAAGAAAAACAGTGCTGCAATTCCGAACGTTGACAAGAAGATGCCTGATATTATGAATAACCTTATATAGTTGTTTTCGTTACCTATAATATATCCGCCGACTATGGAGCCTATCAGATTTGCAAGAACGCTCTGAACGGCAAAAGCTGCACCTATCAATCCTCGGTTTTTGTCGTTCATAATATCCGTCAGCCACGTGCTGTATCCGACTTCTGTGCTCATAGTTGCAAAAAAGCTGAGAAGCATATCGATTATTACAAGAACTACAATCGAACCGCCCAAGGATTTTTCGGCAATAAACTGAGTAAGGGCAAATCCGGCGTTTAATATACCCCATATAATAAGGCCGGTGCTTATAAGATGCCTTCGGTTGCCCGTACGGTCTGTAATTGTGCCGAAAATAAACACGGAAGCAGTTGTAGCAACAGCACTCATAATCAGTGTTAATGATATAACAGAGGGGTTTTTATCTATTTTTTCATAAACAAAGGTGTTAAGCCAGGTGCCTTCTAAATGCCAGCCTATCTGACCTACAAGGCCAAGGGACCATATGATAGCCCACATTTTATATTTGGCTCTGTTGTTTTCTGCTGCAACCGCAGAAGCAATGACTCTTTTCTTCTTTTTGTTTTTATGATGAACAATATTCTTTTCTTTATACCATGTATAAACGGGTCTGTCGAAAAACGGTGTTATCTTGTTGGAAAATTTAAGCACAATAAAAAGTTCAATAAATCCAACTGCAACGCCTATTATACAAAGAATATGGTATATTTTAAGCGGTCCTAATACATTGGACTCGCCTCTTGTGAATTCGCTGAAAAATCTTGTTGCACTGTAAAGAATGATATAAATCGGGAACATAGTTCCTTCTTTTGCTTTTTTTCTGTAATGATGAAGGAAAATGAAAATTGCCAAAGCTAATAGAGCCTCAAGAAGCTGTGACGGAAATTCCCTTTTAGGTTCGCTTAAATAATCGTGGTTAAGATATCCCCACTCCCAGTAAAAACCGGAGCAACAACCGTGAAACAAACAACCCAGTTTGATGAAAACCAGAGCAAGAGCACAAGCAGGTGTAATAAGATCCATTTGCTTGAATGGGTTTATTGAAAAGATATAAAACAACGTAAACAGGAATAAAGGAATAAAGAAAATGTAACCGAAATAGTTGGGACCGGTTTTCATAAAAATGCCGAAGTTGGAGTTCAAAATCCCGATGGGATAATACTGAACAAAAGAAATTAAAAGTATTTCAATAAAAGCCAAAAAGCCCGGACCTATCAGACTGAGAAAATTGTCTTTTTTCGATGTGATTTTTAAAAAAAACAAGGATTTGTTGCTCAGTAAATTTTTTTTCGAGCTAAGCATAATTAAATTATAAATAAAAATGGATACATTGGCGCAGGTGTTCAATAAATCATACATCCTGATTCCAGTATCGCCTAATTCCGGATACATACTATCATACCCCCCTTATCAGAATATAATATCACGGTTTTTCTTTTTTTTCAAGTTTATTTTCTGCGCAGTTTAGAATTAACAATCTGTTTTGTTTTCGGTTATACTTATCGGTGCTGTATACTATTTATATATTTTTCTCGTGTATTCTTGCAAAAAATACGGAAAAAAGGTAAAATTAAAAAGAGGTGATAAATATGAACAGCAACCAAACCGGGCGCAACGTAATATATATACCTGCCTGCCCTTGTTTGCATCTGTCTGAAACAGTTTGTTGGTATGTTCTCAGCTTTGTGCCGGAAGGAAGATTGACCCGGCAGGAGGATATTGAAAAATTTATAAAAAGCAAGCTGGGTGTTTCTCATGCGGAGTTTAAAAGACCTATAAGCTTTGATTATAGGTATTGGGAGAAATTTATAAAAACGATTCCATTTCACCGTGTTGTATCCGCGTACGGGTACACAGATTCATTGAAGCTTAAAAAGCTTATTTCAGAGGGCTTTGAAGCAGAAAATAAAACAAGCAACCGCGGACCGCGAATTAAGAATTACAAAGAATATCTTTTTGATTTTGAAACAGAAGCCGACATAAGCCGACATATGCTTGAAAAAATCAACAAAGAAGAGGATTTTGATATTTGATTTATCTGAGTGATTGTTTTGCTTGCCTTTAGGGTGGGGTTACACAACATAATATTAAGCTTTAATATAAAATCTCCAAATACGTATGTGAGGAGATTTTGTTGTTTTCTGAAAACAACCTTGACAAAACAACAATACTGTGCTACTCTATGTATAGAACGCCGAGGTATATGCGTTCTGTGATGAAAAAGAGGTGAAAATATGAACATAAAAAAAGAACTCACCAAAGGCAGTTCAGCTTTACTTGTTCTTTCCGTGCTCGAAAAGGGTGATATGTACGGCTACAGAATAATCAAAGAGATTGAAATGCGTTCAGAGCTTGTCTTTTCGTTGAAGGAAGGTACATTGTATCCCATACTTCATTCCTTTGAAAAGGACGGATATGTTGAGTCCTATTGGGAAGGTGAAGAGGGTGAACGCAGAAGAAAGTATTATCATCTGACCCAAAAAGGTATCAAGGTGCTTCAGGAAAACAAGCGTGAATGGGAATCATATTCCAAAGCTGTCGGCAAGGTAATCGGGGGTGTTGCCTGTGCAACCGCATAAAATTGTTGAAGACTATATCAGCAGTGTTATACCCGAAAAGATATCCGCCGGTGTAAAGAATGAGCTTAAAGCAGAGCTTGAAAGCCATATATACGATAAGGCAGAGTTTTATGTTGAAATAGGCTACGACGAAGATGCGGCTTTCAAAAAGGCTGTTGATGAAATGGGGGAAACCGAAATCGTAAAGACAGAGTTTGCTGCCATTTACAAAGATAGCTCTCTGAAGGGTGCGCTGATGTTTTTCGGTATGTGTATTGTAAACCTGCTGAGTGTATCTTCCTTCGGTCTGGGATATTGGTATTTTGTTGAACCGTCTATGCACCGCTTCCCGAGTGTTTCGGAGCTTACCGCTTTTCTTGCGGGACTTGTTTTTATAACAGTATACACAATAAAATGCAGCAGAGAAAAGCTTCATAAGCAGCTTTCGTGGATAACATGGGCTTATGCCGTGATGGCTTTGGGCTCCTGTATTACAAGCGGCTTGTTTTATCCGGTGCTGAATGCCGCTCACCTGCTGTTGGCTTATATAACAGACAGTCCGTATCCGGAAAAGGATCTGGCGGTTCCCGTAAATATAGTGTTGCTGTTTGTTTATGCCTTTCTGACATTTCTGTCGCTCAATGGCGAGAATAAGCTTCGTAAAAGGCCGTATCGCTTATCGCTGAGACAGCTCACGGCTGTTCTTTCGGTTTTGAGTGTCTGTTTTGTTGTGGCTTACTGTCCCGCTTATGAAAAGTATGAATATTCTTATTACGATGAGGATACAACACATTATCTTTCAGATATTACATCAGAGCAAAGGCTGATATTTTCTACAATCAAAGGTGGCGATAATGCGGCTGAAACAGAAAGAGCACTTATCGGAAAGGGCTTCGAAAAACGCAGTGAGGGGTATGAGGAGTATATACGAAACACCCTAAATCGTCATATCTGGGGTGGGGCTTATTTATATAATATAAACAGCTATCTGTCGGATAAATATTCAGAAAATATAAAAGGGAACGAGTGCTCTGTTTACTGCTATACTCACATTATGGACGAAGAAGATGAGTATGACGATATTATCAGCTGTATAATTATTGCTTATGACGGCAACGGAAAAATCAACTACAAGCTTTTTATCCCCGATGTTGAATACGGGTTACTTACAAGCGGGTATCTGAGCGACAGCCACGGAACAGAGACACTTAAATGGTTTGAAGACCTTACGATTGGTGAAAGCTGCGATTCTGCGCTTGAATTTATCAGAAGCACTGACTCATATATAATTGAGGACGTTAAATATGAGGGCACAAAGGCTTTCAGTACGTATAAAATTACACTTGACTGTTACTGCTATTATGATACTACCACCGTGGATTTCCTTTTTGGTGTCAGTCCCGCTACTAAAGCTTATAACTATATTTTTGAATTCAGCGCAGAAGACGGAGTTCTTGCAGACGGTAAAGCGGAGTTCAATTATTATGATTACGGAACAGATGAGCGTTTATCTGAAACATATAAAATAGATTGATGAGACGGGCTTTTTATGTGTGTTTCACGACCGGATCGCCTCCCGCATAAAATGTAGCGGGAGGTGATTTTATGTCAACATCATGCAAAAGCTGCAGTCCCGGCTGTACTGTTATTGCCGTTGCGGCAAGCCTTATTTTAGGTGTAATTGCCGCCTTTCTCAGAATAACAGCCGCAATTACTCTTACACCTGCATTTTTATGGGTGCTTCTGGGTATTGCCGTGGTTTACCTTGCCGTAACCGTTATTGCGTCGGCACTTTTCCGTAACGGCTCCTGTGGCAGTCTGTGCGGTATAATTACGGCACTTCTTGCGGGTATTCTGGGAACGGCAGTTCTTTCAGTGGTACTGCTCGGCGTTGAGTTTGCAGCAACAAGTCTGCTCGGTGCCGCTCTGACGGGAGGACTTATTTTCTTCTTTTTCCTTACAGTGACTTCTGCGGCCTGCCTTGTGCGTTGCTTTTTTAACTGTAATAATTAAAGGGCGAGGTGCCGTGCTCCTGCCTTTTTGTGACTATATAGCTTAAAACAGCTTTGTCTGCCGTGTATACGCAGAATGAAAAAGCTCCGATGTATGTTCATCGGAGCTTTGATATTTTAATTATTTCAGGAAAAGAAAACGGAAGAGCTCAGCAAGCCAGTTGATAAGAGAGAACACGAATGCGAAGATCGATTCTTTCTTTGTTTCGGGCTTGTCGAGTTTTTTATTGGCTGTCCAGGATTCCGTATTGAAGTTTTCCTCCGTCATGGGATAGGCTGTTTCTGTTTCATTGTCGTAAACAATAAACTGAGTGTATTCAAAGTCATCAACCGTAAGCTGTGTGTCGGCGGTAACCACTTGGAGAAGCACGGAGGTTTCAAAATCCGTCCACTTGGAATGGGTGATACCCTTGGTAAACCAGGTTGAATCCGGGAAAGCACAGGTTGAGGCATCTATTCTCTTGTCGGGTGAGATGTATTTACCCTTGCCCTCTGCAATTTTTGCGGCTATGTAGTCCTCACTGAGAGGCTCATAAACGGTTGATGTTGTAGCACCGAAGGATGCCTTTTCAACAGTTGCAAACTGGTCAGCCACGTAATCTCTTGATTCGGCAATAGCGGCTAACTGGAAGCCGTACTTTGCAATAACGCCAACCTTTACCTCGTTATCCTTGAGTGACTGTAATATGCTGTCAATTTCGAACATTACGTTGTCGTGATAGTCTTCAACCTTGTCGATGAGCTTGCTGTATTTTTCTCTCTTTTCACTGCCTTCTTCGCCGAAAACGTAATAGAGTGCATTATCAAAATCATCCTCGCAAACAAGTGCCCAATAACCGGGCCAGGTGAAGAATGTTGAAAGAGCAAGGGCGGAGGTTACGCCCTGAACGAGCTTGCCGTAAATTTCGGTTTCGTTAAATTCAAAGCCGGTTGCTGTTAAGGTCTTTGCGGCGAGGTCAACGCTTGTTGTGATGAAGGAATCAAGCTCAAACCAACCGATTTCCTGAAAATCAGAAAGCATTCTGTTTATTGCATTTACGTCAATTACAAACTTGCCGCTTAAGGGTTCACTGATTATTTCGCCGCCTGTAGCAACACTTCCGTTGAAGCTTACACCGTGAATGCTGTCTGTTCCGTATTTCTTAAGGTAAGCCATAACAACCGATGTGCCGAGACATCTTGCGATAACGGCAACCTTTTTATGACCTGTAATTTCTTTTACATCTTCGACGTATTCGTGAAACTCATCAGCAGTTTTCATCGGGTCCTGACGCCAATCGTAGAAGAAGTGATAGCTGTCGTATCTGTAATTGCCGTTTTTATCCTTTGAGTTACGTGAAAGCTGACTTGCCATAAGGTCTGTTGCATGCTGTGAAATGCCGCTGCCGTTCCAGTTCTCTCCGTTTTCATCATAACGGACTTCTGTGAAAAGCTCTCCGATCTCTTTTTCAAGTGCGGCATAGTAATTATCCCATTTGTCATTCATAATACCTTCAAGCAGGAAGGGCATAAGAACATTTACGGCTGACTCTCCCAGAGCACCGTCCTCACTGCCGCCGAGCATGCTGAACATTTCGCTGAATTGGAAGAGCTTAGTCTCTTTTTCAGCGTCATAAATAGGCTCACCGTCACCGTAGATGGTGACAACGGGAATAGGACTTCCGTCTACCTTATACTTTGCCGCAAATGCAGGAACCGCAAAAGCAAAAAGCATAGCAGAAACAAGAATGAGAGAAATAAGTTTTTTCATATTATTACCTCTTTTTATATTTTTACCTTGTTCATACAAAGTACACATATTATATCAGTTAATTAACAGAAAATCAAGCAGAAAATATCTGCCGCTGACAATTATCTCTTTGTTTTGTGTTGTAAGTTTAAAAATAGTATGATATACTTAAAGGGTAACAGCGTTTTTATTACGAAAAAACGGCTTGTTTGCAGCAAGCCGAGAAAAACGGAGGAGAGAATATGGAGATTGAAACGAAAAACGGTATTGTTTCAAAAGCGAAAAAGCTGATAAACACAGCAAAAGAATATTGGACAGAGCCGCCTAAGGGAAGCTATATTCCCTATAAGGAGGTAGCAAGCCTGAGCGGTGCAGGCTTCGGCGTGTATTGGCTTTTATATCTTTCAGGTGCAATTGTTCTTGATGCTTCAAGCTTTCTTGTGGGCGCAAGCATCGGTCTTAAACCCACAGACCTTTATAAAATGCTTGTTATAGCAAATCTTGTAGGTATTCCTATAGGTATTTTCCGTTCGTGGTACTATGACAATCATAATCTCAAGGGCGGAAAATTCCTGCCGTTCATAAGAAGAACGGGACTTCCCATATTTCTGATTACGGCTGTGTTTGTGTGGCTGCCTTATGAAAATATGACCTATATTACCAAGGCTGTAGTAGTTTGGTTTATGTATATGCTGATGAATATTTTCCTGTGCTTTTTCAATGAAAGCTATACATATTTCCAGCAGATCATAACCCCGAATGCTCAGGAAAGAGCAAATGTTATGAGTATATCTCAGGTTATATATTCACTCGCTCCTACAATAACAAATGCCGTTGTGCCTGCTATTGCTAAAATGACGTGGGGCCTTGATAATATCTGGACTTACAGAATCATATACCCGATTTTTACTGCTATCGGCCTTGTTCTCTGTATAATATTCTTTGCAAGAGTTAAAGAAAGACTTATTTTACCTAAGAAAAAGCGCGAGCCTGTCAGAATGTTTGATGCTATCCGTGAGGTTGCCAAAAACAAGTATTTCTGGATTATTCAGGCGGCCGCCTGGGTTGTCTTTCTTGAATCGGGCTACGGAGTAATTTTCGGCTGGTCGTTTTTCTACAGCCACGGCGGTGAATATGCGGGCACCATGGGTGTTGCAAATACCATTATAGGTAATGCGGCGCTCTGGTCAATGCTTGCATGTCCCTTTGCAATCAAGTTTATGGGCAAGAGAAATATGCTCATTACCGCCAATGCAATAAATATGCTCATTCTTATTGTGCTTTATTTTACATACCGCAATCTGATAGCAATCTGCGTTCTGTGGTACCTCAATACCTTTGTCAACACCTTCTGGAATATAGTGCAGCATCAGATAAGTGCTGATATGCGTGACTATCACCAGTGGAAAACAGGTGTCAGAGTCGACGGCCTTTTCGGCCCTCTCGGCCTTATAGGTACCGTTATAGGCTTCTTCACGGGTGCGTTTTATCCCACGATATATGAAAAGATGGGTCTTCATGAAGACTACAGCGTTCTTTATGACGATACGCTCAGAAACAACCTGTTTGAAGTTCTGATTATCTGTTCGATTTTCGGTGCACTGTTCAATCTTATTCCCTTCTGCTTCTACGATCTGACAGAAAACAAGCACAAAGCCTATGTTGATGTTCTCAGAATACGTGCTGTGTTTGAAAACCGTGCTCTCGGCCTTCTTGAGGATGGTGAGCTCAAAGAAGCTATGGGTGCCGTTATGCAGGCAAAGGCCCTTTACGGAAAGGAAAAAGAGTCCGTTAACAAACGTGACGATAAGAGCACCAGAAAGACGGTCAAAGAGAGAAATCTCGCTATTGAAAGAGCTTCAATTATTATGGAAGACCTTAACAAGTTTTCCACCGAGGCGGGTAAAGCAAGGCTTTTGCAGGCAGAAAAAGACGTTGCTGACGGACCGATGTATTATTATGACAATCTCTCTGATGAAATAGCCGCCGCAAGGAGTCTGCCGAAAGGAAATGCTTCTGAAAAAGAAATCCGCAGTGATGCTTTCAGAAATATCAAAATCAAGAAGCGCTCCGCAGCCCTTATCAGAAAATACGGAAAAGAGAATATTCACGAGCCTGTTGAAGCTGTCAAGGAAGAAATAATGAACAGAGAAGCAACAAGCTTTGCAGACAGCCTGCGTATCAGGAAAGAGCTCAGGGCATGGATGAAGTCGGCATCGGTATATGCAGATGTTGTCAAGCCCTATACCAATGCCAGGGAGCTTATTGTTCAGGCTGAATATTACACTCACTATGAAGAACTTGAAGCAAGATATCTTGAGCTTCTGTCGGCTGAATAAGCTTATAGGGCGAAGTGAGGTTAATAATTGACTGATGCGGCAAATCCCGTCATTATGCCTAAAAATGAAGCCTTAATTTCTATTAACACAATTATGAGCGATATGTTATAATATAACAAATACGGCTCTGCGACATACTCTGACAGAGCCTGAAGTTAAGGAGCATTTATATGACAAAGCTTATCAGATATTTAACAGCATTTCTTATGCTCGGTTTATCTGTTTTCAACTATGTGTTCAACGATTATGCCTTCCCTGCAGTGAGCACTGACGGAGCCTATGTTTTCTGCTATTTCGTCGGTAACGAGCCTGAACAGCAGACAATTCACCTTGCAGTGAGCACCGACGGATATAACTTTGACGCCCTTAACAACAACGAGGCGGTAATCGAGCAGACGAAGGGTACAGGCTGTGTGCGTGACCCCTATATTTTCGAGGCCGTTGACCAAGAGGGCAGGAAGTGCTACTACATAGTTGCAACCGATATGGACGCTATGCTCGGCTGGACCTCAAACCACGCGGTTATTTTCTGGAAGTCCTACGATCTTATCAACTGGGAAGACGAATTTGTGCTTGATATGCGCGATTTTGAGGGCTGGGAAAACTGTAACAGAGCATGGGCACCTCAGGTTATTTACGACGAAAAAGAGGAAAAGTATATGCTTTACCTCGCGCTTTCAACCTTTGATGACCCGACAACCCCTCTCAACGAGGATATGGCACAGCACTACTATCTTTATACCGAGGATTTCAAGAGCTTTACTGCTCCCGAATATCTTTACGGCAGAAGAGGTGAAAGCTTCGTCAATAACGAGGGTAACACCGTTACGGGTATTCAGTGTATTGACGGCGATATGATTTACAACGAAAAGGAAGACTTATACTACCTTTTCTTCAAGGAGGACCTTACACAGAAAATCGCTTATGTAACATCAGAAAGTCCTACGGGTCCATTCAGCGAGGAATACACGATCTGCTCGCTCAACTGGTTTGGCGTTGAGGGCAGCACGATGTACCGTATCACGGGAACAAACGCCTGGATGATGATTATGGACGAATACAGCGAAGGTACCTTCTTTGCACAGATGACAAGAGACTTCCATAACTACCGTCAGGTACAGCGTTCACGCTATTCGGTAAATCAGCTCAGCCCCAGACACGGCTCAGTGCTTGCAATTTCAATGGAGGAATACAAGGCGCTTGTTGATGCCTACGGTATAGCAGAATAATAAAAAAGCGGCAGGGTTTTTACCTTGCCGTTTAACGGATATTTAGTTGAAAGAGGAACAAATGTGAATTCAAGAAAATATGAAAGAAAGTCACGATATTGCAGGGATCGCAGGAACAAGGCGGATAATTATACGCACCTTAATAAGCATTACTGCCAAAAGGGTCAGATAGTTCTTGCAGGCGATTCCATAACAGATATGTATTATCACTATGAGCTTTTTGAGGAATACAGAAGCGAAAGCGGCAAGAAGGTTTATAACAGAGGTATAGGCGGAGACTGCACAAACAGACTGCTTGAAAGACTTGAAAGCAATGTGCTTTGCCTTGAACCGGAGAAGATTGTTTACCTTATAGGCACAAACGATTTAGCCTTCGGAGCTTCGAAGGAATATGTTGCTGAAAACATAAGAGAAATTATAGAAAGAACAAAACATCGCTGCCCCGGCTGTAAAATTGCTTTTCAGTCAGTTTATCCCGTAAACAGACTCAGAGACAGAAAAAACAGGGATATGCTCGCTCTTAATGTGCTTATTAAAGAAATATGCCGTGAAACAGACACCGTTTATATTGACCTTTATGATGCTCTTTGTGACAGTGAGGGCAATTTTGATATGAAATATACCTACGACGGCCTTCATCCCAATGTGCACGGATATGAAATAATCACAAAGGCGATACTTGAATTTATCTGAAGGCGGCACTTGAAATAAAGGCGGATATAAAGTATAATAAGCCTTACAATGTATATAAGGAGAAAGTGAAATGCCAATTAAAATAGATGACAGATTGCCTGCGAGAGAAAGTCTTGAGCGGGAAAACATATTTGTAATGACGGAGTCAAGAGCGGCAAGTCAGGATATACGTCCGCTTAAGATTCTTATTCTCAACCTTATGCCTACTAAAATTGTGACGGAAACACAGCTTCTCAGACTGCTGAGTAACACTCCGCTGCAGGTTGATGTTGAGCTTCTGCAGATGGCAACCCATCAGTCAAAGAACACCTCGCAGAGTCACCTTAACAAGTTTTACCATACTTTTGATGAAATAAGGCATAAGAAATACGACGGTATGATAATAACGGGTGCCCCCGTTGAGCTTATGGAGTTTGAGGAGGTTGACTACTGGCCGGAGCTGTGCACCATTTTTGAATGGACAAAAACCAACGTATATTCAACCTTCCATATCTGCTGGGGAGCTCAGGCGGCTCTTTATTACCATTACGGTATAAAGAAGCACGTGCTTCCGGAAAAGATGTTCGGCGTTTTCCCTCACAGACCTCTTGACCTTTATCATCCTATGATGAGGGGCTTTGACGATACATATTTCGTTCCTCATTCAAGGCATACCGATATAAAATTCAACGATGTTGCTCTTTGCAAGGACCTTCAGATAATTTCCTACTCAGAGCAGGCGGGTATTCATCTTGTATCAGATCTCGAATGCAGAAACTTCTATGCAACGGGTCATTCGGAATACGATGCCGATACCCTCGCAAAGGAATATTTCCGTGACGTTGAAAAAGGTCTTGACATCAAGGTGCCGTATAACTATTTTCCCGATGACGACCCGACGAAAAAGCCCATAATGACCTGGCGCAACGTAGGCACTCTTATGTTTACCAACTGGCTCAACTATTTCGTTTATCAGAGAACACCCTACGATATAAACGCTATTTAACCTTAAAAGGGTGATTGCACCGTTTCGTTGTTGTAAAAAAACAGATTGCTGATTTGTTCTGAGATTGTAAACAAAAGTGCAGAAAATAAATAAGAGGCTGTATTTTTACAGCCTCTTATTTATATAATATAATTATCAAGTAAAGCAACAGCTTCCGGGTAATCCTCAAGGGGGTTTTTAGAGCTGAAGCGCTTTCGCAGTGTTGAGCGTATAAAGGAAGGCTCGTTTTCCTTTGCTTCCTGCCTTTCCTTGAGCTTTGCCTTGAAAATACTGAAATCCCATTCCTTGGCATCGGTTTCATCTGTCTTTTCCTCAGTTGAGTTCTTTTCTGCTTTAGCTGCAAGCTCCTGAGAATATCGAAGCAGAGCCTCCTTGGTGGCAAGAATGAAGCCCTCTGCCGTATAAATTTCCATAAGGTCAACGCCGAGGGTGTAGGCGAGCTCCTCAAGCTGCATAACGGTATCGGCGCCGTATCTGATAACCATTGAGCGGAAGGTAGAGGGCAGGAAATAGTAAATTCTGCCCAGAAGCTGTGAAAAGGCCTTCTTTGTGTCGTAATAGCCCAGCTGAATACGTCTTTCAACTGCGGCTGAATCGAAATCGAAGGTTGCACCGAGCTCCTCCATATCGTATGGACGTATATAGGTTATCTGAGAATTCAGAATATTCAGATTATGTGCAATACCCTTGATGTTTGAAATGTCAACAACTATCAGCCTGTTATAGCCTCTCTTTTTAAGGCTCATAACGGGTATGTTGTCGTAGGCTCCGCCGTCAAGATACTTTTCACCCTCGGGCCCTATGTTGTTTGCAAAGGGTACGTTTGCCGATGCCATAAGATAATTAACAAGCTCACCCTTGGGTATATCCTCGAGGAAAAGCTCGTATTTGTTGCCGGGCTGAGAAAGCTGAACAGCAATGACGCCGAAATCAATCATACTTTTTCTGACCTTGTCCTCGTCAATATACTGAGAAACAAAATCCATTGCAGGGGAAGCGTCAAGACCGCCGTTTTTTACAAATTCCCTGAAAAGAGTGCCCCAGTTTTTCTTGCTCAGAAGATTTTCCGGGTCGGGCAGCTCACTGTTTATTTTTATGCCCTTGTCAATGGAAACGTTTTTCCACATATCTACCGCCTTATCGTATTCATCTGCGGCAATCAGAGCACCGTTTATTGAGCCTATAGAAACACCTATAATGGCATCAAAACGGACGTTCATTTCCTTAAGAGCTTTCCAGGCGCCAAGCTGATAAGCACCCTTACCGCCTCCGCCCGCCAATACAAGACCGTAGCCCTCCATAATATCAACTCCTTAATCCGAAAGATAAGAAATCACACTGTTTGACACAAGAAAGCCCTTGACTGTAAGGCTTACCGTGTCGGTGGTTACTCTAACAAGCCCCTCTTTTTCAAGAGCACGGGCTTTTTTAAACAGAGCCTCGTCGATATTCCTGCCGAAGCGCTGCTTATATTTTTCATTCTGCAGGCCCTCATTAAGCCTGAGAGCGAGCATAACGTATTCCTCTTCGTCTCCGCCGTTTCCGTCGGGTAAGGGGGGAACTCCCTTTATGAAGCTGTCAAAATCTCTTTCAAAGTAAAATCGCTTGCCGCCGAGAAATGAGTGGGCAGAGGGACCTATACCCAGATATTCCTCACAGTGCCAATACTTCAGATTATGCCTGCTTTCAAAGCCTTTTTTTGAAAAGTTTGAAATTTCGTACTGCATATAGCCTCTTTTTTCCAATTCCTCAACCGCATAAAGGTAAAGCTCACAGACCTCGTCCTCGTCGGGTAAGGTAAGCTCGTCTTGAAGCCGATGAAACTCGGTGCCCTCCTCAATTTTTAGCATATAAGCACTCACATGGCTTACATTCATACTGCTGACAAAATCAATGCTTTCGCTGAGACTCCCTTTAGTCTGATAGGGGATTCCGAGCATCAGGTCAAGGGAGATGTTGTCAATGCCAAAGCTTCTGAAAAGTCTTATACATTCGCTTATTTTTTCTCTGCCTGATAATCTTCCGAGGTTAAGTCTTTCCTTATCAACCGCCGACTGCATACCCATTGATATACGGTTTGCACCCGCCTGCGATAAATTCCTTACAAGGTCTTCATCGACGGAGGAGGGATTGCACTCGACAGTGATTTCCGCGTCGGGAGTAATACTGTAATTATTTTTTATGTAGCTGAGCACCTCTTTTATTCTTTCTCCGCCGAAATAAGAGGGCGTACCTCCGCCGAAATATACAGTATCAACACTGCTGCTTATTTTATCACGGCACCCCTCAAGGCAAGAAAGGACAGCCTTTAAATAGCTGTCCTTTGTCTGTTCGTCTGCTTTGAAGGAATAGAAATCACAGTAAGGACACTTTGATTTACAAAAGGGTATGTGTATATATATTCCTGTCATATTATCAGTTGGTGTCGTCAAGCTTGAGCACGGCCATAAATGCCTCCTGAGGCACCTCAACCGTACCGAACTGACGCATACGCTTTTTACCTTCCTTCTGTTTTTCAAGAAGCTTTTTCTTTCTTGTAATGTCACCGCCGTAGCATTTTGCAAGAACGTCCTTTCTCATAGCCTTAACGGTTTCTCTTGCAATAACCTTGCTCCCGATAGCAACCTGAATGGGAATTTCAAACATCTGTCTGGGGATATGCTCCTTGAGCTTTTCGGCAATCTTTCTTGCTCTGCCCATAGCCTTTTCAGAGTGAATGATAAAGGAAAGGGCGTCGATAATGTCGCCGTTGAGAAGCACGTCAACCTTCTGAAGGGTTGAGCGGCGGTATTCGAAAATCTCGTAGTCAAAGGAGGCGTAGCCTCTTGTTCTGGACTTGAGTGCATCAAAGAAATCGTAAATAATTTCATTCAGAGGAAGCTCATAGTGTATGTCAACGCGGTCTGTTGTGATATACTTCATATCCTTGAATACACCGCGTCTGTCCTGACAAAGGTCCATAATTGTACCAACATAGTCGCTGGGTGCGTATATATGAGCATTTGTGATAGGCTCCTCGCAGTAATCTATCTTTGCCTGCTCGGGATAATTTGTGGGGTTGTCTATTTCTACGGTTTCGCCGTCGGTCAGATGTATTTTATATACAACCGAGGGGACCGTTGTAACAAGGTCAAGATTATATTCTCTCTCGAGCCTTTCCTGAATAATTTCAAGATGAAGAAGACCGAGGAAGCCGCAACGGAAACCGAAGCCGAGAGCACCTGAGGTTTCAGGCTCGTAGGAAAGGGAAGCATCGTTGAGCTGCAGCTTTTCAAGAGCATCGCGAAGAGCCTCGTAGTCAGCACCGTCAGCAGGATAAACACCGCAGAATACCATCGGGTTAACCTTTCTGTAACCGGGAAGAGGTTCGGATGCCATATTCTGTAATTTAGTTACTGTGTCACCAACCTTAGCATCACGGACTGTCTTGATTGAAGCGGTGATATAACCAACCTCACCTGCGGAAAGCTCTTTGCAAGGCTCAAGACCTGTAGCCCTCATATAGCCGACCTCAACAACGTTGAATTCGGCACCGGTAGCCATCATTTTCATTGTTTCGCCTGCTTTAAGAGTACCCTGCATAACTCTTACATAAACGATAACTCCCTTATAATTATCATAAACCGAGTCGAAGATGAGAGCCTTCAGGGGAGCATTGTCTTCAGCGTCAGCGGGAGCGGGAATATCTGAAACAATTCTTTCAAGCACCTCTGCAACATTTTCACCCGTTTTAGCCGAAACGCGGGGAGCGATCGAGCAGTCAAGACCGATGATGTCTTCAACCTCGGAGGCTACTCTGTCGGGTTCAGCGGCGGGCAGGTCGATTTTGTTTATAACGGGTACAAGCTCAAGGTCGTGGTCAAGAGCAAGATATGTGTTGGCAAGGGTCTGCGCCTCAATGCCCTGAGATGCGTCGATGATGAGAACTGCACCTTCGCAAGCGGCAAGAGAGCGGGAAACTTCATAGTTGAAGTCAACGTGGCCCGGGGTATCAATAAGGTTAAGCTCATATTCCTCGCCGTCCTTGGCTTTATAATTGAGCTTAACGGCGTGAGCCTTTATGGTTATACCTCTTTCCTTTTCAAGGTCCATATCGTCAAGAATCTGAGCAGACATATCGCGCTTTGAAACCGAGTCGGTAATTTCAAGCAGTCTGTCGGCAAGAGTGCTCTTGCCGTGGTCGATGTGAGCGATAATAGAGAAATTTCTTATATTTTCTTTTTTCTTAGCCATTGAATCACCTCGTAACGGGGTTAAATAATATATCAGCATATTCTAACATAAACAAAAGCTTTTGGCAAGGGGATAGACTCAAAAAAAGAGAGGCATCCGCTGAGGAAACCTCTCTGTGTGTTATATCAGAAAAGCTTTACGTTGTCGAAAGAGGGCTGAAGCTTACCGTCTTCAATAGCGTGAACAATTTCAACAACCTTTTTGTTATAGGGTGTGGGTACCTCATACTTTCTGCCGTATTCAACAACGATACCGTTGATGAAATCAACCTCGGTTTTCTTGCCGTGCTCAATATCCTGAAGCATGCTTGCCTTTAAAAGGCGGTGCTTTTTGATTCCGAGGGGGATAAGCATAAATGAAATCTTCTTTTTGATTGCTGTCTTAAAGCCGAAAAGTGCAGTGATGTTTTTGCCCTGAACGGGAGCGATTTCAATGCCTGCTTTTTCTGCAACATCAATACATTCCTTGATTATCATCTGCACCATAGGGCGTGAGGATTTTGTTTCAGCCGCCTCACCGAAGGTACCGCCGGTTACGGTTGACATACCGCTGAAGGCTGCATTGATGAGAAGCTTTGACCAGCGTACACCGATGAAGTTTTCTTCAACCTCAACGGGGCACATAAGCTCAAGAAGCTTTTTAACCTCGTTAAATTTTTCCGGCTTTTTGCCGAAGCAGCCGAGACCGAAGGAAAGGGAGTCGGGCTCACTTGTAAGCTCGGCAACACCGGGCTCGAGAAGGGTTGCCCCCCAGGCTACGGTACAGCCGAGGGTTCTGTCTTCGCCTACAACCTTTGAAACCGAAAGCTCGGGAATACCGTTCTGCATTGTGCATACAAGACAGTCATCGTTCATAAAGGGTAAAAGACCTTCAAGCACCTCAACGTTGTAAAGCTGTTTTGTCAGAAGGATAATAAGGTCATATTTGTCTGTCATTTCATCGGGTGTCATAGCCTTTACGGGTACTGTCATATCGACCGTACCGGTGATTTTTGCACCGTTTTTCTTAAGAGCCTCAACATGGGCTTTGTTTCTGTTGATAAGGTCAATTTCTCCGCCGTTTTTTGTTATGTAGGCGCCGAGTACCGTTCCGAGAGATCCGGCACCGTAAATACAAGCTTTCATATTTTTTCGTGTCCTTTCATTTTTTTGTTATTGTATCACAGATTACCGTGTCTTTCAAGGCTTGAGCTATATTTCTTTATTGACTTTTGTCTGTTGTAGGGATATAATATTCTGTGAAGGTTTTCCTTTATAAAAGGAAGAAAATATATCAAGAGAGGAACGTAGAAATGAACACAATCGACAAAAACCACGAGGCTCTGTTTACCCCGTGGAAAATCGGCAACGTTGAAATCAAAAACCGTATCGTTATGTGTCCTATGGGCGGTACGTCGCTTTTCGGCTGGTTTGAGCTGGGCGGCTGTCATTTTGACAAGGAGGCCGCAAAGCTTTTCCTTGAAAGAGCAAACAATAACGTAGGTCTTATCATCCCCGGTATTGCACCTCTACGTGATACCTTCTGGGGCAAATGGCTCTGGCAGAATCCCAAGATGTTTGACGAGCTCAAGGTGTTTATGGATGAGATTCACAAAACGGGAGCAAAGCTTTTTGTTCAGCTTACCGCAGGTATGGGACGCTCATGGGCTATAACCGAGCTTGTGGCTCCTCTTCATAAAAACAAGTTCACACGTGCTCTTGTAAAGCCTATTCTCGACACTTCACACGAGCTTGCTTCTCCGTCACCTCAGCCCTCACGCTGGGCACACGATATCATCTGCCCCGAAATGACCAAGGAGCAGATTCACGAAATCATCGAAGCTTTTGCAAAGACCGCAAAGCTCTGCCGAGATGCAGGTGTTGACGGTGTAGAGGTGCACGCTGTTCACGAGGGTTATCTTCTTGACCAGTTTGCAATTGAGTTTTTCAATAAGCGTACCGACGAATACGGCGGCTCATTCGAAAACAGATACCGTTTTGCCGCTGAGGTTGTAAAGGCTATCAAGGAATCCTGCGGTGAGGATTATCCCGTTTCACTCAGATATTCTGTTGAGTCAAAGATGAAGGGCTTCTGCGAAGGCGCAATGCCCGGTGAGGAATATACAGAGGTCGGCCGCGCTATGCCCGAATCAGAGAAGGCTGCAAAGTATCTTCAGGATGCAGGCTACGATATGCTCAATGCTGATAACGGTACATACGACTCATGGTACTGGGCACATCCTCCCATGTATATGCCTCAGAACTGTAACCTTGAGGACGTTGCTCACATAAAGAAGTTCGTTGACATTCCCGTTGTATGCGCAGGACGTATGGAGCCCGACGTTGCCGCAAAGGCAATTGAAGAGGGCAGAATAGACGGTGTAGGTGTTGCACGTCAGTTCCTCACAGACCCCGAATGGGTAACAAAGCTTATGCAGGGCAGACCTGAGGATATCAAGCCTTGTATCTGCTGTCACGCAGGCTGCTTCAACTTCTCATCATCAAAGGGTCACGCCAACACTCAGGACCTTCTCGACACAATGGGTCTTGCACGCTGTGCACTCAATCCGGAAACAATGCAGTCAAAGAAATATAAGATAGTACCCGCAAAGAAGATAAAGAAGGTTGCCGTTATCGGCGGCGGTATCGGCGGTATGGAAGCCGCTATCGTCTGTGCAAAGCGCGGCCACAAGGTTACTCTTTACGAAAAGAGCGATAAGCTCGGCGGTGTATTCGTAGCTGCAGCAGCTCCCTCCTTCAAGGAAAAGGACCGTGACCTTATTCAGTGGTACATCCGCGAGGTGGCAAAATATCCCATCGACGTCAGAATGAACACAGAGGTTAAGGATATAAGCTCTCTCGGTGCCGACGAAGTTATTGTTGCAACAGGCTCAAAGGCACGCTCAATACCCGTTAAGGGCGCAGACACGGCTATTGAAGCAGTTGACTATCTTCTCGGTAACAAAGAGGTAGGCGAAAACGTTACAATTATCGGCGGCGGTCTTACCGGCTGTGAAATTGCTTACGAGCTTTACCTCAAGGGTAAGAAGCCTACAATTGTTGAAATGCAGGACGACCTTATCACAACACCGGGCATATGCCTTGCAAATACAAGCTTCCTTCGTGATTTCTTCAAGACCTATAAGGTGCCCGTACACCTTGAAACCGCACTTTGCGAAATCGGTGACGGCAAGGTAACCGTTAAGGATAAGGAAGGAAAGACCTTTGATATCGCCGCTGACTCGGTTGTTATGTCAGTAGGCTATACCCCCACACCCATTGCACCCAAGAGCAAGCATATCCACATCATCGGTGATGCTGCCAAGGTAGGAAACCTCCGTACCGTTATATGGGGCGCATGGGATGTTGCAATGAAGATATAAGAAAAGGAGAGATATACAATGATTTTAACTCAGGAACAGCAGGATATTCTCAACGGTTCAAAGGGCGAAACAATGGCCAAGGTTATGAAAACCATGGTAATGTACGGTGAAGCCTTCAATGCTGAAAAGCTTGTGCCCATCACCTCAAAGAACAATCACCTTGTTACCTCCTTCGGACTCAAGGTTATGTCACCCGTTTACGACCTTATGCAGAAGCTTCTCGATGAGGGTGTTGCCTCAGGTCAGAAGTTCTCCGTTGACCCCAGACCTCTTGACAAGAACGTACCTGCAAACTTTCTTCAGAACCTTATTTTCAATAAGTTTATGTATACAAAGCAGAGCTTCTACGAGGAGCAGCTCAAGAAGCTCGGTCTTCTTGATGACAACGCCTTTACCTGCACCTGCTATATGGATGAGGTAGGTAACAAGCCTCAGAAGGGCGAAATTCTTTCATGGGCAGAGTCAAGTGCCGTTGTTTACGCTAACTCAGTGCTCGGTGCAAGATGTAACCGTAATTCGGGCATTATTGATATTATGGGCTCAATCGTCGGCTACGTACCCTATTTCGGTCTTCTTACAGATGAAGGCAGAAAAGCGACCTGGGTAATAAAGGTTAATACTACCAAGAAGCCCGAGGCTCAGCTTTTAGGCTCAGCAATCGGTATGAAGGTTATGGAAGACGTACCCTATGTTGTGGGTCTTGATAAGTGGATAGGCACAGAGCTTGACGATTCAGCCTGCGCTTACCTCAAGGACTTCGGTGCCGCTACCGCTTCAAACGGTGCAGTAGGTCTTTATCACATCGAAAATCTTACTCCCGAGGCAGTTGAGCTTGGTGAAAAGCTTATTGCAGAGGGTGCAAAGGAATATATTATTGACGATGCAGAGCTTCTCAAAGTACAGAGAAATTATCCCGTCATCTGGAAGAAGCACGATGCAACTCCCAAGCTTTGCTTCGTAGGCTGTCCCCATCTTTCACTTCAGCAGCTCAAGGACTGGACGGATAACATTGAGGCTGAGCTTAAGAAGAACGGCAACTCAAAGGTTACCATTCCCACAGTTCTTACCGCAGCTCCCGGTGTGCTTGAAAAGTTCAATAAAACACCCTATGCCGCACGTCTTAAGGCAACAGGTGTCATTACATCATACATCTGTCCTCTTATGTATATGAACAATCCTCTTTGCAAGAAGATGCCCGTAATTACCTCTTCAAACAAGCTTCGTACATATACAACTGCAAGATATTACACAGATGCTGAAATTTTAAGCAAGATTACAAAGGGAGGTAAGAAATAATGAAACAGTTTAAGGGCAGAGTAATCACTCCCGGTGAGGTTACTGCAGAGGCTGTTGTAACCACCGAAGGCTTCAACACACTTGCTTCATTCCAGAATGCTCTTCAGTTCGGCGATAAAGAAGTAAAGTGCGGTGACCAGAATAACAAGGATCTTTACGGCAAGTCAATGCTCGGCAAGGCTCTTTGTCTTCCTCAGACAATCGGCTCAACAACCGGCGGTCTTGTGCTTTACTGTGCATGTGCTCTCGAAAAAAATCCCGCCTGTATGCTTTTCTCCAATCCTATCGACTCTCTTGCAGCCGCAGGTGCAGTTCTCGCAGACGTATGGGTTGACGGCGTAACAATGCCCGTTGTTGACTCTCTCGGTGAGGAATTCCTTAATTACGTTAAGGACGGTATGAAGGTTACTATAAAGGCTGACGGCGTTGTAGAGGTCGACTGAAAATAATAAAACTGTATGAGGCACCCTCCGAAAGGAAGGTGCCTCAGTTTTTTTGCCGAAGGCGGATGATATCTTATTAAACTCAGCTCAGCACATCGCAAAGAGCCTTATCCTCAATAAAGGTGTTCACGCTGTAAAGGAAAAGTATATGACTGAAGCTGTGCTCAGAGGTGACATCTCTCAGAGGCTCCGTCATATATCTGGGGTCAACTACAACTACTTCCTCAAAGTGGGGTGTAAGCATCGGAATAAGGCAGTTAGCATAGGAATCCTTAACAAGAAGCAGTGATTTTCCGTTTGCGGCGGTAGTCTTAATGCTGATTTTGCCGTAATTTCCGCCGAGAAAAATCTCATACTTGTCCTTTTGATTAAGCTTTTCCTTATTAAAAAGGCTGACCTCTTTTCTTTGTTCGGCCTCATAATTCACAACGTAGGTGCCCTCGCTCTTTTCGGGTATGCAGATTTTTACAGTGTCATAGCCGCCGTGTATTCCGGAACGGGAGGCGAGAGTACCTTCAAAGTCATTGCTTACGGTGTAAAAATCATATTTCGTATCGCTTTCGTTGAGCTCCCATTTCTTTTCGGTATAAAGATAAGCTTCATAAGCACCGTCGGTTGTCCAGTGGTGGTCAGTTCTGTAATAGAGCTGATTGCCTTTTTCTTTTGCCGTGAGAAGAATTTCTTTAACGTCGGGTATAGCAAGACCCTTGCATTTAACGGAATTGGTAATTATTTTAAGTGCCGCGTCAGCCTCTGCAGAGGTTACGTTTTTAGGCAGATATTCACTGTAAACAGAGGCGGAGGAGGGGATGAGCATAAACATCTGCTCCTTGCCGCTGTTTTCCTTCAGAAACGCCTTTATAAGCTTGCTTTTCTCTGCAAGAAGCTCATCGTTCAGCTCGGGAGTAAATCCGAAAAGAAAGCCGTTTTCACCGATGTAAACGTTATTTTCTTCTCTCTTGCCTGTAAGACGCTCAAAAACAGTCTTAAGTGAAACGGCAAAATCTCTGAGATGGAATTGGTCGGATGCCCAGCTTTCAAAGCCCTCCATAAAGCTTCCGTCTGTGACGGATGAAAGACTCAGACGGGGGAACTGTGCAAGAACCCGGTTCTCTCTTTCGGAAAATTCCTTATCCTTAACCGCAAGAGAGGATATTCCCGTGCCGAGGGTGAGAAAAATGAAAACAGCAATCATAAGGCGGATGATAATTCGGCCGCCCTTACTTATATTACGGGCCGTTTCGGTGCCCTCGTTTTTTATGCTGTCTTTATCCATAAGCTTTGTCCTTTAAAATCTGAAATAGAGGAATGGGTTATATGTTTCGCTGAGGAGAAATGCTGTTGAAATAACGAAAACCGCAATGTAAAACAGTGACTGTGCTGCTGTGCTCACGGTTTTATTTTTAGGCTTAGGCAGAGAGTCGAAAAAGCCGAAAGAGCTGAGAGCCATAACCGTAAGTCCGAAGCCGCTTGTAGCAAGAAGATACAATGCTTTGCTGTCGTATAAGGCTGCACCGCCCGCATTAAACATTACCGAAAGATACTCAGTTGCCCCGGAAAGGCTTTCTGACGAGAAGAACACCCAGCCGACCATAACTACAACCAGTGTTATTATCCGGTTTATAAAAGAGGGGAGTCTGCTGATTATGCCTGACAGAAGGTATTTTTCAGCTATAAGCAATATTCCGTAAAAGGCACCCCAGACTATGAAGTTCCATGCCGCTCCGTGCCACAGACCTGTAAGGCTCCATACGGTAAGAATGTTGAATATTGTCCTTGCAGTACCCTTTCTGTTGCCGCCGAGAGGGATGTAAACGTAATCTCTGAACCAGGAACTCAGACTTATATGCCATCTGCGCCAGAAATCGGTAATGCTCTGTGCACGGTATGGAAAGTTGAAGTTTTCGCGGAACTCAAAGCCGAGCATTTTTCCCAGACCTATTGCCATATCCGAATATCCGCCGAAATCAAAATAAATCTGCATGGTATAAGCAACTATACCTATCCACGCCGTAAGAGAGGATTGCTCCGTGATACCTTCTGCGAGAATATCTGTATATATTTTGCCGGCAGTGTTTGCAAAGATAACCTTTTTTCCGAGCCCTCTTATAAAGACGATTATACCCTCATAAAAAAGCGCGGAGGATACGGTTCTTTCTTTTAACTGCTTTTCAATATCAGAATACTGAACGATGGGGCCTGCAATAAGCTGAGGAAACATTGTAATATAGCAGGCAAAGGGGATTAAATGCCTCTGAGCCTTAACCTTGCCTTTATAAACGTCAGCAATGTAAGAAACTGCCTGGAAGGTGTAAAAGGAAATACCCACGGGAAGCGGCAACTCCCTTATCTGAATATCGGTGCCGAAAAGGCTGTTTATGTTTTCTGCTACGAAGCCGTAATATTTAAAATAGGCCATTACGAAAAAATTGAATACTATCGCAACGGTAAAAAGGAAAAGTTTCATTCTTTTTTTGTTTTCTCTTTCACAAAGAAAAATATCTCTGCCTATGCTGAAATTGAAGAAGATGCTTATGAGCATAAGAAGCACGTAAACAGGTTCTCCCCAGGCATAGAAAACCAGACTTGTAACCAGAAGTACAAGATTTTTCTTGCCGATTTCTCTTTTTTTGTTTTTAAGACTTATCGGCAGAAAATAAAGCACAAGGGTTACAGGCAGAAAGGCGAATAAAAATGAACTGCTGCTGAAAACCATAAGAATTAACCTCTGAATTTACAGATTACTTCTGAATATATCAAGTAAAAGAGCTGAATCCTTACCTACGGCAAGAAAAATAAAGCCCTTTTCGTTTACAAGCACTCTGCGTGAAAGAAGTGCGCTTTCCTCGGGCGCGTAGTCTTCAAAAAGAGCCAGCTTGTTGTTCAACTCGCTTTCGAGTGCTGAGTATACCTCCTGACCGTAGCCGTCGTCAGATTTTATGAGTATATATTCTCTCACATCCATAACGGAATCCGAGCTGTAAACGGAAAAAAATTCAAGTCTGTCGGTGTCAATACCGTACTTTTTTCTGACGTAAAGGCTGTTTCTTTCTTCAAGACCCTCTGTGTCGGCTGCAGAGATTATCTGAGCGGAAAGGTACTCGGGATCTGTTTTGCTTTTTTCGTTCTGAGCGCAAATAAAAATTATAAAAGCGGCAAGGCAGACTATACCTACGACTTCGCTTAGTCTTAAAATGAGCTTTGTCATATTATAATCTCCTTTTCGGTTATGATATGCCTGAGCCATAAATTGCGGTAAAAATCCTCGTTAAGATGAATGCCGTCGTGTGCATAGCAGTCAAGAGCCTTTTTGGCAAGAGGACTGTTGTCGAGAAATTCCGCTCCGGCTCTGTCGCACATTTCTTTAAGAGCGGTGTTATATTCGTCAATGCGGGAAAAACGCTTAGCTCTTGCTCTGTCGCTGTCAACGGGGAAAATACCGCTGACTATAATAAGTGTATCGGGCAGCTCCTGCTGAAACTCCTTAACAAGCCTTTCGTAAAAGCTTATAAATCTTGCAGGCTGGCCCGAATCTGTTTCGAGCATATTAAGGCCGTAATGAAGGATAAGCACACGGGGACTCATTCTCACTATTTTACTTTTGCTGTCGGAAAGATGGTAAAGACTTGCGCTTACCTTGGTTATAAGATTGTTGCTGTTTAAAATGTTATATGCTTCCAATCCGTTCATAAGAGAGTCGCCTGCGATACATACGTCGCTGAAGAGACTTCGATAGGTAACCTCTCCCTTGTCCAGCTTTTCAAGCGTAAGAGTAACAGCGTCTTTTTCAGAGTTATTTTCTTTCTCTTTGACCGAAAGCTTTATGTTGTTCTGTGCATCTCTCAGCTTTATACCGTCAAGCCTTTCAAAAATATCCGTCTGTGTCCGGGGGGTGACAGTTGCATAATCAGAGCCGCCGAAAACATCGGAAATATTGAAAAGGGGATAAATAACAATAAGAGCAGACACAAGTATTAAAAAAATCTTCTTTTTCAAGCTTTTCACCTTTTGTCTGAAAAAAATTATGACATACATAAAACAGTTTACAACTTTTTTCCGTTTAAATCAATATATTATCTTATAAATATATATTTTACGACAAAAAGGTGCAAAAATCCGTACGGAAAAAACGGGATTATGAAGAAGCGTTTAAAAATATGAAATAATTGTGTTGACAGTAGATTTTATAAGAGCTATAATTATTAAGAAAAATAAAATATGAAAGGGAGATAATATGAAGAAGATTGTTGTCGGCGGCGCAGGCCACGGCGGACTTGCAGCTGCTCTTAATCTTGCGAGAGAAGGCTATGACGTTACCGTTGTAGAAAGCAAGGCACCTGAGGAAATGGGCTACGATTGGCACGATACAATGCCCGGAGATACTTTTGAATATGTCGGCATAGACTTTCCGGAGGAATACGAGCCCTCAAACAGAATGGCTTACGTTGCTCCTGACGGAAAAACAACCGTAAGAATGCCTGATGCAATGAGAATTGACGTTGACCGTAAAATACTCATCAATCATCTTATCAAAGAGGCTGAAAAGGCAGGCGTAAAGCTTGAGTTCGGCAAAAAAATCGTCGCCCCCGTAATAAAGGGCGCCTGGGTAACGGGCTTTGTCGCTTCTGACGGAGAAAACGAAACCGAATATACTGCTGACCTCGTAATAGATGCCTGCGGTATGAATTCGCCTCTGAGAAGACAGCTTCCGTCATATTTCGGAATTGAAAATGAATTTGACCGTCAGAATATTTTTGATGTTTACAGAATATATTTTGAAAACAAGACCGGTGAGCTTACGGATCCTCAGTATATAGTTACCTTCTTTAACCTTGACAAGCCCGGTATAGACTGGATGAACACAAACAAGGATTTTGTTGACATCATAGTAGGTAAGTTTGAATTCAGCGGCGATCTTACACAGAAGGAAATTGATGAGGCTATTGCAAAGTATAAGGAACGCTTTCCTTACATTGGCGACAAGGTGCTCAGAGGCGGCACCGGCGTTGAAAGAATTCCCATCAGCAGAATGCTTCCTCTTATCGTGGGCAACGGCTATGCCGCGGTAGGAGACAGTGCAGGTATGACGGTACCTCTTACGGGCAGCGGTATAGCTCTGAGTATGAAGGCGGGTAAAATCCTTGCCGATACCGTTATGGCGGCACAGGAAAAGGATCTTACCGTAAGCAGACTGTGGCCATATCAGTATAAGTATTTCTGCGATTTCGGCAAGGATTATATTCTTCTTGATCTTTTCAAAAACTTCTTTACATATATCGACAGTGACGATATCAACTACATTATGGAAAAAGAGATTCTTACTGCAGACAAGATGGCTGTTGCAGACGGCTTCCCGCTTAAGATAGAGCCCGAGTATTTGCTTCACGTGCTCTCGGTAAGTATGCCTCTTATTCCTATGGTACCTGACCTTCTTAAAAGCTTCAGAATGCTGCCTCTTATGCCGGTTGTGGTTAAAACCATTCCCGAAAAGTACGATGCACAGAAGGTGCACAGCTGGATGAAGCTTTATAAGGCACTGTAAAAACAGCTTTAAAATTCAGAGCTGCCGCGGATTGCCGCGACAGCTTTTTTGCTATAATTTACCCTGCTTGACTTGAAGCTGTTAAAATGGTATTATTATAAAAAATTATACCCGAAAGGAGCTGACACTATGACGGAAGCGGGTCTCAGAGACCTTGAGCCATTTTTTGACAGATGGTACATTGAAGGTATTGTTGCGAAGGGAAAAAACTCTCTTATTTATAAGGTGTTCAGCACAGAAAACGGTGAAAGGGAATACCGTGCTCTTGAGATAATTAAAATTCCGGGCAGTAACGAAGAAATCAGTATGGCTATAGAGTCGGGAAGATTTTCAACCGTTGATGAGTATCTTGTTTTTGCTGAGAAGAGAGTGTGCGAAAACATTGAAAAGATGCTTTCTCTCAGAGATGAAAAGAACATTGTCCGCTACGATGATTACAAGGTAGTAAGAGAAGCCTCGTGCTTTTATGTTTTTATTCTCAGAGAGCTTCTCACTCCGCTCAGCGACTGTATAAGAGACAGACTTGTAAAACAGAAGGATGCCGTAAAAATCGGTTGGGATATCTGCACGGCGCTTGAGAGCTTCAGAAATGCGGGTATACTTCACCGCAATATAAAGACCGAAAACATTTTTGTTGCAGGTAAGGGTACCTATAAGCTGGGCGACTTCGGCGTTGACAGCCTTTTCAGAAAAAGAAGCAAGGCTGAAAGCTACAGAGCACCCGAAGCGGGTACAGCTGACGAGCACTCCTCAGATCTGTACTCATTGGGCATAGTTATTTACAGACTTCTTAACAATAACAGAGCACCCTTCCTGCCTGCGTACCCGGCACCGGTTTCACTTGAGGACAGGGAAACGGCAAAGCTCAGACGTCTCAGGGGCGATCTTTTCCCGATGCCTGAAAATGCAGATAAGAAGCTTGCACAGATTATTTTCACCGCATCAGCCTTTAATCCTGCAGAAAGATATGCTTCACCGACACAGATGAAGCTTGCGCTTGAAGAGTATGTAAAGGCTTTTCTTGTTGCGTCTGAGGCGAAGGAGAACGAATACCACACACAGAAAATAACCTATGTGTCTGCACAGTCGCCGGCACGCAGAAGCAACGGTGCCGAAAGCGTTACCGAAAGGGACAAGCAAGCCTTTGCCGAGGCCTTCAGGGATGATGAATCAGTTCCCGAAAAGAAGAACTACAACAAATGGTACATCATTATAGGAATTCTTGCAGTTGTACTTATCGTTATGGTTGCCGTGCTTATAAAGGGCTTTACGGGCGACGAAAGCGGCAGTGTGAATAATACCGTGCACAGCAGCACCGATTGGTCGGAAGGTACAACGGTACCGCAGACGACCGAGCCGCTTACAGAGGAAAGCACCGAGGCTGAAACCACTGAGGTAACAGAAGAGTCCACTACCGCAGAGGAAACCACTGAGGCTACCACCGAAGAAACCACAGAGCAGGAAACCACTGAGGCGACTACCGAGGCTACCACAGAGGCAACTACCGAGGAGCAGACCACCGAAGAGCTGACACAGGAAGCTCCGACGGCCTCGGCAGGGGATACAGATGAAAACAGCTCAAAAGTCTACTATGATTTATCAGGCGGAGAGGTTGTTTTCCCGCCCCAGGAGGAAGATTCCAAAGAGCTTGTTGTTGAAATAAGAGGTGTTCAGGGTGCAGAGCCGAAAATCAGCGGAGCGGTTTATGTTTATGTGGTTTATGAGGGCTCACTTATTTTACGTTCCGGGCTTGCAGTTGATAACATTGAAAAAACAGGCGAGGACAGCTATTACTTCTATATGACCGCTGTTGATTACGATTTCTTTTATGACCCAGATAACTATGAATACTACGTGGTATTCACCGCGGGCAGCATTGAAACCGACAGCTCACTCAACACAGAAAAAAGAATAGATTTTTAACCCGTTTTCCCCGAAAAAGCTTCGGGGAAATTTTTTTGAAAAAAATAATAAAAAATTGAAAAAAAGTATTGACTTTTATATTTTTTGGTGGTATATTAAACGAGCACTCGAGAGAGAGCAAGGAAAAAACAGAAAATATGCGAGAGTGGCGGAATCGGCAGACGCGCACGTTTGAGGGGCGTGTGGGGCAGCTCGTACGGGTTCAAGTCCCGTCTCTCGCACCATAGTGAGTATTCATAACACAAGTGAATACTCACTTTTCTTTTTTACATTTCCTCATAGTTAATTTGTTATGTATCGAGCAGGTTTTAAGCCTGCTCTTTTTTGTTATGCCGTGAGATATTCTACGGCTACGCCTTGTCTTGCTTCAAGGACTATATTTTCCTCTTTAACAGGATTTTCAATAACCCCGATAAAGCGGTAGTGTATTACAATCCTCTGTGTTTTGTTCTTGCCCTTTCCCTCAATAGAATGAACTTCTATTTTTTCAATCAGCTCATTCAGGAGTGCAGGTGTAAGCGTTTCCATCTGCATAAACTTACGGACAGCAAAAGTAAACTGCTCTTTGCTTGTACGAAGGCTTTCTATCTCCGAAAGTTCTTCTTGGTACTGCCTGATTTTTAGCTTCAACTCATCACGTTCTGTTTCATATTTCTGTGATAGCTGCATAAAGCTTTCTTCGTTGACAATACCGTTGATATGCTTCTCAAAGAGTTTCTCGTACATAATAGCAACTTCCTTTGTTCTTGCTGTTGCTTTATCAATACTGCTTTCGAGAAACTTCTGCTGATTGAGTATGCTTTTATTCGTCTTTGCTTCAAGAATATCTGCAAAGGCTTCTTCATCCTCAACAAGAAAGCTTGCAAGGCTTCTCAGCTCAAGCATCACAATCTGTTCCAAAGAGTCAGCTCTGACATAATGTGTACCCTCACAAGTGCCTCTGCGACCTTTGTAGTTGGAGCACATAAAATATTTGATGTCAGTATTGGGATGATTGACATTGAACCATAAGGGACTTCCGCAATCGGCACAGTATAGCAATCCGCAGAACATATTCTTTTCAGCGTGTTCGGGATTAGGTGCTCTGCGTTTTCCTTTGGCTTTCATCTTCTGAACAGTTTCAAAGGTATTTCTGTCAATTATAGGCTCGTGAACATCCTTGAAAATCTTCCAGTTCTCCTCGGGATTCTGAAGTCTTTTCTTATTCTTGAAATTCTTTGAGTAGGTTTTAAAGTTGATAACATCACCGCAGTATTCCTGCTGTGCAAGAATTTTCTGAACAGTTGTCTTACACCATTTATACGGGTCAGGCTGAGTTTTTTTACCGCCCTTATTAAGTCCCTTACTCTGCCAATATGCCATCGGTATCATCACTTTGTTTTCTTGCAAGATACGAGCAATAGTTTCATTACCTTTACCCTCAATACACATTGCAAAGATATTTTTAACAACTTCTGCAGCTTCAGTATCAACAATCCATTTCTTTTTGTTATTCGGATCTTTCATATACCCGTAAGGCGGTTGAGATAACGGCTCACCGAGATTACCTCTTATACGGTGTGAGCAACGGACCTTTCTTGAAATATCTCTTGCATACATCTCATTCATAATATTTTTGAACGGAGCGATTTCATTATCACCGTCATTACTGTCAACCAAATCATTGACTGCTATAAATCGAATGTTGTGCTCGGGAAAGAAGTTATCCGTATAGTGACCGACGGAAACATAATCTCTACCGAGACGGGATAAGTCTTTCACCATAACAGTTGTTACATATCCCATTTCAATATCTTCAAGCATTGCCTGAAAACCAGGTCTGTTGAAATTTGTTCCCGTATAACCGTCATCAACATAATACTTTGTGTTGGTGAGCTTCAATTCTTTTGCTTTTTGTGACAGCAACTTTTTCTGATTACCGATTGAGTTGCTTTCACATTCTTTACCGTCATCACGGGACAGACGGCAATAGATGGCTGTTATGCCAAAATTATCTGACTGCATTTATCCTCCCTTCTCCGGCAGTCGAATTTACATATTCTGTATTAAGTGTATTTATATCATCGGCAATTGTCAAATGTGCAAAATCGCTTCCGATAAAAGCTGATATTTTTTCTTTCATTGTTTTGGCTTCTTTAGTGCTGAATTTTTTGGTAACAATATATCTGACACCGTTGATTTCGTATTCTTCGGTTTCAGGTTTTTCAACTTTACCCAATACACATTCGGCACGGGTACCGCTCAGCACAGATAAGCTTCTGAGTTTCACATACTTCCAAAAGGATACAATCTTTTCTGTCATTATCTCGCACCTCTGTCTTTCTGCCTCTGAAGATACTTTCCGTAATACTCAACAGCCTTTGCAAGGAAATCTTCTTTTTCCTTTACAGTAGCAGTAGGCTTGAGGTATTTACTGATTTTATCATCGGGGATTTTAACTGTCAGCACTTGATTAGCTTTAGGCTGTTTCATAATGGAAGATATTTTCTCTTCGTTAAGTGTGCCTTCCTGAGATAAGCTTTTCAGCTTCTGAGCTTGTGCAAGTGACGGAGTGCAAAGCTCTTTCTCAATAAACTTAAACAAATCAGTTTGTTCTGTTTTTGTGAGATACGAAAGCTCAACACCGACAGAGAAAGAGATTTTGCTTTCATCAACCATATTAAGAAGTTTAGGGATAAGTTTCGTAAGGCGGATATATCTTTTCACCTGAGAAGCACTATCGGTGTCGGAAACCTCACCCGCAGATAACTTCGGTCCGACTTGGTCCGAAGTTAAATCCGTGCGTTTACCTTGCTTTTTAAGGGCATCCATTTTCATCTTGTAGGCAAAGGCTTTTTCCGAGTGTAGAATGTGCTCACGGTGCAGATTGCTGTCAACGAGGATAATATCCGCTTCTTCCTTTGTGATATCCAATACAACAACG
>JAFWYB010000004.1 GCA_017517865.1 Clostridia bacterium | reverse complement strand
ACTGCGTTTTGTGTCTTGTCTTGCCAAAAATCCGCTCCGCAAAAAATCGCAGACCCAAAAGTGCGAATTTTTGCAGGATTTTTGGATATTGAGGGTGCCGACAGGCTGACGCCTTTCAAAACCGAAATGCCGAAAAGCCGTGAAAATACACGCTTTTGGGCGGGTTCGGATTATACTCGTCACCCTAGTCAGTAGCCGGTAGTCACGCGCCAACGTGAGATAAAATTGCAACGTTTTCCGCGGTGGTTTACGCTTCTTCCCCTTTGTCCGTAAGCTGTGCTTTTTCATCTTTATGCTGTATAAGAAAAAACTCTGTCTTTTCAGGCAGACAGATAAAAGAGTTAGTTTAAGGTTTCAGTAAACGAAACGTAACAGTAAAAAACCGTTGTAAAGCTTTTAATGCTTTTACAACGGTTTTGCTATTTGCTTTTTTTATTTATAAGGTTTTTCAGTCGTTTGTTTTTTTAGCCTCTCTTTATCACTGTTCCTCTGCCTTAAGAAAAACCGCTGCAGGCGATGCAACGTCAGACGCCTCACCGAACCGCAGTGCCGGGCTTCCGTCGATGTGCTCTTCAAGCTGCACGTCATAAACAATTTCACCGTCTTTATAAATATTTACGAACTCTTTAGGCTCATCAAGCCAGTACTTTTCCTTAAAGGTTGCGTCCCAGGTATACTCTTCACCGTCAATAAGACATACGCCGTCCTCGCGCAGCTCAAGATAAGTTATCTCATAATACACGCCCGAATATTTTTCCCACTTACCGCAAACGGCTGAAATGAATTCATCGGTGGCTTTTTCCGCTTCAGTGGTGTCTTCTTCAGCAGTACCGCTTTCTGTGTCGGCGTTTTGAGCACTATCCGTTGTGCTGTTGATATCTGTGTCGGTTTCTTTTTCTGTGCAGCCGCAGAAGGAAATACATACTATAAGTGCAAGAATAAGACAAATTATTTTTTTCATAGATAAACCTCCTATTTTGCTATAATACGATTATACGGATTTTATATAAAAAATCAAGAAGCTTATTGTTTTTCGAGGCCATTTATAAGAAACAAAAGTCCCGCCGTGAAACGAGACTTTTAACATTCGGTGAAAATACCTTAAATCAGAATTTTTCACTGCGGTGTCTTTCCGTCAAAAAATGTGCTGTTGAAGAATCGTCTTCGGGATACAAATAATCGCTAAAAGCAATCGGTCCGATTTTCAGCAACCTTTCCAACTCTTCCTTATTAAGTAAAACGACCTGTAAGCAGGCAACTGTTTTCATAAGTCCAAGCTTACATTTTAAAATCTGCGTCGTGCCGATTATCTGTGGAAACTCAATGAAAGCGGCTATCATTTCTTCATCCGGTGTTTCAGGCTTCCACTCAAAGCTATGACCAAATGTAATATGCGTTTTATTGAAATAGGCGTAAGTTGCAACCGCGAGCAGATTTTCATAGTACCAGGCTAAAACATCTTTATCTGTTAAGTCAGTTTCCGGATCGACAAACATTATATATTCATTATACAAACCGACAGTATTCGGTACGGAAGGCATTTTGTAATCGCTCGCGCCCATTGTCACCAGCTTCCAGAAGGGATATTTTTCATTGGGCTTATACATCAACACATCGATATGTAAACCTGCATCAACAATGGGATGAAGAACCGTGGAATCTTCCTGCTCAAAATAAGTATCAAAATGCTTTATAAGCTTATCCATTTCTTTTGTTTTCACAGCAATCACCTCTCCGAGTATTATACAGTTTAACTTTGGAAAAATCAAGACGATAGCCTTGTGTATCATCAAGCCGACAAAAAAATACACTTCGCGTGATGATATACCAAGCTTGTCGGTTCGGATAAAAACGGGACTCAACTCTTGCACGGACTGCGCGCTTCGGTTGATTATAGCAAAAAAAAACAGCTGTTTTGTCAATAATTTAAAGTGTTAATACTTATAAAAAGCCCCGCAGTCAGACCTTCTCCGAAAATATATAAACCATAAAAAATCCGACGGACTCTGAATACAGGTCCGTCGGTTAACTGTGTTAGTCTATTATTCCCTTAAGCTTATCAAAAATCATTCTTGCAATCTGAGCAAGCTTTCTGAGGAAAGCATAAAACTTATCATATACTGTCTCAGACTTCTGCTCCTCAACGAGAGGCTCGAGCATTTCAGGGTCATCCTCGGAAACAGTAAGGAACTGAGGTCTGTCGGGGTCAGAGAAAACAGTAAGATCCTTGTAAATGATTTCATCAACAAGTCTCAGATAATCCTCATTCTTCTGAGTATGCTCAAGGCCCTTGATGTACCAGGTTGTAAAGGGGAAAACTCCTGTTGAAGCATCTATGTTCCACTCAGGGCACATAAAATCATATTCAGTATATTTCTGCTGTACATAATCTGCAGGAAGCTTTGCGCCATATGTTGTACAGGTTGCACCAAAGCTTGATGTGGGCACTGTAACAAGACCGTCGTCCATAATATTTTCACCTGTTCCGAAGGGAATAGCTGCAATACCGAACTTTGTAATAAGCGCCATATTAAGACCTTCATGATTCTTTTCAGCCTCAGTGTAAATCTCTGCCGCCTTATTGGCAACATTATAATGATAATCCGTTACCTCTGCAATAAGCTGTGCATATTTGTGAGTGGGATCACTATAATTCTCACCGTAAAGGAAAACCATGGCGTCTTCAAAATACTCATCAGGAATACATACCCAAAGAGCAGGAAGAGTAGCCATAAAATCACGAGCCACATCAACCACTGCTTCATAAACGGCCTCTCTCAGAGTCGGAACAACCAGAATCTCAAGGAAAATTTCGAGAAGACCTGCTTCGTCCAAAAGGTAGAAGAAATCGGGAATAAGATTGCTGCCGGCAAGGCGGTCAATAAAATCACAAAGAGCAGTAGGACTGATATCAAAATTACCGCTGAAAAGCTCGCCAAGGAAACGTATGCCGCCAATCGAAGGTACACACTGAAGAACCGTGTCAACCTTATCAAGCTCGTCGTCATAGAGATACATATACGCTGTTACAACGTTAGCACCGTAGCTTGAGCCTACAAGCTCAACCTTCTCGCTTCCGGTTTCAGCAAGCACCTGCTGTACTGCCTCGTGAAGATATTTAGCAGTATACATGGGAGACATTCTGCAGTCGTAATAAAATTCATATTTACCGTCTGTTGTGTATCTGACACCCACCGGCTCAGTAGTAACACCGTCCATCATTGTACCGTCGGGATTCAGAGCAAGCATACCGAAGCAATCCATAAGGTAATTATAAATAACGCCATGTAATACATCCGGATTTTTATCCTTCAAAGAGCCGAGAACATAGTCACCGACATTTCCGAGATTAGAAATAAATCTCTCAGTTTCAAAAGGCCAGAAAAGAGATTTCTGTTCCGGATCGTCCTCATAATAAATCTTTACGCAACCGGAGCCGAAGCCGGTAACAAGAATCTGAGGATAGTGATTGTAGCTTTCACCGTCAGTAGAATTCACAACGTTTTCCGTTACAGCTGCTACTGATGCGGCGGGAACAGCAGAAAACACCATCAAGCACACGAGAAACAGTGATAAGATTTTTTTGCCTGTCTTTTTCATAGTAACCCTTCTTTCGTTTTTAAAACCGGGCAAGCATCAGGGAGACCTGAATTTTACGAAAATAAAAATTGCCCTGATATTACCGATTTGCCGTATCAGTATATCAGAAAAATATTCACTTTCAGTTCTCAAAAAGAAAATTAATAAAATTTATTCAGATGTTTTGTCGCAACTATCAAGCGCTCAAAGCGGGTAGGATTGATAAAGATGAAAGATATTGAGGCTAAAACAAAGCAATAATTATACATTCGAAAATCCGTTCTCACAGAAATGAATAATACAAACCAAAAATCCGTCCACTATCGTGAACGGATTTTCGTTTGGCGTCAGAGCAAGATTGCGCGGACTGCACGCTTCGGTCATTCGCGGCTCTGAAACTCCGGCGGAGCTTCATTCACTACCGCTCCTACCCACCTGTGGACCTACTCTTGCGGTTCCCGAAATTTATTTGTGCCATAAAGAAAAGGCTACATCACTGAGGAAGTTAACTTTGACCGCTACGCTGTTCAGGCATTGCCTTTATCTGCCACCGGCTCACTTATCTTTAAAAGTGCTCCCCTCACAAGCTCAACAAATTTTATGTTGTGTCGGTCAGAAATATGGTCGTCTCACTCGCTTGGAGCGCTT
>JAFWYB010000036.1 GCA_017517865.1 Clostridia bacterium | reverse complement strand
TTGAACTTATACTCTGTGCCTGCTTTAAGGTTAGTTGCTTTTCTGTAGGAGGTTACACCCTTAACAGATGCAATCTGAACGAACTTGCCTTTTGAAGGGCTGTACTGATATACTCTGTAGCCTGTTGCGCCTTCAACTGCGCCCCATGTGAGCTTGATAACAGATGTGCTTTGAGTTGCTTTTATAGTTGCAACGTCAACTGTTTCGGGGTTAATTGTGAATTTAAGTGTCTTTTCGCCTTCGTAATTGCCCTTGAAGGTTACAACATACTTATAAATACCGGGATTCTTTCTGCCCTCCGGTACTGTTACATCGTAATCTGTGCCTTCAACAAGAGTATTACCTTCTGCATCTTTAACAGTAACGCTTGGATTTCTGACTTTACCGTTATAGGTTACGGTTGCCGATGAAAGCTTAATGGTTGCAATTTTCGCAATGCTTACATTATCAATAGCAACATTACCGTTAGAATCAGATGATTTGTGGTTACAGTTAAGGCAGTCATAATGTTCAATATTGCCGTTTTCGTTAAGAGTTGCTTTCTTTGCTGCTTCAAAAACCATTTCGTGACCGAGAGGGTCTATAATTTCTTCTGAGAAGCCATCGCAACCGTCAACTGTGCAGTATGCAATGTTTTTACCTGCTGTTGTGCAACCGACTTCGGTAACAGTTTCAAAAATACCGAGAGAGTGACCGAGTGGAGCAATATCTCTTTCTTCGCTATAGTCACAACCACTGCGCTCGCAAAGAGCTTTTTCTAAACCGAAAGTAGTGCAACCGGCTTCGATTTCTGTTTCCCAAAGTAAAGAATGCTCTTTCTTTGGTGAAGACATAGTTATTTTAATGGAACATTTTGTGCATTTAAAGGTATATTCTCCTTCTTCTGTGCAGGTTGCAGTATCGCTTACAGGGTTGTTATAATCAAAGCTGTGACCTAATTTTGGAACAGTGATTGTCTTTTTCTCGTTGCAGGTAATCAGGTTGCCCTTACAGTCATATTTTCCGTCATAATAGCATTTATATTTTATATAACCGTCAGTTGTGCATGTAGGCTTTCTTAATGCGCCTCTACCGTCAAGCACCCACCTGTGTTCACCTGTTTCGCCAAAGTATTCACCGCAGCCGTCGCAGACATAACCGTTTTGGCAGCTGTATTCTATTTGTGGCTCGTGTTCAAGTGAGCCTGCATTTTCTATGGTGAGTATTGTGTGAAGCTCTCTTTCAAGCTGGTGGTTATTCGGACAGGGCTCATCAGGGGCGTGGGTATCGCAGGGCCACCAATGATAATTTTCATCGTACTCGGTGTCCATAGCGTTGCCCCACTCACAGTTATCATTGTAGCGGCAGGCGCTGCAGGTTCTGTTTGTACTGCTTATCCATGAGTGTGCCTGAATTGTAAGGGGTGTATAGCATCTTCTGCAGTAATACCAGTG
Source organism: Clostridia bacterium (assembly GCA_017517865.1). Classification (GTDB taxonomy): domain Bacteria; phylum Bacillota; class Clostridia; order Oscillospirales; family Acutalibacteraceae; genus UBA6857. The sequence continues at coordinate 13,387 of JAFWYB010000036.1, read as the reverse complement.
ATGTGTTGAATTATATGTCCAGTCACTTGCAAGAGAAAGATGATCGAGAGCTGCAACATCGGTTATCTTTTCATCTCCACACAATGTGCATCTTTCTGTCTTTACACCGGCTTTTTCACAGGTTGCTGTGTTGCTTATGGTAGTATATGTATGTGTACATGCCTTGTAAATATTAACAACAAAGGTATGCTCCCTCTTCTGAATAACCGAGCCGTCATATATAAGGTCGAGGGTTACGGTAATAGTATAATCTCCGGGAGCTGTAATGCTTGCAAGATTGTATTGCTTAAGGCCTGTACCGCCTCTTGTTGCAATAATATTGTTTGAGCTGTCACGGACAACGAAGCTGCACATTGTATCAAAGCCTAAAACCTCATAATAAAGGTCAAGAGGTTTTTCCTCATAGGCGATTACTCTGCTTGTGCCGAGAGGAACACTGTCAATAATACTTGTCACTCTGTCTGTGGGAATTTCAGGTGTCTGTCTGATGAAACCATAATATGTAAATACAGCAGTATCCTCTCTGTTATTATAGAAAACCTGAGGTGATGCGGTGCTTGCATACATATAATTCTTGCCGCCGTTTACGATAACCTTGTTTTCAATACCGGGCTTAAGCATCTCAGGCATAATGTGCATATCGCCCTTCTTAAGACTTCCGCCGTCATAACCGCCGTAACGGAAAAGCACATTATCAATACCCTTTGTAAGGAACAAACCGTTATTGATTTTTATACCCGGAAACATTGATCCGTCATCAAATATGTCACATCCGCCCTCACCGTAGAAGGTACCGCCGTTGATTGTAACATAAGAATTAGTTGTTGAGGTCTTCTTGAAAACGTTAGCCACGTAAGAGCTGTCTTTTGTTTTATCGACGATAAGCTGGCCGCCTCGTGCGATAAACTTACCACCGTTGATTGTAACGTTTGCATTGGAGCCTACGGTAAACACAGTACCGTAAACCTGAGTACGAAGATTACCTGTGAAAAGCTTGCCGTTGATATAAACAGCAGTAGTCCAGTCGGTTCTTACGTGACCTACCTCATAGGTACCGCCGTCAATAGTAAGATTGCCGTAACTAACGCCGAAAATATCGCAGATAGGTGAGGTAATATAATTTTTCGCTTTAACAAGAGATGCATCATAATGCACCTTACCTGTACCTGCCGCACTTGTATCCTTGATGGTAAGTGAGCTGTTAACGTAATAAAAGCTGAATAAATACGGGAAGTGGTTACCGCCCATATACTGAGCATTTTCTTCACCGATTGTAACCTCAGCGGTAATAGTACGTCCGTTGAGATCAAGGGTTTTGTCACCTGCTACGGCAAAAAGCCCGTAATCAAAATCCTCGTAATCGTCGAATTCTCTTGAAATATCTCTGGTCAGCTTGATTTCAACCGGATTGTAATCATTATGAGCCATAAGAGCATCTCTGAGCTGTGACCAGCTTTCAACCTCAACCTTTTCAACCTCTGCCGCAGAGGATGAAAGGCTCATAGCCGACATCATCAGTACAACTGCCGTTAAGGCCAGAAGCAGCGTTAATAATTTGCGTGTCTTTTTCATAAAAACTCCTCCTTTAAAAAGAATATATAATCACACAGATATATTATACAAAACATAAGCCGTAAAAGTCACCCTACAAATGTAGGGTAACAGCAAAAAATCACCGATAAATATCGGTGATTTTTCACAAATGATTAAACTATTTTTTATCTGCAATAACAATTCCGCTTGCCCTTGCTCTTACCGCAAGCTCAGTGCGGGTGCGAAAGCCCGTCTTTTCCATAATAATTTGAATATAATCCCTGACGGTGTACTGTGACATATCAAGCTTTTCAGCAATTTCTGCATTGGTGTCACCGTTGGTAAGCTCACGGAGAATGATAAGCTCCTTTTCAGTCAGGGCACTGCTTTTTATAAGTCCGAATGTTACATCCGGTGTTTTGTCCGGGTAAATGCTTTCCCCCGCCATTGTTCTGTCCATCAGCGAAAGGATAGGCTCTTCACTTACCTCCTTATACCAGAAGGAGTCAACGCCGATTTTCTTTGCCCTTTCAAGATAGGAAAACTCAGGCATAGAGGTAACAATAATAATTTTTATATCAGGATATTTCTGCTTGATTCTCTGAGCCGCATCGAGACCGTTTGAATTAAGCTCGGTGCATACGTCCATAAGAATAAGGTCAATTTCTGATTTTTCACAGTAAATGTCAGCCATATCGGCGTTTTTAATTGAGTGAACAAGAGTGTACTTGTCGCTCATAGCTATAAACGCTTCAAAAAGCTGTCGGGGCATTGCCTGGTCCTCAACAACCATTACATTATACATATTTTACCTCCTTTGAGGGAATTTTCAGCCGCAATACAAACTGCGGGAATATTTCCGTTTCCATTATACCGCCTTCACTTTCCACGCTCTGTCTGAGCGAGGAAAGCCCTCCACCCTCCGAAACAGGCTTTGAGGGCCCGCTGCCGTCATCGGTGTATTCGATAACAAAAAAGCTGTATTCATAATAGAGAGTTACGGTAAGCTCTGTAGCCTTTGCGTGGTGCACTGCATTGGTCAGACTCTCTCTGGCACCACTCATAATAAAACGGAGAAGTCGGTTATCGGAAGGAATCTGTCCTTTAACGTTAAGACTTATACCCATAAGCTTTGCCGCATCATAAAGCTCGTCAAGGCTTCCGTCCTCACTGCTTTCTTTAAAGCCACCCTCAAAAAGATAGAGCGTACCCTTCCACATATCAATAAGCTCTTCTTTCGTAATACCCTCGTCACCGCTTTCGATAAATCGCTTTGTAACAAGCAGTGCCTTGCCGAGCATATCATGAATATTTACCTTGGCAGTAAGAACCTCTCTTTCACGGGTAATATCATACACATTTTCACCGTACTCCTGAAGTCGGGTGTTCAGAGAGCGAAGCTCATTATTGTTTCTCTGCAGCTCAAGATTAAGTGCGTACTGCTTTGTAATATCTGTGGCGCGGATTTCATAAAGCTTCTTGCCGCCGATTTCTCTTTCTATTTTAGTAAAGCTTACGGTACTGCCGTCGGAAAGGGTAATGATTGGATTTTCTCCCCATTTTTCCACTCTGTTTCCCGGAAGCACCTCACCCTTTGTGAGCCTTCGCCAAAGCTCATTACCGTCAAAAAGAGGCTCACCCGTAATCCTTCTGCAAAGGCCGTCCATACGGTGATTGATAAGCTTTGGTACACCCTTTTCATTATGATAGCAAAGCCCTGCAGGTAATCTGTCAATGCCTTCCTTAATGGATGCGGGAGTTATATGCTCCCTTTTCCATTTTTCCACGAGATATAACGAAAGCACAGACAAGACAGAAAGCAAGGCAAGCAAGGCCATAAATGCCCATCCGTATTCCGAGAAAATATCAAGTAAAAGGCTCTGGCCCTTTATGCTTTTACGGTAAACAAAATTAACCGAGGCAAACAGATAAAACAGCACAGAAGTAAATGCCGCAAGCAGAAGATTCAAATTCAACTTTCGTTTCTTCGCCTCAAAAATAACACAGGACACAACAGAGTATATATTAACAACAAGAGTGACAAGGCAGAAGAAAACTACAGTATACTGCAGATATTCGGGTAAGCTGAAAAAGCTCATCATATATTTCCACCACCCTTTCCGCAACCGAGAGTGATAAAAACAGTTTCATCCTCACGGATAAGGCTGAGTCTTCCGCCAAGTCTTTCAGCCTCACTGTAAAACCTAGGCAGGGACGGCAGCTCCTTTTCCGTATCCGCCGTTATTCTGAAGCTGAAAGCATCTTTCGGGAAGCTGATTTCCGCCGTAACAGCGTAAAGCTCAGGAAGAATATCCTCAAGCACACTCTGCCACAAATCAAAGCAGAGAAGAAGTATATCCGAAGGCATAACCGCACTTTCGTCGGCGTAAACATCGGAAACACCGCCGTAAAGCTTTATATATTCCGAGGATTCCTTAAGGCTCAGATAAAGTTCCTCGGAGCTGAATGCAGGTCTTCTGTCCTTTAAGAGTGCAAGGTTTGACCTTCTTTTTACATAGCAGTTTAGTATGCAGATATGAGCCATATTTTTTCTGAAATCGCCGTCAGAAGCAATAAGACGGGAAATCTTTTCAAGCTGAGGCTTAACCAGCAGTGAAATAGAATCGTAAAGTCTGGTCTGCTCGGCTATTTTGGCTCTCTGCTCACGAAGCTCATTTTCGGCACGGATAAGGTCGCCCTCCTCCGAAAGGCTTTCACCTATCTGAGAAAGCTTTTCATTCATTTCATTAACAGCTGTCAAATCCTCTGTCCAGAATACATAACCGCCTTTTATTCTGTCAGAAAGAAGAAGGATGTTTTTGTCAATCATAACATTACCTTCCTTTGCTTCCTCCATCTGACCGTCTGAAAGGCTTACAGCATTATCCGAGCGGTAAATTACATTGTTATCTGTATCGGCAATCTGAAAAGCGGCACTTGACTTGGAAACGATCTGACCGTAGGCACTGTTTGACGGCATAATGCCTATACGGATACTGCTTTCGAGCATGGCTATAACAATAAAGCAGTGTGTTTCAGGCAGATTAAAGGGAGCTATACTCCACAAGCCGAGAATATAGTCACTGAATATATATAATGAACCGAGCGCAAGCCAGAAAATCGGCAGCCAGGCTTTTTTCTTGTTTACGGCTCTGCATTTTATAGAAAGCATAATAACGCCTGCAATAAGAAAAAAGTATATCCACACTGTAGAAACATAGAAAAGAGGCCCCCAGCTGTACTGCTGATCCCATGCTACAAAATCAATGTTGAAGCTGAAAGCGAGCTGATGTATATCATTTGTAAGATAGCCGATTACGATAATAACACCGACTGCAAAAAGATAATTGAACACCCTCGGCAGTCTGTACTCCTCTTTTTTACCTACTCTGAAGGCTATTATAAAAGCAAGGAAGGTGGCGAAAATCTGAGGCACATAATAAAGATACCATAAAAACCTGCCTGCAAAATCTCCGTCAAGAAAAACACCGTGCTTGGCAGAGCCTACGAGTATATACATAAGCATAAAGAAAACTACACTGAGCATCAGACGGCGTATTTTAGCCGAAAGAATACTTCTTTGCACATATATTCCCCAGCAGAAAATTATACCGAAGAAAACAAGGTTACTGTAAACAAAGGCAACAGACTGAAAAGTGCTGTCATCGGAAAGAAGTAATTTAAAGATACCTGCAGACAGAAAAAGCAGACCTGAGAGAACTGCAGGAAAGCGTTTGATTTTATTATTCTGCGGCATAGGTATCCCTTCTTTCTTGTTCATTTAAGGTCATTATATATTAAAACCGCCATTTTATCAAGAGAAAAAACAGGCAGCTGTTATTGCTGCCTGTATGATGGATTATCTGTATATCATTTCATAGAGAACTATCTCTCTTGCTCTTGCTTCGATATTCCCCATTCTCTGCACCCATTCCCATTGGTTCTCTTCTTTTATCAGTTCCGTTACACCCTCATCCTCTTTCATCTGCTCCACAAGCATATCAAACATTTCACGAGCTTGAGTTTCAATTTCAGCACAATGCTGATACAACTTACCCTGAATAAGCAGGGAGCTAAAAATCACCTTCTTATGTTTTTCAAGATAAGATTTGTGCATCATGTCTCGCCTGCCGGCTCGGTCAGTTCGCCTTATTTGAGTGCCACCGGCACTCGCTCACCCCACTTGCCAAGAGCTACGGCTGCTTCTTCAGGCGGTAAGATAAGGTTAGGTATTAAATAGTCACCGCCTTACTTATAAAATAACAAGTAAGACGGTTGCTTCATATTAACTTTTTAACGTAAAAAATTTATACAGTTACAATATTTGATGTGTTGCTGATAGTTTGTACCGACAAAATATTTTTCTTTGCATAATGCTTACAGGTAACCCTGTACTGATAACCTGATGCTACTAAGAGCGAGGTCGAAAGACCTGCAGCTGTTGCTTCGCGGTAAACATTACCGAATTCGTAATAGTCCTCCCAGGAATCTGAGCTTGTTTTTCTTCTTTCAACCGTAAGATTTTTAAAGCCGCATTTTACAACATCAAATGAGCACTGTGTAAGACCTGATATCTCCAGTGTGTTACCTGAGCTCAAAAGACCGAGACTGTAAGAAAATATCAGACCTGTTACACGGCTGTTGTTCTCAGAATCGGGCAGTGCATCCGCATCTGTTGTTACAACAAAATCTACAACATAGGGAGCAAGCTCCTCACCGTCTGTTGCGCTTGCATTAGTGCTGAATAAAGAAAACACTAAAACGATACAAAGAAAAAAAGATACAATTCTTTTCATAAAAATCCCCTTATTTTATTGTTTCAATTAAATCAAGAACATCTTCACAAGGAACATCGCAAACTATATAATAGCGGTAACCGTTATTTGTGAATTCTACCGTAGGTATGCCGTTATTATCAAAAACATATACACAAATCCCATCCACATTGAATGTCTTGGCATTTTCAATATTTGTGTAGTCAACTATCTGCTGATTTTTATAATATATAATATTGAATAAATACGATGAGGAGTCGTTATAAATATCAAAGGATACTTGTTTTCCGAATTCATCATCAATATATTTCGGCAAGCTAACCTTATATTTATCCGAACGGGTCACAAACTTTTGAGCGAACAATATATTTTCGTAGCCATGTGACTCCAAGTCAGTCAGCAGAACATCAACCGTCATACTTTCTTCTTCATCTTCACCGAAAAACACAACCTTAACAGTTTCCTTTGCAAAGGTCAGAAAACCGTTTTCTATGCTGATATTCTGTTTCTTGCCTACAACACAAAGACAAGAAAATAAAACAACTGAAAGCAACGCTGCTATGAAGAGCACCCTGAATGTTACTTTCTTGCTTTTTGAGCTTTTTGATGTCTTGTTTTTTGCTTCTTGGGGATGAGTTCTTTCAAGTATTTTTTCTATACCTGAGTTGACCTCGTCTTCCGACGGATCGGGCACATCCTTTATAAGTGAGCTGATGAAATCCGTTAATTCTTTTGATGAGCTATCTATATTGTTTTTTGCTTGTTCTTTATTACGATGGTAAAAACTAAAATCTTCTGACTCAAGATCTTCACTGTTTCCAAGGAGTTCGGCTTTCCTGCCGAAAACCTGATTTTCCTCTTCCAAAATAAACCACCCTTCCTTTTGGTAAGTTTCGCTCTTCGTATATATATCTCCGAAAAACGAAAACGTAACAAAAAAAAATTTAATAAAATAAAATTTCTAACATTATCTCTCTGCACTTTTCCTTCAAACGCTTTTTTCTCATAGAACAGGTATGAGGATCTATGCCCAATAAATTAGAAATCTGCCCGGTCTTCAGGGTACCGTCACTGTATAAATCAAAAAGCTCTTTTTCTCTATCGTTCAAACGGCTGTAAACCTCTTGAATATGTCTTTCACCGTAGTATGAAACCATTTCTTCTTCAAAACTGATGAACTTTTGCGAAGCCTCAAGTAAAGCTTCATCAAAAACACACTCCTGGTTAGTTTTAGTGTACCGCTTTTTATATTGGCGTAAAATCATATTATGTGCCGTTCTAAAAAGCCATGTTACAACGTGTTTTTCATCAATGAGGTGACCTTTTTTGCTGAAAACAACAAAGGTTTCTTGCGTTGCATCCTCGGCATCTTCTTTATTAGACAAAAAGTAAAAACAATATTTATAAATCGGTACATAATACTCTTTAGCGTACGCTTCAACTTCCTCTTTGCTCAGCAAAGCTTCACCCCCATTACATATATATTAAATTTTATTAACAGATAACTTATATCATAAAACGAAAAAATTGTCAATAAATGTAAGCTTTAAGGCAATATAAACTTAACCCCAACCTTACAAAATCTTAAGATTCCCTCCATTGAAAATACCGCATCAAATATGTATAATATAATCAGTACAAAAACAGGCGGTGAAACAATGAAGGTAAAAATCCTCATAGTCGAAGATGATATGTACCTTCGTGAAGGCTTGGAATGAAGACAGGGGACGGTTCTCTGTCTTTGCTTCTAACCGTCAACCTGTTGCTTTCAAACATATATTACCAGCTGATTTTTTGCTTGCCAAGAAAACATTATGATATGAAAAACTAAAAGCTCCCTCGCCGAGGGAGCTTAACTTATTTTTGCTTTTCATCCGAAGACAGAGAACTACACCATATATTCTTTTATTTGTCTAAGCTCTTCATTGTCGGGATTTTTTCCGATACTTTATAAATATTCTCATATCTTCTTAAATCCCCACACTTGTTGAAGCCATTAGAACATATCTTTTTATATCTTCTTATAACTTTGCGATGAAATGTCGTAACTTTTGTCGTAAAATCAGCAGACCTTAATCTTACCCTCCAACCCTGCGAAGGACTCTTTTTTCTTCTCTTTTGTAGCCTCATTATAAACATCCATAGTGGTTGTAATATCAGCATGCCCCATAATCTCCTGAATGATTTTTATATTAGTTTCATTCTCACAGAATCTTGTACAGAAGGTGTGGCGAAGATTATGAACCGAAAAGTGAGGTATAATGAGGGGCTCTATCCCCTCTTTTTCAGCAAGTTCCGATTCCTGTTTGTTGTGCTCTTTTACAATACGGTCAATCACTCTGTTTATGCACATTGGTGAATGAACATTGCCGAATCTGTTTTTAAAGATAAAGCCTGAATATCCATCAATAACTGTTTTATTAAAGCCCTCCACTTCCTGATATTCTCGTTCTTTCAGAAGTGCTTCTCTAACTTCGGTCAGCATAGGTACAATTCTTTCACCCGATTTAGTTTTAGGTGTAGTGATATGATATTCACATCTGCCGCTGTCCTGCTGTCGGTATATAAGATTGTGATTGATGCTGATGATACCATCGTCGAAATCACAGTCCTCCCACCGAAGACCGATAATCTCACCCACACGGCAACCCGTACCTAAGAAAACAGTAAACAAAGGCAACCATCTTCTGTACATATATGAGCTAGAGAGAAAATTAACGAATGCCTCTTGCTCTGCAACCGTGAGTGCGTGTCTCTTATTTTTCTCCCAGTTGTGGCTCTTTTTAATTTCAGCCATCACTCCATCAGAGGGATTAACACGGATATATCCAACCCTCACCGCCATAGAAAAAACGGGGTGCAGAATGGTATTTATATTCTCTATACTGTTGGGTTTAAAACCTCGCTCCCTAATAAGAGAAACATAGAATTTCTTGATATCACTGTATTTTATTGAGGATATGTTCTTTAACCCTAAATCATCTGCCACATATTTGGTGTACATATACTTATAATTGGTACGGGTGGACTGCTTAAGCTCGTATTTCATATCAATATACATCTGCCAAAAGTCGTTCAATGTGATACGCTTCAATTCATAAGATTTAATACCGTCTTCAATATCTCGCTGTATCTGCTTTTCCATTTCACGAAGACTTATATCACATCTCTTACCCGCAGGAACTTTATCTGTATCGACAAGTTTCCAACTGTAAGCAGAGTGTCTGACACCTTTTGCATCCACATATTTATATTCGTACTTCCCGTCTTTACGCTGACTTTCGCCGTTCCATAACAGCCTGCCTTTTTTATCACGTCTTTTTTCTGACATATTTAAACCTCCTTGCTTATATTAGCCGTGACATAGCAAATATAATTTACTACATCACGGCTGTTATGACAAATGTGCGACTATCAGATAAAGCTCATCTTATCAATATGCTTTTCGAAAAGCTTTCGCTTAATTTGAGCTCTGTTACCGTTCCACAGAATGAACTCTGCAAACTTATCTTTATTGATAATATTGCGGAGTTTATTTTCACCTATGCGAAAATACTCAGCAGCTTCTTCAATAGATAAGGTGTATTTTTCCCATACGGGAATCTCACACTCACCGCAAGTGCTGTTAAGCACAGTTGTAAAAGATTCTTTTATAAATCTGTACAGTAAATATAATTTATACATCTAATCACCTCGCATCCCTATCTCTACTTCGCATTAGATACCTGTAATAATGCTCGCAAGCTTTCAAAACAAAGTTTTCAAGGTCACTTTCTTTTACCTTCGGAGCAACTGTCTGTAAGCGTTCAACAGAGAACTTTATTGTCGGTTTCTGATTAGCTTTCGGCTCGGTCATAATTTCAAACAAATTGTCTGTATCAAGAGAGCCTTGTTCTGACAGTTTTCTGATTCTCTGTGCCTGTGAGAGTGACGGAGTTATCTCATCTGTTTCATAAGTTTCAAGCACCATCTGCTGTTCTGCGGGCAGTAAATACGAAAGCTCAACTGCAGGACGGAATGCCATTCTGCCGCTGTCAACAAGATCAAGAAGCGGCTTTTCGAGGTTAGTCAGTCGGATATACTGCCTGATAGTTTCTCTGTTATCTTCACTTTCGTTAGCAAGCTTCTGAATGGATGTTTCTGACTTCTGCAACAATGTTGTAGAAGTTGCACCTACCTCCAAATCACTTCTGTAACCCTGCCTCTTCATAGCATCAAGCTTCATTTTGTATGCAGCAGCTTTTTCACTTGGCAAGATTTTCTCTCTGTGACAAAGGTTTGCATCGATCATTGCTATGATTGCATCATCCCTTGAAAGATTAAGCACTCTGACAGAAACAGAGGTTATGCCTAAATTTTTACACGCTTCCCATCTGCGATAGCCGGAGATAATTTCAAACTTTCCGCTTTTGGTATCATCGGGCTTGCGAACGGTAATAGGTTCGAGAATGCCGAACTTCTTAATGCTTTCGGTTAAGTCTCTCATTTCCTTGTCATCAACAACTTTAAAGGGTGACTCGGTGAGAGGGGTGAGCGTATCTGTAAATACGCTCATGGTTGTTACTAAATTTTCAAAATTTTTCATAATTCAAATTACCTTTCTTTACTAGATTTTTTAGTTTTGATATTTTGTGATTTTGTTAGTTCTTTCTCTTTTCGGACAGTTTTCAGCACATCCGATATAAATGCTTTTACTTTTTCAGGCATCAGCCTTAATGCCTCAAGATAGGATGCACATATTTGTTCAAGCTCATAAAGTTTCTCACTCAGTCTGTTTATGTGGCTCTGCAATTCCCGATTTACATCTCTAAGCCTTTTATTTTCACGCTCAAGATCAAATATTTTGCTCCTTGCTGCAACGGATTGCTTTGCCATAGTGCTCAGGTCACTGAAATCTTCACTTGAAATTGTCACTTTGCCCGTAAGAGTTTTCTTGCCCATACCGTCAATTTCATTGAAGGCTTTATGCACGGTCTGAATTTCATCATATCTGATTTCTTCCGTCTGCAATCGTTCTTTGATTTTCTCAAGCTTCTTTTTATCCTGCTGTATTTCATATTGCAGACAAGACAAGTGCTCAGCCGTACTGCCTTTTTCACCACGGATAAAATCATTGAAACCGGCTCTTTGCATATGATTGAAGAAATCATCTTGCAGAATACTGTAAGACGGAATCAGCACAGGTTTTCCTTTTTTGTTGAGCACGGGATTGCCGTTTTCATTAACTGCCTGTGGTGACTTCCATTTCTTTGAATGACTTATCTGATTGACGGTTTCTTTCACAGTACCTACGAGCGATTTATCCTTGCATCGCTTTGTCCACAGAATCTGTTTCTCCACAACAGGCAGAGCTACAAGGTGCATATGATAGTGATACACCGGCTTTCCGTACTGTTCCGTGAGAGCTACATTCAGTTCATCAGCATGCATTACGGCAGAGATGATATTCTGTTCACCGTAAAGATTAACTGCGAAACGATAGGCTTCTTCATAAAACTCTTTGGCATACTCATAACCGCCGTGAGTTTCAAAGTAGTCTGTGTTGACATCGAATATAACTTCATCAAAGACCTTTGCATCAGCTTTCAGACCTCGCATACAGACTCTCTTTTCGACCAAGAGCTTATTTAGCTGTTCGTTATAGGTCAGTTCACCGCAACCTTTGAAATGCACATTCATACTGCTACGCTCAACATCAACATTCATATTTGCATAACTTTCATTTTTCCTCTCGTTGTGCCTTTCACATTTACCGATTGTGCTTTGTGTGTGAGTGACAACTCTTGCAACACTATAGTTTTTCTTTGACATAGGTTTTACCTCCTTTCTGCATTACTGCATTATTTGTTCCGCTGACTTTCGTTGAAAGTGCGTAACCCACTATGACACTTTCAACCTATACAGTTGCAAAGATGTCAGTGGGGTCCTCACGGGACACGTCCCCCTTTGTCAGCTTCGCTGACATTTTCCCCCCACTGTGGGGGAATCTTCTGCGAGGCTCATAAACTAAAATTTCTCGCTTATCAAGGGAGCGATAAACTTTAGTTGCGGTACATACCGCAGACGAGCTTCGCTATGTAAGGGTGGCTGTACTATCCTTTATACCGATTTGCTTTGGTGGGGGCAGTTATTATATAAAAAAATGCCTTCATTTATCTACGACACAAGTGCATATAAAATGTTCCTGATTTTTCAAAAAAACTGAAAAAACTTTTTATTTTTATGGCACCATAAACGGCACAGCATTTTTATTTACAAAAGAATACGGCACCGTTTTTTAGCCATTATGGCTCAGCTCTTTTTTGATTGAGCCAAATATTGATGTTTTGGCTCAACACCACACAAAACAAAAAAAGCCGTCACATAGACAGCACAAATAGCGGGAGGACATTTCATCCTCTCTCACAGTTTGCACTGAAACTATGTAACGGCTTAAAATTTAAGCACTGGTTGTCCGTATGTTTCCCGACCAAGTATTCGGACGGATACTCTTCAGGTCGGTACAGTGATTTCCGGCTCACTATGGGCACTAACAAATAGATGTTTCAGTTTGTATTAAGTTATAGGGTAAATACATTATTTACCAATTTACAATTATACAGAACATTTGTTTACTTGTCAATGATTTTTTGAAAAATGTGACGCAGTGTTCATTTACCGGAATATCAACTTTTATGTTAAGAAAATTTGATATTCGGCAGCTGCTACTGAATTATATTGTGAGTAGAACTCCAAAAACCGCCGGGGAAAAATCCCCGACGGCAAGCTCTTATGTTTGCTTATTTAATTTTAACACTCTTAACTGCGCTCCACTCACTGTAAATTGTTTGGCCAGCGACTTTTTTATAGGCTCTTACCTTAAAATAGATTGTTTTGCCACTTGCCGAGCCTGAGAAAGATTTTGAACCTGTAAGTTTGTTAGCAGAGTAGCTGTCTACCTTCTTAAAGCCACTTGTTTTCTTTGTTGAGTAATAAACCTGATAGCCTGTTTCGCCGTCTACGTTTGACCATTTAACGGTTGCTTTACTCTTTGACGGCGAGGTTACAGAGGTAATTTTCGGGGCTTTGCACTCAGTTGC
>JAFWYB010000035.1 GCA_017517865.1 Clostridia bacterium | reverse complement strand
GAACGGAATGGGACGACATATCGTATTTTTAGGTGATAATGAGGGCGGGATGCCTATTGAAATTATCGATAGACCTGATGCCGAAAACAGCGGAAATCAATTTTTGTCTATGGGCTACAAAACGGACGATGTGGTAAAAATGAGAGAAACACTGATGAAAAAAGGATATGAAGTGTCGGAATTGATATCCCCCATACCGCAGATTCGCTTCTTCTTTGCCAAAGATCCTGCCGGAGTTACAATTCAGTTTATGTAACTCTGTTTGGTAAATCCCAACATGTTGGACAGTTCGATAAATAAGAATTTGTAGGTGAGATAATGATTATTTTAATTACGGGAGCATCGCATACAGGCAAAACGGCGCTTGCTCAAAAATTGCTTGAAAAATATAAATATCCATATCTATCGATAGACCATCTGAAAATGGGCTTAATTCGTAGCGGTAATACAGAGCTTACTCCTATGGATGATAATGAATTGACCGAATATTTATGGCCGATTGTTCGGGAAATGATAAAAACTGCTATTGAGAACAATCAGAACCTAATTGTCGAAGGTTGCTATATTCCTTTTGACTGGTCGAAATATTTTCAACAAGAATATCTCGAAAATATTAGATACTACTGCATTGTAATGAGCGAGAACTATATAAGAAATCATTTTGCTGACATTAAGAAATATGCAAGTGTCATTGAAAATCGTGGAGATGATACAGATTGCACTTTGGAAAGCGTGTTAGCAGATCATGCACAGGTGTTAGAACTCGCTCAAAAGCACAAAGTCAATTATTTGCTTATTGATGATAAATACGAAATTGATATTAATTTATAACGACAACTTCCAATTTGTTTAACAGTTGAAAAAACTAGATCCTTAGGAGAAAAGATGATAAAACATATTGCAAATATAGTCACAGGTTGTCGTGCTTTGGGTAGTGTTTTGTTGTTGTTCTTTCCTGCGTTTTCAGTAGAGTTTTATATTATATATATCATCTGTGGTTTTAGTGATATGATAGACGGTACTATCGCAAGAAAGACAAACAGCACCAGCGAATGGGGGGCTAAAATTGATACTGTAGCCGACCTTGCTTTTATAACAGCATCTTTGATTAAAATATTGCCAACATTTAATATTCCAGGGTGGTTATGGATATGGGGCATTGTAATCGCAATCATCAAAATTGGCAATATCATATGGGGATATGCTTCTAAAAAACAGTTCATATCCCTACATACTATAATGATCAAGATTACGGGATTGTTATTGTTTCTTTTGCCCTTAACATTGTCTTTTGTAGAATTGAAATACAGTTCCGTCATAGTATGTTCCATAGCAACATTCGCAGCAATTCAAGAAGGGGTTTATATTGCAACAAATTGTGAAAACAAGTAAGAATCTGACGAGGTGATGTATCTTATGAAATTTGATGTAAACAAATTACAATGGACAAGAAAACCTAAGGATTTTTCAATATCCAGTGATAAAATTGAAATTGTGACAAATCCACATACTGATTTGTGGCAGAGAACCTATTATCATTTCAGAAATGACAATGCTCCCGTATTACAGATGGAGACTGATGAAAAATTCTTTTCTTTTGTTGTTAAAACAGAATTTGAGAGCAAGCGCCGCTTTGACCAGTGCGGAATTGTAATGTATCTTGACAGCGAAAACTGGCTTAAGGGCTCTATTGAATATGAAAATGAAAGCTTTCAGCATCTCGGCTCTGTTGTAACCAACAACGGTTATTCTGACTGGGCGACTACTGAAATCAATGCTGATATAAAATCAATGTGGTACAGATTAAGCCGCAGAGAAGATGATTACTGTATTGAATGCTCCGAAGACGGTGTTACATTCAAGCAGATGCGGGTGTGCCATATGTGGAACGGTGCAGGTGCAATCAGATTCGGCATTTATGCCTGCAGTCCTGAAGAGTCCTCTTTCAAGGCTACATTCACCGATATGCAAATCACCGAATGCAAATGGCTTGCTCACGACGGACAACAGCCGGATGAGGAATAATATAATCAACCCCTGACCGTCAAAAGTCAGGGGTATTTTTCTGCCTTCGGTTGAAAGCACAGCTATGATATGTTATAATCATTCCGAAACAAAAGCATTTGAACGGAAGTGTAAAAACAAATGTCAACTGTAAAGAACTCTGCAAAAACTGACTTTTCAATAGGGCCTGTATGGAAGTGTATTGTTGCTCAGGCAATACCTCTGACCGTCGCTCAGCTTGTTCAGTTATTGTATAATGTTGTAGATCGCATATACCTTGGTCATATGGGTGACGGTAACAGTATGGCTCTGACAGGTGTGGGACTTACTTTCCCTGTTGTTTCGCTGATTATGGCTTTTACTGCTCTGTTTGGTAACGGTGGTGTTCCTCTCTTCGCCATAAAGCGTGGTGAAGGGGAAGAGAAAACCGCAGGTAAGATTCTCGGCAACTCCTTTGCTTTATTGCTGTGCAGCTCCTTAATTTTAACTGTGGCAGGATATGCTTTTACAAAGCCTGTTCTTTTTGCTTTTGGTGCCGGCGAGGAGTCTTACATATATGCTAAGGAATATCTTGATGTTTATCTTCTCGGTACGGTCTTTTCTATGATTGCTACGGGGATAAACGGTTACATTAATGCTCAGGGCTTCCCTAAAATCGGTATGTGGTCGGTTACTATCGGTGCTGTATGTAATATAGTCCTCGACCCGATATTCATTTTCGGACTGAATATGGGTGTTGCAGGTGCCGCTTTGGCAACAATAATCAGTCAGGCTGTTTCTGCGGCTTGGGTGCTTCGCTTTCTTACCGGCAAAAAAGCAATCATTCCCTTGCGCCGTGAGAATATAAGAATAGGCAAAAGCCTCACTAAAGATATCTGTAAGCTCGGCATATCAAATTTCATTATGCAGGGTACTACCTGTCTTGTTCAGGTGGCGTGTAATAAAACCTTGCAGACATTTGGCGGTGATTTATACATCGGCATTATGACAGTAACAAACTCTGTACGTGAGATTTTTATGCTACCTGTTATGGGTATAGTGACGGGTGCACAGCCTGTTGTCAGCTTCAATTACGGAGCAAGAAAATTTGACAGAGTACGCTCAGGTATCCGCTTCAACACTTTAATCGGTACGGTTTATACATTAGTGGCATGGCTACTTGTGATTTTATTCCCGAGCTTCTGGTTCGGTATCTTTTCCGACGATGTGCAGATGTCAGAGCTTGGTATTGAAGCGATGAAAATTTACTTCTTCGGCTTCGTATTTATGTCATTACAGTTTGCAGGTCAGTCAACCTTCCAGGCCTTGGGCGATGCAAAGCACGCTGTATTTTTCTCTCTTCTTCGCAAGGCTATTATTGTGGTACCCCTCACACTTTTGCTTCCTCGAATGGGATTAGGTGTTATGGGTGTGTTTATGGCTGAGCCGATTTCCAATGTTCTTGGCGGTGCGGCCTGTTACCTTACAATGCGTATGACGGTTTACAAAGAGATAAAAAAGGAAATAGCGAAGGCTGAAAGTTGCAGTAGCATATAAGAATTTGTGGAGGATTGATAAGATGCAATATAATATCGAATTTTGGAACGCGTTAGATGAATTGGTTAATAATTCAGAAATAATAATTGATAGACCAAAAGGAACAGCGCATCCTAAGTATCCTGATTTCATTTATCGAGTTGATTATGGATACTTGAAGGATACAACCTCAATGGACGGTGCAGGAATAGATGTGTGGGTCGGAAGCGGTGAGAAAAAGGTTGATGCAATAATGTGCATTGTTGATTTAATGAAGAAAGATTCAGAAATTAAAATACTGATTGGATGCACAGAAGAAGAAAAAGAAATAGTATACGAAACACATAATGAAACGCAATTTATGAAAGGTGTTTTAATACGTCGATAAAATCTAATTTCACGAGGTAGAACAATGTCAGAACGATACTTTGAAAACAGAGAGTTTACCTCTCTTCAGCTTACGGATGAAACAATTAAATATTTTGAGTTTATCGACTGTACGTTTATTGACTGCACAGTAGAAAAGTGTACCCTGACAAAGTGCAGATTTTCCGAGTGTACATTTGTTAACTGCCACATAACCGACCTTAAATTCGACGGTACCGAGGCGAATTATCTTGCCTTCGAAAACTGTGTTCTTTCAGGTGTAAACTGGGGATTACTGACATCCTCGGGCGGCTTCAGCGAGCCTGTAAATAAGCTCATAAGCTGTAATCTCAAGTATAATTTTTTCACCGATATTAACCTTAAAAAGTTCTTATTCAAGGGCAACGATATAACCTATACAACCTTTGCAGATTGCAATCTTAGTGAGAGTAATTTTGAGGGCTGTAATCTTACGGATACGGAGTTTTTCAGATGTGACATTCAGAAGGCTGATTTCCGTAAAGCCACAGGCTACAAGATTGATGTTATAACCTGCAACATCAAAAAGGCGAAATTTTCTGCCCCTGAGGTGTATAACCTGCTTGCTTCTTTGGATATAAAGATTGAATAAGCTAAACCCCTGACCTTCTTAATGAAAGTCAGGGGTCATTTCATTCACTAAGCTCAATTACTGTCTTCCCTTGCCTCTCAGCCATAGCCTTAAACTGTGCCGCACCGCCGTAGGTGTGGGTAACATAAGTTACAACGACATCCGAATGCCGTATCATCCATTTGTTGCGGTAAGATATTGCAAAGCGTTTGGGTATAGTTTCAATGCCTTCGGGGAGGAGGGTGTTGGTGAAGCTATCATACTCGCTTTTCTTTGTGGGTATATAGGCTAAAACAATGTTGTAAGTTATGGGATAAGTTTGAGATAAATTCTCAAGCTGACGGCGAACCATGGTGTCGAAATTACCGTTATTGCCTACATAAAATTCTGTAGCACTGTGATTTTCAATCAGATCAACAAGAGTCGTCCGCAGGGTCGGCTCTATTTCTTTTGGTGTGTCCTTGTGACCGAAGAAGGTTACCGTCATAAATATTCCTCCAATTTATAAAACCCACCGAAGCTAAACTCGGTGGGCTATCTTATGACCTCGCTATCTCTGTTGACTCACGAAGGTGACAGCAGTCTAATCCAATAAGCCTTAAAAGTCCGATTTACGGCACCTTTGATGATTTTTCTCCTCGCAAGACGCGAGTATTGTTTCGTCGAAGAAATCCTCAAATGCACCATGACTCGGGCTTTTAAGGTTCTTCGAAGTTTAATGGGAGAAGATTTTTATTCCGACAAGGCGAAAAATGAAGAAAGGCTGACGCCTTTCGAGGCTTTTCAACGCAGTCGGGGTGAAAATATACCCCATTAAACCTTATTGGATTAGGCTACTGTCACCTTTGGAGTGTGAAGACCGGCCTGCCGTTGGCAGGAGGCATCTTCAAATAATAATTGTGTGTATAGCGGTCAATAAGATTCTGTTTAAATCACATCTAAACTGAACAGAATAGATATGATTAATAATTATATATAAATAAATTAGATATGTCAACATATATTGATAATTCAATTAGATAATAATACCGCTTGTATTTAGTATAATCATATACAGGTAGGTGATGAATATGGAAAGAGAAGATTTTATTAAGAGATTAACTGAACTCAGAATGAATAAGGGAGTATCTGCCCGTGAAATGAGTTTGTCTATCGGTCAGAGCGAAGGCTACATTAACAACATTGAAAACGGTGTAAACTTTCCTTCTATGGCTGTGTTCTTTTATATCTGTGATTATCTTGACATTACACCTATGGAATTTTTTGATGTGTCTGTAAAGAATCCGACAAAATCAAAAGAGCTTCTTGATGCCACAAAGAATTTAAGTAATGAACAGTTAGAACATCTGATTGCTATTGCAAAAGGATTAAAATAAAACAGTTTAACCCCTGACCACAAAAAGTCAGGGGCGTTTTCTTGCCTTCGGTTGAAATATCTGCCGGTAATATGATATAATGAGTTCGACAATAAGAATTTGAAAGGGTGGTCAATCATGGATAAAAAATTGGTTGAAATGTTGCATTTGGAGTTGGAGCCTGTAGGAATATTCTTTGGAAACACGACTGCAAAAAGTGACTTAGAAGCGTCTCCCAATAAAAGAAATTGCGTCATTCCTTTTGTATTGGCTGCAGCAAAAGGAAAAATCACATCTATGGATGAAGCGGGGTGTACTTGCCCTGGTGGTGCAGTCGGTGCCTGCTTCGGTGATGGTTTTACCCGTTTGAATCCCAATATCCACATAATGCTGTCTCAGGGCTTGGGAGACCGCACTCCTGAAGGAGCACCGCCCATGTTAAAAGAGGGCGAGAGATTTTTCTGTGATGCAAATATTGCAATGAAGTGGCGTCAGAATATGCCGTTTTCAGACAAGGCATATCCACGGATTGTATTTGCGCCACTCAGCAGATGGGAGGAAGCTGGTACTCCAGATTTGGTATACATCTTTGCAAATGCAGACCAGATTTCGGCTCTTGTCACCATGCAAGGCTTCCATAACGGTAAAGCAGTCAATACCCTTTCACCATTTGGCGCAGCGTGCCATTCTATCGTATATGCAGCGGAGCAGATGGATAAAGAAGAGCCTTATGCAATCATGGGACTATTTGACATCTCCCAGAGAAGTGTTACTATTAAAGACTACTTGTCGATGACTATGCCATATCAGCTTTGGGAAAATATGACTAAAGATTTAGACAAAAGCTGCCTGACTACTCAT
>JAFWYB010000034.1 GCA_017517865.1 Clostridia bacterium | reverse complement strand
GGGAGAGCATCTGCCTTACAAGCAGAGGGTCACAGGTTCGAGCCCTGTTGTTCCCACCACTTGGCCCGGTAGTTCAGTTGGTTAGAACGCCAGCCTGTCACGCTGGAGGTCGACGGTTCGAGCCCGTTCCGGGTCGCCATTCAAGAGAATTCAGCAGAGTTCTCGATTTGCCTCTGTAGCTCAGTTGGTAGAGCAGTGGACTGAAAATCCACGTGTCGCTGGTTCGATTCCGGCCGGAGGCACCAAATATGCGGATGTAGCTCATCTGGTAGAGCGCCACCTTGCCAAGGTGGAGGTAGCGAGTTCGAGCCTCGTCATCCGCTCCAGAACGAAAAAACCACTTCTCAGGAAGTGGTTTTTTCGTTCTGGAGCAATGAAATAAATCCCTTACGGGATTTGTGAAATAACGCTTCGCATTATGAAATAGCTGACGCTATGAAATACGCTACGGCGTATAAGGGATTTATTTTATTTCACGTTTTGCCAGAAAGGCAAAATATTTCATAATCCGCAGGATTATTTCATATTGCATAGCAATATTTCATTTAATATGCTATAATATCTGCAGAGGTGATATTCATTGCCCGTCCATCAGTTTACAGTTCTTAAAAAAGTTCAGGAATCAGCAGTAACCCTAAAAAGCACGCACACTACAGGGTTATTGTTATTCGTATTTCGCCTTTGGATTCAGGCGTTTTGCCAACGCCGAAGCAAAAAGAGTACGCTTTTAAGATTTACTGTAAAAAGAACGGCATTGAAAAAAACTACTCTGATGCATATATTCTGCATTTAACGGAAAAGCTCTTTAACAAAGTTTTGAAAAGAAGCAAAAATCGCACGCCTTTAAAAATGTGTCAACAAAGATGCTTCGATTTTTTCAGATACATTTCAGCTGACAAATACAGATATCAGACAAAGGTTTTCGGAATTAAAAGAGGGTATATTGATTTGGCATTAACTATGCTTTTTGCAATAGGCTTCTTTATTATTCTTTTCCTAACCGCAAAGGATAACACACTATGAAAAAACATCCTTCAATTCGCAATCTTTCCCTTTCTGCAATGTTTCTCGCGCTTGCATTTATAATTCCCCTTGCGACGGGTCAGGTTCCGCAGATAAATGCAGTCCTCTGCCCTATGCATATCCCCGTTTTTCTGTGCGGCTTCGTGTGCGGACCGGCTTACGGCTCAGCAGTCGGTGCCCTCGCTCCGGTTCTTCGCTCGGTAATTTTTACCACGCCACTTATGTTCCCTACGGCAATAGCTATGGCCTTTGAGCTTTCCGCCTACGGTCTTCTGTCGGGACTTCTCTTCAAGCTGCTGCCCAAAAAGAATACCAATATATACATATCCTTTACCGTGGCAAAAATCGTCGGCAGAGCTATGTGGGGTATTGCTCATTTCTGCCTTTTAGGCTTCGATGTGAGCAAATACAATCTCTCAGCCTTTTGGGCTACAGGAATCGTTTCTGCTCTCCCCGGCACTGCAATACAGCTTATACTTATCCCCACGGTTATTATTATAGTAAAAAACAAGAAGCTTCTCCCGGCGAGAAACTGAAAGGAGGCTCATTTATGACACCGCAGATAAGAAAAATAACCGAAGATGACAGGGCTTCCGTTCTTTCTATGATGGACGATTTCTATTCCTCCCCTGCCGTATCGACCGACGGCTCAGAAGAAATCTTCAACGCTGATATAGACGCCTGCCTTTCCGATTCTCCCTTTCTCGAGGGCTATGTATTTGACCTTGAGGGCACTCTTCAGGGCTACGCTATGCTCGCACACAGCTTTTCCACCGAGTACGGCAGAAATTGTATATGGATTGAGGATCTTTATATTATCAGAGAGCACAGGGGCAAGGGTATCGGCGGTCACTTCATTGAATTTGTAAAAGATAATTACCCGAACACTCTCATCCGTCTTGAGGTTGAAGAGGAAAACGAGACAGCAGTGCACACCTATAAAAAGGCGGGCTTTGATTTCTTCCCTTATCTTGAAATGAAAACGGAGGCTTAATATGAAGGCTGAAACAAAAATAAAAATCAGAAACGCTTTTATTGTAATCCTTGTCGCAAGCCTTGTTTCCGTTGCTCTTTATTTTATTAAAACCGAACAGTATAGAGACTGGCAGAGCACCGACGGAGTGCTTGTTGACACACAGCAGTTTTACGGAAATAAAAGCAAGGTCGGCGGCGGCAGAAGCTACCGTCTTTATTATCGCTATACCGTTGACGGAATAACCTATGACGGCAACGAGCTCTTTTCGGGAAACGTTCCCGACACCCACTATATAGGCGAGCCGGTTACGGTGTGGTATAATCCGGAAAACCACTCAAGCTCCTTTTATGCAAAGCCGGGACCGGGTCTGTGGCCCTATGCGCCCTTCTTCCTCGGCTTCCCTATTTTGCTTTCAGCTCTGGGCGTAAGAAGAAAAAGAATATCCGTTCATACATAAAGGCAGGGATAATTCCTGCCTTATTTAATGATGATGGCCGTGATGTGAATTGCAGCGTTTTTCTTCAATTACACATTCCCGTTCCTCACACCGCTCACCAACGGCTTCGGTTTCAACCGTAGCGTGTGAAATACCGAGATTTCTCAGC
Organism: Clostridia bacterium; assembly: GCA_017517865.1. Taxonomy (GTDB): domain Bacteria; phylum Bacillota; class Clostridia; order Oscillospirales; family Acutalibacteraceae; genus UBA6857. The sequence continues at coordinate 20,993 of JAFWYB010000034.1, read as the reverse complement.
CTTTCCTTTATGGCTTTTTTAGCACAAGCAGGGTTTCCTTCAACAACAGCGTGAAGACTGATAAGGTTATTTTCTCCATCAAGACTTCTGAAATGAATATGATGTATGTCGGCAACACCTTCAATTTCAAGAAGGTGATTTTTTATCTGCACCAAATCAGTGCCGGAGGGTATCTTTTCAAGAAACAGATTCATTATCTCTCCGAAGCCTTTAAGCGCGTGAACAAGAATAAATACCGCTACTCCTATCGACATTATCGGGTCGATTATATAAAGCTGCGTAAGTTTTATCACCACCGAACCGATGAGCACAACCGCCCAGCCCAGCACATCCTCCAGCATATGAAGATTTACCGCTCTCTGATTGAGAGAAGCCCCGTCTCTTGTTACAAGGGCGGCAATAAGATTCACCGCAAAGCCGATAACCGCAAAAATCAGCATTCCCTGCGCGTTAAGCTCTGCGGGTGCGATTAGTCTTAAAGCACTTCTATATATAACAATAACAGAGCCGATTATCAGCACAGCATCCGTCAAAGCTGCACCGAGAACGGAATATCTGCCGTAGCCGTAGGTAAAAATGTTATCGGCACTGTTTTTGCTTTTTCTTTGCAGAAAATAAGACATACCAATACTCAGAGCATCGCCTGCGTCGTGCATCGCGTCGGAAAGAATTGCAACACTCCCCGTAAAAAAAGCACCCAGAAGCTCAAAAACAGCAAAGCCGCTGTTGAGCAAAAAAGCAACCATTATTTTTCTTTCAGCTTTCATACCACACCTCTATTGACCTTTTTAAAATTTTCCGTATAATATATATGTTACCGAACATCGTGTTCGTTTATTATTATATGCCATAGGGTACGGTTTTTCAACAAACGACTTTTCGCATTTGTATTTTACTGAACATTTTTAAAGATTTATACGGAGATTTATTATGGACAGACGACAGAGAAAAACAAGAGAAGCTATATTTTCCGCTTTCAGCACCTTGATGAAAAACCAAAGATACGAAAGCATTACGGTTCAGGATATAATTGATAAGGCTGATATCGGCAGAAGCACCTTTTATTCTCACTTTGAAACCAAGGATACACTTCTCAAGGCTATGTGCAGTGACATTTTTGAGCACATCATTGAGGGCAGTGTATGTGACTACCCCGAGAAGTCCGTTACCCTCGAAGCAAGGCTGACACACATACTTTGGCATTTTGAAAATAAAAAGAGCGATATCAGAGCTATACTCTCCTCTCAGAGCCACGATATCTTTCTGGGCTATCTCAGGGATTATCTTTACACCCTTTTTGAAATGCACCTTGACGATTTTCACACTAAGGTACCGCAAAGCTTTCTCATCCATCATCTCATAGGCACCTTCTGCGAAGCGGTAAATTGGTGGATAAAAGAAAGCCCCGCCGCTTCACCCGAACAGATAGCAACTTACTATATGTCCGTTATTGAAACCCACTGATTTTTGTTTATTGTTACAAAGTGTAATAAAAGCTCTTGTAAAATCATCTTCCGGGTGGTATAATTCAGCAAAAATATAAGGAGGTAATTTTATGCAGACTAAAAAACAGAATTTAGAGCAAATCCGCGTACTGACTCTCGGAGCAATTCTTACCGCACTGGTTATCGTTCTTCAGATGCTCGGTCAGTTCATCCGTTTCGGACCCTTTTCAATTTCTCTCGTTCTTGTACCTATCGTAATAGGCGCTGCTATGTGCGGACCTAAAATCAGCACCTGGCTCGGCTTCGTTTTCGGCGTTGCCGTACTTATGACCGATGCCGCCGCCTTTCTCGCCATAAGCGTACCCGGAACAGTAATCACCGTGCTTTTAAAGGGTATGGCCGCAGGTCTTGCCGCAGGCCTTATCTGCAAGACACTCGAAAAGAAAAACCGCACTCTCGCCGTTATACTCGCTGCTGTCGTGTGCCCCGTTGTAAACACGGGAGTTTTCCTTCTCGGATGCGTTGTTTTCTTCCTTGATACAATCAAGGAATGGGGTGCAGGAATGGGCTACGACAACGTTTTCGCATATCTCATCTTCGGTATGGTAGGTATCAACTTCCTGGTTGAAATGGGAATAAACGGTTTCCTTTCACCGGTGATTGTAAGACTGCTGAACATCGGCAAAAAGCTGTAAAAGCCGACGTAAATAAAGATGACAGACAGGCATTGTGTTCACAAGGACACAACGCCTGTTTTATTGCACAAAAAAACGGGAGCACTTCATTACAAAGTGTCTCCCGATAATATTTTTATCTTTCCTCAGCAACACCGAACATATCGCTGTTATCTTTTTTATGCAGAATCGTTTATTTGCCGAAGCTGATTTCGCCTCTGAAAAGTCTTGCAATAAAATCAAACACCATTGTAAGCCATCTCATAAAGGAAACAAGTCTTGTTTCGGTTGTAGGCTTTTCTGTGGCTCTGGTCATAAACTCAAGCTCAGCACAGTTGTCTGCAGTCATATTGGAAGCTGTAAGAGTGTCATAATCGAAAACCATACACTGCTTGAAACCCGTTTTGGCATATACCGTATCAATGTTCTCCTCGGTACCGTTAAGGAATGCATAGATAATGGGAATGAGGCAGTCTATCTGGTTGTGATGAGCGTTTTTGAGAATCCACGTGGTATCGGGCGATACACAGGTAGAAAGGTCAACAACCTTGTCAGGTGAGATATATTTACGGTTTTCCTCAGATACACCCGCTATATATTTATCGGAAAGGGTTTTGCCGATAGGAGCCGTTGTTGCACCGTAAGCAACGTGCTTAAGGCTTGCAAGTGCGTCACTCTGAAGGTCAGCATCTGCAGTAATAGGTAAATTCATAAAGCCGTACTTAGCAACAAAAGCATAATGAATTTCTTTGCTGTCAAGTGCCTCATAGAAGCCGTCAATATCAGAGGAAATATGTTTTCTGTAATACTCAATCTTTTCAATAAGACCGGCATATTTTGTACGCAGCTCTGAGCCCTTCTTACCGAAAACAAGATCAAGTGCAGCGTCCATATCCTCTTCGGCAATTTCGGTCCAGTAGTTAACCTGGGTAGCCATACCCGTTGCGTGAAGAAGTGCGGGAATCAGAGCCTTATAAAGCTTATTATAGAGCTCCTCAACACCGTCAAGCGCCTTATCGGTAACGGATATCTGTGTAAAGAAATTCATTGTTTTACTGACAATTTCATTAAGCACGTCACCGAAAACAAAGCCGAAGCCCTCGCCTGTTTTTCCGCAGAAATCAACCTGGCCTGCATATCTTTCAACAAGCTTTGCATCAAATTCAATCTGACCGCTGAAGGTTTTTGAAATTACAGTTGCTTCATTCGAAAGCACATCGCAGAATAAAACATTCTTTACATAACCGAGATGGCCGTATTTTTCAAGGTATGCCATAAGAAGGCTGCCGCCCATACATCTTGCATACATTGAAACCTGCTTCTGCCCTGTTACGCTGAGCACCTGTAAAATGTATTCGTGGAGTCTGTCAACGTGATCATAGGGAGAAAGACGCCAGTCGTAGGCGAACTGATACGATGCGTTTACATTATAGTTGTAAGCAGATTTCGCCATAGCTACCGATTCATCTGCCGTAGCCTTAAGAACGCCCGTACCGTTTTTCGGATTTCCGTTTTCATCAAGACCCGCATCAACAAAAAGCGGTGATATCTCATCGTAAATAACCTTGCCGTATGTATCCCACTTATCAAAAAGCATACCCTCTAAAACAAAGGGCTTAAGGATATTGACTGCAGTTTCAACAATAATATCCTTATTAACACCCTCTTCACCGCCGAGAGAAACCTCTTCAAACTGTGTTACGACAAGCTTGTTATCGGGATAAAAAATACCGTCACCGTTGCCGCGGATGTAAACAACAGGTGTTCTTTCGTTTGCCGCCGCTACGGCATTCATAGCGGGCATAGAAACCGCACAAAGCATAACAACTGTCAGAATTATGCTGATCATTCTTTTCATAAGATCAAGCCTCCTTTATAAACTTTATATTAACATTTCTGACAGTAAAAATCAATAGAATCAGATATTTTCAAGTCCTTTAACAGCATTTTTTATAACCTGCCTGCCGAAAATCTTACTTCCGATATACATAGGCGATAACTTACCGTAGCGGTAATGGCTTTCGGTGAATACTATCATACCTAAAAGCAGTCTCATAAGATAAAATCTTTTCAGGCTGTCACCCTCAAAGCTAATCTTCTCTGATGCCACGGAATTATAGCCCTCAACAAGCTGTCTGTTCTTTTCAATATTAAAAGGTGCGAGATAATCAAGAGATATGAAATCTCCCTCGGGCACACCGAACATAGCTCTTTCACAGTCTATGAGTGCGGAAAGCTTTCCGTCTTTTACAACGATATTTCCACCCCAGAGATCAAAATGATTAAGCACGGGAACAGTAACGCTGTCAAAGGCGGAGATGTTTTCGTCAATAGCCCTTCTCACACGGTCTGCAAAGGGTATATCCCTGACCTTACGGCGTGCATCGGCAATCAGATTATCCGTCATTGAAAGATAAGCCTCTCTCATCGTGCTTTTAAGGCCGCACTGCATATAACCGAAGCCCTCACCCCTTACCCGGTGAATTTCTGCCATAGCCTTACCCAGAGAATACATAACTTCTCCGTATTCTTCCTTGCTGAGCTTTGTTTTATTGAGCATCGAGCCCTCAACAAAGTCCATAATAAGATATTTATGCTCATAGCCGTCTGCATAATTGAAGCCGTGAATTTTCGGGAAATATACGCTTTGTGTACCTTGCAAAAGCTCATAAACCTTCACCTCGGTTTCAATAAGCCCCTTTTCATAGGTGAGCACTTCCTTTTTTGAATCACACACTACCTTTACAGCATACTTTCTTTTTTCGGTGCTTACTCCGAAAACACGGTTGAAGGTGCCACCCTTAAGCTCTGAAACTTCTTTGACAACACCGAGAGAGTGTCTGTCAAAAATATTCTGTATTATATCTTTCATACTCACACCCCTAAAAACTTTTTCAGTTGTTTTGTTCTTTTTACCATTTTTCTTTTTCTGACCGGGTGACCCGATTCATAATAATGCTCAACAGAATTAAAAAGCTCATAAAAGGCCATTTTCGCAAGGCAGTTTTCCGACAGAGACTTTTTTGAAGCGTAGGCATCTAAAAGTCCGAGCTTTTTACCGTTGGCATTATTAAGCTGATACAGATCATATTCACTGTCAGCCCAAAGACAACCAAAGGGGTCAATCACCGCAGAAACAGAACAGCTCTTTTTGTCAACCAGAATATTCCACATATTATAGTCACCGTGGGTGAGCACTGCCTCTGTTACAGGCAGATAAAATATTATGTCAAACTGTGAGTAGGCTTTTTTGAGAGTATCGGTAACAAAGGGTGTGAGCTGACCTTTCTTTTCAAGAGCTTCTGCCATTTCAAGAATTTTCTCAGCCTGTACCTTATAATATTCGTTAAAGGTTTCATAGCGGGTATCACTAAAAATCTCGCCGAAGCCGTCAGGGCTTTTTACATTATGAAACGCAATAAGATTTTCGGCAACACTTTCAGCAAGCCTCCTTTTTTTCTTTTTACTGAAATAATGCACCGCACCGCCTATAGTCCCCTTGAGAAAATCCATACACAGCACGTCTCTTTCAAAGCACTCATCGCCCTTATGTGTCCACCTGACTGCAGGCATCGGTGCATAAGAGTGCTGTGACAGAAATCCGAGACTGTTCTTTTCCTTTTCCATTACGCCCTTTGCTTTATATACCTTTACAGCAATGCTCCGGCCCTTTTCGTAGCTCACCTTATAAACGTCAGCGTAGTACCCCATACCGATACGGCGTATGCTTTTATGCTTTTCATTCTGATATTTTTCAATAAGTGCTTCAAGCTTTTCCATCAGTCTATCTCCACAATTACGTTGGTATCGTCCTCCGTGACTATATCAAGTATTACGCCCGCAATACCCTCGTCAACCATATTCATTATTTCAGAAAGCTGTTCCTCAGATATATAATCTCCGCCGACCGCATTTGAAATGCTTACCCCCAGCCTTGCAAATCTTTTCACAACAGATAAGGGCAGGGCAATTTTTATCGGCTTCTGCATTGGTCTGAGCACGCGGACAATGAGCCTTAGCTTTTCTATATTTTTGCGGTGCTTCTTTTCCTTTTCCGGCAGAGTGGCAGTTCTTACCCTGCCCGTGAGAAGCTCATCAACAGTGATACCGAAAATATCGGCAATATCCGGCAGCAGAGTAATATCGGGGCAGGAAATATCGTTTTCCCACTTTGACACCGCCTGAGGAGTAACACTGAGCATTTCTGCAAATTCACTCTGTGTATATCCCCTCTGCTTTCTTAATGAAGATATTCTGTTGCCGAGAGTTTCTTTCTTATTTTTCTCATTACCAAGCGTTTTATCGGTATTTTCAACAGTCATAGCACTTGCTCCTTTATATTTCTTGCCGGCTTACAAGGCTATTTTACCCTCAGGGAAGGAAAAATTCAAGCAACAGACAGTTAAAAGGGCAAAATTTTATTAAACCTGCGGTTGAAAGCATCAGATTAAGACAGTAAACCGTTGGTTTAGCGGCCGTAAAAAGCAAAAAGGACGCCCGACGGGCGTCCCCTGCAAATCAGATTAAACGGTTATAAAAAGCACAGTTAACCTTTAAATTTAGTGTTGTATTCTGCCAGATCCTCGCTTTGACGAAAATATTTTCTGAAAGCATCAACTATATCTTTTTCTTCACTTAAAATCAGAGTCAAAGCACTATCCCAAGGTACAATTTCTATTTTCGCCAACGGATGCTGCAGCGTTAAAGGATTTTGCCAGAAGCCCGGATAGCCGTCAGCGTAAGGGAGATCATATTTCAACACTTCATCAAGCTCAACAGATTTTTCAAACCCGGACAACACCGCCCACACCCACTGATAATCTGCTTTTTCAACAATCTCTGTAAGCTTTTCACCACTTATCCAACAATATCCTTTTTCAAGTATTTCATCAGTCACATAATTGTAGGGATAGCAGTCACAATCCGTAATCAGCCAGTTATATTCAACCTGTTTGTTGTTAATAAAATCAAAAACTTTATTGAGGTCAGTGTAATACCTCTCGCCTTTTTCGTTTATCGCTCCGTAAATCATTTGACTCTCTCCTTTTTATGTGTTATATCATAAACAATACTGTTTGTCAATAACACCCGCACCGCATTCGGCGGCTAGGTCAGCGGACACGGCAAGCCGTGTCCCTACGGTGTTATTTTTTACACACCTTATTATGACATCAGAGATGAAAACAACTTAGAAAATCCTAAGCCTTTATTCTTGTCTTCCTTTTCAAAAACATATAAAAAATTCCCGTCAGTAAGATGAAGCTTTCCTTCCTTGATTTCATAGGAAAATGTTTTTTCCTCATAACCGTCACACAAAATGGTTATTTTCTCTTTTCCGATTACGGTATATTCACCCGACAGGTCATAAGCATTGGCATACCTCATTTTATCTATATACATATAACCGTGCTTACAGCTTATGCTCAGACTGCCGTCATTATCAAAGCTGATGCCCTTGGTGTAATATCTTCCGAATTCAAAGCCATAGGGTCTGTCTGTTAAAGCTCCGTCCAAATAGCATTCCGAATATATCCAACTGCCCTTAAAATCGCTGCCGGTTGAAAATATTATAACGACCGCGAGAATGACAAAAGCTACAACCGATATCAACACTGTAATTTTCAGCTTTTTAGTCATATCAACATCTCCTTTTTAATCCACTTCATCATTATAGGTCAATTTCACCCTATTGTCAATAGGTCAATATGCCATAATATATTTGGTGATTATGATGAGCAGATTAAAAGAATTACGAAAAGAAAAAGGTCTTACGCAGGTGCAGATGCAGATGCTTACAGGCATTGATCAGAGCGATTACTCAAAAATTGAAAACGGAAAAAGATACTATACCTTCGAGCAGTGCAAAAGAATCGCCCTTGCTCTTGATACAAGTATGGATTATCTTGCAGGGCTCACCGATGAAAAAAAGCCGTATGAGAGGGTAAAATAAAAAAAGACAAGGGACGATCCCTGTCTTTTTTGTTTGCAAAATCAAAACAGACAGCCATTGGCCGCCCCTACAACATGTATCCGGCGGGTAGTGGTTACCATTTGCCATCCACGTTCCCCGCAATTCTGCATTTTGCATTTTGCATTCTGCATTTAAAAAGCTCCCGAATATCGGGAGCTTTTTATATTTATCTTCTGCCGCCTCTGCGGTCGTTGTCACGACGGGGTCTGGGGCGACGGGGAGCTTCTTCACCGTCATCCTCGGGTACGAGACCTTCGATTTCGATGAGAGCATCTCTTCTTGAAAGATTGATTCTGCCCTGGTCGTCAATTTCGAGAACCTTAACGATTACCTCGTCACCGACTGTTACGCAGTCTTCAACCTTTTCTGTTCTCTTAACGTCGAGCTTGCTGATGTGAACAAGACCTTCCTTACCGGGAGCAATTTCAACAAAAGCACCGAAGCTCATAAGGCGGGTAACAACGCCACGGAAGATTGCACCGACCTCGGGATCGTTTGCGATTGTTTCGATGATTGTGATAGCGCGCTTTGCATTATCAAGGTCAATAGCTGAAACGAAGATTGAACCGTCCTCGTTAACATCAACCTTACATTCGCATTCAGCGCAGATCTTCTGAATAACCTTACCCTGCTTACCGATAACGTCACCGATCTTGTCAACGTCGATCTTTGTTGTGAGCATCTTGGGAGCGTACTTTGAAAGCTCTGCTCTGGGCTCTGCAATACAGGGAAGCATAACCTCGTCAAGAATCTTGCAACGTGCATCGTAGGTCTTTTCGAAAGCTTCCTTGATGATTTCGGGTGTAAGACCGTGTACCTTGAGGTCCATCTGAATAGCTGTGATACCCTTCTTTGTACCTGCTACCTTGAAGTCCATATCGCCGAAGAAGTCCTCAAGTCCCTGGATGTCAACCATTGTCATAAAGCGGTCGCCTTCGCTGATAAGACCGCAGGAGATACCTGCAACGGGAGCCTTGATGGGAACACCTGCTGCCATAAGTGAAAGAGTTGAGCCGCAGATTGAAGCCTGTGAGGTTGAGCCGTTTGAGGAAAGAACCTCGGAAACGAGTCTGATTGTATAGGGGAACTCCTCAACTGAGGGAATAACGGGTACGAGAGCTCTTTCAGCAAGAGCACCGTGACCGATTTCACGTCTGCCGGGGCCTCTTGAGGGCTTTGTTTCACCAACAGAGTATGAGGGGAAGTTGTAGTGGTGGATATATCTCTTTTCGGTTTCTTCATCGAGACCGTCAAGAAGCTGAGCATCGCTCATGGGGCCGAGAGTGGTAACTGTAAGAACCTGGGTCTGACCTCTTGTGAACATACCTGAGCCGTGTACTCTTGAAAGAAGATCTACCTGTGCATCGAGAGGACGCATATCGTTGATGCCTCTGCCGTCAACACGCTTGCCCTCATCAAGAAGCCAGCGTCTTACAACGTACTTCTGGAGCTTATAAAGGCACTCGTCAATCTTTTCGATTGTTTCTGCATATTCCTCGTCAAATCTCTCGTGTACCTTTTCGTATACGGGCTTGAGTCTTTCGTCACGGATTCTCTTATCGTCTGTATCAAGAGCGAACTTGATATCGTCGATAGCAAATTCCTTGATAGCTTCGAACATCTCGGGAGCGGGATCCTGTGATTCGAAGGGAACCTTTTCCTTGCCTACCTCAGCCTGGATGCCCTTGATAAACTCAACGATTTCCTGGTTTACCTTGTGAGCGTACATAATACCGTCGAACATTGTTTCGTTGTCAATTTCGTTTGCGCCTGCTTCGATCATTGCAACAAGGTCTGCAGTTGAAGCAACTGTAACAGCCATTTCGCTCTTTGTTCTTTCCTCAAGAGTGGGGTTGATAACGAACTTGCCGTCAACAAGACCTACCGAAACGCCGCTGATGGGGCCGTCCCAGGGGATTTCTGAAATTGAGATTGCTACGGAAACACCGATCATAGCGGTAATTTCGGGAAGGCAGTCGGGGTCAACTGACATAACCGTTGCAACAACGCCTACGTCGTTTCTCATATCCTTGGGGAAAAGAGGACGGATAGGTCTGTCGATTACTCTTGATGAAAGAGTAGCTTTTTCTGAAGCCTTGCCTTCTCTTCTCTGGAAGGAGCCGGGGATACGGCCTACTGAATAGAGCTTCTCTTCATAGTCAACCGAAAGAGGGAAGAAGTCTACGCCTTCTCTGGGCTTTGCAGCCATTGTAGCGGTACAGAGAACCTCTGTTTCGCCGTACTTGATGAGACATGAGCCGCCTGCAAGACCTGCCATTTTACCTGTTTCAACTACGAGAGGTCTGCCTGCAAGTGTGGTTTCGAATTTTCTGAATTCATTAAACATGTTTTCTACCTCGCTTTTCTTTGAATTTATTTTTTTATAAATACGAGGGCGTGGTTTAGCAATAAATTCAATACCCCTGAGGATACTCAATTTAGTGCTAACCCAATTTATCCGCCCCGTATTTTTACGGTTTTTTCCGTTTTGAAGAATGAAAAACTCACCTTAAAATACGGAAAAATGGCAGACATAAAAATATGTCTGCCAAAGGAATGCAAAATTACTTACGAAGACCGAGTCTTGCAACGATAGCACGGTATCTTTCGATATCGTTCTTCTGAACGTAAGCGAGAAGGTTTCTTCTCTGACCTACCATCATAAGAAGGCCGCGACGTGAGTGGTGGTCCTTCTTGTTTTCCTTGAGATGCTCTGTAAGATTGTTGATTCTGTAAGTAAGAAGAGCGATCTGCACTTCGGGAGAACCTGTGTCACCTTCGTGAGTAGCATACTCAGCGATGATAGCTGATTTCTGTTCCTTTGTCATCATGATTTTTTCACCTCTTGATAATATTTGCATACCTGACCCCCAGTGAGCGGTTAGGTGAGAAGTCCGTCGGACATTTACCCGCAAACCGAGAAATCGGCATAATGCTTGAAGATTATATCACAACAATTCTGAAATGTAAAGTGTTTATTTGAATTTTTTGCAAAACTTTTCGAAATATACCTTAATTAAAAAAGCGGCACACTGCAAACGCCGTATGCCGCATATTTTTACGGTTCGTAAACAACACTCTGATTAAACAGACTCATATCAGTTAAAATATCTGTGACGTCACCGTCTTCACTGAAAAGGTCTTCCAGGTCAATATTGTTGAGTATATCAAGATAATCTGTTTCGCCGTAGCCTGAAATTTCCATTTCAACCTTTTCTATCGTTTCTATTTCCTTTTCCTCAAGCTCATAATCTTCCCATGAAAGAACGCTGAACTTAACCTTACCTGCCGCAACTGTTTCAGTGTAATAGGGGTCAATCATAACATCGTTGACAGAAACAGCACTTGCATCAATTGAAAGATCTTTGTCACTCTTGTTTACAAGATAAAGGCAAAGCTCCGTTGACTCAAATTCGTCGTCGTGATCCATTCCGATAGCGGTAAGAGTGATGTATGCATTATCAACAAGAATCTTGTCTGTGTCTGCAGGCTGTCTTACAAACTTAGAAGCCTTATCTGCGCCCTGGGGATAGTAATGAACTGTGCGCGAAGCAACGGCATCCTCAAGAATATCCTTCTGCACGGTAATTTCCATTTCTATATCGGTATATTCACCGATGCCTGTTCCTTCGAGAACGAAATCGTTGATTTCAATTTTTTCAACTGCCTTTTTGCCCGGTTTTACCTCTGCATAGAAGAAAACATCAACTGAAACACCGTTAATTGAGCAGGAGTCGATTGAATAAAAATATTCCTCTTCGCTCTTATTTTCAACAACAGCCTTGAGAACATAGCCTAAATCTTCATCGTTATAAGCGTCGTTGATTGTAAGTGAAAGATACTCATCGTCAATAAGCTTAACCGGCTCAGGCTTCACTCTTTCGGTTGTCTGAGGCTCTGTTGTTTCACTTACGGTTGTTTCATCAGAGGGGATATCTCCTTTATTACCGCAGGCAGCAAAAGCAACCAGCATACATAATGCAAGTAAAACAGCTAAAATTTTTTTCATTATTTATTCCTCCAATTTGCCGTTTGTCCTATGATAAGACAAGTTTTTCATATCTCTATGGTAACATATATTTTGTCCTTTGTCAAGACAAAAAAACAGTTTAAGGGAGTTGATACGGTGGCAAGAATTATTGACGGAAAAAATATGAATCTTATCGGCGATAAGGTAAAAAAATTACGTAAAGAGCGCAATATGAGCCAGCAGACTCTCTCAAACAAGCTTGAGCTTTTAGGTGTTTACGTTTGCAGAGGCTCTGTTTCAAGAATTGAAGACAAAACCCGAACGGTAACCGATATCGAGCTTTTTGCAATAGCGAAGGTGCTTGGCGTTACGGCAGATGAACTGATAGGAGAGGAATAACAGGGTTCTGACTAAGTCAGGTTCTTTTTGTGCTTCGCACAGTGTTATTTACTTCGTCGCGGGTTTTAAGGCGAATAAAACAGTGTCATTTTTATATAAAAAATCGGGAGCACTTCATTACATAGTGTCTCCCGATAATTTTTTCTGTCCTTAATAAACATAAAAGAATCGACTTAAGCCTGTCAAACACCGGAGTGAAACACTCTGAACGCAGCCGTGCAACCGAGGGTATCTGCTTCAGGCTTTATCCCGCATCAGTGTGCGGCCGCCGACTGCTGAATGCTTCTGTTTCCCGCACAGTCGTATGCAGTGATAACATATTCACCTGCCGCACCCGTATCAAGATACTCCAAGGCCTCCCAACCGTAAACAAGGTCAACTCTTGCAAGGAATTTACCGTCCTTCTCAATTCTGTAATAGGCTATACCTATGTTATCCTCTGCCGCCTCCCAGGTGATGAGGGTGCCTTCATCGGTTGTCGTTGCTTTAACATTCTCAGGTGCTGCAGGTGCAGCCGTCTCAAGCTCGTAGCCGTTATCGAGATAGTCGTAATAGGTTTCGATAAAGGCGGGGTTTACGTAATCGGGGCTGTAGTAGTGATTATATGAAAATGTAATGATATTTTCAGCATATCTTGATGCAATATCCATCTGGCGGACAAAGCGGTCAAGGGTTTCGGTAACGTAAACGGTGTTCTCCGTTGCAGGAGGGTTGATTATACCCTCAAGAGCAGAGTGAGCAACAACCGTTGAGAAGTTTTCGCAGTTTGCCCACAGCTTGAGGTCAGCATCGCAGGAATCGACTGCCGCTTTATACATTTTCCAGTTTCTTTCAAGATTTTTTTCGCTCACCCACTTAGCGCCCACCGCATCCTGAGGAGCAAAAATATCACCGTCACGGAAGTTAATGCCGTTTATTATACGCACATAGGTTGCAAGGCTCATCATAGGACCTGCGGCAAGGTACTCAGACGAAAAGGGGCTCATAAGCAGAGGCTTGCTTTCATCGGTTTCATTTATGGCATCAATAACAATATTCACGCCGTCGGAAATACCCTTGACATATATCTGTCTGATAAGACTGTTACTGATTTCAGGTGTGAAATACCAACCGTAGAAGCACTCGTAATCGCCGTATTTGGCATATATTTCCTCTATCATATCCGCCATAACGCCGCAAACCTCTTTATACTGAGGCGAAAGTGAGGTTTCATTCCAGAAATCGTCAAACATTGCAAGGCCGACGAAAACCTTAATGCCGCTTTGCTCGCAGTTGCGAAGCGCCTTTTCAATAACGTTGCCGCCGAAGGCCGCATCCTCAAAAGCAGTAAGCTCACTGTCATAATAAACGCTCCACACTCCGCTGAGCTTCTCACTTCCCTTATTTGCAACGTCCTGCAGAACAAGATATTCTATGCCTGCTTCCTTCATATTATCAATTTCTGTCTGCCAGCGTTCATCGTCCCAGCTGCCGCTCATCCAGGACTGTATAAAGGTTCCGGTGAACACGGGATTACACTTTCTTTCGGGCTGTGAGCTCCCGAAGGGAAGCACCGCCATAATAAATGCCGTAATTGCCGAAATAATCTTGATTAAAATCATAGCTGTTTTTCTCCTTTTTATTTTTTCTTTGTATTAACAGCCGCCTTGGAAAAGGTACTCCAATAAGTTTCCCCCTTAACCTTGGTATAGGCTTTGACGACGTAATAATATCTCTTGCCCGGTTCAAGGGCGGAATCGGTATAGGCTGTGCCGAGGGTAGTTTTAAGAGCCTTGTATTTCTTGGTAGAGGTATTGTAGCGGTAAACTCTGTAACCTGTTGCCTCAGGCAGATCATCCCAGCTGAGGATTACACTGCTTTTATCCGACGAAGCCGAAAGATTTACCGCTGAAGGCTTTATTGTAAATGTAATAAGCTTTTCACCCTCATATTTACCCTTGAAGGTTACCTTTGCAGTATATTTACCCGGCTTCTTTCTCTGTGAAGGATATTTTACGGTGAAATCGGTTTTATAGACAAGTCGGTTGCCCTCACTGTCGTAAAAACGGATAGAGGGTGTCTTGGATTTTCCGTCATACACCGCAGACGTGAAGCTCTGCACCGTTTTTGTTATTGCGGGAATTTTTACATCCTCGGTTTTTTCGCCGCAGACGGAGCAATATACCGCACCCTTGCCGCTTTTATTGATACCCGCTTTTTTAAGTGCTGAAACCGTACCGTCCGAGATATGCGCCGTTTCCGGTGTATATTGCTTTTTGGTCTTACCGCAATCCTTACAGGTGTATACGGCTACACCCCTGCTCTTACAGTCGGCTTCATTCTGCACCTTAGTGAAAATCCAGCTGTGTGCCGTATCGTTATATCTGCAGAAAAGCTTTCTTTCAACAACCGTGTTTTCCTCTGCCACCGTCTTTTTGTCCGTCCACTCAGACCATTCACCGATGCGGCTGTATACATACTCCCTGCGGAATTCGTTATACTTCACCGCCACAAGAGGTATTGCGTAAAATCTGTCTGAACACTTACAGCGCGAAGAGGAAATCACACAGCATTCACCCGCTTTACTGAGCTCATCGGGTGAGATTTTGCTGCTGAAGCAGTGAAAAACCGTTTTCTTTCCGCTTTCGGTATCACTTACCGAGGCATTTTTACCGTCACAGTAATGATAGTATATATAGCCTCTTGCAGACGGCCTTGAAACGGTACGGCGGTAGTCGCTTTGCGTTATTGCAGTAAGATAAGTAAGATCGTACTTTTTATAGAAATCGGAGCTTTTATCAAAGCCTTCGGGCCACTCGGTTATTCCCTTCAGGGTGTCGGTGTTATATTTGACAAGCCTGCTTCCCTCACGGGTATAACCCTTCAGAGAGGTCTTTAATGAGGTAACGGTTTCCTTTTCGGCGCTTCTGTAAAAATACCTTTCCTCAATATATGCTTCGTCTGTATTTTCGGGCACAGCTTCCGTCCATTCGGTGCAGAATTCGTTTTCGTAAAGCTTAAGTCCGTCGCTATTAAGCCACGTACCGCTCTCCGTTTTATACCAGAGGCCGCCGTGTCCGTCCCTTGCCTTTTCCGTAACAGTTATACGGCTGCCTTTTTTATACTCTCTTACCTTAACTGCTCTGTCTGCAGGCTCAACGTAAGAGCAGACTGACTTTTCTGTTATTTCAACCGAGCCGCAGACCTCACCGAGCGATGTATGCATACCCGCTCTGCATTTGCTGCAACGGTCCCCCTCAAGCACAACTGCACAGCTGTGGGTATATGTAACACTGTCCCTTGAAGGATTTCTGTAAAGGAAATAGCCGTCACCGAAATACTTTTTGTATAAATCGTCAAGACTGAATTCACAGCCCTCTCCCCATACGGTTATAACGCAGCAGCAATCTGTATTTTCCTTAGCCGTTGCCTCTGAAATTTCAACGTAGCTGAGTCTGCCGTTTTCATCATAGGCCATATCGGTTATGAGCACCACGTGAGAAAGCCTTTTGCAAAGAGCGTCTCCTACCTGAGCGTTGTCAAGTGAGGTTTTGCTTATAAGCTCTGAATTTTCGGGTATTCCTGCCGTTGTAAGCCTTGACGGCATCTGCCACGCCCATGAAACGTAGGCACTGCAATCCACCGAATAGAAGGGCGCAACCTCGTTGTAGGTGGATTTATCCGTATAAAGCTTGCTTTTCGGGTTATTCACCGCATCCATAAAGCCCTCAAGGCTTGTCCACCAGGGAACGTATGAGGCGAAAATAGGCTGACCGTAGGGCAGACCCGTGTAGGTTACACCTGCCTTATAGGTAACAAATCTTTCCCAGCCGATGATGTTTTTCAGCGGTGTCCAGCTGATAAGACTCATCTGCCGCGACCTTTTGACAATATTTTTTACACCTTCCGAAAGCTCTTTTCTTATTCTGACGGGCTCCTTTTCAGAAGAAACCACCTCGCTGTATGGGGACCCGGAAGTACATTCACCCTCAGCCGATGCAAAAAACGGTATATTCAGAATAAGCACAAAAGCCATAAGAAGGCTCATCATTCTTTTTATCATAACAACCTCTTGAACTGTAGCAATATAGAATTATTTTATCATTTTACATCAGGGCTTGTCAACCTGCATATAACAGTTGAAAACTGTTGTTATATATGGTATAATATTTTAAATATGTGTTTTTGTGTCAGGAGGTCGCTATGATTAAGGTTACGGTTATAATTCCCGCATATAACGGGGCGGCATATATTCATAAGGCGATTGACTCTGCCCTCATTCAGGATGTACCTATGGAGATACTCGTCATAAACGACTGCTCCCCCGATGACACCGACAAGGCAATGGAAAAATACAGTAATAACCCTGCCGTTACCTATATAAAAAACGAAAAAAATATGGGTGTTGCCAAAACCCGCAACAAAGGCGTTTCTATGGCAAGGGGTGACTACGTAGCCTTTCTCGACTGCGACGATTACTGGGCAGAGGGCAAGCTTAAAAAGCAGCTTGATGTCATTGAAAGAGACGGCACCGTTCTTTGTTCAACGGCAAGAGAGCTTCTCACCCCCGAGGGTGAGCCGACGGGAAGAATCATTCCCGTAAAGGAAAAGCTCACATATAAGGATTTACTTAAGCAGAATCCCATAAACTGCTCCTCCGTATTGGTCAAAACGGAGGTCGCAAAGGAATTCCCAATGCACCATGAGGACAGCCATGAGGACTACATAATGTGGCTTGAGATTCTTCGCAAATACGGCAGGGCGTCAGCAGTAAACGAGCCTCTTTTAAAATACCGTCTGAGCACGACGGGCAAAAGCGGAAATAAGCTGCAATCTGCAAAAATGACCTTTATGGTTTACAGATATATGGGCTTCAGCCTTATAAAATCTCTCTTCTGCTTTGCCTGCTACACTCTTAACGGCGTTATGAAATACGCTAAAAGCTTTCTCAAATAATCCACTCAGGAGCAAGAAAATGAAAGACACACGTAAACCTATTCCCGACAAGGAACTCAAACGGCTTCAGTTTGACATTCTTACCGAGCTTGATGCTCTGTGCCGTAAGCTCAACATACGCTATTCACTTTGCGGCGGCTCTCTTCTGGGTGCAGTGCGCCACAAGGCATTTATTCCCTGGGACGACGATATCGACATTATTATGCCCCGCCCCGATTACAATACCCTCATTTCCTTCTGCAAGGAAAATGAGACGGATTTCAGACTCGTAAGCCACGAAACCGAAAAAGAATACGGATACCTTTTTGCAAAGGCCACGGCGAGAAATACGGCAATCACCGACGAAAACTGCGGTACAAACAAGCTCAGCTACGGTGTTTACGTTGACATCTTTCCCGTTGACGCTCTCGCCGATACCCGTCAGGAAGCGCTGAGTCTTTTCAGAAAAAGCGATCTTCTGAGAAATATACTCATCGCAAAAAACTGGAAAAGGTTTTTCAGAAGCAAAACACGCAGCATAATATATGAGCCACTGCGGCTTGCCTTTTTCATACTCAGCAGATTTTTCTCAAAAAGCTTCCTGATAAACCGTATTGAAAAAATGTACGGAAAAGACTTCGGCACTACAGAATACTGTGCCTGCTTGTGCGGCTCCTACAGAACAAGAGAAATTCTTCCTACCTCGGTTTACGAGGAATACACCGAGCTTGAATTTGAAGGCAGAAGCTTTATGGCTCTTAAAAATTACGATGCATATCTCACTGCAATTTACGGCGACTATATGACCGTGCCGCCCAAGGAAAAGCAGATTTCACATCACAGCTTTACAGCCTATTACAAGGAGGAAAACAATGATTAAAACACTTAACGGACAGTGGCGCTTCAGACGTGCCGACGAAAATGCCTTTCTCAAGGCAACGGTGCCCGGCTGTAATTTCACAGACCTTATGGCCGAGGGTATTATTTCAGACCCCTTTGACGGTCTCAACGAAAAGGACTGCGCCTTTGTAGGTGAAAGCGACTGGGTTTACGAAAGGGATTTCACGGTAACTGCGGATGAGCTTAAGTCAGACACGGTAAAGCTCTGCTTTATGATGCTCGACACAATCTGTGACATTTATCTTAACGGCACTCTCATCGGCAAGGGTGAAAACTGTCACCTTAAATACACCTTCGAGGTAAAGGATATTCTCAGAGAGGGCGAAAATACCCTCAGAGTATATTTCTTTTCACCTGTAAGATACGTTGAAAAGATTTATAAAAAAGAGGGAGCTCCGATGAACTCCAACGGTCAGAACGGCATCGTCCACATCCGTAAGCCCCAATGTCATTTCGGCTGGGACTGGGGTCCGATTCTTCCCATAAGCGGTATTACAAAGGACGTTTATCTTGACTTCATCACCGCCGCAGAGATCACCTCTCTTGAGGTAGGTCAGGTGCACAGGAACGGCACGGTTGAAATCAGTGCCGAATGTTTTGTAAATGCAGTTACAGATTCCAAAACCAACTGCACCGTAACTCTCACCTGCCCCGACGGTACCGTTCTCACCGAGAAGGGAGAAAAGGTCAGCTTTACGCTTGAAAAGCCTGAGCTCTGGTGGACCTATGAGCTTTCAGGAAAGGACATTCAGCCTCTTTATACCCTTACCGCTACTCTCAAAAAGGGCAACAAGGTTATTTCCGTTTTCGAGAAGAAAATCGGTCTTCGCACAATAGAGCTTGACAGAAGCAAGGACGAATACGGCAGCAATTTCCGCTTCATTCTTAACGGCGTACCCGTTTTCGTAAAGGGCGGCAACTACATTCCCGCAGACAGCCTCATCACCCGCTACGGCGAAAAGGAAATGCAGACTCTTCTCGACGCTGCACGCTTTTCAAACTTCAATATGATAAGAGTATGGGGCGGCGGATATTACGAAAGCGACGAATTCTATAACCGTTGCGACGAAATGGGCATTCTTTTATGGCAGGACTTTCCCTTTGCCTGTCAGGCCTACCCCTTCTTCAAGGACGCCTTCCTCGATAACGTAAAAAAGGAAATAGAATACAATGTAAACAGACTCAAGCATCACGCCTGCCTTGCTTTATGGTGCGGCAACAACGAAATTGAAGCTATGAGCGGCGGCTGGATGCATATGAGAGATTACATAAGGTGGACGGAAAAGTTCTTCTATCACATTCTTCCCGATGAGTTAAGAAAATACGACACCGTAACCCCGTTTATCCCCGGCTCACCCTGCGGCACCGACGACGGCAAGGGCATCAATGCCGACAATGTAGGCGATACCCATCTGTGGAGCGTTTGGCACGGTATGAGTAATATGAGAGAATACCGCAACAGACCTACCCGCTTCTGCAGCGAATTCGGCTTTGAAAGCCTTCCCGACGAAAAAACGATACGCACCTTCGCAAGCAAAGAGGACTACGCCCTCGACAGTGAGGTCTTCCGCTGGCATCAGAAGTGCGGCGCAGGTAACGATAAGATGTTCTACTACATCCGCTCACGCTTCCTTCTTCCCGCACGCTTTGAGGATTTCATCTATCTTTCACAGATAACTCAGCTCGAATGCATCAAGGATGCTACCGAATTCTGGCGCAGAAACAAGGGTCGCTGCAACGGTGCAATCTATTGGCAGTTTAACGACTGCTGGCCCGTATGCTCATGGGCTTCAATAGATTTCTACGGCAACTACAAGGCTCTTCAGTACGGTGCAAGACACTTCAATGCACCCGTAAGCCTCTGCTTCGACGACAACGAAAGAAAGGCTTCTGTTGTTCTTCTCAACGACCTTAACGAGAAAAAAGAGGTCACTCTCACCTGTGAAATCTTTGATTTCGAAAGTGAAAAGCTCATTCAGTCAAAAACAAAGAAGCTTACCCTTGAAGCGCTCGAAAACAAAAACGTATATACCGTTTACAGAAAACAGCTTGCAAGACGTCACGACCTTAAAAAGACGGGCATAAAAATAAGTCTCGAATGTGAAGGCTTTGAAAAAACAAGCAAAACCTATCTTTTCAGTGCCGAAAAGTATCTTGAGCTTCCCAAGGCAAAGCTTTCGGTTGAAAAATCGGTAAAGGGTGACGAAATAGAAATCACTGTTAAGGCAGATAAGTTTGCCCGTCTTGTAAGAGTTGAAAGCAGTCTTTCCTCCCTGCCCTTCTCAGATAACTTCTTTGACCTTCTTCCGGGCGAGGAAAAAACGGTTACAATGAAGCTCGACGAAGCTTTCTCACCTGAAGAGCAGCTGTGCAGCATCTCTGCTATGAGCCTTTGCGACGTACCTACAAGAGGTATTACCGTAAAGGAAAGGCTCGACCAGCTCAAAATGATGCTTTCCCCCACAAACATCGGCAACTGTTTCTATCACAGACAGAAGCCTATGGATGTAACAATTAAATAAAGCAGTAAGCAGCAAGAAAAGAACGCCCGAAGGGCGCCACTTCATAAGGAAGTTAAGCATAGGGTGGCGAGCATAATCCGAACCCCGTTTTTTACGGGCGGATTTCCGCCAATACTTCGTTAAAATACTCGTAAATCCGATAGGATTTACTGCGTTTTGTGTCTTGTCTTGCCAAAAATCCGCTCCGCAAAAAATCGC